>JAFDGW010000016.1 GCA_019309115.1 Deltaproteobacteria bacterium
AGGGCTTGTCAATAGAATATTTTGGATATCTAACACTACAGAGCACTTTTCGGTAACCAGATCTAAAATTTTCAATAGCTTACGGAACAATAGATGCTAAAAATCAATGAAAAACGCTTTCTGGGTGACAAACTTGGGATAGGTAGGCTCGCAATATTGTTTTGGAATATCCTGCCACCCTGGGGAAAGTAGTTTCAATTCCTCATAGGTAGGCTCGCAATAGACTTGGGTTTCTCTGGAACCGGTAATCGATCCAGGTTTCAATTCCTCATAGGTAGGCTCGCAATGGGTGCAGCGTAGCTTAGCTGTGCAGTGCTTTGCGAGTTTCAATTCCTCATAGGTAGGCTCGCAATGAGTTGCTTGATACATTTGCTTCGAATGCCAAATTAGGTTTCAATTCCTCATAGGTAGGCTCGCAATGTGGTTCTGGTACAACGCTAATCGCTGCTGAAAAGAGTTTCAATTCCTCATAGGTAGGCTCGCAATTCCGCCATCTCCTGCTCGTGAGATCGACTTCGTACGTTTCAATTCCTCATAGGTAGGCTCGCAATTTCTGTGGCGATTGTATTGGTGATTCAGCTCAAGATGTTTCAATTCCTCATAGGTAGGCTCGCAATACGCTTTCTGAAATCTGCGCACAAAAGGGCAAAGACGTTTCAATTCCTCATAGGTAGGCTCGCAATGCAATGCGATGCTTCGCAATGGCGTAGCTTAACCAGGGTTTCAATTCCTCATAGGTAGGCTCGCAATTATTAATGCGATCATTGACCCCGTGGGGAAAGCAATGTTTCAATTCCTCATAGGTAGGCTCGCAATTGAAGAGCTCAGGGCGGCAATAGAGAAAGATGCTCAAAGTTTCAATTCCTCATAGGTAGGCTCGCAATCGAACTTGCAGGTTCTATACTGCGAGCCTCTACCCGTTTCAATTCCTCATAGGTAGGCTCGCAATACCATGCCACCAAGTGCGACGGTCAGCCGGCATGGGTTTCAATTCCTCATAGGTAGGCTCGCAATTGTTGGAGGCATCGCCTCAGGAAGAAACAAAAGAGCGTTTCAATTCCTCATAGGTAGGCTCGCAATATAAACCAATTAAATATGATGTTGAGTCAGTAATAGAGTTTCAATTCCTCATAGGTAGGCTCGCAATGCCGTAGTCCCACTCACTAGGGCTACGTTGGTGCAAGTTTCAATTCCTCATAGGTAGGCTCGCAATAACACCCTTCATGAATTTGGCGGGATTCATGGCGATGTTTCAATTCCTCATAGGTAGGCTCGCAATTGCCTCTGCCAGCATTTCATCTTCTCCTTTTTCTTAGTTTCAATTCCTCATAGGTAGGCTCGCAATGCTTTCTTTTAAACATAGTACATCTCCTACTTCAGGGTTTCAATTCCTCATAGGTAGGCTCGCAATGCGAGTTATGGAGATCCGTGCTCTTTGTAAGACACAGTTTCAATTCCTCATAGGTAGGCTCGCAATGCTTTTAACACACAGATTGAAAACGTTTTTCGCTCTGTTTCAATTCCTCATAGGTAGGCTCGCAATTGACAAGGAAACATGCGACAAATGCCCTAGTCGTAAGTTTCAATTCCTCATAGGTAGGCTCGCAATCTGCGTTGGCGGCTGCCAAAACAAAAGCACTAGCCGGTTTCAATTCCTCATAGGTAGGCTCGCAATTCAAGGATGTGGTCAAGGGAAAATTTTTGAAAATATGTTTCAATTCCTCATAGGTAGGCTCGCAATCTGAAAAGCCAGACATTGCAGCACCACCAAATATAGTGTTTCAATTCCTCATAGGTAGGCTCGCAATTCACATTCCGGCCCGGGGCGACCGGGGTGAGCCAATGTTTCAATTCCTCATAGGTAGGCTCGCAATGCAACCGCGCTGCAACCCGCAAACAGACAATCAGCGGTTTCAATTCCTCATAGGTAGGCTCGCAATTTGAATACAACAGGCTTGCTCCAGAGGGCACTCCTTGTTTCAATTCCTCATAGGTAGGCTCGCAATGAAGCTGGTAAGCGATACGCCCTGCTCATAACAACTGGTTTCAATTCCTCATAGGTAGGCTCGCAATGCAAGGTTCGTGGGAAAATGTTTTATTGAATACCGTGTTTCAATTCCTCATAGGTAGGCTCGCAATCTGCAGTTTTTCATATTCTGTAAGGTCTATTTCTTTGTTTCAATTCCTCATAGGTAGGCTCGCAATCGGAACCGCGCTACTCACGGTTGCCAAGCAAAGAAAGTTTCAATTCCTCATAGGTAGGCTCGCAATGCGGACGTCAAAAAAGTTGTTGACTTTCCAACACCACGTTTCAATTCCTCATAGGTAGGCTCGCAATTGTTACGTCTGAAGATGGTCTCACTACGTACGATAAGTTTCAATTCCTCATAGGTAGGCTCGCAATCAAGTAGTGTCGAGGATTCATGTAGTAGAAAACTGCGTTTCAATTCCTCATAGGTAGGCTCGCAATCCATTTTTATCTAAAAAGAAAGCATATTTTTGCATTTCAAAACTACTTCCTTGAGTTTGTGTCAAGCTGAATCGCATGGTTCATATAGCTTTATCTTTCAATACGTTAAAACACAACATACCTGTCGTCGATCGCCAGGGCTTACGACATTATCTCTAATCGACGACAACTGTGGTTGTCAAAGAAAGAAATCTTCTCCGCCTTTTTCTCGCCCCATGACTTCCCGACGACTGTACCATGTATTTTCGAAACAGTAGATCACTACGGAATCTTCTTCTTCGTTAATAATCTGTTTTAATTCGGCCATCAACCGGGCAAGTTTTCCTTCTGTTGTTTTTCCCTCGAACACCGAATTCTGAACCCAGTGTAAGTATTTTCTACAAGTTTTTAGAACCTTTGCAACTCGCCTTACGTGAATGTCATAAACCAAGATTACAAACATGACCTACCACGACGCTACAAACGGTTCATATTCTCGTTCTCCCATTAAATGTTTCTGAATTTTGTAGAGCTCTAACCTGATCAACTCTCTGTAAGAAACATGCCTCCGGAGTCCCCTGTGGTAAAAAGTGGTTGTCATCCGATCTTCCATCTGTTGAACAAAAAGCTTTCGCCCTTCTTCAGTCAGGACTGTTCCTCCAAGCTTGCTTTCAAAGTGCTTGGCTTTCATAATACCTTTATTCACGACTGAGAAAATTACTCGGTCCCCAATAATGGGCTTAAATATTTCAGCCACATCGAGATTTAGGGTGAGGCGACGAAAATTTGTGGCATGTAAGAAACCAATCCTCGGGTCTAAATGGGTATGATATATTTCGCTGAGGCAATATACGTATATTAGAGAGTTAGCAAAGCTTATCAAAGCGTTAAGCCGATTCTGAGGAGGTCTTCGACTTCTATTTTCAAATAAAAAGTCTTTAGAGCTCAGGATAGTGTCAAATGCCCGGTAATAAAGATCCTTTATGTTACCTTCAATGGCCATGAGTTCAGACGGGCTGCTCATTGAGTTGACAGCGCCGGTCAAGTCTTCAATTTTTTCCCTTACATGGCCTACGTCTTTGCCTCGATTTTCATAGTACAATAGGATTCGCCTCATGTTTTCCGCTGCTCCTCGGACAAACTTCTTCGCTAACGTTAGTCGCGTGTCAGGGTTGAGGTAGTGTTCACATTGTTTCAGAGTCATATACCCGGAATTGAAATGCTCTCTCGGATAAAAACTGCCAACGTAATAGCCATAGTAATTGAAAAAATGAAGAACTACGTGACGTTGACCCAGAAATTCGAGAAATCTCTTATTGAAGTTAACTTCGCCAAATACAAGCAATTCCCTGACATTCTCAATGGGCAGGTATCGTTTACCTTCCTTTCCCTGAAAATACAAAGTGTTGCCTTTTCTTTTCAGCTCTCCATCTGAGAAGATATAAACACTTTGCCTCACTCACATCCTCCTTAACCGGCAAAGCAAAACTCAAAAAAAGCACAATGCTTACATAATCCACGTCTAACGGGGGGAGGAGGAGTTTCCGCCTTACAGATTGCTTCAACATCCTGCAAAATCTCATCCAGCTTTCGCTTCGCTTCTTCATTCCATTCCACGGCAATTTTCTTCCGCTCCTTCGGGATTCGAACTTCGCCGCTGAGTTTCAGTCCCTTGTGCCTGAGTCGGTCCATGTAAAATAAAAGCTGCATTTTGGCGGCTTCGAGTTCCTTTGACGATTTCTTGACCTCACAAATTACCACCTGATCGCTGTCCTTGGTGACCAGGTCAATTTTCAGATTATCAAACTCTATTTCTTTCTTTTCTCTTTTGTAAGACTCCTCGTTTATGAGTCGTCCCAAGGCTAGTAAATCCATCTCTGGGTCGGGATTGAGCTGGTGAGCGTAAAGCCATAGCTTCCTATGGCACACCATATAAGCGTTTACAAGGTTCCCGGTGATCTTGAAATCGCTTACCATATCTCGCCAGGTTCAATTGTTGTGGCGCCTGCTTCAGTATCTATAAGCCCTAACTTTTTGTCATATTTATAATCGGCAAAGTAAAGGTTTTTGCACCATCGTAATAGACGCTTACGATCCCCGTTTGACAACAAACGTTCATAATCCTCGCTTAAATTGTTATTACTGATTGAATCCAGACATTCCAGGTCTCTTATCCACAATTCGACGGGTTCAAACCTGCGACTTTTCTCTTGATCCATGCTAAAGGGAATCTGGATCACGAACTTTGCAAATATCTCTTTCTTAAAACTGGTGTAAAGCCTCTGAGAACTTTTGTACCTCCCGAAGAACGTGCATACCTCATTGATAAAATCGTGCTTCATTTCTCTTGGAATTACGGAAATTGTAAATATTTCTCTGAAAAGCTTATGGGCCTCTTCTTTGCGATCCGACATGTATCCAGCATCGAGAATGTCCTTTGTCTGCCGGAACTTGAGGAGGTAACTACTATCCGCTGGTAGGGATTTGTAGAAATTTTCGACAAGTTCGTGCTTTTCAAACTCGCTTATTTCAAATTCGGCTCCTTTAAACCAAAGGTTGCTGTCAATAATTGTGGAAAGTACGTCCTGACTTTTCTTCTTTCCACGTTTCCTCTTCTTGGCCTGTCCCGTGTTCTCAGCGATGACTTCTATAAATTCACGGTTAAAAAATTCCGAAAGTATTTCTTTTTCTTTGTTTGCGTATTCGTTGGGAACTTCTTTCAGGTTTCCAATCCCTTTTTTCAATAACCAGGCCAAAGAGAGGTTTAAAAGCTCTTTATTATAAACCAATCCTTTTCCTGATTCTGTCCCATTTTTAAAAAGCCACACAACCACATTCGCTTCTGTTGGCTCGGGTATGTCATCAAGGTTGACCGTCAGTCCATACCTTCTGAGCACCCTTCCCATGCGTTGAACAAGGGAGTCCATTGGGGCAATCTCGGTAAAAAGAACATCGGCATCAAGGTCAAGTGATGCCTCTACAACCTGGGTTGCTACGAGGATTTTTCCTTCAGATTCATCTTTGGGCTTGGGGTTGCTGAATTCAAATGCAACGATTTCTTCAAGATCTTTACGATCATCCAGCGTAAAGCGTGAATGGAGAAGCCAGAGCTTGTCTTTTAAGCCATTGAAGTCTTTGTCAGATTCTGTTTTCTCCCTCAACCTGCAGAAAATATCCTGGGCCTGTTTGACAGTATTGGCAACGACAAGCACACGCTTGCCCCACTTCGCCTGGCCCAGAATCTTTGTCAATTGTTCATCTGGAAGAGAAAAGCTAGTATTGCCTTCGCTAGAATCATTTTCAATCAACTCAATCTTGACTTTATGTTTCCTAATATCTTTAAGGCAATGTTCTTCTTTTTTGTATAAATTGATTTTTTCGTAACAGTCAGTTCCAATCGCATCGTCAATTTCGTTCAGGATAAATAAAGGCAAAGTGGCGGTCATTAGAAGGAATTTCCCGCCCATGCGCACAGTGTCCTCTATGAACTTGACCACAATGGCGACAGCGCGTGGATCGTATGCCTGAACTTCGTCAATAATGAGCCGCGAGTAAGAAAGCGTGGCATAAATCTTCTCATATCCAGGTGGACGCAGGGCATAGGGAAAGAATTGATCACCCGTTGAAACTATCACAGGAAGAGCTAACTGCCGAGCGAGATCATAGGCTTTCATGCTTGATTGTTCTTCTCCGCCGTCTCCCATAAGGAAAACATCTGCGTCGGAATGAAGTAAGCCAGTCTTATCCTGGCCAAAAATTCCGATGGCCCGTGCATAGATCTGGTTAACCGCTGCTCGAAGGGGAAGCGTGTAAAAAGACTTTTCGTCACTACCCCAGAGAAAAGCGAACTCGGTCTTTCCATAACCAGTGGGTGCGATCAAAATGACATTCCTGTCCTCATGACCTTCAATTTCTTGGATTTGCCATATATTTACCGATTTCCCTTTATCTTTCCCTTTTATTCTTGTTTCTACTATTTCTTTAACCTTCCGAAAACCAAGAGAATATTTCTCTACTTCTGCTGTTTGTAGATCTTCCCCCTCTTCCTCACAAAATGAAGCAAAGTGATCTGCACGCTGCAAAAAACCGGCAATGAGTATCCATGTGCGCATATCCTGTTCATCCAGGCCCGCACGTTTCGGAAGAAAATAAAGCTGATATGGTGGACGGGCATACTCCGAGAAGGGAACTCCGTTTCGCAGGCCCCGAGCAATATTCTCATTAAAATCTATGAAATCCTGCCATTCGTGCTTTAATCTTTGAATTTCTGCCAGCAGGTTTTCCCGAAGCCGATCTTTTACCGGGTCTATTGTGTCCAGTAAATCTGCAATCTCTTGGCTGGGAGTGCTGATGAGTTCAAAGAAATTATCCCGCCAGTGATGATAGGCGATGGCGGAAACCAGAAACTCCCGGTAAGCTTCAGCATGATCCCGATGATCCTTGGCTAACTTCTTCTGCAACTCTTCTTCATTTATCCAGAGTATAGAAAAAAAAGAATGAGGAATGTTGATAAGGGGAAAATTAGGGGTGTAATGCTTGTTTTTGAGTGTCCGAACCTGGAAAGCTGGAAGCACTTTGCCTAGATCGTGACACACAATGGCAAGACGAATGAGATCACTCAGGGAATCACTGAGATGGTGACTGATTCTATCGAAAGATTCCAGAGCATCCCGTATGTGCTCATGCAGGCGAATGAATTTGCCTGCTTCTTTTACGCCGCCTTTCGCGTAAATTGGCGAGGGTGCTTTCATAGCTATCCTCCCAAGTCGGCGAGAAACATAGGGAGTTTACAATCTCTGTCAAAAAGAAAACGCTTTCCCGTGAATAAGCCTTCACTGAGTTTGGCTGTCATGTGGTCAAAGATGCGCTTTCCGTGACGATTGCGCGTTTCCGCGTAGTTTTCGACAGTCCAGAAGGTGGGAAGTCTGTAAATGAGACCATTAAGCTGATCAAAATCCGTAGCATCGTTCTGTGATGCTGGCAGGAACATTTTTTCTGGAATCCAGAAAAAGTGTTCAAAGTTGGCATCCACTCGCATAAGTTGAAACATTGATAGTTTGGACATGTTTGATATTTCTTCCACGACAATCCAGTCCTCTGCGCGCCCGAGATGCAAAACATCAAGACGACGCATAGGATTTCTAAGAGCATAGTTAACCTCTGCGAGAAATTTTTCTTCCTCGTGGGCCAGGTGAATAATCACCCTCACGTCGTTGAGGATGTCTATAAGGACAGGAGATTGACCTCCTATATGTTCAATATGGCCTCCAATAGAGCGATTCTCCGTAGTGCCAAAGCGCTTCTCATGCTCCGACTTCGATAGATTGCGAAACCATACATATTCTGTGGTTTTGCTTTCAAATCGGCCGGCAATCGAAATTTTCAACTTTTTCAGGTTTTCACACTCAGCCGGCATGCTGTCATAGCCCAGTATATTGCACAAGAAACCGATTACCGTAGAGTAAGGCGGTATCGGATAAGTATGTCGCTGTCGATAGGTAAAAGGTACACGATAGTGTGCTTGAGGTTGATAAATCCTGACTCTGAACACATGCATACTAATTACCCCACATTTTCATAATGCAACCGCCAGGAATTTAGAAACTGAGGGGAATACAAAAGTTTTTTCCCCTTTGTCAACTTTTTACCTTAGGTTTCTATACCGATTTCCTTTAGTAAATCATCCCAGTCAAAGGTAAATTTGTCTTCATTCCTGGCTTTTAAACGGTCATCTACCTTCAACCTTTCACACTCCCAAATGTAAACCTTTCCATCTCTCCAAGGGTTTCCAAGCGCATCTTCAATGCCGATTACCTTCCACTGATGGTCTTCTTGGCGAACGTCTATATAAGGATGGAAGATTGGAGAAGGTACTTTCACGGGAGCAGCAATAAGAAATAGGGGAACGATTGTATTGGCTTCACCACTGGACTGAGCATGAAAGCCTGCTCTAATGGCTTCCAGAATGTTTCGTATTCTTCGGTTTTTATCTTCAGGGCTCAGGGTAAATTTAACTTCATACTTCTTGGGGGTTTTGGAGATTTGTTGCACTTTTATTTCGTTACGACTCTTTACAGATTTTATTAGATTTCCCGCTTTATTGCTTCCATTGGATTTGAGGGTAATTACTCCAGCTTTCGGGTCATAGTTGTCAACCAGCCACGTGTCCTGTCCCAATTTATCTGCGTCTATGGTTACACTCAGCTTATATAGCGACAAATGTTCCTCTTTGCTATATGGATTCGGGTACACGTCCAGTCCCTGGTTCTGACCTCGTTTCACCATGTCATGATTTGCATAAAAAACAAGATCTGCCATATACGGCGAGATAGAAACAGCTTTTGTGATACCCACGGGAGCTTTCCGGGTGATCGATGTCTGTCCCCCCAAAGTGTACATGTATCCAAACGCATCCAGCTCTTCACTCGTTATGATGTCATCTTGCGCTATGTCAAACTGCACTACTGGTACTTGCTTCGTAACCTTTTCCATCGTAACCTTTACCCTCGTAACCTTTACCTTTGCCTCCTTCCAACCGAAGGCGTTTTTTAGCGTTTGAAATAGATAATGCCTTATAGCAGGCTTGCCGATAAATGATCGAACTTCACCGTTCACGGTGAGCTTCTTGATGGAGAGAATGTTGCCTCCTATTTTTTCATCGCGGTTCAGGGCGGAGCCTTCAAAAATAATCGTGACGGTGACATTCTTAACTGTACTAGCCATGCGTTCCTCCTGTTTACTTTATTTGGTTTGCCCGCTACTCGTCTTCTTCCTTACCCAGAACACCGCTCAAGAATGAGAATAAAAGAACCTTAAAGAGCTCATCAGAATAAATGGGCTTGAAAGCTTCTGCCAGCAGTGGAGGAAAATCTTTTTTCGCAGAGACGAAGATTCGGAGTATGGAATAAAATACTTCGTCCCGTTTGCCTGCTCGTACAAGCTCAAGAATGCGGTAACCCTGACGGTCGAAGGTTCCTTTCAGGTCGGGATCCCTTTTACAGGCATAACCGGTTTTTTTCAGGCCATCCATTAGCTGTGAAGCATTCCAACCAGCAACCTGACGATAAAGTCCCCAAAACCTTCTTTCCTCCTCCTTACCGCGCTGATCTTCCGCAGCCCACTGGAGCATACTCTGAAAGTCTCGTTGAAGCTTTTGCAAACCGCGATAGGTCTTTTGAAAATCCTCGAAGACCGGATTATCCTTGATTATCTGTTCCTTAAGTTTTCCCTCTAGTTGCCGCTGGAATGTTTCAAAAAACTGTTCCAGCTCAGCTTCTTGCAAAACGGTGCCTATGCCCATACGCTTCCCTCCTTTTTCGTTTTTCCTCAATGATGGTGCAGAGCTTGAAAATGCGATCAGCCACTCGGGTAGGGTTTTTCTGGTTCTTGTCCAGCTTAAGCACATACTTGATATAGTTATTATTACGCTCATTGTGGGGCTTCAGCCCAATCCTTAACAACCGGTACCCCATTTCCATGAGACGGGAAAAATCCCGATCAAGAACCAGATTGAGAATTGTAAACTCTCCGATCCTGCTCAGGATTTCCGCAATCCTCCGATCGGAAAGAAGCTGAATTACGTCATAAGGCATGCTAGAGAACTCAACTTGGTCCCTGTGCCGACTGACTACCTCTATGTTCATCCCCGTCCAGGCGCCAAGGGTTGTCTGTACTTTAGTGGCGTATTCAATTACCGACATGGCAAGAATATTTCTCTTATTAAGTGTTTTCTTAGAACTCGAGGTGCCTAAAAGCCCGACGGCAAATTTATTGAGATGCCACATAACTTGAAAGGATGGTGCATTGATAAAAATTTCCGAACCGTCGGAGAGCTGGACAAACGCAAAGCGATGGTGAATTATGAGAAAAGAACAGAGAAAACAAATTCTCATACTGTGATTCATGTTCCAAAATCCATTTGGAAATTTTTCAGGCGACGATCCTAACTCTTTTAGGTGGGTTGATTGCAATTGGGTCAGCCTTACCTGTAATTTGCTCTTGGGGTCCTTAATAATTACAGGGTAGCAAAAGCACAAATCGCATTTTTCCCCCTCTGATACCGCAATCAGCTTTGGTATGTTTGCAACTAGGCCAGGATATTCAAACGACTGCCACTCAGAAAATTGAACAAGATTTTGAAATGGTGTTTTAGAAGCGAATAACTTATTACCTGCTCTTACAAACTTATAGCCAAAATCGCTCCTACCGAATCGCTCATAAAAATCTCGGTATTTATCAGCATTTGTTTCCTTGCTACTCCCCTTACCAGTTGTTTCATTCTTCCAATCCTTTAATTCTTCTTCGGAAACTTCATAATCCACAAGATATTTTATTACTTTCGGAATTTCGACTTTCCCGTATTTGATTTTGTCAAATATAGAGCTACTTAGTTCTAATACACCATTCTGGCTCAAAAAATCCGTAACGTTTTCACCACCTGTTTCCAGCACTCTCAGCAACCCAATAACTCCAGCATTATAAAGCCAGTTTGATGGATAAAGGGTAAATTTCTCTTCGCTCATAAATGACCCCTCCACATCCCAATGCAGCCAAAACCCTGAGAATTCCTACTTCCGAGACCTGCGGCAAAAGCAAGGGGATAGACCTCTGGGGGTAATGAAAGTTCAAATACCCCTGACCAGCCTTTGATTATGGTACCTTTGTAGTAAACAATGTTTTCCCGCTTGTTGATCCGCAAGGGCTTGATACAGGCCTGTCCGTCCAGGCTCAAATCATCATCCCTTAAGGTTCTGTATTTTCTGGCAAGATTGGAAAGAACAAGCTCGCTGAATTCAGATTCATGGGGCGACAGGTAGCGAGTGAAGTTCTTACCGTTCACTTTCTCTGTTCTGTAAACTGTGATGGGTGAAAGAGTTTCCACCACGACAGGGGATTTATAGTGCGGTGGTACTTCAGGCAAAACGCTACTCACGTAAACATCCTGATCTGGAATGCCGGGTCCCTTTATTTGCAGACATTGTTGACTGCGTAAGTTATTGCAAAGAGAAACTATGAACTCCTTGAGAGGAGAAGCAATGACCCAGGAGATCGGATAAGAAAATTTTATTGTCCGTCTTTCGAGGTCGATTCGGGGTTTTCTCGACCCAATAAGTCTGGAAAAAGTAAAAAGCTTCAGGCTACGAGTGCCATAAGGGTCCTTAATGCCATGTTCGTGTATACGTTCAGCAATCTGTGGATCCAAGTGGCGGTAAATAATCCCTTGTAATATTTCATTATGATGAATGGGCAGCAAAAGATATTCCTGGTCCCCTGTTAATTTTATCCTGAGCCGCATCTAATCCCCCCTTTCTAAAGCATTGCTTTCCCTGTAACGCTTAATTACCTACGGCCAACACAAAGCCTTGCTCCATTCTTCCTTCTTTAAAAATATATACGATTACCATTTGCATTTTTTCAGAACGGGCATTTCAAACCATACTGCCATGTGGAAACCTTTTTGCTGGACAGGCGAGTAAAGGATCGCAAGCAGTTTTATGAATAGCACATGTTTTCACAGGGGCACAACCAGAACAGCCATGAAACCATCACTGTTCTCTCTCCCGCATCACTCATGCCGCAAGGCGTCAATGGGATTCAGATGAGCGGCACGGCGGGCAGGAAAGTACCCAAAGGCGATACCTATGGCCGCGGAAAACAGAAAAGATATGCATACAATAAACGGGTCAAGAGCAAATGGAACAAGCAGTATTTTCGACAACCATATCGAACAGCCTATGGCCAGGATAATTCCGAGAATTCCGCCCAGAGACGACAGCACGACGGATTCTACCAGGAATTGAAGCAGCACATCCCCGGGCAAGGCTCCAACGGCCATGCGAATGCCGATTTCCTTGGTCCTTTCGGTTACGGCCACAAGCATGATGTTCATAATGCCGATTCCTCCAACGAGAAGGCTCACAGCCGCTATGGCAGCCAAAAGAGATGTCATGGAGCGGGTTGTGCCGGACAAGATAGCAGCAATTTCCCGCAGGTCACGAACATGAAAGTCATCCAATTCGCCTGGCCTTATCCGGCGCCTTTGCCTCATCAACGATTCCATGTCTATTTTGACCTGTTCCATCAGGCTTTCATCCATAACGGAAACCTCAATACGCCCAACGTCTGTATTACCTGATATGCGCCGGAAGAACGTCTTTATGGGAATAACCACCAAGTCGTCGCGGTCTGTACCGAAAGAAGACATCCCCTTCTCCCCAAGAACACCAACCACCCGATACGCCTGTTTCTTAAGGCGAATGGTATTTCCAATGGGATCTTCATAAGGGAATAGGTCTTTTGCTACGGTTTGACCGATAATACAGACTGCTTTCCCCGCCCGTTCTTCCCCCACCGTAAATGTCCGTCCGCGCGCCAGAGGCCAGTCCCTTACTTCAAAAAATTCGGAAGTCGTGCCAAATACGCTGGTGAGGCGGTTACGGTTTCCGTGAATTACCTGCATGGGAGTTGCCGAAACGGGAGCTACCGCCTCAATTCCATAAATTTCCCTTGCAATAGCCCGAGCGTCTTCAAGCTTAAAAGGGGGAGCTTTGCCTCTCACGCCCCCGTGGCCTCTAGGTGCCTGCCCCACGTGAAGTATCAGTAAATTACTGCCGAGACTTGCAATCTGGCGACGAACCTGCTCGGTAGCTCCATTTCCCAGCGTTACCATGGTTATTACTGATGCAACACCAATGATTATCCCGAGAGACGTCAAAACAGAACGGAGAAGATTCCTTCGTAGTTCTCGGACTGCTATGATGAATGCATCGAAAATCATTTCATCTGCCTCGCGTCCCAAAGCTCGTCCGATCCATTTACAATCATCCCGTCCATAAATCGAATTATGCGATGAGCGTACCGGGCCATTTCGTCTTCGTGGGTAACCATGACCACGGTCAGACCTAAATCACGGTTAAGACTCACAAGAAGCTTCATAATCTCATGACTCATCTCGCTGTCGAGGTTTCCCGTGGGCTCGTCCGCTAGGATCAATTCGGGGTTAGTAACAATTGCCCTGGCTATGGCAACTCTTTGCTGTTGCCCTCCTGATAATTCTTGAGGCCTGTGATGAGCCCACTCGGAAAGCCCTACCAGTTCCAAAGCTTTTTCAGCCATAAGACGACGTTCCTTCCTGGGCATTCTGCGGTAAACTAATGGAAGCTCTACATTTTCCACGGCAGTGGCTCGGCTCAAAAGATTATAGCTCTGGAACACAAAACCCAGAAAACGGCGTCGGAAAAGAGCCCTTTCATTCAGAGAAAATCTGTGCACCTCCAGGCCTTTAAATTTGTAGCTCCCAGAAGTGGGACTATCCAAACAACCCAGGATGTTGAGAAATGTAGATTTGCCGGAGCCACTCGCACCCATAACCGCCACAAACTCTCCCTTTGCTATGTCCAGATCTATGCCTTTAAGGGCGGTAAAAGCCGCCGAACCACTCCCATATACTTTTGTAATCTTTCGAAGTGTTACGAATGACTCACCAGGCATGAAGCCAATCTCCTTAACCACCAACGGCCGGCCTCAACCCTACTATGACTTTATCGCCCGGCCTGATGTCGCCCCGAATCACTTCTGTTCTGATTCCGTCAGAATCTCCAACAGTTATGATAATACGTTCAGGCCGGTCACCCTTCAAAACCCACACGGCAACACGGGAACCTGAACTATGTTGCATGGTTAGGCGGGAATCATGAGAGCCCCCCCGCCGAGGAAACTTCGGAAGCATCATTCCCAAAAGGCCTCTCCTGGCAACCTCTTTGTTTTCACCCGAGGTCTTCTCAGGCATTCTGAATCTGAGAGCACCATTGGGAATTAGCACCACGTTCCGTTTTTCGCTCACTATAATTTCCGCCGTGGCCGTCATGCCCGGAAGGAGTAAACCGCCCGGATTGCGGACATAAAGAATCGTTTCGTAGCTCACAACGCCTTCACTACTTTTTGGCGAAAGGCGGATATCTTTAACCTCTGCATTGAACACCCGGTTGGGATAAGCATCCACGGTGAAGCAAGCCTTCTGACCTGGTTTAACTTTCCCAATGTCCGCCTCATCAACATCAACATGAAGCTCCATTTCGGTAAGATCTCTGGCTATGACAAAGAGGGTGGGCGTTTGAAGCGAAGCTGCTACGGTTTGGCCGGGTTCCACATTGCGAGAAAGTACAATCCCATCCATGGGAGAACGTATTATGGCTTTCGAAAGGTTAATACGGTTGTATTCCAGTTCTGCCTGGGCGCTGGCAATTTCGGCTCTGGCGCTCTGTTCCGCAGCAATGGCTTTGGCAAGTTGCGCTTCTACCTCGTCCATTTCAATCTGCGAAGGGAGCTTGCCCCCTGTGAGCTTCCTGGCCCGTTTGTACTGCGCAAGCTTGCTGCGGGCAAGTTTTATGTTCGCTTGGGCATCCAGAAGTTTTGCACGGGCAAGATCCAGTTTTGCCTGCGACTGGAGAACCTGGGCTTCGAACTTGGAAGTGTCGAGCCTTGCCAGAATTTGTCCTTTTTTCACTGGGTCGTTGAAATCAACTTCCACGGTGCGTATTGTCCCCGAAACTTCAACTCCTACTTCAACCTGATCAACAGGCTCAAGTGTACCCGTGGCGGTCACCGTTACAATCAGGTCACCTTTTGTGACGTCTTCCGTACGAAAAAGGTTTTTTTTATCAGAACGGGTACCGCTAAAAGGGGCACTTCCGAAAATCGTCATAACGATAAATCCGGCTGTAACGACAATCGCAAACCACACACCAATCCGTTTTTTACTCCTGCCGGGTGTCAGCCGTTCATCTGCCAGATTCTTGATCGTTTCCCTCTTATCCATGATCTTGCCTTTCCTATGAGGTATTTTCAGGAGGACCTTTTCAAAAAACTGTCAGTTACGCGATATTCCATTTCCAAGAAAGAGATTCCCTCGTAATTTGTGAGCATAACCTGGGTTAACAATATCTTCCCGAAAAAACATTATGGCGTATTCGTAACATCATCCGACAGTGACGACACGCCCACTGCGCGCTCTAGTTCAGCCTTTGCCATAAGGTAACCATACAGTGCGTTATAATAATTGATTTCGGCTTCGCTCAAATAGGTCCTCGCGTCCAGCACTTCCGTGGACGTGGTTATGTTCTGTTTATACTGGAGATCGGTAATTCTGAAGTTTTCCTTCGCCTGGCGAACGCTTACTTTTGCAGTCTTAACATTTTCCCTGGCTGTCTCAAGTGCGGCAAGAGCCTGCCGTACCTGTAGCTTTATTTGTTCCTCCGTATTGGCAAGCTCCTGTTCTATGGCCTGTTTTTTATAAAGAGCGGCGAGAACCTTAGCACGAGTTTTTCCCCATTCAAAAAATGTCCATTCAGCTTGAAAACCAACACTTGCGTTGTGTGTATTACTGTAGTCGTTATCCTTTGCCAGAACATCTTCGCCCTGCTGGGTGTAACCCCCAATGGCGTAAATCTTTGGGAAATAATCGCTGCGGGCTAACTTTGCCTGAAGTTCCACCTGCTTTACGGCCATTCTTAAAGCCTGAAGCTCTGGCCGCATGGAAACCGCCTTTTTTAAAAGTTTTTTCAGCGGAAACGTGCAAATTCTATGCGGTGTTACATCTTCAACTTCCGTGTCCGACGTAATGGGTCGCGTCAGAAGAACGTTAAGGTGAGACACGGCCACACAGTAGTCGTTTGCGTAAGATACCAGTTTTTGTTTAGCGGCAGCGAGGGCTACCTTAGACTTGAGTAAATCGTTCAGCGGTATCATGCCCTGTCTGTAAAAGCTTTCAGCGTCCCTAAGGTGAGCAGATAGTTGTTCAACTTCTTCCCTTGCCACTGCAACATACCGCTTCAACAGCAAGATTCTGAAATACGCTATTTTCACGTCGCGGGTTACGTCAAGAATTACCCTTTTCCTTTCCACTTCTTTGATATTGACACCCAGTGCCGCAAGACGTTTTCGGTTTAACAGGGCAAAACCAGTGAAAACCGGCTGCTTCACCTGAAGAGTCCACGAGAAGTTATTCCTATCTCCCACAGGCACTTTAGCTCCTCCGCCCGGCGCAAGGGGATTCTGGAAAACCGCATAAGGCTCATCCTTCAGTCTCGTGAACGAATACGATAAGCTGAAACTCGGAAAAAAATCGGAAAGCGCCACCCGATCCTCTTCCTTCGCCGATTCAAGCTCCTTCCAGGCTTTCTTTATAAGAAAGTTATTAGATAGGGCTTCTCTTACAGCCCCATCTAGAGTAAGCTTATCAGTCTTCGCAACAGCTCTATGATGAAACATTGATAAGAGCAAAATTGGCAGGAAGATGAAAGAAAGGACATGTCTTCGCATAATTCCTCCGTTATCGGTTTAGCGTTCGTCCACAGGCAGATGCCATTATAAAGGGTTATCGATGGTCTGTTGACACATTTTCAATGCTTTTCTAAGTTTATCAGTCTAGGAAAAAATCAGCACAAGGGGAGTAGATCTTTGAAAGAAGTTTGGCTTAGAGTAGATAAATGGAACAGAGATCTGGTTACGGCTGGCCTTGAAAGCGGTATAGAAACTTTCGTGTGCCCTTCAGAGGTAGGATCAAAAATACGGGAACTTGGGAAGGTACGCTTGGTTTCGGACCAAGGTGAGTTAATCCCCGGGCGGGACGTGCTCTTTGTCAGCTTCGAAGGCCCTGAAAGCATTGAAGATGTGAAGGAAAAGCTGCGGCAAGGCATCGTTTGCTTACACGTAAAAAAGTGGGACATAGTGGGATTGGAAAACCTCGTGGCGTTGGGTGGAAGCATTGTAGTAGAAGTCGAAACCGAAGACGAGCTGGAACTCGCTTCCACGATTCTTGAGCGGGGATTTTACGGGGTGTTGATTGGCGCATCTGATCCGGCCTTAGTAAAAAAAATGGCTAGGGGGGTGGTCGGCCTTTCTGAACGGATAACACCTGTTGTTGCCCGCGTGATCCAGGTTGCACCCGTAGGTCTGGGCGATCGCGTTTGCGTGGACATGGTTACCATGCTCACCCACGGGGAAGGGCTTCTCGTCGGCAATTCCAGCTCTTTTCTTTTCCTTGTTCATGGTGAAACACTGGAAAACCCTTACGTTGCTCCACGACCGTTTCGCGTCAATGCTGGCGGTGTTCATGCTTACGTGAAGCTTCCCGAGGATAAAACCAAGTACCTATGTGAACTCAAAGCTGGAGATCAGGTGCTGGTAGTGTCAGCCGATGGGCAATGCCGTGAGGCTGTGGTGGGACGTGCGAAAATAGAGAGGCGTCCTCTTCTACTCGTTACTGCCGAAACAGACAAAGAAAGCGGCTCTATCATTTTACAAAATGCTGAAACTATACGACTGGTTAAACCAGATGGAGAAGCACTCTCCGTTGCTCAACTCTCACCGGGAGACGAGGTTCTCGTAGTTTGCTCTGATATCAAGGGACGTCATTTCGGAACGGCCGTTGAGGAAACGATATGGGAGCACTGAGCGTTGATAAAGCCCGGGACATGCTCGAGGAGCTGAGGGGGAAGATAGACGAGGTTGACAGAAACCTCGTACACTGGCTGGCCGAAAGGATGCGCCTATCGAAACAGATAGGACAGGTAAAGCGCTCGGCAGGTTTTTCTCTCTTTGATCCAGAACGTGAGGAAGCCCTTTTAAAAAAACTCGTCTCCATTAACGACGAACCGTTGCTGTCTTCGGCTGTGCTTAGGGCAGTCTACCGCGAAATCCTGGCCGCTTCTCGTTCCCTTCAGTATCCCGTCAAGGTAGCATACCTAGGACCGCCATGGACATACTCACACCTGGCAGCCATTTACCTGTTCGGTCATGAAGTCGAATACCACCCCTTCACTTCCCTCGACGATGTGCTCAACTCGGTCCGGTGCAAACAGAGCGACATTGCTGTTGTTCCTGTGGAAAATACGCTAGAAGGAAGCATCGGTATGATAATGGAACTCCTGATGGAACATGATCTCTACATTGTGCGGGAATGTTATATCGCGATGGAGTATACTCTGGCGGGGACGGTGGAGAAACTTGGCGACGTTAAGGAAGTGTATGCTCATCCGAGAGCCCTAAACCAGTGCAGGATATGGCTTGCGAGAAATTTGGGTAAGGTGTCTTATTTCGAGTGTTCGTCCACTTCTGATGCGGCGAAATTATGTCGAGAAAAAGCAGGCCGGGCAGCCCTGTGTAACCTCTACGCGGCTCATTTCTACGGTTTGAACGTCCTTGCTGAACGAATAGCAGATCATCCTGAAGCGGTAACTCGATTCTTTGCAATGGGGCGAGAAAAGACCGATCCATCCGGAGATGATAAGACATCGGTCATCTTTGCAGTTTCACATGCACCGGGAGCACTGTACAGAGCATTGGAACCCTGCGCCCGACATGAAGTAAACCTCTGCCGCATAGAATCCAGACCGACCAAACGGTTCAAGAAGGACTTTCTTTTTTTTGTGGATCTGGAAGGACATGAAACGGAAGATCACGTAAAACTGGCACTAGAGGAGATGCGAAAGGATTTGCTTTACCTGAAGGTTTTAGGTTCTTATCCAAAAGCGCTACCAGAACAACCCTTTAGCATTAACCGGGAGTCGGTAAGGTCGGAAATGGTTGGAACCGATCACCTGGAAGGGCGGAATGATGGCACGATATAAGTTGTGTGGTACCCTTGATCAATTCACTCCGGGTATATTCCCAGCGTATATGAAGCATCCAGACGTGGACATGATAGAATGCCGCCTCGATCTGTGGGAAGGTGTTACGGGACGTGCGGGTTTGTACACTTTTTTCGACGGTCTGATGGCAGCTCAGCGCTGGCCGGTCATCATTGTGTGTAGGCCCAAGAGGCATGGTGGGAGATTTGAAGGAAGTGAGAGTGAACGAATAGCTCTGCTGAAGCGAGCCGTGAGGAATGGAGCAGAGTGGGTCGAACTGGAACACGACAGCCCGGACGAATTTTTTGATGCAATCCGTGACGGAAATGCCAGAATTGTGTGCTTCTACAGGTTCGGACAGGAGGTTTCACCATCAGAGTCACTTCTTTTCGACAAGTGCATGGAACTTTCCGAAAAAAATCCTGACGTAATCCGCATTACCGGTTGGGTTCACAGGCCGGAAGAATGCTGTTATTATCTCAAGCTAATAACGGAAGCAAAAGCTAGATTGCAAAAAGACGTAATAGCCTATGGATTAGGGCCAGCCGGCAGATGGAGCCGTATAGTGTGTCTCTTTGTAGGAAGTCCATGGACTTATGTTAAATTTGTGACGACGGGACAAGAACAAACTCATCAATTTGACGCCCGAGTAGCACGTTTGGTTTTGCAATACATCAGTGGTGGAGATTCGACCAATGATTCGCCCTGCACAGACCCAACTGTATGCGGTTATAGGTACTCCTATTAGCCACAGCCTCAGCCCCGTGATGATGAATGAAGCTTTTAATGTGCTTAACATGAACGTTGTTTACGTAGCACTAGAAGTGACCAATCTGGAGCAAGATCTGGAAACACTATGGCGGGTCGGTTTTGGAGGCCTGAGTGTTACAATTCCTCACAAGGAACGAGCGCTGAAAATTGCATCTGATCTGGACAGTTCGGCAAAGGCTATAGGCGCCGTTAACACACTTAAGCGGTCGAAAAATGGCTGGCAGGGTCGAAATACCGATTGGATTGGAATAGTGAGATCATTTCAGGAACGAGGCATTCAGATGCATGGAAAACGGGTGCTCGTTATCGGAGCGGGCGGTGCGTCGAGAGCAGTTATTTATGCGGCAAAGCAAATGGGGGCCGGGGAAATTGTAATAGCCAACAGAACCTACGAAAAGGGTGTTGAGGTTGCCGAAGAGTTTGAATGCGAAGCGATTCCGCTTGATGATGTAACGGCAGGAGGGGAATTTGAAGTCATATTTCAAACGACGCCTGTCGGCATGAGCGGTTACGGTGATGATAAGCTCCCAGTAAGTTCGGTTATTTTAAAACCGGGTTCAGTGGTTATGGATCTGGTATACAATCCCGTATGGACGGCTTTTTTGAGAAAAGCCCGGAAGCTGGGTTGCATCGTGATAAGTGGGCTGGATATGCTAATTTATCAAGGCGCAGCTCAGTTTGAGTGGTGGTTTGGAATGCCTGCACCGGTTGCGGCAATGAGAAGGGTCCTTCAGAAAGTCACGAAAGCAGAGCAAAATGATGACAAAGGAAATTTCACCATCAGGTAAGGTATCCGGAAAGGTGATTTTGCCGGGTTCTAAATCCATGACCCACAGGGCACTCCTTATGGCAGCCCTGGCATCCGAACCATCGATCGTGGACGGAGCACTTGTAGCCGAAGATACGATGCTGACAGCCCAGGCCCTTGAAAGGCTGGGCGTAAACCTTCGTCGAGAAAAAACAACATGGTTTGTTTCTCCCCCAAAATGGCGCTGGAAGAGGTGTGACAGCCCAATATTTCTCAAAAACAGCGGCACATCAATGCGTCTTCTTTTGGGAATCGCCGCCGCTGGTAAAGGCCGCTTTATATTTGATGGAACCGAGCGAATGAGGCAGCGGCCTGTTGGGCCGGTAGTTGAAGCCCTGAGTGTTCTGGGAGTTAAGTGCAATTTTCTGATCCGTCATGGTTATCCTCCGGTAGAAATAATTTCAAACGGGCTAGGAAATGGCGGAACGGTCGAAATAAGGGTTGACGCCAGAAAGAGTAGTCAGTTTCTTTCTTCGCTGTTGATTGCATCACCTTGCGCAAAAGGGACAGTCAGGCTGAGCTGGCTGGAACCGATTGCTTCTTACCCCTATGTGGAAATGACACTGAGAATGATGAGAGAAAGAGAGATACACTTTCGATGGCTTGGTGATAGTGAAATAGAGATTCCGGGAGGTCAAGATTACCGTGGCGGAAGATGGACAGTGGAGGGAGACTGTTCAACGGCGTCGTACTTTTGGGCAGCAGCAGCGATAACTGGAGGCACAATCGAAACGGAGCCAGTCTTTGAGGAAAGCTATCAAGGAGATGCAGGACTGTTGGAAATACTGGAACGTATGGGCTGCAGGGTTGAACGCAGAGGAAACATCGTGGCTGTTTCCGGAAGCAGGCGCCTCAGGGGAGTTGATGTGGACATGAATTCCATGCCGGACATGGTACCTACTCTTGCGGTTGTAGCAGCATTTGCCGAGGGTGACACGATAATACGCAATGTAGGACACCTTCGGATAAAAGAATCGGATCGCCTTAAAGCGGTATCAACAGAACTTAAGAAAATGGGTGCCCATGTGGAAATCAGGGGTGACGACCTCGTAATCAGGGGCGGCGAAAAACTTCACGGTGCTGAAATAGATACTTACGACGACCACCGCATAGCGATGGCCTTTGCCGTTGCGGGCCTGCGTGTTCCCGGAGTGGTTATCAGAAATCCCGGTGTTGTCTCAAAATCTTTTCCTGAATTCTGGGAAGTCTTTGGATCTCTCACTTAAGGTCCCAACGGTGACACGACTAACCTCGTTACTTCTTTCCATTGTTTTGATAACGTTATTTTGCTCTTCTTTTTCCTACGCCGCTCGGCCGGTAGAAACCGAAGTAAAAAAAATCCAATCCCTCATTAAAGGATATGTCCCTGTTTTTAACAGGCTTTCGAAAAGCTGGGGGCTGGAAATCAGAAGATTTCCCGATGGCACAGTTATATTTTCAAAAAATGCACATTGCCTTTTTATCACGGCGTCGCTCACAAAACTCTTTACATCTTTTGCTGCCTTGGAGCTACTTGGGCCAAATCACTTCTTTGACGTAGGGTTACGAAGTTCGATTCCCATCAAGGGCATACTCTCTGGTACTCTTACGGTGACTTCAAACGGCTATCCTCTCTGGCTGTCATCGGAATTGCAGGAATGTGTAAGACGTTTCGTTTCGGATTTTAGAATAGAAAAATTTCAAGGGAGCATAACAACTTATCAGGGTCTTTTTTTTCCTCATGTGGAACACATTTGTCTGGACGGTAAGTGTTCCCGGGCCTACAATCCGGTCATCAGCCCTACGGCCGTAGATTTTAATTCAATCGAATTTCAACTGCTTCCAGGGGGAAAAATCGGCAAGCCGGGCATCGTGAGATACAGCCCTGCTCACGTGCGGTTTCGCATCGTCAACAAAACCATAACCGTAAAAAGAGCCAGGAAAAACTGGCTGTCGGTTCAGTGGAAAAAGCAGAATGGGACTTACCATGCGATCGTAACCGGAAAAATCGGATTGAAACGCAAAAAAGCCATCAGTCTTAGGGTTTCCTGCCCGTTCCCCGACACGCTCCTAACTTCTAACGTTGAAACGGCCATGAAAGAAGCAGGTGTTAAGATTATAATTAAAAAGCCGACGAACAAGAAAGAACCTTTGTATTTCCCCTGTGCAACCAGAAGCCTTGCAGAGATATTGCCCGGCCTTAATCGCTACAGCAACAACTTCATGGCTGAAATGTTGTTTCGGCACTTGGGAGGCGTCCGCTTTGGATTTCCGGGATCTAAAAAGAAAGGAGCACTGGCCATTCAGGAAGTTCTGAGAAGGAATGGCATAGCACCAGGGGAAGTACATATTACCTGCGGTTCCGGTCTGGACAGGTCTAACAAAGCAACACCTGCTGCATTGGGAAAACTATTATTTCGGGTTTATTCGGATCCTACAATCAGCCCACTTCTTCTGGGCTCTATGGCCAGAAATGGAGATGAAGGAACCCTGCGACGATTTCTTAAAGGAGCTAATTTTATCGTAATGGCCAAAACGGGTACACTGTCGGACGTTCTGGGAATGGCAGGCTATATCTTCGTGCCTAACCGTGGATGTGTTGCCAGTTTTACTGTAATGTGCAACGATGTACACAATAAATGGAAGTTGAAGGCTCTTTTGGAAAAATTGCTCCGGGATTTGGCACATCTGCTTGCAACCTCAAGAAAACCGGAAAAGGCGCCAAAGAAACTTCGCTACAAAGCCCATGATTGGTGGAAAAAGCAAGCTTGACAGGAATCGAACTGTTACAATAGGGAGGCCCAGAAGAGGAACTTCTATCATGAGAACTCTACTCATGCCGAGAAGCGCCCAGGCAGAAAGATACGCAACCAGCGGGCCTATGTCCGCCCCGGCTTTGAAAAGAGACATCACTATTGGAAATTGAACGAATGGACCGCCGGGAGTGATTATGCCAAGCAGCGAACCAATAAAAAGACCTTTCCAGCCGCTTCCACTGCCGACGTATTTGATGATGAGGTTTCTGGGCATGATTCTTTCTACCAGAGCGGCCAGAAATAGCGCAACTACGATAAGAGGAATTACTTTAACAGCAAGGATTGCACTGGACCGTGCCGATTCGGGAATTATGAAGGGATCTTTTTTGTACGCAATAAAAGCCGCCGCAACCGCTAATAAAGACATAATCAGGAAAGCCTGTAGCATAACCCCTTTCTCCCGATGAAAAATATGAAAATTTAATGTATGGATAATGCTGGGTATTTGTAGCAAAATTAAAAACTTTCTGGAAACAGAAATCTAGCGGAGGATTTCGGAAATGCCAGTGACCATGTCATGGAGGAAAAGGGTTGTTGTAACCGGTGGTGCCGGTTTTTTGGGCTCCCATCTGTGTGAACGACTATTAAGGGAATACTGTGACGTAATCTGCGTGGACAATTTCTACACGGGCTCAAAAATTAACATCGAACACCTCATCGGAAATCCCTATTTCGAACTCATTCGCCATGACATAACCTTCCCTCTTTACCTGGAGGTTGACGAAATATACAACTTGGCCTGTCCAGCGTCTCCGATTCATTACCAGTTTGATCCGGTACAAACCGTGAAGGTGAACGTGCACGGGTCAATCAACATGTTGGGCCTTGCGAAACGCACCAAGGCAAAAATTCTGCAGGCATCCACATCCGAAGTTTACGGCGATCCGGATGTTCATCCTCAGCCGGAATCATATCGGGGAAATGTTAATCCTCTGGGGCCAAGGGCGTGTTACGACGAAGGTAAAAGATGCGCCGAAACTTTATTTTTTAGTTACCACAGACAGCATGCTGTGAGGATTAAGGTAGCCAGAATTTTCAACACTTACGGTCCCAGAATGCATCCTAATGACGGACGGGTTGTATCCAATTTTGTAATTCAAGCACTTACTGGAAAGCCCATCACGATATACGGAAATGGTAAGCAAACCCGGTCATTTTGTTATGTGGACGATCTTATTGAGGGGCTAGTCAAGTTAATGAATAATACAGACGACAATTTTACGGGGCCTGTAAACTTGGGGAATCCCGAAGAGATTACAATCCTCGAGCTTGCGGAAACAGTGCTAGAATTAACTGGTTCAAAGTCTGAGATAGTATTCAAACCTCTTCCGACCGATGACCCCATGCAGAGATGTCCGGACATAAGCCTGGCACAGAAGGCGCTTGATTGGAAACCGAAGGTTCCTCTCAGGGAAGGTCTGAAAAAAACCATCGATTACTTTGATGACTGTTTGAGGGCTGATTGGTGCCGAATTAATTTCAAGAAAGGATGATCTTTACTTGCATGGAAAACCAAGGCACGTCTCGTTAGGGATAAATATGAAAAGATCACTCGTTTTGCTGTTCTTACTGGTATCATTCCTTTTCTCCTGTAGCTCCCCATCGCACTACAATGGCTATATTCCCTCTTCTGTACCTTCACACTTCAATCACCAAAATGAATACTCAACAAAAGTGGTACAGAAAACCCTTTGGATTCCATCGTCACCTCGTACCGTAGTTCACGAAGTGGCGCCCCTGGAAACGCTATGGCGCATATCGAAGATGTACGGCGTGCCTGTGTGGAAAATACGCAGAGCCAATCACCTGAAAGACGATATAATACGGATCGGACAGAAGCTTATAATTCCAGGCGCAAAGTATTTCAAAAACGTTATACCCCTTTACCCAAGCACAAAATGGCGTTATATTATATTGCACCATACGGGAACGGAAATTGGTAAGGCTACAGTAATTCACCGCTACCACGAAGACAGAGGCTTTATATATGGACTTGGTTATCACTTTTTGATAGATAATGGCACCTTAGGAAAGGGAGACGGTCAAATTGAGGTTTCTCCACGATGGATCAAACAGCACGACGGAGCTCACTGCAAAGCAGGAGGTATGAACCACAAGGGAATAGGCATAGCTTTAGTGGGCAATTTCAATAAGGAGAGGCCAACCCCCGCACAGATTGATTCGCTGATACTTCTTGTGAAAGTCCTGACCGAGTTTTACAATATTCCTCCAGATCACGTCCTCGGACATCGTGATGTTCCAGGTGCTAGGACTGATTGTCCAGGTCGTTTTTTCCCTTGGCGACGGGTAAGATTGGCTCTGATGAAATAACCATAGAAATGCTTATTAAAGCATATATTTTTTGAGGTTTTAAGTCTCCTTCAGGCAGGAGGTAAAGAAACATGAATGAGCTGCTTGCACCTGGTGGAAATCTGGCAATGGTTGAGGCTGTGTTCCGCTGTGGAGCCGATGCCGTTTATATAGGCTCCAAGGGATTCAGCCGTCGTAAATGCGCATGGGAAATGGAAGATTCCCAGATCCGTGAAGCCGTAGATATTGCAAAACAAATGGGCAATAAAAAAGTGAGGATTGCTATCAATGCCGAAATCCCCGAAGAAAAGTTTATGCTACTCATGAAAAAGGTGGCTCGTTATGCCGCTTGGGGCGTAGAAGGGGTAATTGTAAAAACGCCGGCAGTTATGCGAATGATACATCAGAATTTTCCAGAACTGGTAATTCACGCCAGTGTGGGATGTAACATACAAACCAAGCGGCAAATGGAGGAGTATAAAAACTACGGAGCCACTCAGATAGTAGCTAGCACCGAGATTGATACAGTAGAAAAACTTCGCCGTTTCAAGAAGATGGCCGACGAAGTAGGCGTCGCCACAGAAGTGTTAATTCATGGAAATAGGTGCGTTGGCGGTGTCGGAAATTGTGTTTTTCACGAACTTATAAGCGATTCTTACATTAAGAAAATCTACTACGACGAAGACGGTAATCGAATAGTGGAATATGAAGGCTGGCCGGACCGTAGTGGAAGTTGTTTCAGGCTGTGTTTGCTTACTGAAGAACAACGCAGAAAGGTGCTACGGAAACGTGGCCGTTCTGATGATGAAATCGAGTCGATAAACGAAAGAATCCGAAGGCATCCCAATGTGGCTTTTGCCGTAAACGGCAAGGAACTCTGGGATTACATGGATCTGGGACTTGCAACACTTAAGGTTCAAGGACGAGAATACCCGGTTTCCCTTATTTCAAGGATGATATCCATTTACCGGATCATGATAGACGCCCACGCTGCGGGGCGAGAGCACGATGACCCCGAACTTATTCCGCTTCAGCAAGAGTTGGACGAAATAGCCAGAGACAGAGACAGGGTGCGGATGGAAAAAACCAGAGAACTTCACCAGAACATAAAAGGGCTTTTTGCGTAGTCATGTTCGGTTGCGCCGTGTCTATATACGGTGCAACCTTCTTCGAGCAGTCAACTCATAAAGTTTTCAAAAGGGGGAGTGCTTTCCTGAATTCTTCCGTTCCTGCCCTGTTTAAAAGCTCAAAAATGATCATTTCTGTTGAACTCATGACTGCGCCTGCTTGCTCCAGACGTTTTATCCCTACGAGCCGATTGGATTCACTCCTGGAAGTGACTGCATCGGTCGCCAGATCAACCCTGTAACCAAGCCTCAAAGCGTGTGCCCCGGTGTGAAATATGCACACATGGCTCTCCATGCCGGCAAGAAGTATCGTTTTTTTACCCTTGGCTTCAACGGCCTTCTTGATGTTTTCGTTCTGGAAACAGCTGAATTCTAGTTTGTTTAGAACTTCCGGATTATCAACTTTGGCCAGCAATTCGGGCAGGAAACCGCCTAGTTTCTCTCCGTTGTGAGTTGTAAAAATAATGGGAATTTCAAAGATTTTACAAATTTCAATCAGTGCCGACGCATTCTTTACAAGTTCCTCTTTCCTCACACATGGATCCAACAGCACCTTTTGAATATCCACGAGCAAAAGCAAGCAGTCATCAGGATTTAAAAATTCCCTTGCATGCTCCATCACGGTACCTCCCTAACTACTCTCTTCCAAGAAATTACACTCACAATCAGAATAGCAAAATAGTGTAAAAAACAACCTGGGTCGAGCTAAAACACTTTGCCAAGGTAGATTCACCCACCATTGGAGCCGGCGGTACTTTGTCATAATGGCTTCTAACGAGCGACCACGTCGTTTTCCCACAACCGTGAAGGAATAATCTTGGAATCATTTTCCGAACAGCTTCAACCACTGGTTGCAAACCTAATTATTATGAGTATATTTAAGAACAGCTTATGATATGATGCAGTACAGTGTGATATGTAATTTGCAAAGCTGTGATGCTTGAGATTACAGTCTTAAAAGGAGAAACAATCTATGAGTGAATGGGCGTGGCGATTCGGAATGATTATTCTGTTCGGTGTGCCTGCTATTATAGGCGGAGGGCTAGCATGGCATTTTGTCGAGCGATGGACAGGTGTTATTATTTGGGAAGTAATTCTTCTGTTCATTTTGAGCTGGGTTTTGGCAAAGGGTGATAAGCTAAAGGAAGAGCATCATTAGAAGAGAGGAGAACCATGGAATGTAAGAAGGAGAAAAACCTGGAAAACTGTCCATGCACCTATGAGCCGTGTGAAAAAAAGGGTATCTGTTGTGAATGTATTGCATATCATTTGAAAAGCAGACAGCTGCCTGGTTGCTGTTTCCCTCCTGATGCAGAAAGAACCTACGACCGGTCTTTTGAACATTTCGCACGTCTTGTCCAAGAAGGCAGAATTTGAGCTTATTCTGTTCTAGCGATCGCTCCCATTTTCAGAGGGGCGATCGCCCAGAGATACGAACATGGATTAGCCATAAAAGGAGAAAACTATGATCGGGCGAACGTATTTTATGGTGATTTTTTTGTCTCTGTGTATGCTGGCATCGTCGGCAGCATGGTCAATGCGGGTCATATCAATGTTTACAACGGCTTGTGTTAGTCAAGAAAACCCGCGATTTGTAAGTGGCTTTATTTTACCCTACCAGAGACACAAGGTTCTCATAAGGGCTATGGGACCTTCAGCAGCTTCCACAGTCAAAAATGCCATCCAAAATCCGGCAGTTTTCCTGCACGACGAGCAATGGAACATCGTAGATTCAAACTCCGACTGGATATCGTCCCCCCAAAAGGATGATATAATCGAGACAGGACTAGCTCCGTCGAATGATAAGGAATCGGTTATACTGCGCGATTTGGATCCTGGCATGTATAGCGTCGAGGTAATCTCCGAGAACGGTGAAACTGGTTGTGTGGGCCTCGAGATTTACGACCTGGGAGAAGTCGAGGTTGTTTACGATGATTTTTCTGGCAATTTGCTCTCTTCCGACATGTGGACCGTTGAAAGTGGTACACCGACCGTGGACGGTAATTACTTAGAATGCTTAGCAAATGACTATCGCACCGACCTAAGAGCATTCCTTTGCAAAGTCACGTCAACAGCAAAAAGTGTTAGCTGGGGAGTGGCCATTCAACCTAACCCAGGAACAGCCAATAAACCCCTTTACATTCAATATTGCCCTGGAAAGCGCCACGGCACACCTGTATGCGGCGAATTCGTTATCGAAGCTGACCATGATGTGACGGCGCGCATCGTAGAATTAAACTCTTTGGGTTTGCCAAACAAAGTGCTCTCAACTGAAGTTGTAGGACGACTGGAGACAGGAGCTTTTCTAAACATTCAATACGCAAGATATGAAAATACCATAAACTTTTGGTCCCTTTTTCAGGATTCCGACGTCATCACCATCGTTAACCGACTCCTCCCTGAGTTAGACGAACTGTACAATGAAGTCCCAATAGTCATTTATTCCTACTCCAGTACGCCCGTGAATTCTACATACTTGATCGATTTCGTTGAGAAGTAATACGATTGCCGGGCCCCTGATACCGGAGGAACTCGGTTTTACTCGCTCTCAGAACCGTTACCTTTTGCCTACTCGCAGCTTCCTATTTCTGCTCAGATGAGTATCCATTTCAATGAGCTGTGGAGTCAGACGTAACGGCTCATGTTGTCTGACACCGTCAGAGCTCTGCCCCTCCGGTTTCCCACAATTCACAAATCTTATCTCCTCAAACTCTGGACAAATACACCCCTAATATCCGTGCTGCATCTCCTATGCGGTATAGCCTGCTCATGTGCACATGAATAAGCAAATAAAATCAAAAATCAAGCAACTGTTAACAACCCTGTTCGGCCGGAGGGGGATAGCCGAACAGGGCCAGGAGGGGTTAGGAGAAGGCGACCTAACGCCATCTACAATAACATATACACAACTGCTCTCAGAATTGCAATTCTTTTGTTAATCTCTGTTACAAAGTGGAAACCCCAGTACAAAGCTAGGGCAAAAAACTATCAGGACATTCACTGAGTTGACGACGTTCTGAGAGAAACAAACGCATGCCAATTAACCTTCGCAGCCGATGTTTTAAACTGAATCGGCAGCTTTAGTAACTCAATCTGCCCAGAGAGCGCATTATCAGCGTAAAGCCCATACCCAGCATACCCATTATGCCCATCCCGCAGGAAAATCCAGCCAGCAAAACCGGAGCGTACAGCCTCCATTTCACCCCGTACTTTCTAACAAAGTAATACTTGGCCAGTAAAGCACCGACCACCTCGAGAAATACTCCGTGAGGTGTGGTCTGACCTAAGCCCCGGGTCACTCCGTAAATTAGCATTATTGGTAAGTTCATTGTAGCAAGGGTCCAGTAAGTCACAAGCCCTAGTCCAAGCCCCCAAAGAACATAGGAAATTTTAAAGGCTTGAAAGAAAGGAGAATTACCCTCCAAAGTAGCACTCTGAAGTAACAGAGTATTTAAAGCATGAAGATGCCACAGCTCCTGCGCGTAGGGATACTGATTCGACGGAATTGGGGCAAGCTGCCATAGATATTGGGAAAAAAGCAAGCTCGATATCATAACCACAGGAAAAACAAATATTTCCGCCTTGATTATGCTTTTGAAACTTGTTCCTGTCAGTTCGATTTCTCTGAATTTGACCGTGGCCTTGCCGTAATTGTGGATCGGAATCGGAGCATACCATATCCCTATGCCGTGATAACCGAAATACCTCGATGCCAGGATAAAACTGGCCTCACGCACCATGGGAAGGCTCACAAACTGGCCCGCCACGCCTTCCATCCGAGCCGAGATATAAGATATTATCGGCGTGTAGATAAAACCGTAAGCTACCAAGAAAATAACCGGAAAGCCTGGTACCAGATAGTTGCACAAAATAATGTAGGCGGTTGTTGAAGCCACGTATATCCCGATGGCGATCCATATATTAAAATCACCACGACCGGGTGGAGGTGTGAAAAGTTTCTTTATCCGCTTTCTAAATGGCTTCGCATCTCTGCTTCTCAGCATGGCCATAACATGTATAATCCCCGCAACGGCTATGGCCAAACCCAGACCAATTCCAAAACTCATGTAAAAGTCGAAGTTATTGGCAAAAACCGTATCAACCGTTTCCATGCCCTTGTGCCAGTGATAAAGAATACCCTTTCGGTACAGGATAGGATTTATGATGAGCGTAATGAGAAAACCCACAAACCCGCCCATGACAGCCCAGAAGGGGAGCACCATCCCGAGGAATAATAACCCCAGATCCAGCTGTATACCCGTTGCTACCGCGGGCAGCATGTCTTCCGTATAATGGGTCAATTCGATCCATGGAATTGGTAAAATCCGAATCGGCTCAGACAGCACTACACCCGAAACAGAAGGAATCAAAACGTACAATGCCCCAAAAACAATCCCAATGACACCCCCAATTGAAAAAACCCTCCAACGCCATCCGCTTTCTTGACGGTTCGCCGATTCGGCGAGAGCCATTGTACCAAGCGCTCCAACAGGAGCCATCGGAAATGGCAGCTTTTCAACATCGGAAGTAAGACGATAGAGAGCGTATCCAAGGCCGAAGTGATCCACAGCCTGAATGAGTTCAAAACCCACCATCAACAGAATCGGAACCAGCCAGTCTCTGTGAAAAAAAGTGCGTTCTAGGTAAGACTCTGACGAAAGTGGAGGAGCTACCCATGAAGGTATAAGATGCGTCAATCCTAGAATGCGAGCGGCTTCCGACTGGACCAGGTATTGATTCCACAGGAGGCCGGAAAATGGAGATGCGAGAGCGGCACCGGCCATGTAATAAAGAACGAAGACTTCCTGTTGGCTGAGGCGAGTGTAGGCACGTTTTGCAACCTCTGCAAAAAGAATTACTGTTACCCAGCGCGCCGCGGGACCAACACCTGTACCTATAACCAGATTCAGGTACATGGAACCCGGCATCATAATAAAACCCACAAAAAAGGCACCGACCACGGACTTCCAGCCGAAACCTTCTTCAAAGTGATCCGGAGGTGGAAGTAGTTCCCGGTATTCTTTTAGTTCCCTGTCTTCCTTCACCGTCTGCCCCCGCAACCTCCTCAAAGCGGGAAAACATGATAGGATACAGGAGAAAAAAGCCCACCTATCAACCAGAACACGGCCATCACCGTATCACCAACAATAAGTCCGATGAAAAACCACCTTACTGTTCGATACATTCTAACCCCACCGTACCTCAACACCACCGTATTACACAACCAACCGACGAAAAAAGAAAACCACAGAATCTTCATAGCCGAACTGTAAGCAAGCAGGTAACCTACAGGGTGCAAGGGCCACCACAAAAAGCGACGATACCCCAAAATAATCAATGTCATTACCACTGCCCCTGCGGTGGCAAATAGGATACTCCACTTTTTAGGTGCTTCTGGATGCTGTATAAGCTGAAGCGCCTGTTCATGCACTCTTGTTACCGTTTCTAAAGCCCAGGTATCCGGCAGAGATAACATTCCATACTTGTAATAAAGCACCAACATGGACATCGTAGAGAAGAGGAGAGTCACCGCCAGAGCAATCACAATGCCAATTAAAAACCTCTTTCTTGCTCCGGAGTTTTCCCCCAATGCATATGCATGAAAAAGCGTGGGTATCAGGGATTCGCGATAGTCAACAAAGGCAAGCTTCTGCAAAACTGCCCCAAGATAAACCATAAGCGGGGATAACAAGTTAGATGGCAAAAAGGTCAAAAAACCGTCAGAAGGTGCTACCGTTAGGGTGTAGTATGGAAGTCCTGCCTGACATACCAGCCTGGCCGAAACGAGCTGAATAATGAAACAGAGCAGAAAAAATGGTACGGTAGAATACAGGGGCATTTTGAAATAAACGCACCACGCAACAGCCCCGATAAAACCGACCAAGAGCAGAAACAGTGACACCGACGGGGATGTCAGGCCCGAAAAATCTTTAAACCGATCCTGCCGCTGGAAGAAGATGCCAACACTTTTCAAGGCAATAACCAAGTGCTCCCTGGCAAGCCACACTAAAAACAGAAAAAATATCCCGTAAGCTCCCACAGCCTGCATTTCCTCAACCCTGGATAAAACAGGTCCGAAGGTCGTCCCAAGTGCAACCTCAGGAATTCTCAAACCGGCAACACTCAAAACCCCGGGCAATAATCCACCAAGAACAAAGAAGAACCACAAACTGAACGAAACCTGCCTAACCGTCAGATAGGCAAAACCTATGAAGGCTGGATACAAATAAATTTTTGCTTTGTAAAAACCCTTCAGTATACCCCCCTTGGGCACGTAAGGCTGAGCCAGTAACAGTGTGGGAATGTCTGGCACATGAGGATAGTAGGTACTGAGGCCGTTCAGGGTGTGGAGCAAAACCGGGATAAGAAGGCCAATGATGAAATATGGGCTTCTCAGATGGGTGCCCAGCGTGCCTTTAATTGATTGTTCCGCAAAAAGAATTGGAACTTGGAGAAGAGGAAAATTCATCCGTTCATTCTCAATCCACTGATGGGAAAACAATCCTACTATTCCAAAGATTGCAAGGCACACGCAACCAAAGAAAAGCAACCAAAGAGCTATGGGCACAATCCACTTGTTCCAGGGAATAATCCCAAGAACCTCAAATACGGTTCTGCCGATACAGCCTTCGTTGCCGTACAGGACAGATTTTATAAGAACGGGATCGCGAGGAAACAAGGCGACCGGCAAAGTAAAAAGCCATTCCTTTGCCGATAGCGTTCCCTCTGCAAGCATACGGCCAGGAGTGGTTATATTGGCCAGAAAGGTTCGAGCGAAACCTGTGTAAGATAGTGTGGATGCTATGGCCGAAACGGTCCACAATAACAGGATTTCACCGGGCAGAAGCCGAAAAGATCTGAAAAGCCTGCCCATCAGGGGGTTCCATAACACAGTAGCCAGGACAAGCAGTAAAAAGGACACGAGCGGGAAATGTCCGCCACCAAGCGGGGAATTCTGCCAGAGGATGTTATTCCACGGCGTAGCCCACGCAATCATAGCGGTAATAACCGCTCCCAAAAAGATAATGCTTGCTCTTATGGCTTTCACCGTCAGGAAGAAATTCCCTCTCTTATAGCCTGTTTTAACGCCGGACCAAGAGTATGCCACCTCAACAACTGCTTGCGAATTTCTCTTATGAAATTCTCATTTGCCTTGTGCCACGATCCAGCTTCACCGGATAATCGGATAATCCTAATCGTTATGTTTACATATTCAGGTTCTTCCAGACTGGAACAACAGTACATTTGAACACGCTGTTTAATCCCAAAGTCAAATGGAGCAAGCCACACGCTAGTCTGCAGCAGAAAACACTGGGGAAATCGGCTTATCCGGTACGGTTCCACCTGGACTTCCGCCCAATCAGCCCACCCCGTCGAAACACCGTCTGACATAAAAACCCCATGAGCAACATCTTGATGCATATTTATGTAGTCTGCAAGGAACATGAGAACTGCTGCTCTATCCTCTATTGGGAAGAGGAAGGGTAATTCCACAATCAAAAGATCTCCGTTCGGCCTAGGCAAAGTCCACGTTCTTTCCACGTCAGGCATAGAGATGTCGGTGGCAACCCGCGCCGGATAAATGGATGCCACCAGCACAACGCCAAAAACCAGGATCATACTCATTACGCTGGACAGAGAAGAATAGTTAAAGGTAAGGGTCTTGAAGAAAGAAAAGGTGGTCAGGTATTTGGCAGTGAACTGGGCAAGCAGATAGCCAGTGACGCAGGATAAAACGGCAAATGATAGCGCCTCCATTATAAAAAGCATTCCTACGTGATGAGGAGCAAGGCCAACACTGGTGTAAATGGCTATTTCCCTTTTTCTTTCATGTACTTGTCCAATGAGCGTGTTAAGGCATATGAGGACAACTATGAGCAACGGGACTATCAGGTTGGTCATACCTTGGTATTTCACAGCCGTAATGGCACTATGAAAAAAGATTTCCCCACCTTTTCCGATGAAAAAAGGATAGGCAAACCACGTTCCAAAATCCTTTTTGACTTCACCCAGAAGGTGTATCGCTTTTATGTGTCCTCCCAGGGCCATGCAGGTCTCAACCGGTATTATTACCGTTTTTTCGGCTGAAGCGTGGTAAAATCTTTCAGAGATGGGCAAGACTTCTTCGCCCGATTCTATTGCTTCCACTTCCACTTCCGTGAGTTCTTCTTCGGGATGCATTTCCAGATAAGCCGGTGTTAGAGCCTGACCATCCAGGTCCCTTAATGCCCCAAATTTTTCAGCATCAAAGACCCCAACTACCACGAACGGCATTCCAAACAAGGAAACCACCGGCGGCGCATTAAAAAGTGAATGGTGAGTAGTGAGCAGATCATTCAGGTTTACGTTTAGAGCTCGAGCAACTTCAGAGGAAATTACAATCTCATTATAACAACCATCCTTCAACCATCGACCCCACAGAAGGGTTTGTTTTATCCTTTCCGGAGCGTTTGAGCTCATGCCCATAATGCCCTCAAGGCCAACAATAGCACCGTTTTCGCCTGCAAGTACGGCAAGTTCTTTTTTGTATGGATCAACCCTATCCATCCATGCCCTTACGAAAACATGTTTTCCACAAGCTTTCTGAATAGCCTGCATCTGCCTTAAAGCAAAATCCGTCAGCGAAAACCACAGGGGATGATGAATGAGAAGCCCTTGGTAGAGCGGATTTTTTCCGGTTTGAACCTCTAATACCCTTTGAAAACTTTTGACACTAGTAAAGGACATAATGGTAAAGGTCAGTATCATCAGGGTAAGACACGTCAGTGCTGTGCGAAGTATCCTACGGTGAAGATTTGATACTCCAATGGCAAGGGCAGCCCCCAAAGCCTGAGACGTTTTCACATGCCCCACTATGCTAACCAATGCTTTGTTATCGGCAGCTGGTAAAACCTTTAGGCCGTAAATGGATGCCCTCTGTAAGGTTTCCATTTCCTGTTCAAAACGCCCCAAAATTATCCAGCCCACCAAGATGGACAATCCAACGATGAAAAAAGCAATAATCACCATGGTTGGGCTGTAGGTAAGCCGGAACGCAGGATGAACGACACGAATGATCGCTATTGTTATAAACAGTATGGCAAAAAAGGCTACGATTTGCTTGTAAATACTTGTGAAACAAAAGATATAACGTTCAAGGCAATAAGCAAAAGGAACAAAAAGCACTATGAAGAAAACAACGCCCAAAAGGACATCTTTCTGAGTTGACTCTATGTCGTGATATACTTGGTTCAAAATAGCCCAGGTCTGAATGGTATTCGTCCAGAAAGCAGCAAATCTTCTTTCAGCCAACGCTCGCTTTGCTTCATCAATGCCTTTTTGAGCACTGTTGTAAAGTGATTCGATAAAGCTGTTCCTTATGTCGGTTCTTTTGAAAGCGGTTATTCTGGTTCTTACAAGGTACAGGGTATCCTCGGCGGCCTGCAGCGGCCCCAAGCGCAACATGGCTGGATGACCTATCAGAAACCCCTTGCCCTCGGGATTGCCAGTGGAACTGTTCAACAAGAGAACATCGCGGGTAAGGAGAGAATCTGCCAAGATAAGCTTGAAATGAGTACCGGGTTCCAGAAACACAGATATAATAACAGTGTCCCTTCCATCCACACGGCTGTACCAGTACTTTGTGGGAATCGAACCGGTTCTGGCATCTATCAGCTTAACCTTTGTTACAAAAGACAGCTTTCTCGGATGAAAAACGCCAATGACGTCCGTTTGTTCACAAGGGAACATTATGAGGGTCGTATGAGCGGTCGTACCTTTGATCTTTATCCTGTAGGCCGGTTTACCGGTTTCTCTCTTGTCCGTTGCCCAACGTATCCTGCCAGTAGTCGGATCAATCCCGTAAGGTTCAAGAATTAGCTTTTGATAGGAAACTTTCTTATTTGCCACGCCATGTAGAAAAAAACGCCCGTCCATAAACGAAAGAGCACGGAAAAACATCCTTCCTTGTTGTGCTGTAACTAGAGTACCCGGAGCGGGCCTGTCAGGAAATAACTCCCCCTGGCGTATGAACATGGCCTTACCCTCAACATTAGCAAGACCTGCTATTCCCGGTCTACATGACGTGGTCAAGGTTGAGTGGTTTGCAAGAAGCAGGAAAAACGGTGCAAGAAATTTATTGATTCTAACAAAGTTCAAAATGTTCCATCGTTCCCATACATCGTCCGGCGTTCCCCATAACGGTGGAACAGAAATCCAAGAATTCAGATGCACGGCGGGCATGCCGCCAATCGATGCTACATCGCAACAGGGACATTCCATTACCGGGGATGCACTCGGAGTTGTACTTCTCGCCACACCGACATTCCTCGACCTCGACGAAAGAAACAGATTTTCCATACCGTATAATCTGGAAACTTTTGCCGCTGTCTGCAATGCAAGCCGCACAAAACGGCCCACGCGATTAAATTGTGTGACTGCTGCACGAAAAGGAAACGTTGCACCCCAGCCTTGAAGCCGTAAATAAGGCGAATAGGTGGAAATATTCAAAGGAACAACTAGAACAATATCGTACATCCTGACATCAGACCTTGTTTTAATTGCCGATCTGAGCACCTGCTCTCGGAGGCAAAGTTCTCTGAGATACTTTCTTTTTTCCACAACAAGCTCTTTGAAAAACGGTGTAATTAGATTCCATTCCTCAGCGTTCAGTTCGGAAAAACCGTGTTTCCACGTTATGATTCGGTACTTCCGAATCAGATCCGCATCTTTCTGGGTAGCCCGACCGTGAAATTGCCTCAAAATCAGATCATCAGCCATATTCTTAGCTTTTGTCACAATTTCTGGCCAGAGTACGGTGTTACACTGATTGTCCGGTAAAAAGCCGTCGCAGATTTCCAGCCCTAAATGCATATTGGCAACAGCGCCTTGCCGTTTTTCTTCTATCGCTTTTAGCAACCGCATTACCCTTTTGGTACGTTGTATCTGGTGTCGCAGGTATCGTCTTTCCCTCCGAAGGTTCTTTGAAGACGACGTTACCGCCCAGACGAACTCCCTCATGCCCGCTGCCCCATAACCGCTACCAGACGTAGCAAGAAACATCACAGACCTCTTGGGCCTATTATGTGACAGATATCTGGCAATATTGAGCATCGTCAAAACAGCCGTAGCTTCGTCAACACCGGGCGCTATTCCAGGAACAAGTGACCTAGCATCATATCGAGCTTCGATAATAATTAGTTCTTCTCTTAGCTTGGGATCGGAACCGGACAGAATACCGTAAACGTTCCGCAACACGGCATTCTTCCACGTCGCCCGTGATTTAATGTTCCCCATCAGGATTTTTCCCTTGGTTATCAACTGTCTAACCTGTGCTGAATAGGCAGGAGGCAACCAATAACGGGGGAAAGCCAGAGGAGCCGATGAGTATTTGCGCCTGTACTCGCCTGCAGGTGCTCCAGAAAAACCAAAATATACCACCGCTCTGGCTCCAAACATCGCTGCATAAAGCCAAGCATCTCCAGAATCGAGATCCAAAAACACAATGCTTCCGTCTATCTTGCCGGCCCGTTCAAAGTCTTCCCAGGTTCCTCTTTTCAAATAAAGACAGCGTCCGGACAACCCTTCGGCAGGCGTGTTTGAAAGATAGGCTAGGTTCGGCATCCAGATGTGCAAAGGAAAACAATGATTATCTATTTCAAGAACGGCTCTATCAACATCAGGAAGAGGCAGAAAGAAATTCTGAACGCCGGTAGCATCAAGCCCAATCCTTCTAAATTCTTTCAGAATATAATCCGCAAATCTTTCCGCTCCTACAGACCCTGCCGATCTATTGGAAAGTCCTACAATTTGCTGAAGATCTCCAGGATTCAAAACCTCAATCGGCTTCCCGACAGCCAGGCTCGGCCGTGCAGAAAGACAATACGATGTAGATAGAAAAAAAAGATACAGGACTCCGTAGAGAACCTCTGCAAGAATTGTCTTGCATCGAAATGGAAAAAAAACGAATAACTGCTGTAACTTAAACAACTCCGCCCACCGACACTTTTAGCTTTTCTCTTGACTCAAGGCGTTCAATCAGCCCGTCCCGTATCCACACCACACGGTCGGAAACGTTTATCATTTTTATATCGTGTGTTGCCGAAATAACCGTTACCCCTCGTTCCTTCGATAGCATCTTCAGCAGCGAAATTATTTCTTCACCGGTTTTTAAATCGAGGTTCCCTGTTGGCTCGTCGGCAAGGATTATTGCAGGGTCATTTGCCAGTGCCCTTGCTATCGCAACCCTTTGCTGTTGCCCCCCAGAGAGCTCTGCCGGTCTGTGAAAAGCACGATCCTTTAAACCGACCAACTCCAGCAAGGCCATCCCTCTTTCCATGTACTCATCTCGATACATGCCCGCAAATATCATGGGCAAAGTCACATTTTCTATGGCAGTCATAGCCTGAATTAAATTAAAGGTCTGGAAAATGTAGCCGATCTTGTGGCATCTCAGCCAGGCAAGTTCGTATGCATCGAGCTGCATGACATCAACCTCGTCAATAAAGACTCTTCCTTCTGTGGGTCTATCGAGAGCTCCGATCATATTGAAAAGGGTAGTTTTACCAGATCCAGAAGGCCCCATTATGGAAATGTATTCCCCAGCAGCAATTTCGAGGGAAATTCCTTTCAGTGCTTCAACGCGAGTCTTTCCCGTTACGAAAGTCTTTTTTACATCCCTGAGTCTGACCACGTAGTGTACGGATTTCGTCATGGCACTTTCGTCTCAATGAGTATCCCTGGACGATTCCACTATTTCAAAACAATCTCTGCACAAAACCACCGCACCGCAAGGTATTGCTTCCTCACCAGTAAGCAAAGCTCCACAAGAAGCACATTTCTTGTCTGGTGCCTCATCTCTGATATCCTTTCTCTCTTCTTCCTTCATAGTTCATACCTCAGCGCTTCTGCGGCTTCCATTCTGGAAGCAACTTGACATGGGTACGCCACACCGACAAACGACAACAAAAGAGCTAACGACAGCGAAATTCCAAGATTTTTAAAAACTGCCATAATCGGAAAGGCCTGAATTATGACGAAGCCAAACTTAAACACAAGGGACAGGAAGGCAAGTAAAATGCCAAGCAACCCGCCTACAATACTTCCCACAACACCCTGATAAAGGGTTTCAAAGAAGAAAATCCTCACGATGAAGTTATCCAAGGCACCAAGGCACTTCATGGTGCCTATTTCCCTGAACCTTTCTGTTACTGCCATAAGTTGAGCATTGGTTATACCAACGAGACATACCAGTAGCGCAAGGGAAAGAAGCCATATATCTTTCGGCGCTACACCAAAGACAACCCTTCCGTCTCCGCGCTCCATTGCTTCGTAGCCGGCCATCAAGATGGCACGCCTCAATTTTTCGTCCGCCATGGGCCATAGGCTGTTCAGGATGTCAAAGGTCATTTGAGTATAGGAAAAAAAAGCAATGGCTAGCACTAACGACAAAGTGGTTATCAAGCAACGAGACCATCTGGCTTTTACGAAAATCCATGAAATGACAAAAACCTGCTTCCACGGAAGAACTATCTGCTTTCGGACTTCATCATTCTCTACTTGCCTCATGCCTTTTTACCGCCTGCACGTACTTTTCGAGAATTTGCTTTGTCTTCTCTGCTCCGTTCATTTTAAAATCGGCACCCTTATCCCGCACGGGTGGATTGTTAACCATATTTTGAATTTCTGTTGCAATCGTGTCAGGATCCAAACTCTTTAAAATCCTGACAACTCCCCTTTCGGCAAACTTCTGCGCTCTCAACATCTGCTCACGGTTCTGGCCAAATGGAAGCACCAGCCCTGGTGTTCCAGACGCAACAAGATCCATCATTGTATTGTAACCGGCCATGCTTATTGAAATGTCCGCATTCCTGAGCTCATCCACGAAATTTTTGGAAAATTTGCGAATACTGACCGCTGGTCTGTTTTTGGCAAGCTCCAGCAGCTCCTTTTTTTCTTCCCTTTCCATAAAAGGCCCAGGGAAAAGATCCAGATGATAGCCCTTACCCAGCCTATCCATAGCACGAACTACCATCTCCAGAACTTCGCCACCTACTCTCCCACCACCGTTGCTGGCAACAATTCTGACAAGATTCCTTCCCACGGCACGCCTGGTTTTTCGTCTCCCCTTCACCCCACCCGGCTTTCTCACCACAAACCCAGTGTACTCAAGGGGAACAGCGATGTCCTTAACCCTCGAGAAGGTATCATCAAGCTTTATGAGTCTGGGATCGGAATGAACGAGTAAGAGATCGAAATATTTATTTAAAACTTCTAAAACCCTGGCCTCATATTTTTGCTGGTTTTCTTTCTCCACAAGTATATCCCGCATGCTACAAACGATGAGAGTATCAGGGCTGGTGGCGCGGAAAAATTCGATGGCTGGTATCAGTTCAAAACGAAATTTCTTTCTTCCGAAAGGAAACAACTCAATCAGAAAAACATCAGGCCGAAAACTACGGCAAATATCAAGTAGGGCCTTCTTTCTGTGTTCTTGAATAGCCGGTAATTCATCGTCCCGCACCGTGAAGCCCCGAAATTCTGTATCCATTTCAAGAGGCGGTAATCTAATAATTTCCACATTGTCGGGATAGCTAACACCCTGAACGGGGTTTCCACCTTCTACAAATACCACCATGTGGGGATGAAGTGCCCTCGCTATCTCTAAGCTCCTGACAAAATGGCCAATACCTAGCACATGTTGGCAGTACTGAAGCACTCTCATAGTTTGACCTTGCTGTTGAGTCGGTACAACGCAACAAGCCTGTGGCCACCCACATCAGGATTTAGGAGAGTAAAACCATCGTATCTCGGAAGAATTGCACTGAAACCATAAACCATATAAAAACTCCCAGGATTTGCTTTTTTTTGAAGCATGTCGGCATAGACGTCATGCAGGGTTATGTAAGTGTAAAAAATGTCAACATCCCGAAGGGATATTCCTGTTATGCTCTCGACCTGGCGGTGCGTATCATCGTTAAGGGCGTCTCCGTTTAAAATGCATAAATTATTTCCCAAGGGAAGAAGCCCTTGCGAGAGAAGCAAATCAACTTCTCGCCTTCTCTGGAAATATTCCTCATAAATAAAGTCTTCCAGCTCAACCCCTATAGACCATTTGCAAAAATATGACATTAGCATACACACCCTGCCGTCACCACTGCCCAGGTCCAGAAACACCGTTTTGTCAGGGTCAATAACACCGCAATTCAAAAGATCACGAACCACATCAAGTAACACCCTCATGTCACTGGTTTTTCTATAGCCATCGCTGCCAACGTGGCCGCACTTCATTCCGTCAAAATACCGAGCTAGCACTGAAACCGTTTCCCACAAATCCTCGGACAACCTAGATTTCTGCACCGTTGCCTCCAGTGTGCTGCAAAAATTCGCGAATCCTTTCGCAAATCAGGAAGGTAAGGTGCATTTCCTCACCGCATGTTTTTTGAACTCTGACAACATTCTCATGACCAATCTTCTCGTAAATGGCTCTGCACAGGTAATTGACACATATAGTGTGCCGAAAGGTAAGAACACAACCATCCGGCCCCAGAAAGAAGCATCCATTTTCAGCGTAGCGCTTTACCGGAAGCTTGACCCCAACGATAAGGTTTGCAAGAAGAAGGACCGAGTCATAATAATTCTCAAGTCCTTTAGCACAACAACTTCCGCCTTCTTCAATGTCGCAACGCTTGCATATTTCATCTATGCCAAGACTGTGCATGGTGCTTCTGCTAACTTTCGTGGCCTCGTAACCCCTAACCAGAAGGTCGCCCAGAAATGAAAGCAATTCGGTACTGTAACGTTTGTGTAGTTTCATTGCTTCTTCGATTGTTTCAATAACACATGAGTTAGATAAAGCTACCATATCATCTACCACCTTCCGCTTGCACAAACCAACCGTTCCATCTCTCTTACCACATTGTCGTATACAACCCGAGCGTTCCGTTCTGTTTCGATGAATTTTCTACCCTTGGCTCCCATTTCCGATCGAAGATTTGCATCATCCAACAAAGACGAAACAGCATCTGCATAAGCCATCCTGTCGTGATTCTCTACCAGGATCCCCCCGTGCCCATGTTTCACTACCTGTCTTACTCCAGGTCCATCGAGAGCGACCACGGGTAGCTCACATGCCTGCGCCTCCAGATACACCATGCCCAAGGATTCACCAATCCCGGGAAATACGAACACATCCGCTGCTGAATAGTAGCGGTAAAGCTCACCACGAGGAACCTCGCCCACAAACACCGCCTTTTCTCCTAGAAACCTGTATGCCAATTCCTTTGCCTGATCTTTCATTGGACCAGATCCCACAATTATTAGCACCCATGACCTGCCGACCAGCAAAGACAACGCTTTAAACAGAAATTTCAGGCTCAACCACTTTACGCCCATCCGGAACCTGCAAACGGTGAGCAGAACGGGAATTCTCCGCCCTATACCGTATCGTTTCCTGATAGCCACTCTGCTGCTGTCATCTCGAATAAACTCTTCCGGGAATATGCCCGGTGGGGTATAGATAAGCCGTTCTTCGGGAACTATGCGCTTGAGATCTTCCAGATCCATAAGATTGTTCGAAAATACCAAGTCGGCAGAACGTAGCGCCATAAAATTTAAATAATACCCCGGCCTGGTTCTCAAATCCCTTCGCCTTTTCGTACTGTACATAGACTGGAACAGCACATAGGGTTTGCGTAGCACGTATTTGCAGATCAACCAACCGAAAGGATCTGGAGATTTGTAATAGCTGTGGTAAGTTAGCCACAGATCAGGCTGGAAAACAAGCGACCTCGAAAGTGCCAAAAAAGCACACGGTATCAACATAGCCGATTGTTTGATGTTCAACCAGAACCAGCGGGATCTGAACAAAGACATTTCTTCCCAGCGGTGTCCCCGCTTTTCGATAGCAGCCACAAGGTATTGAGATATGGTTCTATCCCCCGATGGAGTCACAAAAATCGTAGGCTTGTTGGGAAAATAGCAGGCAACCTTCATGCCCTGCCATCGAACTTTATGTACGTATTGAAAAGGTGGAACAATTTTTCGTGCCAGAATTTCTGATCGAACTTTCTTTCCACAAGCAAACGAGCGTTCTTTGCGCGAATTGCAGCCTCCTCCGGATTTTTCAGGGTTCTTTCAATAGCATCTGCCATTGCTCCAGGTGATCCCGGCGGCACGAGTAACCCGGTAACGCCATCTTCTACTGCTTCCGGTATGGCTGACACATTGGTTGACACAACAGGAATGCCCACGGCCATGGCTTCGAGTATCACGTTCGGCAGGCCGTCTCTATCGCCATTTCGGGCAATCTTACAGGCCAATGCAAAACAATGGCAATTTCTATAATAATTCAAGACTTCTTCCTGAGTCAGTGTGCCAAGAAACCTTACATTGTCGCCAAGTCCGAGGCTGCCTGCACAGTCAAGAACTTTACTCCTTTGTTCTCCATCACCAATGTGAATGAACGTGAACGGTATCTTTCTAGCTTTTAAAATTTTGAGAGCCCTTAGCAAATCGTCATAACCCTTCTTCTCTACCAATCGGCCCACGGACAGAATCCTGTAACCTTCAGGACCATTTGCGTCAGGTTGAGAATGACCGAAAGTAAAGAAGTCAAGATCAATGCCGTGATAGTTTACATGAATAGGAGTATTTATTCCCCTAGCGACCTCCGACAAATATTTCTTGTTATAAGCCGTGCAAGTCACTACAAAGCGGGCTCTCCGCATTTTTCGACGCAATTGGGCTGGCTCGGACGTGTAAATATCCTTAGCATGAGCGGTAAAGCTAAAGGGTAGTCCGGCCAGATAAGCTGCAAAAAGCGCCACTGACGTAGGCGTGTGGCAGAAATGAGCATGAACATGAACAACTTCCCTTTCCAGTAGCTTATGGTAAGCGATATGGCCGCCTTGAAGGAAATGTCTGAGGGTTGCTGTCGTTTTCCTGTCCACCGAACGAATAAGCGCCTCCGTTAGCAATCGCAAGTATCTCAGCGGTCGGCGCAAGAAAAAGCGGCCGTTTGAGGCAAAAAGGTCACGCCAGCCGGTTTTAACGTATTCCGGAACATACATTACCGGAGCACGAATTTCACGGATGAAGCGATGAGTAAAATCCTCACGGGGACGACGCAATGAGTATATTTCAATAGGAATTCCTTTCTGTTCCAAAGCCAGTATTTCGCGACTTATGAAGGTTTCAGATATTCGCGGATACCCTTTGAGAAGCATTCCCAGAACGTAACCGGATCTCTCCTGGCTATTCAAAGTGAGCCTCCAGATAAGCTTGCATTCTGGATTTTATGACCTGAAAAGCCGTAAAAGGAAAGCTTTCCAGGATTTTTTTCTTTGCATCCCTGTGTTCCAGCAGAGACAAAACCGATGACCGCAGTCGTTCAGGCGTCAGCTCGTCGGGGTGGATGTAGTCGCAAAAGCCTTGTTCAGCCAGTATCTGCGCCCTGATAAGCTGTTCCTTCCGGGGAATCGTTCTCGGCACAATAAGGCATGGCTTTCTCTGGGACAGAATTTCGCAAACAGTATTATACCCTCCCATGCTTACCACCACGTCTGACACACCTATAAGGGCTTCCATAAGCCTGTGGAATCGTATGGTTTTCCAGCCAAGACGAGCAGTTCTTCTTTCGATTTCGGTAAACTTGGACAGCGTGAGAAAAGGACCGGTTGCGAGCACGGCAACAAAGTTGGCCGCATCACCGCCTTTCTCAAAAGCTTTCAAAAAGGTATCGAGTACTGGATAGCCATCTCCTCCTCCGCCGGTCGTCACAAGAACCACTGGTTTGCTCCCATCGATGCCCACTTCTTTGCGGGCACTTTCCATGTCATCTGCTGTTGGAACATAACGAGGAATGTAACCGGTAAAATAAATTTTCTCTGCTACAGAATTTGGAATATCGTATTCGACAATGGGATCATAATAATCTCGCACTCCGTAAATCCACACCTCATCGTACAGATTCTCCATCGCTTCATAGACGTTTTTCTCACGCCATTCCCTTACGGTTTCTTCCGCACTATCCATAACATCTCTAAGTCCCAGGACTGTCCTGCATGAAGGAAGCTCTTTCCTAAGCCATTCGAGGGTGCCTACAATTTCCTTTTTCAGACCGAGAGGTGCCTTATCAACGATGAAAAAATCTGGGGTAAAGGATTTCGTTGTTGCCAGTATGATGGCCTCTCTTATGGAAAGAACCTGAAACGCTTCCAGCTTCATGGAAAGGGGAAGATATTCTTCATTGGTAATCTTTATCATGCCGGGAATTCGAACGAAATCCACGTTCTTGGGAATAAGAAATCGGCCTACCATGGGTGAACCGGTTACGATGATGATGTTGGCCGGGAGGGAGCGAACGTTTTTGGCAATAGCAAGTGTTCTACGAATATGCCCCAACCCGTAGGTATCATGCGAATACATCAAAACTCTGAGAGCTTGCCTGACCTCCAAAGCCTGCCATCTCCAGGGTATCAAAAAACTTTATCAAGCATATTCAAAATGCGATCCTTATTCTCCTTTGGCAAAGACAGAATTTCCCTGGCTTCATCGGGCGAGGCAATTTCTCTTCCAATTTCCCTTGTGATTCTGACAATCTTTTCCACCAAAGCCGGATTAGAAGCAAGGCTTCCATCCGGCATGTATAGGTTGTCTTCCAGACCAATCCTGACATGCCCCCCCATGACTATTGCAGCAACCGCCAGAGGAATTTCCATTTTCCCTATACCCGCAACAGACCAGGTCGAACCAGGCGGAATGCTGTCAACAAGGAACTGAAGATTTTTCACTGAGCCCGCCATTGCCCCTGGTGCACCAAGAACAAAGTCAAAATGGAAAGGCGGGTGAATCCATCCTTTTTTGTGAAGGTAAAGCGCATTGTTTATCATACCAGCTTCGAAAACCTCAATTTCCGGCTTTACCCCCGTTTCGTTAAAAATCTTTGCCATGTATTCCAGGAGCTGAGGGGGATTTTCATACACCATACCCGGCAGATTATTGGATCCTGTCGTAAATGAAGCCATCTCCGGACAAAGACGAATGGGCTTTGAACGAGCTTCCCAATCTTTGCCCGCTCGCCCGCCGGTAGAAAGCTGGATTATCACTTCAGGAGCAACTTCTTTTATTTTGCGCACAATTTCCTTGAATACTTCAATGTCCAGAGTGGGTTTCAATTGGGCATCACGGGCGTGAACATGGAAAAGCACAGCTCCCGCATCGGCACAACGTCTGACATCATAAGCTATTTCATCGGGTGTTACCGGAAGATTTGGATTCATCTCCTTAGTGGGAACGTTGCCCGTTAGCGCAACAGTGATTATGAGTTTTTCCATAAGGCTTCCCTTCAAATTGTGTTGGCCTGATGTTGTCCAAAGTGCCGAGCCCTAAACTTTTGCCACAGGTATATAGCAACAAACAACATAACACCGAGGATGTACATAAAATACCTTTTATTGTAAGGCAAGCCAATCCACTTGCTCGCAAGTTCCGGTCTCATGAGAATAAGGGTAACACACAGCAAAAACGGCACTTCGTACCACTTGTTCCAAGTGGCAAACCAGCCTTGAGTTGCTGAAGCAAAGGCGAAGTTTCCAATACAGGCCATTGCAAATATGAGGAGAGCCTGAGGCCAGCTGTTTATGTTGTGGAGGATGAGGTCGTGATTGAATATGAACATGAACGGCAAGATAGCTGTTCGTATGTCGTAGGTAAATCCCTGGAGGCCTGTTGGAATTGGTTCAGAATTTGCGATTGCTGATGCTGCATAGGCTGCAAGTCCCACCGGTGGAGTATCATCCGCAAGGATACCGAAGTAAAAACAAAAAAGATGGGCGGCCATGAGAGGCACTTCGAGTCCGTTCATAGCCCCGACGTGTACCAAGGCCGGTGCAGTGAGTGAAGCCATAACGATGTAAGTTGCCGTCGTCGGGAGGCCCATTCCCAGGAGCAGGGATGCGACGGCCGTTATAATCAGCATGAGGTAAATATTACCCCTCGACAGAACGGCCACAATTTCCGTTATCAAACCACCAAGTCCCATGGTCACCACACCAACGATGATACCCGATGCTGCCGTCGCTACTGCAACGGTTACCATGTTACGTCCCCCCGAAACCATACTATCAACAAGCAATTTCCCTGTTTTCTTCAAATGTTCACTCACTGACTCTTTGTTGCTTATCGCCTCAACAATAGCCCTGATTATCATGACCGAAATCAAAACGATAATGGCCCGGAAAGCAGCTAGCTCAGGGGTGTGTCTCGGAATTATAAGTTCATATACAAGAACAGCAACGGGAATGAGAAAATGAAGACCACTCTTCAACGTTGCCCAAAACCTCGGCAATTGATCTCTCGAAAGCCCTTTCAATCCGAGTTTCGATGCTTCAACGTGCACAATCCAGAAAAGTGCCGCATAGGATGCAAAAGCCGGAATCGCTGCCGCTTTTACTACGTCTATGTACGCAACGCTAAGGTATTCCGCGATTATGAAGGCTGCTGCTCCCATGATGGGCGGTGCAAGCTGCCCGTCGGTACTCGCCGCCACTTCAATGGCAGCCGCCTTCTTTGGCGGATAGCCAACACTCTTCATCAGAGGTATGGTAAAGGTGCCGGTAGTGACAATATTAGCCACGCTGGACCCCGACACCATGCCGGTCAGAGCACTTCCTACTATCGCTGCTTTGGCCGGTCCACCTTTGAAGCCCCCCAGCAGGCTTATGGCAAGTTGAATGAAATAACGCCCTGCTCCTGCTCGGTCGAGCATAGCACCGAAAAAAACAAAATAAAAAACAATGCTTGCGGAAACGTCGAGAGGAATGCCGTAAATACCTTCCGTCGAAAGACTTATCTGAGTAACGTAACGGTTAAGCGATGTTCCCTTGAAAGCCAGAAAACTGGGCATGTAAGGCCCAAAGAAACAGTAGAGCGTAAAAAGCAGAGCAATGGTCGGTAATGCAGGTCCAATGGCTCTTCTGGCAGCCTCCAACAGGGTTATAACCAGGGCTGCTCCGAATATTATGTCCCTTGTGTTGGGAATTCCCATTCTCATGGAAATGCCTTCGTAATCTATAGCTATATAAAGGGCCGCAAGAACCGCTACTATTCCAAAAATCCAGTCCAGAAGCGGAATTTTGTTGGTAGGAGCAATAAACTTGCGAAAGCCTTTGTCAGAAGTTTTCCTTAATGCAGGATACCCCCAGAATGTAATGGCCATTGCACAGGCAAGATGAATGGCTCGGATATAAGTGCTTTCCAGGATCAACCAGCTGGCTATAGACATTTGAAACAAGCACCATACAATAGCAACAAAGGGAACGATGAATTTAGTAGGACCTTCAAGCTGGCGAAATCTCCCGCTTTCTTCCTCGGCTATCCTCCGAGCACGCTCGATCCCTTTTCTGTCTTTTTCTACGAAGTCCGTGGGTAACATTCCCCCCTCCGGATAAAATCAAGCTCAGAAAATCACAATTTACCTGATGTGGGATGTGCAAATAGAGCACACCCCACTTGCTGGATTTGTTACTTAATCAAGCCGGCCTCTTTGTAGTACTTCAAAGCACCTGGATGAATAGGAGCGCTCAAACCTTCGAGCATGTTCTGTTTTGTGAGCACTTCAAAGGCGGGATGGAGTTTTTTAAATTGGTCTAGGTTCTCGAAAATTTCCTTTGTGATGGCATACACCACTTCATCAGGCATGTCGGCCCGAGTTACAAAGGTTGCCTTTACACCAAAGGTTGGAACGTCCTCTTTGTTCAATGCCTGAGGGTAAAACTTAATTGGAACGTAGGCGGGTGCATAATAAGGAAACTTCTGACACAGCTTGTCAATATTTGGAATTGCAACAAAAAGAACTTTTCGGCTTCCTGCCGTGGCCTCTTTAATGGCACCAGATGGATGGCCAACGGTGTAGAAAAATGCATCAATGCGGCCATCCTGCAGCATGCCAGGAGCTTCAGCTGCTTTCAATCCCTCGGCTACTATGTCTTTTTTCCAGTCAATGCCGTTTATGGTAAGCGCATCTATAGAGTTCTGCCTCTGGCCGGAACCAGGATTACCAATGTTCACTCTTTTGCCCTTCAAATCGGCAAAGGTTTTTATGCCGGCATCTGCCGCTGCCACAAGTGTTACAGCTTCGGGATGCAACGCGAATACTGCTCTTAAATTCTTCTGCGGCTTGCCTTTCCATTCTGCCAAACCATTATACGCCTGATACTGCCTGTCGGACTGCACAATGCCGAATTCAAGATCCCCCGCCATAACTGCATTGACATTGAAAACAGATCCTGCAGTGGATTCAACAGTCGCCCTGATGTGATAAATGTCTTTTTTCGCATTTATCATGCGGCTGATCGCACCACCAGCAGGATAGTAAACTCCGGTAACACCACCAGTTCCAATGGTAATAAAAGTTATCTTAGCACTGACACCTTGAGGCACGAAACTGAAAGCAAATACCAAAGCGGCCAAGAACGTCAAAATACCGGCAATCCTTCTCATAGCGTCCCTCCCTTTTGTTTTACGGCTCACCACCATGCCTAAAACTACGCTTTCTTTTTAATGACCCATACACGCGAAATTTCGAAACTAACTTCTGTCCCCCACTATCAGGAAGCACGCTAAAAAGTCAATCCCCTTGGAAATTTTGTTTTAGCATACGGATCATCCGGACACTATTCCAACAAAGCCGTTAACCATAAACTGAACCGCCAGTACGGCTAGAAGAAGCCCCATAATCCTTGAAAGCACCTTGATCCCACTCAGTCCCAAGGTTTTTCGAATGTAGGTTCCAAAAGAAAAAGTGAGAAAGATGGTACAGCACACCAAAACTGTAGCCAGAATAATGAGCCATGAATACGATCCTCCGGTATAGGAATGACGCCACACCAACACCGCCGTTATTGCGCCGGGTCCTGCAAGCAGGGGCGTAGCAATGGGCACAAGGGCCACATTTTCACGGCTTAGGCTTTCCTCCTCCTCTTGAGCACTGGTTTTCATACCCGTAGGCAGCAACTGAAGCATTTGCAGAGCGTAAAGGAAAAAAATGAATCCTCCCGCGATCTGGAAAGCGGGAATGGAAATATCAAAAAAATTGAGGATTGCATCTCCACCCCACACGAACAGAATTAGTACAACGGCCGAAGCAAAAGCCGCCTCAGCGGCTATCCGAATTTGTTCTCTTCGGGTACAGTGATTTGTAAAAAGGAGGTTGACAACAGTTGCTAAATAGTGCGCATTAGCATACATTAATATGGTCGTTAAGTGCACAGCAAATAAAAGAGCTTTTTGGTATTCACAGGAACACTCTGCTGAAATGGGAGAAGGAGGGTCTTCTACAACCTGTAAGGACGCCGGGTGGTAGGAGAAGGTATAGGAAAAAAGATGTAGAGAAGCTACTTGGGATTTGTGAAGAAGAGATAGAGAAAGCTGATGTAATTTTGTATGCACGTGTACCAACAAAAAAGCAGGAAGAGTATTTAAGGAATCAGATTGAAAGACTTGAATGCTTTGCAAGGGAGAAAGGTTGGAATTACGAAGTAATCTCAGAAATAGCAAAGTGACTTCCTTTGCAGCAAGAGTTTATGGTTCTCGTGAAGGGAAAAAGAGAAATGATAACTCTTTCATGCAGACTGGAGTTTAAAACAGCAAAAGAAGTATTGGAACTTCTACGAAACTTTTCGTCGTGCATACGGTATGCATACAACAGACTCCTTGAAGGGATGGACAGAAAGGAACTAAAGAAACATTTGCAAAAGATATTTCCTCTCAATTCAAGATACTGTGATGACGCTATTATGAAAG
>JAFDGW010000017.1 GCA_019309115.1 Deltaproteobacteria bacterium
TTAAAGCTGAAACTTGTGGATTTAATTTACAAAGTATTCCCCAAGTCCTTATGGATAGGGGATAGTAAGCAGGATTTATATCCTGCAGGGTGGACGGAAATACTACTTCAGATGCATACATTTGAAAACTGAAGTAGTATTTTTACGAACCTAATGAAACACCTGCTCTCTGGTTATGGTGTCTTCTTTCCAGAGAATTTTTCTATCCTTTTGCGAAACATTTCTTCTCTGGTGCGCAACCTTTCGGACAACTTGGATATTGCCAGCTCCAGGTTTACGTCCATAACGACCGTGTCTTCGTAAGCCACTATAAGGCGCTTTAGTTCTGGAATTTTGAGCCGAGTTGATGCCTTGAGATAGACTGGTTGAATGTACAGGACAGAACCACCGTGAGGTAAGATTATCATCTTACCTCGTTCAACTTCCGAACCTATCTGATTCCAGAGTGTGAACTGCTGGGACACATAGGTGTCCTGATCAATGAGCGCGTTTATCTGCGAAGGACCGTAAACCTGGATGTCTTTGGGAAAAGCAAATACTACGATCTTTCCATAACGGGAGCCATCGCACGATACGGTGGCTATTGCCCTTAAAGTATCCAGCCCTCTGGGGCTGAAAGGTTGAACAAGTAGGAATTCGAATTCTGCTGGATTCAGCAGGTTCAGTGTAAGGTAATAAGGCGTTATGATCTGCTCTTTGTCGCCCTTGAAAATTCTAGCAAACCTCCATGCATCTTCCTGTTTATAAAAGGTTTCCGGGTTCTTTTGATGGTAGCGTGCAAATACTCGCATCTGAATTTCAAACAAATCCTTCGGATAACGAACATGCTGCTTCAACTGGGGATCCATTTGGTCTCTATTCTTAAAAAGTCCTGGATAAGCCCTGGCATAAGCCCTAATGATGGGATCCTTTTCGTCCCAGATGTAATAGTCAACCGTGCCGTTGTAGGCATCAACGACTATTTTCACGCTATTTCTGACATAATTAAAGCCACCTTTGCCGTATGGCTTTGCGTTCGGGTAAAATTTCGAAACCGTGTAGGCGTCCTGAATCCAGAATATGCCTTTTGGTGTCACAACCACGTAAGGATCACGATCGAGAATAAGGAAAGGTGTAATTGTCGCAATTCTGTCGATAATATTGCGCCTGAAAAGCACCCTGGATTCCTTGTTAGTCTTGGTTGTGAAGAAGATATTGCGGTCCTTAAAGTAGATCGAAAAGATAATCTTTCTGAAAAGTGAGGAAACGGATACGCCGCCTCTACCAGAATAGTTTTCCGGTATTACCTTTTCCCCCTGAGGGTATCCCATTTCTCCCAGATCGTTAGGGGCAATGATATAGGTGTACTTGCCGGTGCCGTAGTAAATTGCTGGTCGTTTTGTCCGGATTCCGTAGTCCGACTTTGGTGGGATATCTTTCAGAAACCAGGTTATCGGTTCTTCTCCACCCTGTACAGCAGGTGTCATAACTGCTCCGTGACCGTGAGTATACTTCATGTGCAGATTCACCCAGTTACGGGCATTTTCAGGAAGCTGACTCAGTACGAGTTCCCTTGCACCCACGAAGACCTGCTGATAAAGGCCGTTTATCGTGTATCTATCAACGTCCACGTCCGTGAAGTCATAGTATGGCCTTATGCCCTGAAGCTGTTTGTAAACATCGTGCAACATTTCTTTATCCCAGACGGGCACGTTACGGACAACGTTTTCGAGTTCTTCAGACAGGGTGAACAGTGCCTTACTGGATGGTCTGTATTCGCGGATTTTTACACCAGTCAGCCCATAAGCCTGAAGGGTAGCCTTTATGGAACGCTCTATGTACTTGCTTTCCCTAGATATCTCATTTGGCTTCACCACATATTTTTGAACCCTGGTTTCCAGGAAGTGCGTAGATTTTATTCCGTAAACGAGCAGGAAAAGCACCGCTGAAGCCAAAGTGTATTTCCACCCGCGACCGGTATTTACGAAGACTAGCAAGGCAATTAATGTCACCAGCAGCAGGAAAACACTGAGCCATATCAACGGCGCGGTTACATTCATTTCCACGAACCCCGGCCCGTAAAAGGCTTTATGGGCTTTATAAACGAGTTCGTAACGCTCCAGCAGAAAATTTCCAATGGCCAATAAGAATAACACCGTTGTCAATACGCTCAAATGTAGCTTTACCATTCGAGGTATTTGAAAATTTTCTGTTTGTTTTTTTAGCAGAGCGATTTCCATCCCGTACAATACGAAGGTGGCCCCAAAAAGAACGGCAAAGCTGATAAAAAGCCGCATTTGGATCATGCGGAAAACGGGCAAAGTGAAGAGGAAAAAGCTGACATCTTTGCCGTAAATCGGATCGAGCAGACCGGCCTTTGGCGCAAAGATAAAAAGCAGTGTCGTTTCCCACTGACGGAAGAGCGGATATGCCAGGATGAGAGCAAGTACAATGGATAGAGGGGTGTATATTCTCATAGAACCCCTACGAAAATTCGTGATCAGTGAAGCAATCTTGTGATCCGATTCCGATTTGCCCGCTGCTGACTGCGGTCTTTTTAAGAAACGGGAAGCAATCCAGAAGTTGCAGAAGAATATGACAAAGAACACCAGGGAGAAGCCTCCGAGAATCACGTATTTGTACAATGCCCTTTGCCAAAAGTAAGTTCCATAACCGAGTGATTTGAACCACCAGGAGTCAACAACAAAATCCAAAAACAAGAAGTGGAACGCGACATAAAGTGCAGCAAGAAGAAGCAGGGACGTTAAGCCAAACCCAAGTTTTTGCTTGATCCTTTTGATCATAGGTTTTACTCCTTAGCTAGTAAGTTTTACACCGAAAGTAACTGTTTACGATATATGTAAAAGATGGAAAAAGCAATGTTGGCGACGAAAGAGGAAGATGTCCAAGAAGGCCAATGAAATGAATGATGCGGTAGCACATGCGTCGGCGCACGGTGAGTTTTCTAACCCAGTTGCTGTAAGGAGGCAAGATGGTAGTAAGTATGAAGGAAGGTGAAATAACCGACGAAGTCAGGGTTGGGCTTGTTGCTAGAGGACAGTCTATTGAAGAAGATAGCTTTCGCATAATTGAACAGGAAGTTGGAAATCACGGTTTTTCTCCGGACGAATGGCTTATCGTGCGGAGAGTTATTCACACGACGGGCGATCTAGAATACGCCGAAATAATAAAATTATCGTCGCATGCGGTTAAGGTTGGAATCAGGGCGCTGAAGGGTGGAGCTTCAATTTTTACCGATACTCGCATGGTGGAGGTTGGTCTTTCTCCGTGGAGACTTGAATGGTTTGGGAATAAAGTAATAACGCCGATCAGGGATCCTTTGTCCCAGCAAAAGGCCGAGCTTTGGGGCACTACTCGCACAGCGGCAGCTTTCCGAATGGTCGCCGAAAAGTTGAATGGGGCAATTGTTGCCATCGGCAATGCACCAACGGCGCTCATTGAAGTGCTGAGGCTTATTGAAGAAGGTCTGAGGCCTGCTTTAATAATCGGTGTGCCTGTCGGCTTTGTTCAGGCCTTTGAATCCAAGGAGCTTCTGGCCAATCAGGAAATGGTGCCGTACATAACTACTTTGAGCAGAAAAGGAGGTAGCGCCGTAGCAGTGGCAATCCTTCACGGATTGATGGAATGCGCCAGATCCGCCTAAACAGGTTTTCAAACAGGGATTTGGCAATTGGCGTTGCCCTGACTCTTTTGTTGCTGGTCACTGCGGTCTTTTCTCTCACTGTTGGTGCCGTTTCTATACCGCTTTCCACAATTGTTAAGATTGTACTGCCTCATCATCGAGGCGATGTTAAGGTCGATGAGGGACTTTATTACATCGTTGTTAATCTCAGGCTGGCCAGAATAGTTCTTGCCATGGTTGTAGGAGCATCTCTTGCCCTTGCCGGTGTCGTGTATCAGGGCATTTTGCTAAATCCCCTGGCCGACCCATACACCCTTGGCGTGTCAACCGGTGCGGCTTTTGGTGCTTCTCTGGCAATACTTTTCGGATCCGGCAACTGGACCTTTTTGGGATTCGGCATTTTGCCTCTTGCTGCTTTTGTAGGTGCCCTTTTTGCTCTCATCGTCGTCTATGGCCTCGGCCACATTGATGGTCGCCTGCACCCTACCACTCTGATTTTAGCCGGAATCATCGTTTCTACATTCCTCTCGGCGGGGATCAGTCTCCTGAAAAGCCTGCACGAAGAGTCCGTTTCAGCTATTGTATTCTGGATTATGGGGTCACTTTCCGGCAAAGGATGGAATCACTGCCTGGTAATGCTACCCTATTTTGTGGTTTGTTCCATCATTGTCTTTTTTTATTCTAGGGAGCTGGATCTTTTAGCCCTCGGTGACGTTCATGCTCATCACCTCGGGGTTTCCGTTGGCAGAGTTAGAATAATATTGCTTTCCACTGCTTCTCTCATCACGGCAGCGGCCGTTTCCCTTACCGGTATTATTGGCTTTGTGGGGCTAGTTGTGCCCCACATTGTAAGGTTCATGGTGGGCCCAAGGCATCATAAACTACTTTTTTACTCCTTTTTTGCCGGCGCGGTTTTGCTTGTCGGTGCGGACACGGTGGCCAGAACCATACTTGGGCAAGGGCAGGAACTTCCCGTTGGTGTGGTTACAGCTCTGATAGGAGGTCCCTTCTTTTGCGTGATCCTATTTACAAGAAAAAAGCAGATGGGAATATCGTCCTGAGTCTTCAATATGTCTGCGCAGGATATGGAAATCGGTTTCGGCTGCGAAATATAACCTTTTCTCTGCAGAGAGGTTGCTTCCTCGGAATTCTAGGACCCAACGGCTCGGGAAAGACGACGCTTTTAAATACCCTGTGCGGTGTGGTTCCCCTGCAATCCGGAAAGATTGAGCTTTTCGGGAAGCCTCTGCAAACTTATTCTGGAAAGAAGCGCGCCGCCCTAATGGCCGTTCTTGCTCAGGACACAGCCATACACTTTCCCTTTAGATGTTCTGATGTTGTGTGGATGGGCAGGTTTCCGCACAGAAAAAGGTTTCAACCTCCTGGGGAAGATGACATCCGGGCAGTTAATTGGGCCATGAAGGTTACAGAAACAGAGACGCTGGCGGAGCGGCTGATAACAGAGGTAAGTGGAGGGGAAAGGCAAAGGGTAATGCTGGCAAGGGTGTTGGCGCAGAAGACCCCAATCCTCTTACTTGATGAGCCGACATCTGCCATGGATGTACGATGGACATTGAGAACCTTCGGGCTTCTTAAAGAACTTTGTCAAAAGGACGGCGCTACCGTAATAGCAATAATGCACGACATTAACATGGCTGCCCTGTTTTGTGATTTGCTTCTGTTTCTGAAAAATGGTGAGATGCTGGGTATGGGCGCTGTTCAGGATGTTCTAAGTGTTGATGTGCTTGAAGAAGTTTACGGAACGAAGGCTTTTGTTTATCAGCCCGATGGGCTAGGGCGTCCTCAGGTGATCTTTCCGCCTGAGCCTGATCCGTACTATTTCGGGGCTGGCTCCGAATCGAGTGAAAATACTTGACGAGCCAACACCTGAGCTTGTGTATCCTACCATGTTGTCGTATTTCCAGAGTCCGTGAGCAAAACGTCTGCCGGTACGGCTATGAGTAAAAACGGGTCCAATGCGAGGAATTTGAATCTGGCCCGCATGGGTATGCCCGCAAATGTAGAGGTCAATTCCCATCCGTGCAGCTTCTCTGTATACTTCTGGCGAATGGGAAACTAGTATTGTGAAAGTGCCTTTCGGTATTCCTTGAATAGCCTTAGCTATGTCGTGGCATTTGTAATAATGAGGATCGTCAATTCCAGCGATGGCAATTTTTGATGCTCCTCGAGAAATTATACTATGATCGTTTATAAGAAAAATAATTCCGTGGGCTTCCAGTTCAAAGGCCATTTCAATGCAGTCGTGGTTTCCAAGCACGGCTAATACGCCATTTTTGCTTCGAGACTTTAAAACTGGAGCAAGCTTGACCATTCTGGAAAGTGCCTCCCAGGGAGTGCCAACAGTGTCGAAGCGGTAATCGCCGCCTAGTACAACCAGATCGGCGGGAGTAGTTTTCCGCAGTACTTCTGCAAGCCGGCTGGACAATGCTTCGTGAGCGTCTATGTGCAGGTCAGACATGAATAGGATTTCGTAGCCGTCAAAATCCGCTGGCAGGTGGGGAAACCAGACTTCTACTACCCGTTCCTTAATTACAAGAGCATTTCGTATGCCAATTTCGTACAAGCCCGTCACGCGAAGTATGCCATAAAGAACAAGGTGATAGTATATTGCATCTTCGAAGTTTAATAGTCTGCTAAAGGCATTATGATAAGGTTGGCAGGATTTCCATTCTCTCAGTCGTGTCCGTGGCGTCAACGGCCGTGGATATTTGGGAGATGGTGGGTTAAGTATTGTTTTTTTGAAAAATATGGAACCCTGGTATGCGCCAGCAATAAAGAAAACCGTTGCACATATGAGCCATTTCCAGCTCATTTGCTCCAGGTGTTTCCAGTACAGCAAGGGAAGGAAGGACTCAAAAAACTGATCAATTCCGAAAACAACGGTTCCGCTAGGTAGATTCAAGCGCCTTTTAAAAAAACTGGTTATGAGATCCCCAAACATGGCCAGGCTACCCATTATGGTGCCTTCAATTGTGGAAAAGCTAAACATAGGTGCACTAACAGCTGCACCACATAGGGCACCTATTACGCCCCTGATGGTTTTGTGGTTTCCCAACCAAGGTTTTCCGTCCGGAAATGTTCTGTGTTTGTCAAGCGGTGTGTCCCACCGGTTATTTAGGAGCACTGCTAGGAAGGGCGGAATGAAGTTGATAAGCCACAGAAAGACCACGATGTTCAGTGTTGCGATGAGGTTCTTCATGGTACCGTTAGAATCCCAGTTTCCCTCCCGCGAAAATAAAGATCATGTAAGCGCAGTAAATAAACAATAGGACACCAGCTTTCCAGCGGGTAATCAAACCTGTTTCATTGTGTTTTGGACGGGCAATGGGCCAGAGCATAAGCGTAATAAGCACCATTATCGGAAGGTCTCGGCTCAACGCTTCGGCCGTAACCGGGATAGGACGTGCAAGGGCAGGTATACCCAAAATGGCAAGGCTGTTGAATAAGTTGGATCCAACCACGTTTCCAACGGCGATATCGTCTTCCTTTTTTATTATTCCCGCTATGGATGCAGCAAGTTCTGGAAGACTTGTACCAAGAGCCACCAGCGAGAGTCCAATTATGAGTTCGTTCACCCCGATCCACCGGGCGATCCCAACTCCACCCCACACAAGGGCTCGGCTGCCCCCAGTCAAAACAGCAAGTCCCAGAGCGAGCTTTATTATTATCCCCCAGATCCCGTCGGCCGCATTTTCCAAAGGAATGTCTTTTAGGAAAGATTTTGCAATTTCGGAGTCTCTGGCACTTTTGATCATCCAGCCGATAAAAGCCACAAGCCCTCCGCAGAGAAGCCCACCCTCAATTCTGCCAAATTTGCCGTTCAGCGCCATAAGCCACACTATAATAGAAACCGCCACCAAAAACGGATATTCACGACGCATCATGGACACGTTGGTTGTGAGTGGTTTGAAAAGAGCGGCTATTCCCAGAATAAGGCAGATGTTGGCTATGTTACTACCGACCACGTTTCCTACGGCAACCGACGGATGACCAGTAAGACTTGCCATAAGCGTTGTGACCAGTTCTGGCATTGATGTGCCGAAGGATACAACCGTAAGTCCAATGATCAATGGCGATATGTTAAATCGTCTGGCAAGCCGAACCGCGCTTTCAATAAAGCGATCTGCTCCCCATACAAGCCCGACAATACCTGTTGCGACCGCGGCAAAGTATCCCACTACCATAAAATTTCACTCCATCGATTTATCTTGAAAACCTGCTTACTATGGCACAGGATTTTCGCGATTACAAAATCTTTAGGGTAGCGGGCAACCTGAAAGGGATAGAAAGTGAAGGTTTACATTTTGTTCCGAAGCTACCGGTACAATCGCTACAGCATTAACGCTCTGGTAGCAGGGCTGGAATACCATAACGCGCCGTTTAATGGAATTTGCGAATTCGACAGTCCCGCAGGTATTGCTCAGATGGTGGCAAAACTTTCTGGAAAAAAGATTATCGCTTATTCTTTTATGTCCCCTCAATGGCGAGAGGTTTCGAAAGAATGGCACTTATTGCAGCGCATTTTGAAAAAACACGATTGCGTCCTCGTGGCAGGAGGACCTCATCCTTCCGGAGCAGTCAAGAAAGTACTACAAGAGGGGGCAGATTTCGTGTGTGCCGGAACAGGTGAAGGCGCTCTCAGTTACTTTGTAAAACACCTTTGTGATGATGGTACTCTTCCAAAAAATTTTTTCTTTCTGGAAAACGATAAGGTGAAGTCAGGCATAGAAAGTGTAGCCGATGATTGGGAATTTATACCTCCTTTCTCGAAGCTTTATGGACGATTCGGGCCGATTGAAATAACAAGGGGCTGTCCGTTTCGATGTTCCTATTGTGAAACGCCCGTGCTGAAAGGAACCAAAGTTCGCCACAAGGCTCTTGATGTCTTGTTTGATTCCATCAGGCTGATGGTCCAAAAAGGCAAAACCGATGTGCGTTTTATTTCGCCTAATGCCCTGTCTTATGGTTCTCCTGACGGTCGCATCGTGAACATGGATGCCCTCTATAGCCTGCTTGAAGGCGTGAAGAGAATCCTGCCACCTGAAGGAAGGATTTTTTTCGGTAGTTTTCCTTCCGAGGTGCGCCCTGAGTTTGTCAATGCCAGCACGGTGCAATTAATGAAGGAATTTTGCAGCAACAGTCAGGTGGTTGTAGGTGCTCAGAGTGGCAGCGAACGCATGTTGAAAAAAATGCGTCGAGGACACAGTGTTGACGATGTTGTCAAGGCCTGTGAGGAGCTAGTATCGGCTGGTTTCAAACCGTCCGTTGATTTCATATTCGGCCTTCCCTATGAAAGCGATGAAGACATGATGGCGAGCCTCAGGCTTATAGAGAAACTGGTTTCTATGGGCGCTAGGATTCATGCCCACGCTTTTTTGCCGCTTCCTGGGTCCAGATGGGGAGGCAGAAAGCCGACGTCTATACCATCTTTTGTAAGAAGGCGTCTTGAAAGTCTTATAGCCAGTGGTAAACTATTCGGGCAGTGGATGCATCAGGAGCGTATTGGAATGGAGCTAGCTGAACGGGAGGGAGTTGGAAGATGAAGGTTTTGGTTTTGTACTACTCAAAGGGTGGTAACACGAGAAAGCTTGCTGAGTACGTAGCAGAAGGAGTAAATCAGGTTTCTGGAGTCGAAGCTGTTTTGAAAAGCACAAAAGAGGTTACGAAGGAGGATTTTGTTGAAGCTGCTGGGGTAATTGCTGGTTCGCCGGTGTATTTTGGGAGTATGGCAGCAGAACTCAAAAAGGTTTTTGATGATTTCGTAGGTGTGCGTAAAAAGATGGAAAACAAGGTTGGAGCCGCTTTTACCACTTCTGGAGATCCAACGGGTGGCAAGGAAACCACCATGATGTCAATCATTCAGTGTATGCTTATTTACGGGATGATAATAGTCGGAGATCCTATGGACGCAACCGGCCATTATGGTGTGGCCTGTGTTGGAGAGCCCGACGACAAGACTGCAGAAAACGCACGAAAACTTGGCAAACGGGTTGCCGAGCTGTGCTTGAAGCTGAACGCTTAATTGAGGTGAATTGCAGCGGCACGACATGTCGTGTCGCAATAAAAAAAGCTTATTATGTTTCCCGGTTGATTTTTTGGACAGCCGGCCAAAATACCTTGACTTGGTGATGAACATTCCTCTATCTTCACGGATTGTCTGGTAATTTCTGAAAAGTAAGAGTCCACAAAATTAGCAAGGGATGGGGAGCGCGATGAAAGACGACCTCAGTAAAGTAAGAACTTTTGCGCTGGTTGCTCATACTGGAGCTGGAAAAACATCACTTGGCGAGGCAATGCTGTTTACTGCGGGTGCTACGACGCGGTTGAACAAAGTTGATCAGGGCAATTCTGTGCTTGATTTCGAGCCCGAAGAGGTAAAACGGAAGATCACGATTAGCTCGGCTTTCTACACCTTTGAATGGAATAAATACACCTTTAATTTAATTGATACCCCTGGCGACTTTAACTTTATTGCCGAAACCCAAACAGCCCTTCACGGGGCGGACGGCGTGATAGTACTGGTTGATGCGGTTGATGGCGTGAAAGTCCAGACGGAAAAGGTCTGGGAAATCTCAGATGCTCTCGAGCATCCCAGATTTATTTTCGTTAGCAAGGTTGACAGGGAAAGGGCGGATTTTCAAAAGACAGTGGAAGACATTCAGAGCAATTTTGGAGATATTTGTGTTCCTTTTTTGATTCCAATAGGAAGCGGGGAAGATTTCAAGGGCGTGGTTGATGTTTTGCACGGTTATGGATACGCGTATCCACAGGAAGAAACGGGCAAGTTTGACAAGATAGATGTTCCGGACGATCTGGCCGATTTGGTTGAACAGTACAAGGAGCAGATAGTTGAAAGGGTTGCTGAAGCAGACGATGCCCTGCTTGAAAAATATCTCGAAGGAGAAGAGCTTTCTCCAGAGGAAATAGAAAACGGGATACGCAAAGCTGTGGCTTCTCACAAGCTTGTTCCCATCGCCTGTGGTTCCGGCGTGGCCAACAAGGGTATTGCTCAATTTCTTGACATGATAGTTCGATACTTTCCGTCTCCGGTAGATCGTGGTCCTAGGAAGGGTATTGATGCTGAAGGGAACGAAGTGGAAAGGCAACCTTCACCGGATGAGCCTTTGAGCGCACTGGTTGTTAAGACCTTGAGTGACCCTTACGCTGGCCGGTTAACCATTATGCGAGTGTTTTCCGGGACAATTGCTCCTGACTCTACGGTTTATAACGCCAGCAAAAAAACCAAGGAGCGGTTCGGCAACTTACTCGTGCTTCAAGGCAAGGTTCAGAAGCAGGTTAAAAGTGCAGGTCCGGGATCGATAGTTGCGGTGGCCAAATTGAAAGAAACTGCCACAGGAGATACACTCTGCGATGAGAAGAATCCGATAACTTACCGGATGCTACCTCTCCCGCCTGTTGTTTATTCCCTTGCTGTGGAGCCCAAAAGCCGCGGCGATGAAGAAAAAATCTTTTCGTCTCTGGCAAGGCTTATGGAAGAGGACATGGCGTTGAAGCTCGAGCGGAACGATGAGACAAAAGAGATGATACTTTCGGGCATGGGGGAGATTCACATCGAGGCTACTGTTGAAAAGCTCCAGAGGAAGTTCGGCGTTGAGGTTAATTTGCGGCTACCCAAGGTTCCGTACAAAGAGACCATTAAAGGGAAAGCTAGAGTTCAGGGTAAGTATAAAAAGCAGACGGGTGGTCGAGGCCAATATGGAGATTGCTGGATTGAGATGGAACCACTTCCACGAGGAGAAGGATTCCAATTCGTGGACAAGATTGTGGGCGGCGTGATCCCCAAACAGTTTATTCCTGCAGTTGAAAAGGGCATTGTAGAAGCTGCTCAGGAAGGCGTGCTTGCCGGTTATCCCGTTGTGGATTTCAAGGTGGATTTGGTAGATGGTTCATATCACTCTGTTGATTCGTCGGAACTTGCCTTTAAGATAGCCGGTTCTATGGCTTTCAAGAAAGCAGCGGCCGAGGCCAAACCCACTCTGCTTGAACCCATAATGTATATGGAAATAACAGTACCTGACGATTGCATGGGCGATGTGATTGGCGATCTAAACGGGCGCCGCGGTAAAGTGCTCGGAATGGAAAGCAAGGGTAAGAAGCAAATAATCAAGGCTTATGTGCCTCTAGCGGAGGTGCTTCGCTATGCTCCGGATCTTCGGTCGATGACTGCTGGCCGAGGAATGTTTACCATGAGGTTCGACCACTACGAAGAAGTACCCGCTCAGTTGCAGGAAAAGATAATAGAACAGGCAAAGGCCGAAAAGGAAGCTAAGTAAAGACGGAAGTGGCAGGATAAGGCATCTTGCTTTATCCTGCTTTTTGTTACCCTATACACTAGGAGCACGAGGTCATCGGTGTTTTATGAAAGCAGCCATTATCACGGTTAGTGATAGGTGTTCCGCCGGTTTGAGGGAGGACCTCACGGGGGCGAGGCTCAGAGAACTGCTCATCGAAGATGGCTATGAGGTTTTGGGAATTGCAATTGTTCCCGACGAGATTAACAGAATATCGAGAGAGCTAATTAGGTGGTGTGACGAAACAGGTTGTGATCTCGTACTTACGAATGGCGGGACGGGGGTTAGTCCCAGGGATGTCACGCCGGAAGCTACCAAAGCGGTTATTGAACGAGAAATTCCCGGCATGGCAGAAGCGATGCGCATGGAAAGCCTAAAGATTACACCTTATGCTATGATTTCACGAGCTTGCCTGGCAGTCCTAGAGGGGCCGAAGAAAACTATAATGTAATCCGTCGTGCCCTGGTTCATGCCATAGAAAAAATCCAGGGCGACCCGACCGAGTGCGGGAAATAAAAAAGGACATCCCTTTTGGGGATGTCCCGGTATTGCACAGCTAACGATAGAATTCCGCCGGTGGGTAACACCACCTGCTGAAATGGATTGTTGTCTGAATTTTCCCTTGAAATTGCATACTTTTTCTACTGCTCACCCTGGTGTTCTTCTGTTTTTTGTGCTTGCTCCTGTTGGGTAAGATTATCATCGGGTCCTGCATGTTCCTGCTCTGCTACGCCTTCTTTGCCCGTTTGGTTTCTCATGGCCGCATATTTTTCTTTCAACTCCTGTTTTTTGTCTTCATACTGCTTATTTATTTCCTCAATTATCTGATCAAACTGTTCAACGTTTGCTTCAGCCAGTTTTACACCATCTAGTTTTTCCCGAACTTCAGGCACATCCTGCCATTCGGCTTTACCTTCCTTGTAAAGTCCATACACTACTTTACCAAATTCACTATAGGCTTTGGCAAGCTTCCTTTCAGCCACTTTTTGCATCGCTTTTTGGCGTTGAATTTTTGCCAGTTTAATGCCCCAGTGCATGGCAATAAAGGCGCACTGGCGGGCATACAACATCAGTGAATTTCCAATAGATTGAACCTTCTCCAGAATTCCGTTCATGTTTCTACCTCCTCTTTGTTCTTAAACATTTTGCTCAACCTGCATGCTTTCTCTACCATCCTCCCCACATGACTTCCTTCCCAGAATATTTTCAAACACGACGGACACATTGAAAACTCATCCATCGAATTCCAGACATATTCAGGCACTTTGCCTTTTATTGAATGCTTGTCAACCCCAACAAGAATCTCGTTACAGGTGACACATCGAGAAAACCAAAATTCTTCCGGAAATTTTGTGCGAATTTTCTGGGCCAGTTCTGCAAACTGCTCGTCTAGCCTGTTAGCTTCGAGACAGACAATTCCCTCTATCTTTTCCCACTTTCGATTTTTGGTGATAACAATTCTCCCGCTGGCCATGAACCTTCTTATTTCTTCAGCACTTTTCAATCTGGTATACAGAGTGTCTGCGCCGAGCACACGAAGCCATTTTGCCATTTTCCCAAGCATTGCATCAACAACGAATCGGTTTGGCACCGTATCCTGACTGTCGGGCTTATAAATCAACGCGCTTGACATTTTTGGGTATCCTTAGTTGAAAAATGTCTCTTGATATCCGGTCAAAACAGTGGACCGATACAATGTTCAGTTTGACTGTTTGATTCCCAATTTTGATTGTAATGTTTTCAGGAAGTTTTTTGTATTCGGCAATTTCAAAAGGTGGGCTGTATGTGATAGAAACCTTTCGGTAGTTGACATGGGAAATTTCAAGCTGGCCTGTGGAAGATGTGCTGGTGACAATCGTTGCTTCTTTGAAGGCCGGATCAGAATAGCATCCGGTTACGACATCTACGATGCAGATAGGGGTTATAGAAAGATTAAGTACCTGCTTGAGCAATACTTCCGGTAGGTTTGCCGTGTACAATAAGTTTTCGGTTGGTAGCCAAAGTAGGCTTTTACTGTCATGATGAAAAATCCCGATTGCGATGCTCTGTCCCGTTGAGGTCATCAGATCCATTCTCACGGAGTTTTTCTCCTTCCATAGACTAAGTAAAAATCTTTTCTTGATCATGCCTTTCGCAAGTTTAATCCTGAGGTGCATTTCAAAACTTTCCCAGGTATGGCATCTGTCAGAAATATAGGAGACTACTTCTTTACTTAAAGAGGGCGGTTTGTAAACATGAGCGCATCCATAGATTATGAACAGTAAGAAAAGGCAGAAAACGTGGGCTATCCTTTGCATGACCCAGCAAGCTTAAAGCTTTCAATGGTTCGTGGAAAATTTAAGCTCTTTTATTTTTTCCTCAATCAATTCTGGTTTTTGAGGATGAAGAAGTAACGCTCGTTTGTAATATTTGATCGCTTCCTTCGTTTTGCCTACTGCTTTATATATATCGCCAGCATGTTCTGTTATGATGGGATCGTCGGAAACGAATTCTAAAGCCTTTTGAATATAGTCGAGTGCTTTACTGTAATTTCCCATTCGGTAATAAACCCAGGCCATGCTGTCGAGGATGTAACCGTCCTTCGGTCTGCTTTCGAGAGCTTCCTTAATTAACTGCTCGGCCTCTTTAAGGTGAATGTTCATATCGGCATAGGTGTAGCCTATGTAGTTCAAAGCCTCTGGATTGGCCGGCTCTATTTTCAAAATCTTTTTCATAACTTTTATGGCTTCCTCTTTTCTATCCAGGGAATCCAGGACCAGACCCGTTCGATACAGCAAATCCACATTATCCGGAAATTTGCTCAACCCTTCCTTAAGAACTTCCAGGGCTTTTTCCTTTTTGTTATCATCTTGATAAAAAATGCCCATGTACAGGTATAATTCAGGCTGAGGTTTTCCCACTTTTAAAGCGTCTTGAAGTACTCTTATTGCGGTAGCATATTCGTCACGTCTGGCGAATATCAGTGCAAGTCTGAGTTGTGCCGTTTTCCATAGCGAACTACCTGGTTTGATGAGCCTGTACTGAACTATTGCTTTATCGACATCTCCTTGTTGCTCATAAGTCCTTGCTAGATAATACAGAGCTTGGTCATATTCTGGTTTATCCTTGAGGAGGTCAGAGAAATCCTGAATTGCCCTGCTAAAATTTCTTTGCTTGAGGTGGATAATGCCAATTTTCAGACGGTTTTTCAGGTCCTCTCGGTGCAGTTTGGAGTAGCGCTCGAATACTGACAAAGCAGATTCCAGCTTGCCCTGGCGCATGTAAAGATTACCAAGTCGTTCTAAAGCTATTTTGTTATCATAATCGAGCATAAGAATTTTATTATAACATTCCTCCGCCTTTTTAGGTTTGTTCTGGACTTCATAAAGGTAGGCTAAGTCAAACAAAGCATCGAAAAAGAAAGGATTAATTCCCAGGGCTTTGTAATACATCTTTTCTGCCTCTTTCATGAGGCGCATATCCAAAAAGATCCTTGCTTTGTAATAGTAAGCTAAAGGATTGTTGGGCAGCAATTTTGTGAGAAGATCCAGTTTTTCAATTGCTTTGCTGTACGCCCCGGACTGCGCGTAAAGAGTGCCAAGAAGTAAGCAGATTTCGGGGTTATCTGGTTTTATTGAGAAGGCTTTCTGGAATACTTCAATGGCTTTTCCTGTTTTCCCGAGGTTCGCATAGATTCGTCCGAGAAGAACGAGAAGCGATACGTTTTTTGGATCTAGCTTGCACGCTTTTTCAATATACTGGACCGCATCACCGGCATGACCTGACCTGACCAATAGCACGGCGATTTCTTTAAGCAGAGGCAAACAATCGGGGCACAACTTCAAGGCCTCTTTGTAGGCTTCAATAGCTTCCGAAATCTGTTCTTGTTGAACAAGCAGGTGGGCTTTTAGGTACGCATAGTAAATTGGGGAGTTGTGGAAGGCGATTTGTTCTTCCGGGAGCGAAACACGGTGTGTCTGCTTTAGAATCGTGCAACCAGTGAAAACAGTAACCAAAAGACAAATTGTCAGAAATAGCGACTTTTTCATTATATCGTTCATTACCTCCGGTTTCGAGCACAATGTTGTTGCTGTTCTTCTTCCACAACAGCAGGTTTTGTTCGCTGTGGGGTTTATTATTCATCAAACGGTGTGAAAAGGGAAGAACTCTTGAGGAGTAAGCCGAAAAATGCTTCAGCAAAAGCATAAAGTATGAAGAGGTTAAGTTTATCTTCTTGCAGACGAGAGGACTCTTCAGCAAGAGGTCCGCTAACCACCTCAGAAACTCTGTCCGTAACGGTGGAGTAATTCACATTCTGTCAATAGGTTCGATCATGTAAGTTATTCTTAAGGGTGGATTGAGGTAAGTGAGGATGTCATCGGGTAAGTCAGCTGGTCGCAGGGATTTTTCAATCTTGAGGTCTGGTTCGTCCCACAGCGAAATAATAGGCGCTCTGGATGGTGGCTCGTCCGGATCATAGAGCATTACAAGAGGTTCTGTTGGTGAAGCCGGACTTTTCCCAACCACTATTCCAACGGCCCCATTGTTTAATTGCACGATCGTTCCAGGCGGATATATTCCAAGTAACTTAATAAATTGAGCCAGAATTTTAACATCTATTTTTGAAGCAAGCTTTTTAGACATGTGAACGAGTGCCTTATGTGGGGTCAGAGCTTTTTCCGGGTTTCTTGGATTGCAGTAATTGTCATACAGGTTCGCAATTGTCACTATTCTTACTATCGTTGGAATTTGATCTTCTTTTAACCCTTTGGGATAACCACTTCCGTCAAGCATCTCATGGTGGGAATAGATAATGTTGATTGAGGCTTCAGGAAAAGTTTTTATGCGTTGCGCTATTTCCGCTCCGTATTGAGGGTGTAGCTTAAGAAACTCTTTTTCGGTCTTCGAAAGAGGCTTATCTTTTAGCAGGATAGCTTTAGGTATCCTTATTTTGCCAATGTCATGGAAAATGCTTCCCATACCTAGGAAAAGCAGTTCTTCTGCGGATAGACCGAACTCTTTGCCAATAAGCAGACTCAGGATGCATACGTTAATGGCGTGATGGAATAAGACTTCACTCTTCTTTTTAGCATTTATCAGAAAAAGCGAGCTAGTTGGATTCTGTAGCAGGACCTCTATCATTGATTTCATTATAGCTTCTGTTTCTCCAACAGCATCCTCTGAAAAAGCAAGGACACCCTTGATCAGGCGTTTTACTTCGGTGACAGTCTGATCGTACTTTTTCTGTGTTGCCTGTATTTTTCTATGATGGATCGTGGCGGGTATTTTAGTTTTATATGCCTTCCGGTAACTCTTAGTGGATACTGTTTCGGTAGGTTCCTGGGTTTTCGTATCAGCTTCTTCGATTTCTTGGGTGTATTCGGTGAGTTCCTGCCCCTCGGCAAGTTTACCTGCGTCGTTCGTATCTTCCATGATCTGATAAAGAAACGGCAGATTAAGCGCCATTATCTTCTCTATCTGGGAAGCGTCCCTTATGCGAAATCTAGATTTCCAGAAGGGATGACGAAGCCAGCTCACAGGAAGTTCTATGACCATTCCTATCTTTAATTCCGACGGGTGTATGCTACGTTTATTTTCGGGTGCCGATTTTTTCTTTATAAAAGGTAGCCACACATCCCAACCTCGGATTTATGGATTTCCATTTTCTTGCTATTTTTGTAAAAGAACTTCTTCTAGCATATCGGTTGTTCATAAAGCATAGTGAAATTTGACTTGAAAAAGTCAACAGGTTGTGATTAAAAAATAGTGTGTTGCCGAAGTGGTGGAATTGGTAGACACGCCATCTTGAGGGGGTGGTGGGAGCAATCCCGTGCCGGTTCGAGTCCGGCCTTCGGCACCATAGTTGAAATCATTAGGAAAATCCCCCAAAACTTTAAAATCCGCCAAACTTTTCGCCAAACTTTTGATTAGTACCTTTGGAATCGACCATAACTAGCCGCATTCTTCGTTTGGCGTTTGGCGTTTGTGACCGCCAAACACTATCGGCTTGGTCTCTACCTTCTCCCGGAATCCAATGACCGTAGGTATCGACAGTCATTGTTATGCTGTGATGGCCGAGCTGCTTTTGAACATAAGCAGGGCTTACGTGCTCCATCAGCATGATGGTGGCATACGTAGCACACCCGCTCCAGCGCTCTCTGGATCATGCGCTCCGTAACACCTTCAAACAAATAGCCTACAACCCCGCCCTTTTTCATGGCTTCCTTTCTAAGCCTCAGAACATAGCGTTCAAGCTCACCAACCAGGTTGCCCGGCACATCCACCAGCCGTCTGCCGGTTTTTGGAAGCCCAAAACGTCCCTTTCGGACCGTCTCGGTTATCATGTATTGGGCTCCGGATATGTCGAGATTGTCCAGATGCATAGCAAGCGTTTCTCCAAGCCGCATTCCCGTTTGTGCCATTACCGCAATTGGCAGATACAGCCTATCAGGCAGTACCCTTTTTGCCGTACTGAGAACCAGTTCAAGCTCCTGCTTCGTGAATGGATCAGGCTTCTGTGTTTCCCTTTTGCGTTTTGGCGGCAGAACTTTCTTTAAAATCCCGGTGCAGGGATTTTCATTGGTAAATCCGTTGTCTATGGCTTCAGCAAAAACTCCGCTCACAACAGCATAAACAAGTTCTGTCGTTTTGGCTGACCGAATGCGATAAATCTCCGAAATCAGCCGTTTCACGTCTGACCTTGTGACCCGGCAAAGCGGTTTGTGCCCCAGAGCCGGTAGTCGGAGGAGTGCTTTGGCTTCGGGCTTCACATCCCGGCGTGGAATGGCGAGAGTCAGCAAAAGTTCCACAACCTCGTGCGGAGCGAAGCCGGCAAAACCGGCCTTCAGAAACCGATCCCTCAGCCGTTGTCGGTGGCCGTGGTAAGGTTTCCTTTCCATGGCACATAACGAAAAGCTCAGCGGCGGCGATCAGTCGTCGGCTGGAACTACATGTTGGGCTTTATTCCATGTTTGGTTTGCCAAAACCACAGATGCTTCCACTTGTCGCTCTGGAATCGACCAATACTTTCTAAGAAGGCGATTCTTTTCTTCCTTTGACACGAGGATATATCCGTTCTTTTCATAAAATGAGATTGCCCATGAAGCAGCTGCCCAAGTTCCAATAAGGATGGGTTTCTCTGTAAGGCCTTCCAGATGCTGGAGCAACTTTGTTCCGATTCCCAGTCTTTGAGCTTGTGTCCAGACGTAAGCATGACGGATGAGCGTAACCTCGCCTTTGTCCTGAATTCCCATGACCCCAAGAAGCTGTCCATCACGTTCCAAGCCCCAGAAAACAACACCATTCTTGATTTCCTTCCTGAGTTCTTCCAATGGCATGTACGGCTCATGCCAAAGATCTTTCGGGATAATTCCTTTATATGCTTGAGCAGCATTATTGATGATCTCAAATATCCTGTTGAAATCTGATTCCGTACATTTCCGTATCATCTTTACCTCCTGCCCAACGAAGTTGCTGGTGAGTATTTTAACAAATTGCTTGTAATGTAATGTTACACTATGTAATAAGTAAAGTCACAATTTGAAACATGAGTAGATCGATCTGGCTCCGCGGGAAGCCTGCTGGGGAGGTATAGTTCTATAGTGATTGACCTTTGCCATGGCACGCATGAACACCGTCATCCACGACATGGAGGCTGACATCCGCCTGGGTGACACCATGCGCAACCCGGCCTTTAAAGACAAAGCCGGTAAGCTGCAGCAGTTTGACCTGGTGACGGCCAATCCCATGTGGAATCAGAACTTTCCCACCAAGCTCTACGAGAACGACCCTTACGAGCGTTTCATTTACGGTATTCCGCCCGAATCGAGTGCAGACTGGAGCTGGCTGCAGCACATGCTCGCATCGCTCAACGACCGGGGGCGCATGGCCGTGGTGCTGGATACTGGAGCGGTTTCACGCGGCAGCGGTAACCAGGCTTCGAAACGACTACAACCTTTCGCCCAGCCGCTATGTAGCGACCAACGACCACGAGGAGGTCCTGTCCCTGGAAGACGCGGTGGTGTTGTTGCAGGAAGCAGAAGAGGAACGGGTTGAGGCGGACTGCGAGCTGCGGAAAGTGTTGCGGGTATTGGGCTTGGGAGGACTCAATGCCAAAGATTCGTGAAAGCGAAAGCGAAACCTTGGAGTTCAAGCGCCAGTGGACGGACAAAGCCTTGGAAGACCTGGCCGCTTTTGCCAATACCGATGGAGGGACGCTTCTCATAGGCATTCGTGAAGATGGCGAAATTGTCGGAACGCAGTCGGACGATAAGGAGCTGCAGCGCATTGCGAATCTAATTGCTTCTCATCTAGGTATAACACCCTCGTCGTGTGGGCACCACTAATCGAGACTTTGCCCCGAATGAGCTTGCCCGTCACATTCTGAACCGTTCCGGTCGTCATTGGGATGACCTTCCCAGTGAATGGGGCCTGAAGGAAGCGAATAAAGAGACCGTGGCCTATTTTGCCCGCCTTGCCCGGAACAGGCTTCCACAGATTGATCCAGCTCAACCAGAGCGTGTACTGGAAAACCTTGGTCTTCTCAGCGAAGGTCGGCTTAAAAATGCAGGGGTCTTGCTCTTTGCCAAGCACCCCCAGCGCTTATTTCCTCTGGCGCAAGTACGGATCGGTATCTTTCGAGGGGATTATATTCTGGATAGTCACGATTTTCAGGGTACGCTGTGGCAACAACTGGATGGTGCCGTTGATCGCTTCAGGCAGATACTCAAAGTGCGCTTTGACATTCAGGTGGAGAAACCTTCACTGGAGGGGTTTCAACGCCGGGAAGTCTGGGAATACCCATTAGAAGCCCTACGGGAAGCTGTGGCAAACGCGCTAATCCATCGCGACTACACTTATCCGGCAGACATTCAGATTCGGATAGAAGAAGACCACCTTGAGGTTTGGAGCCCGGGTGAACTACCTCCACCTCTTACGCCAGAAGCCCTTTACAGACCTCATCCCTCGGTACTGCGCAACCCCCTCATCGCACAGGCCTTCTACTTTGCTGGCATCATTGAACGCTGGGGAACGGGCACCACGCGCATCATTGATGTAGGGGCGGGTTCTGAACCCGCCCCTACCACCAAACGCCACGGTCTGTATCCAGCCTTCAACAACTGGCAGGGCGGAGCAACTGCGCAAGATAGGACTGAATGAACGGCAGATCAAGGCAGTTCTGTATGTAAAGGAACACGGGCAAATCGGCAACAAAGAGTACCAGGAACTCACAGGTGTTAAAGAGCGCACGGCTACATCAGAGCTTGGGGATCTTGTTAAAAAAGGAATTCTGATAAGGGTAGGAACGACGGGACGAGGGACCCGTTATGCCGCAAGAAAGGCGCAAAAGCCGCAAGAAAGGCGCAGTAATGGAGCATAAGGCGCATGAAAGGGCTCAAGAAGGGCTCGGAGACGGCTCAAAGGCGCCAGAATGGGACCATAAAGGGGCCAAAGGGGAATGACCATGCCTGAGAAGCGTGGTGTGAGCACGCGAAATGCCACGGACCTCCCCGAAGGTTTCAAGACGACCGAACTCGGCCCTTTGCCGGAGGAGTGGCGGGTGGTGCGGTTGGGAGAAGTAGCAAACGTAAAAGGCGGTAAGCGCTTACCCAAAGGTCATAAATTTTCTAGGAAACCTACACCTTACCCATATATTCGCGTTGTAGATTTTCGGAATGGTGCTATTAACAAAGCCAACCTTAAGTTCCTTACACCTGAGGATTATCAATTGCTCAAACGATATACAATCTCCTCAAAGGACGTGTACATATCCGTCGCAGGTACAATTGGCTTAGTAGGAGTTGTTCCTCCAGACCTAGATGGTGCAAACCTTACAGAAAACGCGGCAAAAATCGTTCTCAATGATAAAAGGCTCGATCAGCTTTTTCTCGTCTATGCGCTTAGCAGTGAACGAGGGCAAGAGCAAATTCATCAACGTGCCACTAAAACTTCTCAACCTAAGTTGGCTTTAACACGTATTAGACAGATTCCTATTCCCCTTCCACCCATCCTCGAACAGCGCGAAATCGCCCGCATCCTGATGACCGTGGACCGCAAGATCGAGGTCGAGGAGAACCGCAAGCGGGCCCTGGAGGGGCTGTTTAAATCCTTGCTCCATCACCTTATGACGGCTAAGGTCCGAATGCCGAAGGAGGTAGTAGAGCAGTTCGAAGGTCCTGGCGAGACCCATGCCGGAGAGGAGGGGCTATAATGGATATCCCGATCCTGGAGGAGGAACCTTGAGGCTTGGCGGTGAACGCCACACGGTGCAGGAGCCTCTTATCCGCTACGCCCAGGAAGCGGGCTGGACTTACCTGCCCCCACAAGAGGCCCTGCGCCTTCGCGGTGGTGAAGATAGCCCCATCCTGAAAATGGTGCTGGTGAAACAGCTCCAGCGCCTCAACCACGGCGTGGTGGACTCGGTGGCCAAGGCCGAAGAAGTCATTGCGCGTCTGGTGCGGGTTCGGCCCAACATTGAAGGGAACTTTAAGGCCTGGGAATATCTCAAAGGGCTAAAAACCGTCTTTGTGGAGGCCGAGCGCCGGGAGAAGAATCTTTGCCTGCTCGACCCCTATCATCCCGAAGTAAACGCCTTTCACATCGCCGACGAGTTCCGTTTCATTTCGGGTCCCACCGTCATCCGCGCTGACGTGGTGCTTTTGACGTAAGACGTAAGACGTGAGACGTAAGACGCATCACGCATCACGTATCACGTTTTGAGGGTCTCAGGAGCAGAACGCCACCGTGAGAACCCGAAGGGTAACGATGGATATTTGCAAAGCCTTTATCTGCCGTAATCAAAAACATTCCTTCTCTCTGGACCGCTTCCCAGAGGTCCTCATCCTTCCAGCCGCTCATGTTTTCTTCCGTCACAGTCTCTGCGTGGTAACCCCGTTTACGCAGTAGCTCAGCAATGCTCCGGGGAAGATTTTCATCAACCTTGATTTTCATGTGGTGTCCTCTTCGGTCAGAGGAAGCAGAATATCGTCCCGAAGAACCTCCGCCGCATAGGCCAGAGCGGCTTTCACATCGTCAACGGTCACGGGGTACTCGCGGGTTATTTCCTCGTAACTCAGACCCTCCGCCACAGCACCGACCAGAGCTGATACGGTCACTCTGGTGCCTCTTATTGACGGCTCCCCGTGGTTAACTTCTGGATTGACAACGATTCTTTTTCTCCAATCCATTATCGCTCCCTGTGTCGAAATTCCGCCGGGGACATCTGAAGCCCTCCGCGGCTCCAGAACCCGGCTTTATCCCGCGTGCCTTTTTCTGTGCTTCTTCCAGCAACTCACAATACCGGCCTTTTCGGCACATGTAAACAACCGCAAGGCGGGAGTACACAAAAAATTGTGTCTTTTTATCGGTTGTTTTAGTTCGTTGAATTATAAAGGGTGAAAAGCATATTTTGCATGGAGGTAGATGTAACAATGAGGAACTCAGATGTAAATAAGCTTTTGGAGGAATTGAGGAAGCTTGTTTTGACGGAAGAGGGTTTGAAGCAGGTGACAGAAGTTCTTCTTAATTGGATTATGCAAAAAGAAATTGGGAATCTGGATTTGAGTGTTCCCAGAGATAGGAATGGATTATTTAGGCCAGCAATTCTTCCCGAACACTGGAAAAGGGCTGATGGAGCTTTTCAGGATTTGGAGCTATTCTCCATCGAGGCTTAAGGCCTTGCTTCGGTCTCTCAATTTGCCTTATTCGCCTCAGCAGATAGATGAGCTTAAGGATGAGCTTTACCGGAAGGCTCGAGAACTTCGAAGCAGGGAACTTCCAGAGGAAGTATTTGCTCTTTTTATTGATCCTGAATCCGTGAGGAAAATGCAGTAAATGCGCCTCAACCTCACCCGAGGCATTTATGCCCTCCTCTGTTGCGTTTTTACTCCAGATTGGTCATATTCCTTCTGTGGCTGGAAGTATGTTACATTGAGCGATAAAGGATGCATGATATGCTGCAAAACGAGGCATTGGATGCCAAAAAAAATTTTGGAGCGGATGAAGCAAGCTGTTGGTGCTAAAACAGACGAACAGCTTGCTCGTGGGCTTGGTACGCGACGGAGCACCATTACGAACTGGCGTTCGAGGAGAAGTATTCCGTTTGAGAAGGTGGTTTTGTTCTGTCGAAAGTACAGCGTCAGTCCCACATGGCTTATTTTTGGAGTGGGTCCCCGTGATCTGCGGGATCTCCGAAAGGTCACGGAAGAAAGACTGAAACTGCTTGAGCTCATGGAAGATCTGGACGAGGCAGACATTCAGCAGGTTATGATTTATGTTGGTGATAAGGTGCGAATCAGGGATTTGGAAAAAGAATTGCGAGAGCTTCGAAAATATCTTGAATAGGGCGCAGTTTTGTTGTATAGTGCGGCTGTATACGTATAAAAGATTATGTAAGAAGGTTCGGCAGTTCTGTGGGTGAAGGTCGTGAATTTCGATGCCTGCATGGAATCCGGCCTTCGGCACCACAGAAGGGAAGCGGGAGTAGCTCAGCTGGCTAGAGCATCAGCCTTCCAAGCTGAGGGTCGCGGGTTCGAAGCCCGTCTCCCGCTCCATTTTTTAGCGATGTTGTGCTTGCTTGTAGGCTTTAACCTGTTTTTCTAGTTGTTCCAGGAGCTCATCGGATTTTCCAAATTTTTCTATGGTCCTCACAAAGGCACTTCCGATGACTATTCCATCTGCAATAGCCGAAATCTTTCTCACCTGCTCTGGTTCAGATATTCCAAAACCCACACAAACGGGAAGATTAGTATAAACTTTGACCGACTGAACCATTGAAGATATTTCATCATAATCAAGACCTTTACTGCCAGTAACTCCCGTTTTTGAAATGAGGTAAATGAAACCAGAAGCATCTCTCACGATGGCTTCTATACGTTCCGGTGGAGTCGTTGGCGCAATCAACCTGATGAAGTCAATTTCGTTGCCGCTCCACTGTACCAGAAACTCATGTGCTTCTTCGGGCGGAAGATCTACGACAAGAATGCCATCAACACCGGCATCTACCAAAGATTCGTACAGTTTTCCTGCACCGAACCTGAATAGTGGATTGTAATAACTAAACAAAACCAGAGGAATATTTGTTTGTTTTTTTACGGATCGAGCCAGCTGAATAACATCTCTAAGGGTGGTTCCGCTCCGTAATGACCTCATAGATGCCCGCTGTATTACCGGTCCATCGGCTGTTGGATCCGAAAATGGAACTCCCAGTTCAATTATGTCAACGCCGGCTCTTGCCAGCGTGAGAACTATTTCCAAAGAAAATTCCAGATCAGGATCACCGGCGGTAACGAAACCAACCAGTGCTTTCTCGGTTTTGTTGTTCCTTAGTTTTTCGAATTTTCGACCTATTTCACTCATCCTTTCCATCTCCCTTTAAGTGCTGCAACACAATTTCAAGATCCTTATCACCCCGACCGGAAAGATTAACAATTATGATAGTGTCTGCACTCCTGTTGGCTGCTTCTTTAATGGCATGCGCAAGGGCGTGTGAACTTTCTAGGGCAGGAAGTATCCCCTCCTGCCGTGATAAAGTGTGGAAAGCATCAAGTGCTTCAAAGTCCGTTACTGCGACATAGCGCACCCTGCCTATGTCTTTCAGATAAGCATGTTCAGGCCCAACCCCCGGGTAATCCAGCCCGGCCGAAACGGAGTGGGCTTCGAGTATCTGTCCATCGTCGGTTTGGAGTACGTAGGATTTGGACCCATGCAAGACTCCAATAGCCCCCGCGCCAAGGGTAGCGGCATGTTTTCCAGTCTTTACCCCCCTTCCGGCCGCTTCAACGCCGATCATTTCAACAGGATCACTGAGAAACTCGTAAAAAAGCCCCATTGAGTTGCTTCCTCCACCAACGCAGGCAATCAAAACATCGGGCAGCCGTTCTTCCTTCTCGAGTATTTGCTTCTTTGCTTCCTTTCCAATGACTCTCTGAAATTCTCGTACCATGACCGGGTACGGATGAGGGCCGGCAACAGATCCGATGACGTAAAAGGTATCTCTAACAGTTGAGACCCAATGCCTCATGGCTTCGTTCATCGCATCTTTGAGTGTTCCCGTGCCGGTTTCAACCGGTATAACCTCGGCGCCGAGAAGTTCCATACGTTTCACATTCGGTGCCTGACGTTTTATATCTTCTACTCCCATGAAGATTTTGCATTCGAGTCCAAGCAGAGCTGCGGCCGTAGCAGTCGCTACACCGTGCTGACCGGCACCCGTTTCTGCTATGACCTTGCTCTTGCCCATGCGCTTAGTCAGTAAAGCCTGACCAATGGTGTTGTTAATCTTGTGTGCTCCCGTGTGTGCCAGGTCCTCACGCTTCAGATATATCTTAGCTCCGCCGATATGATCGGATAGATTTTGGGCATAGTAGAGCGGTGTCGGCCTTCCGACATAATACCTGAGGTATTTTTCCATTTCCTTGGAAAAACTTGGGTCTCCAAGGACTATTTCGCGAAAAGCCTCTTCAAGTTCCAGAAGGGCTGGCATGAGAGACTCCGCTACGTACCTTCCTCCATAGGGACCAAAATGACCGCGGTTATCAGGTTGCAAATACGCTGTGTTACTCATGGATGTCTCCTTTTATTTTTGCTTTTCAAGTTCTTTAAGGCTTTCTAACAAGAGCCTTACTTTTTCGAGGTCTTTTTTCCCAGGTTCTTTTTCCACACCACTGCTCAAATCTATACCGTCCGGTCTGGCGGAGCGAACGGCTTCGACCACATTGTCAGGGGTCAGTCCACCGGCAAGTATAATGGGAACAGAAGCAGGGTTGTGAACCTTGTTAGTAGGGGCGGGTTCTGAACCTGCCCCTACTTCTGCCACTTCACCCCAGTTCCAGATTCTACCGGTTCCGCCGTAGCCGTGTTTTCCGCTTTCAAAAAGCGCCATGGAACAACTATAGCGGGGCAAGTCGGCAAATGAAGGCTTCTTTCGGGCAAAAAAAGCCTTGCAGACGGTAAGAGCTTCTTTTTCCAGCCGTTGAGTCCAGTCCGGAGGTTCATTACCATGAAGCTGAGCCACATGTATGCCGGTGCTATCTCGAATACGCAGTATTTCTTCAGGCGTCAGGTTCACGAAGACGCCAAAGCACCTAACATGATCGTTAATTTCCCGTATTATTTCTGCTGCTCGACCTGGAGTAATATACCTCGGGCTTTTTTCGTAAAAGACGAAGCCTATGGCATCGACTCCCAGCTTTGCGCAGCCCAGTGCGTCGTCCATGTTTGTTATGCCGCAAATCTTTACGAATAGACTATTTGCCGCCATTTCGCCCAGCCTCCAGGAGGGTTTTTAGTGTTAGCGCAGGGTCTTCACTTTTGACCAGATGTTCACCAATGAGGAATGCCCTGACACCTGTTTTCATTATTCTTCGAATATCATCCGGTCCCGTTATTCCGCTTTCGCACACGACAACATGCTTATCCATGTCAATGTACCCTGCTAAATCTTCGGTTCGCGTAAGGGATACCTCGAATGTGTCCAGATCCCGGTTGTTTATTCCTATCACGCTGCATTGAGCTTCCAGGGCATGATCCAGTTCTCTTTTGTTGTGCACTTCAACGAGGGTACTCATTCCAAGGGAGTGGGCAGTTTCAACGAAATCAAAGAGTTGATCCGGTTCTAGTATGCGCACAATGAGGAGCACAGCGTCGCTCCCCATCACTTTTGACTGAAAGATCTGGTATGGATCGAGAATAAAATCCTTTCTAAGAACGGGCAAAAAGGTGGAAGCTTTTACCTTTTCGAAGTCATTTTCAGCGGCGAAGAAGAAGTTTTTTTCCGTTATTACAGATATTGCCGCAGCGCCAGCTTTCTCGTAAATACGCGCTTGTTTTTCCGGGTTAAGATCTGGAGAAAAAAGACCTTTGGACGGTGAACCTCGCTTTATTTCTGCAATGATTCTTGGAGTGGTGCCTTCGGCCAGCGCATCTCTGAAATGAAACCTTCCATCCCATTCCTTTGCCCTCTCTTCTGCCAACCGGCGAATCGCCTGAAAAGACACCCTCTTTCGCTCTACCTGCAATTCATTCAATTTTGCTTCAATTATGGGTCTCAACTGACCCGGTATTTTACCACGTTTGTCCATGCACCTGCTCCTTTCAAACAGCCGATCGCGTGAAGTCGATAAGCGCTTCCAGTTTTTGCAATGCTGCCCCGCCATCTATGCTTTTTCGCGCCAACTCTATGCCTTCCTTTATGTTTTCCACTTTCCCCGCGGCGACCAGAGCTGCAGCGCTGTTTATGAGCACAACGTTTCGCTTTGGGCCTTGCTCTTTGCCTCCCAGCACAGCCTTCAATATTGCCGCGTTGACCTCCGGATCGCCTCCTTTCATTTCGTCCTCCGAAGCTGTTTCCCCGAAGTACTGCTCGGGATAGAAGTCATAGGTTTTAACGCCCGTTGAGTTCACTTCGGAAATGCGTGTAGGAGCGCAGACGGAGATTTCATCGAGGCCGTCATGTCCGTGAACCACAAAAGCCCTTTTCACACCCAAGAGTCTCAGGGCTTCGGCGAACATTTCCGTCAATTCCGGTGCGAAAACTCCCAGCACCTGACAGTTGGCTCCTGCCGGGTTGGTGAGTGGTCCAAGCATGTTAAAGATGGTACGGATGCCCAACTCCTTCCTCGGGCCGGCCACGTGTTTCATGGCAGTGTGATACATGGGGGCAAAAAGAAAGCCGATGCCGATCTCATGTACCGCCTCTTCAACTACTTCCGGATGCACGTCTATTCTAATGCCAAGTGCTTCAAGAACGTCCGCACTACCACACCTGCTCGATACTGACCTATTTCCGTGCTTTGCAACGGTAACCCCTGCCCCGGCAACTACGAAAGCAGACGTAGTGGATATATTGAAGGTTTCAGCTCCATCTCCACCGGTTCCACAGGTGTCAACTACTACTGGAGCCGTCACCTGAATCTTGCGGGCCAGTCGGCGCATGGTGCGAGCTGCCGCTGCAAGCTCTTCAAATGTTTCGCCTTTGGTGGCCAGTGCCGCGAGGAAAGCTCCAGCCTGTGCGGGTGTGAGGTTTCCCGCAAAGAGTTCTTCCATCACGGCTGTCATCTCATCCTCTGACAGGTTTTCACCAGCCGTAAGACGGCTAAGCACATCTCTGATCATTTTCCTTCCTCCTTTCCATCAAGCTTATGAAATTTCTGAGAATTCTCTTGCCCACCGGTGTTCCAATAGACTCTGGGTGAAATTGTATGCCTTCGGTAGGGTGGTCCTTGTGCCGTATTCCCATTATTTCGCCGTCATCGCTTTGAGCGCTGATTTCAATACATGGCGGCACACTTTCCCTGTCAACGGCAAGTGAGTGATACCTCATTGCCGCAAATGGTCTTTTCAGTCCCGTGAAAATGGTTCTGCCATCTGCCCGTACCATGGATGTTTTACCGTGCATAATACGCTTTGCGTGCACGATTCGCGCTCCGAAAGCTCTGGCAATCGCCTGATGCCCGAGACATACTCCCAGGATTGGAATTTTCCCCGAAAACAGTCTAATAGCATCTAAGGTTATCCCGGCTCCTTCAGGCCTGCCTGGCCCGGGCGATATAACCAGTCCTTCCGGTTCCATGGAAACCAGGTCCGCCACTGAAATCTCATCGTTTCTGATGACCTCAACAGTGCACCCCAGCTCGCCAAGGTATTGTGCGAGGTTGTAGGTGAAAGAGTCGTAATTATCTATTAACACAACCATTTTCCCCTCCTAAAATACACCGCCCAAAGAAATTACCCTTTCCGCCCTGTAAGCATCTTTATTGCTTGTTCCATTGCCTTTGCCTTGTGGAGTGTCTCAAGCCGTTCCCGATGAGGATCCGAGTCCGCGACTATGCCAGCTCCAGCCTGGACCGCCACAGTGCCGTTTTCCACCACAGCGGTTCGTATGGTGATAGCCATATCGAGATTGCCTTGGAACGAAACGTAACCCACGCATCCCCCGTATGGGCCTCTAGGCCTTCTCTCCAGCTCTGCAATAATCTGCATGGCACGGACCTTGGGCGCCCCGGTCAGGGTTCCCGCGGGAAATGTGGCTCTGATGACGTCCCAGGCGTCCAGTCCCTTCCTTAAGTGTGCCTGCACGTGGGAGACCAGGTGCATTACATGCGAGTAACGTTCGATGGTCATGTATTCCGTAACCTGCACGGAACCAACTTCTGCAACGCGCCCAAGATCGTTCCTTCCCAGATCAACCAGCATTATGTGTTCGGCCCGTTCTTTTTCGTCTTTCAAGAGCTCGTTGGCCCTTTTTCTGTCTTCCTGCTCCGTAAATCCACGAGGTCTAGTGCCTGCTATAGGCCGAAGGGATACTATTCCGTTTTCGAGCCTCACCATGGTTTCCGGAGATGACCCCACAAGCGTTAACGTTCCCAGTTTACAGAAGAAAAGGTAGGGAGATGGATTTATGTATCGCTGTATCCTGTAAAGCGCCCAGGGATCAAGATTACAACCGGCCCGAAAAGGCTGAGACAGTACTATTTGAATAGCCTCTCCATCGCGTATGTACTCTTTTGCCTTCCGGACCATGTCTTCAAAATCATCTGGAGAAACTGCTGGCTGCAACAAAATTTCATTATGGGATTGCCAGTTAAACAGGATGATGTCAGGCTTCGGGGCGTTCAGAAGTTCTTCCAGGTTATCAAGCCTTCTTTGCACCTCGTCGAATGTACAGGGCGATTCCTGATAGGCTATGGAAAGAAGCGTTACGGTGTGGTTCCGATGATCGAAAATCATTGTATCGCGTGGAATTACGAACCTGGCCAGGGGATTTTCCTGAGGCAAAAGATTCGGAATAGGCTCGAAAAATGAGGCCATTTCGTAGCACATGTAACCCACAAGTCCTCCCCAGAAACGTGGAAGTCTCTGCACACTAGGAGCTACGTAACGGGACATGATTTTCCGTAGAATGCCCAGAGGATTTCCGTCGTGATGATAGATTTCCCGAGGTTTTCTGTCGGTAAAGTCTATTTCCACCCTGTTTCTAAACACCGTTACATGGGCGTATGGTGATATTCCCAGAAAACTGTACCTGCCCCATCGCTCACCCCCTTCCACACTTTCCAGAAGAAATATGCCTTCCTGTTCCTTTATTTTTCCAAGCACTGAAACGGGGCTTTCCAGATCGTAAAGCACCGTTCGAAAGCAGGGAATAACGCTATAACTGTTTGATAATTCAGAAAATAAACTTCTGTCTGGAAATCCGCTTATAAGCATTTTCCAAGCTCCTTCACGATATTTGCTATGTGTTTCACTTCGTAAGCGAGTTGGCCAAATTCTTCGGGCGTAATGGACTGTTGCCCGTCACTCAGGGCCTTTTCCGGTTTAGAGTGAACTTCCACCATTATGCCGTTGGCTCCGACTGCACATGCAGCTTTGCTGAGGGGAATTACCTGCTCGCGTCTGCCCGATGCGTGACTCGGATCCACGATAACCGGTAAATGAGTCTCCTGCAGGAGGAACAGAACGGCTGACAGATCAAGTGTATTTCTACTGTGGTTGCAAAAGGTTCGAATACCTCGTTCGCAAAGTATTACCTTTGGGTTTCCTTCATTTACTATGTATTCTGCTGACATGAGCCATTCTTCGACGGTTGCCGCCATGCCTCTTTTGAGAATAACTGGTTTGGTCGAACGCCCGGCACGCCTCAGGAGCGAAAAATTCTGCATATTTCGTGTGCCTATCTGAACAATATCGCAGTATTCTTCGACGATGTCATAAACGGTGTGGTCAATAGCTTCTGAGACAATAGGTAGGCCGACTTTTTCGCGAACCCTAGCGAGTATCTTCAGCCCTTTTTCTCCTAGCCCTTGGAAAGAATATGGTGAGGTTCGAGGTTTGTAAGCTCCGCCACGAAACATGTGAGCACCTGCGGCTCGAACCTTTTCTGCAATATCCAGCGTTAGCGCTTCATCTTCAACGGCACAGGGACCGGCGATTATTGCAAATGTGTCGTCACCAATTTTGATGTCTTCTGAAATGGGTATAACGCTGCTTTCGGATTGAAATTCTCTGCTTACCAGTTTGTAAGGCCTGGTAACAGGAATCGCCTCTTTTACACCAGGCATGGCAATAAAAGGAGATGGATCAAGGGCGCCTTCGTTCCCGACTATTCCTATGGCTGTTCTGTCGCTGCCTGGGACCGGGCGAGCTTCGTAACCGAGTTCATGAATCCTGGCTACGACCTGTTCGATTTGGTCGTCGGTGGCATCGTTTTTCATGACCACTAACATTTTTTCCCTCTCCTATACCCGAATGTTTCATAAAAGCAAAAAGGCCGTGGACTTATGCCCACGGCCTTTGCATGCAAACAAAAAAGCCGTGGGAACCTGCCTGGGCTCCCACGGCCTTTAGTTTTTTATCTACTGGAGGCTAATCACAGCCAGTGGGAGCCCCCTTTCCAGGCCCACCACCAGCACCAGTTTCTCATTGGCTTTGTGGGATTAAAATTTTCAAACTTCATTTTTGCTTTCCTGTTTGTCTCGTGTTTGTTTCAAAGCAATCAAAAATAAACCATACCAACAGAGGCTTTGCAAGCATTTTATTGAGGGTGTTTCAAAAAACGGTGCATGTTTCCGCCATCACTGCCCGACGCAAAGAAGCACCCCCCAAAAGGTTACCGTTGCCTTTTTCCTACTCACAGCTTCCTATTTCTGCTCAGATGAACATCCACTTCAATGAGCTGTGGAGTCAGACGTAACGGCTTATGTTGCCTGACACCATCGGAGACAAGCCCCTTGCTCAACCTCGTGGCACTGAATTTCTCCCAACCGGAGCAATCGTCATCGTAACAAAATCTCCACCTTCCATGCATTTCGGATTTTCCAAGGGATGTAACTTCGTATTCGTAGTTAATTCCCTGCTCCGTAAACTCGATTCGGTACAATAGACTCTTGCCATCGCCGATGGTGGCATTTACAAGCGTGCCAGTTCCCCATGTTCCGCTATAGCTAATACCATCGGCATTACGATTTAGAACCAGCAGTCTGTCGGAACCATAAGTATAGGATTCTCCTTGATACTCTTCCGACACAAGCCAGGTTCCTTCCAGAGTGTATATATTAACCTGAACCTGCTGGACTTCCCTTGTAGAGTTTATGGAACTTCCGACCCTGACATTAACAAAAAGCTGTCCGTAAAGCCCTGCAAGCTGCATGGGACCAAAGTCGGCTTCAGGAATAGGGCCGACGCTGAAGAATGGGTCAAGAGAATTAACATCAGGGTTCAGAACACCGTTAGAGTAAACCAGCATAAACTGTTCGGGAACGACCGGTGTGTAGGCATAAACCTTACCTGGAGCCTTGGCCGGTGCGCTTAGCAGAACGTAAACCTTTTCGCTGGCACTGCAATAGGGGAGGCCATATCCGCTGGCGTTTCCTCCCGTGAATGGATCTATCCAGGTGCCTCCGGCGGTTAGACATGCTTCCTCACTGGAATAAGTGGTTACGTCATCTACATGCAAAAGCATGTGTAGCCAGTTAGCTTCGGTGGCCTCGACAAGAACAAAGCCCGGAGTCATTTGCAAAAGTCTTGGTGGATTGACCGGTAGAGATATCGGCTCTCCATGTCTTCGGATTTCCACCGTAACAGGTATTTCACGATAAAATTCGGTTCCCCTGTCAATTACCTGTATGGTGCCTTCGTATCTTCCAGGGCCGTACGCCCACAATAATGTTGCGTCAGGCGTCACCTCAAAGATGCCCTCCGATTCGTTCGTGGAAAGGCATTCGGGGCATTCCGAATCTCCGTTAACAAGAGTAATACTTAGCCATGGCACGTTGTAGTTCAGAGAAAATCCGTAAGGCCCTGCGTACACATGGAGAACCTGAGTGGTGAAATCAGGAAGTGTATAATCTTCCGGCACATCTTCAGGAAGCTCCACACTCCAGAAGAGATACGATGGAAAAACACTCAGTTCGTTGGGGGCTTCGATTACCAGCCTGATCGTCAGAGTAGCTTCTGCATCTTCTGAGTTTTCTGTGGGAAGATTACTTCTAAAAGTAATAACACCGGCGTTGAATTCACACTCATCTGAGTTGCAATATTTACCGGCCGGGAGTGCCGACGGATCCACTGTTACAGTCACCGATGTCTTTCCAACTCCTGTCGAAGGGGATATTGTAATCCACGGTTCCGTAACCTCGGCACTCCATTTAAAGTCGTCCCTCGTGTAATTAGCATTGGCAACTTCTACGGTGAAGCTTCTTTGAATCAGATTAGCTCTTGTAAAGTACAGTGTAACCGAGCTTGGGGTTACCGTGAGTTTATCACGAATGGCGTGAATTACGGTAACGGTGACCGTAACAACAGCTTCGGTGTTGGTTATATCTCCTGTTTCTTTGATAACAACTTCCCCTGTGTAAACACCATCTTCCGGGAAAAACTCGTTGGAAACTGTGACTTTAAGCGTAAAGGAGCAAGGAAGTTGAGTAGCTTGACCCTCCTCGACGCCCTCAACTGATAACCAGGGTTGACTTGTGGAAATTACGGCGCTATCCCCACCGTCAACACTAATATTAAACGAATAGTCTCTGCTTTCCTGACCAGGGTAAAGGTAAGCTGTGAAAGAAATCTCGCTGGGACTTACCTCTAAGGCTCTCGTTCTTCCGGTGACACGCACAGTGACCGTAACAGTAGCTTCATTGGCTTCCTCGTTGTTTATGTTTCCTACTTCCCTAATAGTGAGCTTTCCTGTGTAAACTTTATCTTCCAGAAAAAACTCCTTGGAAACTGTGACCTTAAGGGTAAGAGAACAAGGAATTTGAATAGGCTGCCCTTCATCAACACCTTCAACTGATAACCAGGATTGATCAGTAGAGACTATAACATTGCTTCCTTCAGTACCAGTAACACTAACGTTAAATAAGTAATCTTTGCTTTCCTGACCAGGATACAGGTAAGCTGTGAAAGAAATCTCGCTGGGGTCTACTTCTAAAGCCTCTCCTCTTCCTGTAACATTCACAGTAATCGTAACAGTAGCTTCGTTGTCTTCATCTTCTCTGATAGTAAGCCTTCCTGTGTAAACCCCATCTTCTGGGAAAAATTCCTCGGAGACTATTACATTTAGGGTGAAGAATTGGGGAATATTAATGACTCGTGTACCATCGGTACTGATTGTAAAATCACCTCCGAGTGATAACCAAGCCTCATCAGTGTAAACCACGGCTCTATTTTCCCCTTCCTCATCGCTGGTAACACTGATATTAAACGAATAAGTTCTACTCTCCTGGCCGGGATACAAATAGGCCGTGAAGGAAATCTCACTGGGGTTTACTTCTAAAGTTGCCGTTGCCTTTCCAGCAGCAACAAACACTGTTGCAAGGCAAACTATCAATCCCAGACCAACAACCGACAGCTTGTTCCTGGGTTTCATAGGGATTCCTCCCTTTGCTCATTCATTACACTTCAAAATCGGTAGTTATTACATTCAAAGTTATTTCTTTAACAAGCTGTAGTACCTTCACATGCTCAGGATGTTTTTGATACCGTTCAAGGGCAGCAAGGTCGTCAAAGCTGGAGCTGAGGCCGAAGTCATAAGAGCGTTCAGAGCGAACGATGTCTCGTCCGAATTGATATTCTCGAATCTCAGAAATCACATCAGGTAACTTGGATAACATGGCCTCGAGCCTAGAAATTTCATCTTCCGTAACGCCATCTTTAAACTTAAGGAGCACCAAATGCTTTACCATTTTTAGCCCCCTGTGACTTGCTTACAATTTTTAGGTTGATACTTTCACCAGCCCCAAGATTTTTAAAAAAGCTATCACGTATGACAGCTAACGGTCAATTACAAAAAGACTCGAAGTTGAAGTATGGTATGCGTTCACCACAAAGTCCATTCTTTGCTAAGACCATTTCTTGTAGGGATAGTCCCTTACCTCCCCAATAATGGAAAAGAGCAATCCCGGGGAACTTCCCTTATGGGTCTTCTCTTCGGGTTTTAATCACTTGCACTCGTGCTTTTTGCCGTTTCTCTCAAAACTCTGACGTCTCCAACACGCAGTGTTATTTTTTCACGGTCCAGGTATTCGAGAAGCGGTATGGCATATTTCCGGCTGACTCCCGTCAGCTCCTTGAATTGTGATGGTGTTAGCTCTCCGTTTTGTTTCAGATGATTTACTACAAGAGTTTTTAGCGCTACCAGAGCTTCACTATGAAATATCAAATCTTCTTTGACCCGAATAAGGATTCCTTCGTCCAGCATCCATTGCAGAATGCTACGGCGCTGGTCCGAGCTTCCGGGTACAGTGTCTTCCACGTCTTTGAAATACGGTGGCTGGAGGCGAGCATCAAGATATATCCTTTCGATTGCGTTTCGTATTTTTACTTCATCCGGCTTCAAAACAGCCTTGTGATCCGGTAGCCGGACGATTTCTTGTTCCACACATACCTTTCCCGAGTTTTCCAGACTTTCAAGAGCTGCCTGGAACATCCTTGCCGAAATCTTACTGGAAAGGCTTGTAGCCAGCAGTTCTCTGGAGATTCCTCGCTTCAGCGGATGTGACCGGTGGTATTCAGCAACTTTCTTCATTATCAAATCCTGCACTTTTTTGAAATGTACGGTATGCACGAAAGCAATCGGATCCCCCGGAACTCTATGAATCTGTCCCTCATTTTCGAGTTCATTCAAAATCGCTTCCAACTGACATCCGTAGATGGCTGTTTTTACTTGTAGTTCTTTGATGCCGATCCCCCGCGTCTGTTTTTCTTCTATGTGCCAGAGAATGGCTTCTCGGTCGGCCAGTTTTCTGAGGCGATTCAGGGCTTCCGCTGCCTTAATTTTACCCTTGCGCCTGTGCTTTCTCGGTAAAGGATCCAGGATTTTTCCTCCGCCAATTGTAACGATCGGCGAATAAGATCTTACTACAAAGCGATCATTTGCCAGAACAGCAGTTGGATTGTCTAAAACAAGCTGTACCACCGCTGTTTCACCCGGGTTGATTGATTCGCGATCGAGGGCTACCACTGTAGCAAGTAATTCCGCTGTGCCTGTATGGAATCGTACCTTTGTGCCATGTTTTAACGGGCGAGATGCGGATGGTAAAAGTGTCAACTCAACATCCATTAGTGTGCTGGGAATCAGACTATTCGGCGGAGCAACAACATCTCCGCGGCAAACATCCTCCCTTTCCACGCCCTGCAGGTTTATAGCTGTTCTCATCCCAGGGACGGCTTCTGATACCGGTTGTCCATGAACGTGGATGGTTCTTGCCCTTGTGGAAACGCCTCGAGGATACACCACAAGGGGATCTCCCGTTCGAATTATTCCCGACCTTGCCGTGCCTGTCACCACCGTTCCAAACCCTTTAAGAGTGAATACGCGATCCACCGGCAACCTGAAGGGTCCGTGGGCCGGTTTTTCCTGAATATTTCTGGCAATCCTGTCCAGGGCTTTTACGAATTCATCTATGCCTTCACCAGTTACTGAAGATACTTCAATCACCGGGGCGCCTTCCAGAAAGGTTCCTGCTGTTGCTTCACGAATGTCTTCCTTGACAAGCTCAATCCATTCCGGGTCTTCCACCAGGTCTATTTTTGTCAGTACTACTAGTCCCTGGGGTATGTTGAGCAAGCGGCAGATGTCCAGGTGCTCTCTGGTCTGAGGCATCACTCCTTCGTCTGCAGCAACGAAAAGCGCCACCACGTCCATGCCGGTGGCCCCGGATACCATGTGATGAACGAAGCGTTCATGCCCCGGAACGTCAACAATTCCTACCAGGATTCCACTCGGAAGCTGAAAATGGGCAAAACCCAGCTCTATGGTAATGCCCCTTTCTTTCTCCTCTTTTAACCTGTCCGTATCGATTCCTGTAAGTGCTCGAATAAAAGATGTCTTGCCGTGATCAATATGCCCTGCCGTACCGAGGATTATTCGCTTCATGGTCCTTCACTCCCTCTGCGTGATTGCCCTGTATAAAGTATGCGATTTTTTCTGCTTGTGAAAGGAGATGTTATCAAAGGATCTCTCTCGCTTGAAATTTGACATCCAATAACCGCTGAGATATGCTCTCAACCCTGTACAATCAGGGAGGTATGCACTATGGATTGGAATGTAGCCGACATTGTGATGCAAGGCAGGATGAAACGTCTGCCGCCTTATGTTTTTGCTCAGGTCAATGATCTTAAGATGAAGCTTAGGCGTGAAGGGCGGGATATTATAGACTTGGGTATGGGAAATCCCGACCTGCGTACGCCAGAACATATAGTCAGCAAGCTGGTTGAGGCATCTCAAAAACCGCACAACCACAGGTATTCTGCATCCAGGGGTATTACCAAGTTACGATACGCCATAGCCGACTGGTACAAGCGGCGGTATGATGTTGATATTGATCCCGAAGCAGAAGCTGTTGTGACAATTGGAGCCAAGGAGGGTCTGTCTCACCTTGTACTTGCTATGATTTCTCCCGGGGATGTGGTACTTGTACCCAATCCTACATATCCCATCCATCCCTATTCTGTGGTTATTTCAGGAGGCGATGTGAGGTCCGTTCCTATCGGCCCAGGTAGGGATTTTCTGGAAGATCTGGAAAACGCCGTGCGTCAAACGTGGCCCAGACCCAAGATGCTTATAATATCCTTTCCTCATAATCCTACCACAATGGTGGTCGACAGGGGATTTTTCGAGAAAATTGTGGATTTTGCGAAAGATAACAGGCTGATAGTAGTCCACGACTTTGCTTATGCTGATCTTACATTTGACGGTTACAAGGCTCCGAGTTTTCTTGAAGTGCCAGGCGCTAAAGACATTGGTGTTGAATTTTTCAGCATGTCCAAAAGTTACAGCATGGCAGGATGGCGCGTCGGATTCTGTGTTGGGAACAGGCACATAATACACGCCTTGACCAGGATTAAGAGTTATCTGGATTATGGAATATTTCAGCCCATTCAGATTGCGGCAATAATTGCTTTGAACGGTAATCAGTCCTGTGTTCAGGAGATTGTGAACACATATCGCTCCAGACGGGATGCTCTTGTGCAGGGACTGAATCGTATAGGCTGGCAAGTTGAGTCGCCCAAAGGGACCATGTTTGTATGGGCGAGGATTCCTGAAAGATACAGAGACATGGGCTCGGTTAACTTTTCAAAGTTTTTGATAGAAAGGGCTGAGGTGGCCGTGTCGCCTGGACTGGGCTTTGGTGAGTATGGGGACGAATACGTCAGGTTTGCACTTGTAGAAAACGAACATCGCATAAAGCAGGCTATTCGTAATATGCGAAGGCTTTTCAACAGCGGATCATGACAGTTACGGGAGCCGAGATATGGAGCCATTGAAGATTGGACTTCTGGGTTGGGGTACGGTAGGTTGTGGAGTTATTAAAATTCTGGCGGAAAACCGTGAACTGATAAAGAACCGACTGGGTGTTGATATCGTTTTGAAGCGGGTTGCAGATATAGACCTGGAGCGGGAGCGTCCCGTTGAAGTTGGCCGGGACGTTTTGACGACAAATGTTGATGATGTGCTGGAAAATCCGGAAATTGACATCGTGGTGGAACTCATAGGCGGCATAGAACCGGCAATGAGTTTCATAAAAAAAGCCCTTGAGCACGGAAAGCATGTAGTTACGGCTAACAAAGCATTGTTAGCCCAGCATGGTAATGAACTCTTTGAATTTGCAAGGCGCAAAGAGCGCATCATTGCTTATGAGGCTTCCGTTGCCGGAGGAATTCCCTTTATAAAGTCGCTTCGGGAAGGGCTGGCTGCAAATCGCATAACCACGGTGTTCGGAATATTGAACGGGACGGCAAACTTTATCCTTACCCGCATGAAGGAATCCGGATTGTCCTTTCATGAGGCTTTGAAAGAAGCTCAGGACAGAGGATATGCCGAAGCCGATCCAACGCTGGACATAGAAGGAATTGACACGGCGCATAAGCTGGCCATTACGTCCGCTATTGCTTTTAACACGCCTATTGCGTTTGATAAAATCTACGTGGAAGGCATTTCAGCGCTGGATCCTTTGGACATTCAATTCGGAGGAGAATTCGGTTATAGTTTAAAGTTGCTGGCAATAGGACGGGCGACCGAAGAAGGGCTGGAGTTGAGAGTTCATCCAACCTTTATCCCGTCGGATCACGTACTGGCGGGTGTTCGAGGTGCCTACAATGCGGTGCATATTCATGGAGATGCTGTAGGGCATGTGATGCTGTACGGTCTTGGAGCAGGTATGATGCCTACGGGTAGTGCCGTAGTTGCCGACATTATGGATCTTGCTCGGGACATCCTGAATGGCGTCCATGTGAGGCTTCCTTATCTTGGTAGTTATGAACTTAAGCAGTTACCTGTAAAACCCATGGAAAAGGTTATTACCACTTACTACTTCAGATTCAGTGCTGTTGACCAGCCCGGGGTTTTGTCGAAAATATCCGGTATTCTTGGCAAAAACAATATCAGCATTGCAGCGGTGATTCAGAAGGGAAGGAGAGTAGGAGGAGCCGTTCCGATTGTTATGCTTACCCATGAAGCTCTTGAGGAATCGGTGCAAAAGGCTCTTGACGAGATTGATAAGCTTGATGTGGTAAAAGCCAAAACGCAGATAATCCGCATTGAAAACCTCTCAACGGATAGAAAATAGACCGCGGGGTTATTTGCATGTCTGAAGGTAGAAAATACATAATTTTAGTTGGCGATGGGATGGGTGATTATCCTATTGAATCGCTAGGAGGCAAAACTCCGCTTGAAGTTGCCAGGACGCCAAACATTGACAGGCTGTGCCTGTACGGGGAAATCGGACTTGTCAGGACAATACCCGATGGAATGGAGCCGGGAAGTGATGTGGCCAATATGAGCCTGTTAGGCTACGATCCTGTGAAGTGTCATACGGGCAGAGGGCCTTTAGAAGCGGCAAGCATAGGCGTAAAGCTCGGTGAAACCGACGTTGCTTTCAGGTGTAATCTTGTTACCGTTGAGGAAAGAGACGGCGTAAGGATCATGGCCGATTATTCGGCCGGGCATATAAGCACGGAAGAAGCCAGAAAAATCGTTGCTGACCTTCAAGGCGCCACGGCTGATTTACCACTCCGGTTGTATCCGGGTGTGAGCTATAGACATTTGCTTGTGTGGAACGGCGGAGCGGATGATATCGGCACAACGCCGCCTCATGACATTACAGGACAGCCCGTAGAACAATACGAAAAGGTGTATGAAGAAACGCCCATCTTGAGAGAGTTCAGACAAAGGGCTGAAGAGATTTTGAGGCATCACCCTGTTAATTTGGCACGACTTAATAAAGGAGAAAGAGCCGCTACGGCCGTGTGGCCCTGGGGGCAAGGTAAAGCACCTCGCATGGAAACCCTTCGTGAAAGGTGCGGAATTGATGGTGTCATGATCAGCGCCGTTGATCTCCTAAAGGGCATAGGTGTTTATGCCGGGTTTGAAACCCCGGACGTTCCTGGAGCCACCGGTTATCTTGACACCAACTACGAGGGAAAAGTCGAAACTGCTATAAGGATTCTGGAGCGCGTGGATCTTGCTTATATTCACATCGAAGCTCCTGATGAAACCGGCCATGAAGGCAGTTTGGATAAGAAGATTCAGGCCATAGAAGAGTTCGACACAAGGGTGGTCGGGCCCGTTCTGGAGATGTCTTTGCGCTTTCCGGAAGTGGACGTAATGGTAGTGACCGATCATTACACCCCCATATCGGTGCGTACTCATGTTTCTGATCCTGTACCGTTTCTGATTGTTCGAGATGTATCGGTCCGAAAGAGGGGTGGAAATCCGGTAAGTGATAGTAACAGGCGTTTTACTGAAAAGGATGCACTTTTGAGCAATTTAAAGTTTGATTCCGGCCCTGAGCTTTTTGATTATTTTGTGAGGTGTTCAAATGAGCGAGGATGATTGCTGGATTCCTGCAAGGGTCAAAGTGTATTATGCCGATACCGACAAGATGGGATTTGCCTATTACGGGAATTATATGAAGTGGTTTGAGGCAGGAAGGAATGAGTGGTTCAGGAATTCTGGGAAGGCTTACAGAGAACTCGAAGAAGATGGCTGTTTCCTCCCTGTGGTAGAAGCTTACTGTCGGTATCACAGACCGGCTTTTTACGATGACACTCTGATTGTAAAAACTAAGCTTACATTTCCATCCCCGGCACGACTCAAATTTGAATATCGCATCTTCAGAGAAAACGGCTCGGGTGAGGATGATGAGCTACTAGCGGAAGGGTTTACCATACACGCCTGCGTTGGCCAAGATCACAAGCCTCGGAAGCCACCGATTCTTTTGAGACGACTGGTGAACAAGAGGGAGTAATTGCTGATGATCATTTACCCTGCTATTGATTTGAGACACGGAAGGTGCGTTCGATTATATCAAGGCGATCCTGATAAAGAAACGGTGTACTTTGAAGATCCTGTCGAGGTAGCACTGCTGTGGGAGAGTCAAGGAGCTAGATGGCTTCACCTGGTTGATCTGGACGGAGCTTTTTCGGGAAGACCTGAGCAGATTGAGTTGATAGAGCGGATTGTTTCGGCTGTTGGTATTCCGGTGCAGGTTGGAGGGGGAATACGAACCCTAGAGGACGTTGAAAGATATATTTCTATTGGGGTCAGGCGTGTGATTATCGGCACAGTGGCTCTGAAAGAACCCGAGCGTTTTGCCAGGATTTGTGAGGCTTTTCCGGGTTTTGTTGCCGTTGGTGTAGATGCAAAAGACGGCATCGTTGCCGTGAAGGGATGGAAAGAACAGAGCGGGCACAAGATCGAATACTGCCTGGATTTTTGGAAAAATCTGCCTTTGGCGGCCATAATTTACACAGACATTTCTCGTGACGGAACCCGTCGGGGAGTTAACGTAGAGGAGACAGAACGGCTTTTGCGGATATCCAGTGTTCCGGTTATTGCTTCCGGGGGAGTGGCATCCCTTGACGACATTCAGAGGCTGTTGCCTCTAGCGAAAAAGGGCCTCAACGGAGTTATTGTCGGCAGAGCTCTTTATACGGGTGATCTGAAGCTTACCGATGCTCTAGCACTGGTGAAGTCAAAAAAGGAGGGAAAAAGTGGAGCTGAAGGAACGGATTGAATCGGCGCTGAAGGAAGCCATTAGAAGTAAGGACAGTGTTGCAAAAAATGCTTTGCGAGGGCTTCTCACGGCATTGAAGAATAAAGAAAAGGAACTGCGCAGGGAGTTGGATGAACAAGAGGTGCTTCGAGTTATCTCGTCACAGGTTAAGCAACGCAAGGATTCGATAGAACAATTCAAATCGGGCGGTCGTGAGGATTTGGCCGAAAAAGAGCAAGCAGAAATTGCGGTACTTGAACAATTTCTGCCAAAGGCGCTAAGTGATGACGAACTGCTGGCCCTTGTCGACGAATGTATAAAAGAAGCCGGAGCCATAACAGTCAAGGATCTCGGCAAAGTCATGAAAATCATTATGCCGAAAGTTGCTGGCAGGGCCGACGGTAAAAGGGTTAACGAACTGGTGAGAACTCGTCTTCAGGGAAGTTAATGGCTGTTCGTAGCTGGCTTTTTCTCAGACAAGTCACTCATCGGCCATTTTCTCTGTTCTTCATATCAACCATTTTAAGGAGCCTATAAAGAGTTTCTATGTGAGGTATAGCTACTCCCAGTTCTTTTCCTTTACGCACCGCATTTCCCAGTATGGCCTCAACCTCCATGGGTCTTTTGCTTTCAAAGTCCAAAAGCATGCTGGTTTTGTAAGGTGTCATCGTTTCTGTAAAGGATATGTTCTCATCGATCACGGAAGAGGGTAGCGGATGTCCGTCTTTTTCTGCAAGCCTGCAAACTTCGTCCATTATCGCCCTTATCAGGCTTTTCATTCCCGTATCGCTGAGCATTTCGTCCGTTGTTACTCCACCTGCAAGCACAGATATTGGATTAAACGGAGCGTTCCAGACGAGCTTTTGCCACCTTGCCCCCACAACGTCATCAGTGGTGGTGCAAGGAATTCCTGCATGCCTGAAGATATCTGCAAGCTTTTCCGTTGTTTTGGATGTGCCTTTGGGATAGTTTCCTAGGACCAGCCGTCCATAATCCAGGTGTTCAATCTGTCCTGGAGCAGTTCTGTGACAGCATACGAAGGCAAGGCCACTTATGATTTCGTTGGAGGGAAAGGCTTTCTGCACAGGGGGTTCAATGTCAATGCCGTTTTGAATTAGGCAAATGGCCGTGTTGTCTCCCACCGCAGGACGAATTATGGATGGAACATCTATCTGAGGCAGTACTTTGAGACAAACGAGTATGTAATCGGGGTAAAAATTCAGTTCTTCTGCATTCTTTACAACTCGGGCAGGCGTTGCTCTAAAATCCCCCCAGACACTCTTTATAAAAAGCCCCTCCGATTTGACAACCTCATAATCAGATCGGCACAGAAATGATACATCAAGGCCAATAGCGGCCAACTTCCCACCGTACAACCCTCCAATAGCCCCAGAGCCAACCACAAAAATACGCTCATCCATCAGAAAACACTCCTTTTTTCAGAGCAAACCTTTTGCCACCAATTGCCAATCCTTGTCGTAAAATAAATCAGGTCGTTCCATTCCAATTCACCATTTTTTAGATGTTTCGACGTCAGTAAACTGAAATTCCTCAGTCTTTCCAGATCTTGTGGTCTAAACCTGTCGATCTTAATTCCACCCAGACAGGCGCGTCGTAGCAAACACCGAAAGATTTCGAATCCTTCTATTATTGTCCTGGCTTCATACGCTGGTACGTTCCACAGAGCTATTACAGGTTTAAGTAGCTTTCTTATGGAACAGGGGGTTGCCGACCGTTTTTCAATTTTTTCTTTGGGAAAAATGTCGTTGAAGCGCGTGATGGCCGTGCCCTGGCACCACATGTCCAGATCCATTAGGCCGCCCGCACCGAGTTTTATGTCTAAGCCCATTTTTTTCGTATCCTCACGAACCCGCTCTGTTTCGACCCGTCTTTTCAGTTCGCATAGCCTGTTCCAAATCTTCTGAGGATCTCTATCTCTGAAACAGACGTGATGAACCTTTTGAAGTGCCCATTCCATCAAGGACGGATTTCCACAGACGGGACGAAACTTGAGAAGAGATGCTACTTCCCAGATGTCTGCCTGTGCTTCGTAGTATTCCTCCCAGCTTTGCTTTGTGACTATAAGAGGGCCAAAGTTTCCGCTTGGCCTGAGCCTCATGTCAACTTGGTAACCCGATCCCTCTTCCAGCGGGAGCGATAAGAGCCGAACAAAACGCTGCACAAACCGCACAACCTGCTCCGGTATGATGCCTGTTCTGTCATCAGATGCCGGTTCGTAAATAAAAACTAGGTCGAGATCTGATGAATAATCCATTTCACCGCTTCCATAACGTCCCATGGCGCCAACGCAAAGGGGGAATTCTCGTTCGTTTACATTAAGTTTTTCACAGATAAGGCTGTAGGTTTGAACGACAAAAAAGTCTGCAAGTTCATTAAGATAAGATTCGACCACTTGTCCTGCAGGATCTTTCATCATGTCATGGATGGCGATGGCAATGAACCTTTCGTTTTTTATGCGCCTGAGCCAGTGAAGTTTTTCTTCAAAACTTTCAACACCCTGTAGCAGATTTGTGGCTCGATCCGTCCAGTTAGATTGCATTGCATCAGTCAATCCTTCGGAAATGGCGGGATTGTGGATCAAAATGTCCGATACGAGCTCACTTGCGGCAATGCTTTTTAAACACAAATTCAGCACAGATGGTTCATGTTCAAAAAAAGACACCAGCCCTGGCCGTCGAACAACGGCGTCGATAAAGCTTTCACAGCGAGTTACAGCAGTAGCTTTTTCTTCCTTTTCTTTTAAATGAACCACTGCGTTCTGCAAAGCTTTTGTAATAAAATCTTTATCCCTTCGACGGCTTAAGCACTTAGTCTTCCGGGTTTTTTCAATTTCCGACTCGTCGTAAGAATCGCTGGCCTTTGTGCTGAATAGCTCCATAAATCTGTCGTGCACGAACTCTGTGTGTGCCCTTAGAGATTCCAGGAACTCGCTTACCGACGCGGACGTTCTCATAACGGCCATTGCCACTTTTTCAATGGCCGGCAAGGCTGTAGGAATTCGTTGAGTTTGGTGGTTTTCAAGGAGCTGGATCCAGTGTTCCGCGCGACGAAGGAATACGTAAGCATCGATGAGTCTCGAAGACACATCAGGTTTCAAAAGTCCCGCAGTGTCCCGCAACTTCTGGATACACCTTATTGTGTTTGGTTCCCTTAGTTCCGGGTTGCGTCCCCCGTATATTAGTTGGAATGCCTGAACGATGAATTCGATTTCTCTGATGCCGCCTTTTCCGAATTTCACGTCAAATCCTGGTCCGGGAGAGAGGGGCCGGGTTTCCGCCGCTATCCTATCCCGCATTGCTCTGATCTCGTCGAGTGCCTGGAAGTCCAAGAATCTTCTGTATACAAAAGGGCGGATTTCCTTGATGAACTGATTTCCTAGGGAAAGATCGCCCGCAACGGACCTGGCTTTCAGTAGCACCAGCCGTTCCCAGCTTTGTCCTTCCACCAAGTAATGGTGAACGGCATAACTGATGGGGCTTATCAATTCACCATCTTTGCCATCCGGTCTTAGCCTCAGGTCTACCTTAAAAACCCTGTCACCATCCACAGAATCTTCCATAAGCCGGGTTAGGGTCGTGCATAACTTCGGAAAGAGTGTCTGTGCCAGTCCTGAAAGCTCCTTTCTCCTGGTTTCGTTTAGCTCCGGTTTCACTTCATAAAGGAAAAGCAAGTCTATGTCCGAGACGAAATTGAGTTCCAGGCCCCCCAACTTTCCAAGCCCGATGACTGTAAAGGATGCATGGCGACTGAGATCATTCCAGGCGGTGCAGCTCTCGGGGTTGAGCCACCATTTAGGATGGTTCCACAAAATCCTGATCAGCGCCTGTAGAATGGCTATGGCGAGGTCAGACACTTGGGCAACCGTTTCATTGAAGTTATCTATCTCGAAAAGATCCCTAGCTGCAATTCTCAGAAAGTGTTTTTGTTTGAACTTTCTGAGTGAAAGGCTAAGCTCCCGAATGGATGAGCATGCTTCGCAACATTTCAATACATCTCCATGCAGTTCGGTCAAGCTGAAACGGCGATGTAGCTGGTGTTGCTCCCACAACCAGTTGGAATATTCAGGAAAGCGACGAAGCAAAATGGCGAAATAGTTTGAAATAGTTTGCAGTAGTTGCCTTTGTGAATTTGGGTCCATAGTATTGGCCTCGTTTTTCAACACAGCCAACGGAGGTTTAGCGTTATGGGCGTCTTTGTGTTTATACCAGCACGTTTGAAATCTACAAGGCTTTCAGAAAAACCATTGAAGCTCATTGGAGGAAAACCGTTAATACAATGGGTTTACGAAGGGTGCCTCGATTCACTGAAGGCCGATCGGGTTTTCATTGCTACCGACAGTGAGAAGATTCAAATGATTGCAAATGGATTCGGCGCTGAAGTGGTGCTAACGTCACCAGAGCACAAAAGTGGTACAGATAGGATAGCCGAGGCATGTGAAAAGGTTAACTGTGGTGATAACGACATAATAGTCAACGTGCAGGGGGATGAACCTCAGGTTACCGGTGAGCTAATAGACATCCTTGCGGAGTGTCTGGTTTCAGACAGCGGGGCCGATATGGTCACACTTGCTTACGAAAAGAGGGATTTACAATCCTTTATCGATCCCAATGTTGTTAAGGTGGTGATGGATTCAGAGGGTTATGCTCTATACTTTTCACGTTCGCCCGTTCCTTATTTTAGGGACTTCATGGGTTATAGGAATTTACCTAATCCACTGAGGAACGGTAATCTTCAGTTTCCCTTCTGGAAGCACCTGGGGTTTTACGCCTACAAATTCAGGTTCTTAAAAAAATTTGTGAAGCTTCCTCAGGGTGCTCTAGAAAAAGCCGAGAAGCTTGAACAGCTCAGGGCTCTGGAACACGGATATCGCATCCGAGTGGTTTCATCACCCTTTGACACAAAGGGCATAGATACGAAGCAAGATTTGGAGGAATTTGAGAGGGCAATTTTACAGAGTAAAAGCGTCTGAGGGCACAGCATGCTGTGCCCTCGAAGCGTCGATTTTTGGAGGCCATCTTAAAGTGTTCTTTGTTATTCCATTATGGTAAACTTCCAGGCGCACCACCAGTCGTCAGGGTGTTCATCCGGCGGACATCCTATACATTCGGTTTTAATGCGCGGATCGATGGTTTCCGCAAAGGTCGTGTATTCTACTATGCCCACGGATTTGCAGGGATAATCCGGAAGCCCTTTTCGTTTTCTGGCAAGCTGAACACGGCATTCATTCATTCGAAAGATGAAAGACTTTTCATCGATTTCCTCAATCGATTGTTTATTTATGCGGGCATAAAGCCTAAAGAACAAAGCTTTTTTCAATCCTTCAATCCCTGGATAGGTTGGAAGTTTCAGAAGTTTTTTTATCCTGATAGCTTCAAACGGGGAAAAGCGAGTCCAGCACGTATCGTTGCAACGTTTGGCGTAGTCCATACCGTAAGCTTTTTCAACGGTCTGAAACCACACACCATCGTTAGCAAGCCAATTAACGCAAACAGCGTTGAGGAGTTTCTCAAGTTCCTCTTCTGATTTTTGTTTTAGAACGACAGGTACGCCATCTTCAACTTCGAAACCAAGCACTTTGGCAAGCCTGTTAATGATGATGTTCCATGAAGAATCTCCCGCCGAGTTTTCTATTTCGCAGGCTCTCAGAGTACCTAGCTGGTAATCTACTTCCCTGAACCAGCAGCCGTAGTGCACAATAGTACGACGTACCCCGTCCATGATCCATTTAATCAGCATGTCCTTGTCCAGTTTGATCTCATCGTGCATAAAACCCTCCTTTTTACCGTGGTGAGAAGATTGGCAATTAAAGATTAGCAAACAATTTTTATGCACTTGAAAGCTATGAAATTCTTTACGGGAAAGCTTACCAAGGTGTCAAGGAGGATAGGGACTTCATAAGGGCTAAGATGGTGCCGTATTTTTTTATTTTCCCTCAAATTCGCAAATTCCTGCGCTTACGATTGCAGTCATCCCGGTGGCGAATTATGATTCTCACCGGTGCTTCGTTTTTCATTCGTTGAATTCACCGGGGCATTTTTGAGAATTTTCGAAGAGATCACAAGTTGGTTTTTATGTCCCTCGTCCAGTGACGGTTTTCCGTGTACCATCTGACGGCAATGGCAAGTCCATCTTCAAGATTCACTCGTGGTTTCCAGCCGAGCAATCTCTCTGCCTTTGATATATCCGCCCAGGTGGATCGAACGTCGGCCGGATGTTCAGTTTTGTGGACGATGCGGGCTTTTTTGCCGATCAGATCTTCTAGTAATTCTATCATATGTTTAAGTGAGATTGGATGGTTGCTTCCGAGATTTATTATTTCGTAACCAAGTGGTTTTAAAGCTCTAATGGTTCCGTCAGCTATGTCGTCAACGAACGTAAAGTCTCGCTTTTGTTCGCCGTCTCCAAATACTGTGAGTGGCTTCTCTTCGGCAATCCACTGTATGAAGCGAAAATAGCTCATATCCGGGCGTCCTGCCGGCCCGAAGACAGTAAAATATCGAAGTACAGAAATGTCCAGATGATATAAGTAGTGGTACGTGTAACAAAGGACTTCGGCCGCCTTTTTGGATGCAGCATAAGGAGATAAAACATTATCAGTCTTGGCGTCTTCACGGAATGGTTGCTCGATACCGACCCCGTAAAGGCTTGATGTGGACGCCTGGACAAATTTGCCGATTCCATACCGCGTGCATAAATCTAACAGATTTAAAACTCCTGTTACGTTTGTCGCATAATAAATATGGGGATTTTTTACGCTTTGGCGAACGCCAGCTCGTGCTGCGAGGTTAATAACAGCATCCAGCCCGTGTTCCTTTCTAAATATATTTTCAAGGGCTGTAAGGTCAGATATATCGGCATGGTAGAATGCAAAATGGCCTTGATCCGAGTTTGACAGTTGTTCTAGTCGCCACTTTTTAAGTCTCACATCGTAGGAGTCACATAAATTGTCGACGCCAACAACAGTGTGTCCGTCATTCAGGGCTCGTTCCGCCACTTTCCATCCGATAAAACCGGCACTTCCGGTGATGAGAATTTTCATGCTCCATTGTTCTCCTTTTAGATTCCCGGTTTGTTACTTGTCGGTCAAATCCTAGGCTACATCTCTTTTTTGTTGCAGGCAATGGCAATAATCAACGTAAGCATCGTGTGGTGTCATGTTTCATATTCTGGTGACGAGACCCTTTGATTCTCTTGACCTTGACATTGTTTTAATGTTATACAAATTTCGTGTTGAATAATGTAATGCTGTTCCATAATGTGGAATATATGTGATTGGAAGGTGCAATTGTCGTTGCTCGATAAGGCTTTGATTGTCCTAAAGAGTTTTTCTGAAGAAAACCCGGAGTGGGGTGTGAGAAAGCTTGCAGCCGATTTGGGCATGAGTCCGCCTACGGTGCAGAGAATATTGAAAACACTAAAAAAACACGGTTTTCTCGAACAGAATGAACAGAGTAAGCGTTATCGCTTGGGCACGATTTACTTCAGGTTTGTTGAAATTCTTCAGTCTCGATATCCCCTAGTTCAGGTTGCCTTGCCTTTTATGAGACGGCTTTGTTCAAAGACCGGTGAGACCACCCATCTTAATGTGATTGACGGCTTCGAACGACTGTGTGTTAGCAGTATTGAGTCTGCCCAAAGTCTTAAAGCCGGCATGCCTATAGGAAATCGTTCTCCTCTGTATGCCGGCGCTTCATCAAAGTGTTTACTGGCTTTCAGTGACGCTGAGTTCATTTCAGAGTATCTGGATCGAACCAGTCTAGTGCCTCTTACGGAAAATACCAATACTGACAGGGACAAGCTTATGCAGGAAATAGATATCATAAGAAAGCAGGGATTTGCTCTAAGCCATGGTGAGAGAACTCCGGGGCTTGGTTCTCTGAGTGTACCTATTTTCGGGCATGGTGGTAGCCTTCTTGGGGCCTTGAGTCTTGCAATTCCAGAGCTGCGTTTTCTTGACGATGAGCACAGACGGTTTTGTCTATCCAGTTTGACGAAAACTGGTGAAGCCATATCTCGGGCCATGGGGTACGGGGGTGAGTATCCGCCTTCGGTGATAAGATATGATTGTGGTTTTTCGTTGAATAAAGATGGTGAGGTGTAAGTATGAACAGTACTGCAAAACCGCTTGCGGGTGTAAAGGTTCTTGATCTTAGCAGGGTTTTAGCCGGCCCTTATTGCAGCATGATGCTGGGAGATCTCGGGGCTGACGTCATCAAGGTGGAAAGACCAAAGGTTGGTGATGAAACGAGGGAATGGGGACCACCTGAAGCTGGCGGTGAATCTGCGTATTACCTTTGTGTCAACCGCAATAAGCGAAGCATAACGGTGGATTTGAAAAGCCCAGAAGGGCAGGAGATTATCCGCCGTCTTGCGAAGCGGTCTGATATAGTTCTTGAAAATTACAAGGTTGGAACTCTCCAAAGGTTTGGTCTTGGTTACGAGGATCTTAAAAGGGTCAATCCCAGTATTATTTATTGCTCTATAACGGGCTTTGGCCAAAATGGTCCGTACAAAGATCGTCCCGGCTACGATTTTATCATCCAAGGCATGGGCGGTATCATGAGTATAACGGGGGAACCGGATGGACCTCCGATGAAGGTTGGTGTTGCTATAGTGGATATAACTGCCGGCTTGTTTGCCTGTTCGGCCATCCTAGCTGCACTTTACCACAGGGAAAAAACCGGGAAGGGACAGTATATAGATATAGCACTTCTTGACGCTATGGTTGCATGGCTTGCCAATGTGGGTAGCAATTATCTAGTTTCCGGTGAAATTCCAAAGCGTTATGGCAATGCTCATCCAAACATAGTGCCCTATGAACCGTTTAAGACGAAGGATGGCACGTACATCAACATCGGAGTTGGAAATGACAGGCAGTGGAAGAAGTTCTGTGAAATAGCGGGACTTGAGCATTTAGCTGATGACCCACGTTTTGCCACGAATCCTCAGCGTGTGATTCATCGGAAGGAGTTGATTCCTATTATTGCCGAGAAAATGCTTGAACGAACTGCGGATGAATGGCTTAGCGAGCTTGAGAAAAATAAAATTCCCTGCGGGCCCATAAATACTCTAGATCGCGTTTTTAGCGATCCTCAGGTGCTGGCTCGACAGATGGTCGTTGAAGTGCCCCATCCTACTGCCAGTTCTGTTAAGCTTGTAGCAAGCCCCATGAAGTTGTCTGAAACACCATGCACAGTGGAACGACATCCACCGCTTCTAGGGGAACACACGGACGAGGTGCTGAAGGAGATTGGTTACTCTGATGATGATATCCGCCAGTTACGAGAAAAGGGGGTTATATGAGCGAAGCGGTACTAATCTTTCTGAATGGGGTTATCGGAGTTTTCGCTGTTATGTGTGTTCTTTATGGTGCGCTGAAACTCCTAGGCGTCGTGGTCAATCTTGAGCAGAAGGAGACGGAACAGTGATAGGTTCTTCCTTCATGCAGGGTCTAGGTTTATTGCACCTATCGATTGGTGAAGTTGTCATGTTTGTTGTTGCTTTTGTCTTAATATATCTGGCCATTGCAAAGCAGTTTGAACCTCTTTTGCTGTTACCAATAGGTTTTGGCATTCTACTTGCCAATCTCCCTCTTACGGATCTCATGAAGCCCAATGAAGGCTTACTCTGGCGGTTTTATCATTATGGAATTCAATGGGAAGTCATACCGCCACTTATTTTCCTGGGGCTTGGTGCCATGACCGATTTCGGGCCGCTTCTGTCTAGGCCGTCTCTTATTTTTCTTGGGGCAGGAGCGCAGGTTGGTGTTTACATCACCTTTTTTTGTGCAAAGCTCTTTGGCTTCACTCTTCCTGAAGCAGCGACCATTGGCATCATCGGTGGTGCCGACGGTCCTACCACGATTTATCTAGCCAGCAAGCTGGCTCCGGGGCTTTTGGGAAGTTGTGCCGTGGCAGCCTATTCGTACATGGCTCTAGTTCCGATCATACAGCCTCCGGTGATAAAGCTCCTGACATCAGAAAAAGAACGGTCCATAGTGATGAAAAAAAGCCGTAAGGTAAGCGGCCTTGAGCGAATCCTTTTTCCACTGGTGACGACGGTGGTGGTTATATTGCTCGTGCCGGCTTCTGCGCCTCTTATGGCAATGTTTATGCTTGGAAATCTTTTCAGGGAATCGGGAGTTGTTGAAAGGCTTTCCAGTGCTGCCCAGAATGAACTCATGAATATTGTCACCATTTTTCTGGGCATATCCGTTGGCGCCACCATGAATGCCGCAACTTTCCTTAAGCCTCAGGTTTTATTTGTCTTTTTCCTAGGTCTTTTTGCTTTTGCCATCAGTACAGCTACTGGGGTTTTGCTCGCGAAAGCCATGAACATTTTTCTTTCTGAAAAGATAAATCCCATGATTGGTGCGGCCGGAGTGTCGGCCGTTCCGATGTCAGCTCGGGTTGTACATAAGATGGGTCAGGAAGCTAACAGGAAGAACTACCTTTTGATGCATGCAATGGGGCCAAACATTGCTGGTGTTATAGGCACGATAGTAGCTGCTGGAATATTTTTAACATTTCTCAAATAGGAGGATAGCTATGGCAGAGCAGGTACTTGCTCCAATGGTAGGCAAGATTGTCAAAATTCTTGTTAAACCGGGAGACCAGGTAGAAGAGGATCAGGAGATCATGGTCATGGAGTCCATGAAGCTTGAGAGTAGTATTTTTGCACCCTGCAGTGGAGTGATTAAGGAGATCAAGGTATCCGAGGGTGATCGTGTTGAAGAGGATGATGTGCTAGCCATTATTGAATGAGAAGCAAATGTTTAGGAGGTTTAGTGATGAATTTCGAACTGACCGAAGAACAACGAATGGTGCAAGAGCAGGCAAGGCGGTTTGCCGAGCAGGAGATCCTTCCTACGCTGGAAGAAGAAGAACAAAATCATGAGTTCGTCCGCGATCGAGTACGCAAGATGGGTGAACTTGGCTTCTTTGGATGCTGTATCCCAGAAGAATATGGTGGGAATGGGATGGGATTTCTTGAGTCTGTTCTCATGACCGAACAGATTGCCAAGGTATCCCCGTCTTGGAGATTGCCTTTTAACATGCAGAACATAGGGCCAGCGATTACGGTTAATCGGTTCGGCACCGAAGAGCAGAAGAAAAAATATATTCCCGGCTGGGTGTCGGGTGAAAAGATCGGTTTTTTTGCCATAACCGAGCCGAATGCAGGGTCTGACGTAGCCGGTATGAGAACGACGGCGCGCGATGATGGGGATGCGTGGGTTTTGAACGGTCAGAAGATGTGGATTACTAATGCTCCGGTAGGTGATGTAGGGCTTGTGTACGCTTACACGGACAAGGAAAAGAAGTACAAGGGCATGACTTGCTTCATCGTTGATGTGAGGAATACTCCGGGGATAGAGACTAGGGCTATAGAGACCAAGTTCGGACTTCCCTGCTCTCCCACGGGTGAGATCGTCTTCGACGAAGCACGCATTCCCAAGGATGCCGTACTGGGCCAGGTGGGGGAAGGATTCAAGATTTGCATGTGGATGTTGAACAATACGAGGCTCAGTTGTGCTGCTGGTGCTCTCGGTGTTGCTGGTGCCTGTCTTGAGCATGCAATAAAGTACGCAAACGAGAGAACACAGTTCGGGCAGCCCATATCCAAATTCCAGATGATTCAGGCTCAGATTGCGGAAATGGTAGCGGAACATGAGGCAGCAAAGCTTCTTGTCTATCAAGCAGCTTTTCTGAAGGATCAGGGCAAGCCAAATCAGCTTCAGACATCCATTGCCAAGTATTACGCTTCTGAGATTGCAGTGAAGGCCGCTAACGAAGCTATGAAAATCTTTGGTTCTTATGGATTTTCCACCGAATATCCAATAACTCGCTTCTTTAGGGATGTGAAGTCTTACCAGATTGTCGAAGGCACATCTAACATTCAGAAACTCATTATCGCGGGCATTGCCCTTGGACATCAACCGAATCGTTAACAGGGGGCTGAAATGGCGAAGGAATGGAAAGAGTTAGTTGAAGAGCTTGAAGCCCGGAAGGAACACCTGAAACAAGGAGGGGGAAAGGCCCTCCAAGAGAAAGAGCACGCCAAGGGGAAATTGACAGCACGGGAGCGAATCGATCTCCTGTGTGATCCAGGAACATTTGAAGAATACGACCTCTTTGCAAAACACATTGGGCGTGATTATGGACTAGACAAAAAAGAGCTTCCCGCCGATGGTGTCATAATCGGTTTTGGTAAAGTCAATGGCCGTGGCTGCATGCTCTACGTGGAAGATTTCACAGTAGTTGCCGGAACCTTTGGTGAGCGCCATGGTAAGAAGATCTGCAAGATCATTGACATGGCGAGGACCTATGGCTATCCGGTGGTTGGAATAAATGATTCGGGTGGGGCTCGAGTAACCGAGCAAATGGGCGCTTTATCCCAGTACGGTCAGCTCTTTTACCGTCATGTTCAGGCGTCAGGCGTGGTTCCACAAATTGCGCTTATCATGGGGCCTGTAGCCGGCGGGCAGGCCTATTCACCGGCCTTAATGGATTTCATATTCATGGTGGATAAGACCAGCTCCATGTTTATTGCCGGCCCCCCACTGGTGGAAGCGGTGGTTTACGAAAAGACCGACGAACAGTCGCTCGGAGGCCCTGCTGTACATGCTCGCATAACGGGTGTTTCAGATGGTACCTGGGCGGACGACAAAGAGTGCCTTGAAATGACCAGGAAGTTGTTAAGCTACCTCCCTCTGAATAACAAGGATAAACCGCCTTACGTTAAGCCAGATGATTCCCCTGACAGAAGAACTCCGGAATTGGAAGAGATAATTCCGACAGATCAGAAGAAACTCTATAACATGCGCAAAGTCATAGAAATTATTGTAGATAAGGGATCCTTCTTCGAGTTGAAGAAAGAGTTTGCCAAGAACCTCATAATTGGCTTCGCAAGGTTAAATGGTCATGTTGTGGGCATTGTTGCTAACAATCCAGTGAAGTACAACGGTGCTCTTGATTACAACGCCGCAGATAAAGGATCCAGATTCATTCGCTTTTGTAACGCCTTCAACATACCTTTGATAAACCTTCAGGATGTTCCGGGCTTTCTGATCGGTACCAAGTCTGAGCACAACGCAATTATTCGGCATGGTGCGAAGATGCTCTATGCCTACAGCGAAGCGACGGTTCCGAAGATAACTTGTGTTGTCAGGAAGGCTTACGCTGGCGGCTATCTTGCCATGTGCAGTAAGGATCTTGGAGCCGATGTGGTATATGCACTTCCCACTGCTGAGATCTGCTTGATGGGACCCCAGGGAGCGGTGAATATCCTGTTTAGAAAGGAGATTGCCGCTGCTGAGAATCCCGACGAAGTTAGGGCAATGAAGGAAAAAGAGTTCATGGAAAAGTACGTGAATCCAACCTATGCTGCGAGCCTTCAGCACATTGATGATATTATAAGCCCGGCGGAACTTCGTATAAAATTGATAAAGGCTCTTGAAATGACCATGAATAAAGTGGAAAAATCTCCCGACAGGAAGCATGGAATTACGCCTGTGTGATTAGCGTCTTTCGGTGCTTTGGTTTTGTTTGGGGTTATGGTGTGAACTTCAACGGGGAGGGAACTATGAGGGCTGAGCGATGGAAGAGGTTGTCGGGCATTTTGGTTTGCCTGATGATCACAACATTCGTGTGGGGATGTGCAACCACACAAAGGGCAAAAAGTGTCTCGGAGAACGCCGTGCAGTGTCCTGCAAAGATCGTGTGGGATGTGACCGATGCCGTCACCGTGACGGGCTTTCAATGCTTTGTTAAGCCTTACAAGGGTAAGGAAATGTTGCAGTACAAAATCTCGTTCAAAAATGTAGCGGGCAAGCCCTATCGTTTTCGAGTGCACATAATCGATCCTGAAGGGAAGTCAGTAGGAGGTCTTGTGCCTAGAAAGGGGAAGCCGCCTGTGGTTCAGCCCGGTAAAGAGGTGAGTTTTGTTTATCCCGTACCTGCTTACACAAATGTTCCAAAAAGGTTGGAGGTTAGCATTTATGAACTGAGCAATAAGTAATGAAAGCAAGCAGGAGGGAAGCCATGAAAAGATTAAGATTTATGGTGGTTCTGGTTGTTGGACTGGTGTTTTGTTTGGCCACCGGTCGTGTTGAAGCCCGGAAACAATTCATTTCCATAGGCACGGGTGGAACCGGTGGGGTTTACTATCCTTATGGTGGGGCTCTTGCAGAAATTTGGACAAGGCACATTAAGAACGTTCAGGCCGTGGCGGAAGTTACCGGTGCATCGGTAGAAAATGTCAAGCTGGCACATCGTGGTGAAACTGTTATCGGGGAAGTCATGGGCGATGTGGCTTATGAGGCTTATCACGGCCTTGGCCGTTTTGAGGGTAAACCTCAGAAGATAGCTGCTATGTTTATGATGTATCCCAATGTTTATCATGTTGTTGCTCTTCAGAAGTCCGGTATAACCAAAATTTCTGATCTCAAAGGCAAACGTGTATCCGTAGGCAGTCCTGGAAGCGGTACTGAGTATATGAGTAGCATTGTTCTCAATGCCGTTGGAGTTCCCTATTCTTCATTCGATGTTAAGAGACTTTCTTTCGTTGAAAATGCAAATGCCCTGAGGGATGGAACAATTGACGTGGGCGTATGGTGTGTTGGTCCTCCCACTTCGTCTATCATGGACCTTGCTACGACTCACAAAATACGCATTATTCCTTTCAGCCAAGAAGAAGTTCAAAAGGTCGCTTCAAAATACAAATACTATGCCCCTTATGTTTTGAAGGCTGGAACATACAGAGGCGTAGACGAAGATGTTCTGACCTTGTCGGTATGGAATGTGGCGATATGTTACAGAGACCTACCTGACGACTTGGTGTACAGGTTGACGAAGGCGGTTTTCGAAAACACCGATTATCTCATTAAGGTATATCCTGGAGCTAAAGAGACCACGCCTGAAAATGCGGTAAAGTATACTCCTATTCCTTTGCACCCCGGTGCTGTGAAGTACTACAAAGAGCTAGGACTGAACGTACCTGACGATCTGATTGCGAAGTAGGCTGTAATTGCTTTTTTATTGTAACCCTTGATTAAGCGGCGGGTGGGTGATTGGATTTGGGTCAAAGGAATATGTTTTTCCCTGTTTTCGTGAAGAAACCTTGGTGATAGGGGGGGTTAATTTTTTAGAGAGTTCACAGGAGGGCGGGGGTGTTCCCGTACTGGAGGCGGCAAAGTGCATATTTTATTTTTGTGGTTTTCTCTTTTGTTGTCGGTTTTGTCGGGTATGTGAGGAGTGAGGATTGTTTGGAGCCCTATAGGCTTGAGTTGAGGTTGTTTCCATCGAATGAAAGCGTTCTTGTGATGCCGCTGTCTGAGCACGAAATCTTCGGCATTCGTTACATTCATTCTGTGGACATTAAACCAGTTTTTGAAATCTTTGAGACTGATCCGTCAAAAGGACTGGTTTTGAAGGAAACCTACTTCAAAATGTTCGGTGCTGGAATGGGTTACATATCGAGACGTGGCAAGCTTGGTGGAAATCATAACTGGATCTGGATTTCTGACATAAATGAAAAGGTAAATGGTTTCATTCTTAGGGTTGGGTCCCGACGTGTGGCTCACACCCTGTTATATCGTGGCAGGGAGATCAACCTGAGTAATTGGTGGTCGGGTAAAATGGTTCGTTTTGTTTTAAAGCGTAATGAGTGGTGCAGATGATTAATAACCAGAAGAGGTCTTAAAAATGGCATCCGAAAAATCTCAATCGCTTTCTGTTGTGGAAATTACAAAAATCATAATACAGGTTGTTGGTGTTTTTCTATGTCTTTTTCAGCTTTACACGGCGGGTCTTGGTGCTATGACGGCTATGCGCCAGAGATGTGTGCATCTAGGTGCCATACTCACACTGGTTTTTCTCAGTTATCCGCTTTGCAAAAAAATAGATAAGTCTAGATTCCACTGGAGTTACATTATTGACTACCTCTTGGTTGCCCTTGCTCTCACTGTGAGTTGCTACATCTATTTTGATCTTGACGGTATTTTCATGAGGCAAGGTGATTGGAGCAGGTGGGACGTCATTATCGGAATCGTCTGCGTTCTGCTGGTTCTAGAAGCGACCCGCCGGGTGATTGGTACAATGATGATGACCATTGCAATGTTCTTTATTCTCTATGGATATTTTGGTCCCTACATGCCGGATCTACTGATACACAGGGGTTACTCGATAGAACGTATGGCAACAACCTTGTCGCTTACCACAGAAGGCGTATTCGGTTTGCCCCTTGGTGTAGCAGCGACCTTCGTTTTCATCTTTGTTCTGTTCGGTGCCTTTTTGGACAAGACAGGTGCGGGTAACTTTTTCATTAACCTGGCCTATTCGATTGCGGGGCGATATTCGGGAGGGCCTGCCAAAACGGCAGTGCTTGCCAGCGGTTTTATGGGGTCCATTTCCGGCAGTGCGGTGGCGAATGTGGTTACCACCGGCAGCTTTACCATACCGATGATGAAGAAAATAGGTTACAAACCTCACGTAGCTGGCGGTATAGAAGCTGCAGCGTCCACTGGAGGACAGTTGATGCCTCCGATCATGGGGGCCGGGGCTTTTCTCATGGCAGAATTTACTGACACTTCGTATCTTTACATTGTAAAAATAGCTATCATTCCGGCTGTTTTGTATTATCTCACCACATTGCTCTTTGTACACATTGAGGCAAAGAAAGAGGGTTTAAAAGGGTTACCCAAGGATCAACTTCCAAAATTTTTTGAAACTTTAAAAAACGGATTACATTTTTTGGTTCCCTTGGTGATCCTCGTGATTGCGCTTCTCATGAATTACAGCCCTATGATGGCGGGTTTTGTAGCAGTTGTTTCCGTTTACTTGGCTTCTATGATACGCAAAGAATCACGGTTATCTCTGAGCAAGCTGTTGGATACCTTTGAACATGGAGCTCGCAATGCGGTTATGGTTTCCGTTGCCTGTGCTGCCGCAGGCGTAATAGTGGGAATTACAAATCTGACAGGGTTGGGTTTGAGGTTCTCGTCCATGGTTGTCTCGCTTTCCCACGGGATTCCGCTCGTAGCCCTCTTCCTCATAGCTCTTGCATCTCTGGTTTTGGGCATGGGACTTCCTGTTACAGCTTCTTACATCGTTCTGGTCATTCTTGCCGGCCCTGCCCTTACCGACATGGGCATCCCATTAATAGTCGCACACATGATCGTTTTTTGGTACAGCCAAGATGCCAATGTAACACCACCAGTATCTCTGGCATCGTTTGCTGCTGCCGGAGTCGCCGGTGCTCCGCCAATGCGCACAGCTTTGACTTCGTGGAAATTAGCAAAGGGGCTTTACATACTGCCCGCAGTTATGGCTTATCATCCGCTTCTACTCAATGGCCCCGTCGTGGGAGTGTTGAAAACAATATTCTACACGCTTTTCGCACTCGTTGCTTTTGTAGCGGCGATGGAGCGGTATTTGCTCGCACCTGTGAGCTGGGTTGAAGCGATCCTCTATGCAGCAAGTGCAGTAGCACTGTTGTGGAAGGATCCGACGGAACAGCACGTAGGGTTTGCTTTATTTGCTGTGCTTTTCATTTTTCACTATTTTAAGACAAGGCGTCGAGGGACTGTTGAGAGTGTGGTTGAACACGAAGGAAACAGCGGGGAAGTTACTTCAAGCGAGGTTCAGGCGTGACATCGCGTGAATTTTTGAAAGTTCGTCCTGTTAAAGATGTGCAAGATTTCATTGCTGCGCTTGAACCTTTGGGTACAGAAGTGATCTCGCTTGAAAATGCCCATGGACGAGTTGTTGCTGAGACTGTTATAGCTCGTGATCCAGTCCCTCATTTTCGCCGAGCCACGATGGACGGTTATGCAGTAAGATCCAGAGACGTTTTCGGTGCTTCTGAATCACTGCCGGCTTTTCTCTCTATTGTAGGGAGTGTCGAAATGGGAAAACCCTCTGCCTGTACTGTCGGAACCAATGAAGCTTGCGCAATTCCTACTGGTGGGGCTTTGCCGGATGGAGCCGATGCGGTCGTCATGGTAGAACATACGGAGCGATTAGACGAAACAACGATAGAGGTGTACAAACCCGTGGCACCCGGGGAAAATGTTCTTGGTGTAGGAGATGACATTCCAGAAGGAGAGCAGATTCTTCAGCCAGGCAGAGCGCTGAAGCCTCAGGACCTGGGGGTGTTGGCGGCTGTGGGGGTTACCGAGGTTGAAGTGTATAAACGACCAAAAGTAGCGATTATATCAACAGGAGACGAGATAGTACCTTCTAAAACGCCCTCTCCTCTTCCGCCGGGGCTGATCAGAGATATAAATACCCATGTGTTGGCTTCAATGGTTTCAGAGGCAGGAGCCGTCGTTGGCAGGAAAGAGTTGATAAAAGATGATCCAGATGCGCTGATAGATATCTCCAGGAAGTGTCTTGAGGATCACGATGTTGTGTTGCTTTCGGGTGGTAGTTCGGTAGGTTCTAGGGATTACACCCTCGATGTTCTGGAACAACTTCCAGATGCCGAGGTCCTGGTCCATGGAGTGGCCATGAGGCCGGGGAAACCAACGATACTCGGGCGAAGTGGTAAAAGATATGTATGGGGTTTACCTGGGCAGCCGTCGTCTGCGTCTATGGTTATGGTTGCTATGGTCTGTCCGTTTTTGAGGGCGTTACAGGGTGAGCGACCGACGTTTCCTTATGCTGCTGGTACAATTATTGGGCGCCTCTGTAAACCCATTCCATCAGTTCATGGACGGGAGGATTATATACCGGTAAGAGTCTTGGACGAAGACCAGGTTGAGCCTATCTTCGGTAAGTCAGGAATGATAAAGACTCTGGCGATGGCAGACGGTTACATAATCGTGCCAGAACATGCCGAAGGCATGGATACCGGTGAAGAAGTGAAGGTGTATCTATTTTAAGGGAAACGGAGCTAATTTGTGAATTCTATGCTGTGGCGAAACCTACGGTGTATCCAATACCATTGAATTGGATCTTTTCTTACGATTGCTTCAAAAAGAGCATTGAAATCAGTCGTCATTTTATACACACGTGCTTTAACGTCTCCGTATTCTTTAGGAGGTGGGTAAATAGGCCGTGCCACGTAGATTTTGTAGTCGCCCCATTTTTGTCGGTGATTATAGACTGGTAAAACGGGCCGATTCATTTTTATGGCCAACAATGCCAGTCCTTTGTGAGTCAGCACTTTACGATTAAAGAAAGGTACATATATACCCTCATTGTGGCTAGACTTCTGGTCCATAAGCATTGCCACAATTCGGCCGTTTTTTATGGATTGCCGTATTTTCTTTGTAGCTAGCTTTTTCGGAATCATTCTGTTTCCCGTCTTTGTACGTATGCTGGTGACGAGGTTGTTTAACCACGGATTGTCCAGAGGACGGATTATTACATCCAGGGAAACGTTGAAGAGTACAGGAGAAGCGTAAGCCATAAGTTCCCAATTTCCGATGTGGCCGGTCATAATGAAGAAGCCTCGGTGCCTTTTCGCAGTTTCCAGAAAGAAATCCGGTCCATCTAGTGATAGCATTCCGAGAAGGTTGTGTTCATTGCAATGTGGTAGCAACGGAAATTCCAGGAAAACCCTGGCAAGGTGAGTGAAATTTGCGAGGGCTACTTTTTCAGCTTTTTCCTTCGGGAATTTCATGGCCAGCATTAAGTTGTCAACAGCAATACGGCGCCTGTTGTTATGAACTTTATACCATAATCTGCCGAGTATTTTTGCAGCTTGAGGAATTATGGAGGTCCAGTATATCCGAAAGGTCGAATCTTTCATTGAACCATCAACTGTAGTTCTTTCAATGCTTTTATCTGATCCCTTAGCAGTGCAGCTTTTTCAAATTCTAGCTTCTCAGCCGCGTCCTTCATTTCCTTTTCCAGCATTTGGATTCGTTTTTCTATGTCTTCGTTGGAACGGAAGGTTTCAATGTCCGAACCCGCATCATAGATTGGTCGGACTTCTGTCAAGTCAAAGTCATGATCACCGATGGTCTTGTGTGTTTCTTGAATGTCGACACGGTATGCTGCCAGTATGTCATCGATGTTTTTCTGTACAGTTTGTGGGGTTATATTATAGCGTTTGTTGTATTCGAGCTGAATTGCCCTGCGTCGTTCCGTTTCTTTCACAGCTTTGGCTATGGATCGTGTTACATTGTTGGCATAAAGGATAACCGTTCCGTCGGCGTTTCTGGCAGCCCTTCCCGCCATCTGAATCAATGCCCTTTCAGAGCGTAAAAAACCTTCGTTGTCTGCGTCTAGTACTGCCACGAGAGACACTTCCGGTATGTCTAGACCTTCGCGTAACAAGTTAATGCCAACAAGCACATCATAGCTTCCAAGCCTGAGTTCGCGGATTAGGTCAATTCGTTCAATTGTTTCGACATCGGCGTGCATGTATCTAACCTTGATGCCCATATCTTCTAGGTAATCCGTCAGATCTTCTGCCATTTGCTTGGTCAACGTTGTTACCAGAACCCTTTGTCCCCGTTTTACCCGTTTGTTTATTTCGCCAATAAGATCATCAATCTGGTGGGTGGCCGGGCGGATTTCAATTTTGGGATCAACCAGTCCCGTTGGGCGTATGAGTTGTTCGACAACGTGTTGTCCCGACTTTTCAAGCTCGTAAGGTCCCGGTGTTGCCGACACGAAAATTACTTGGTTTATACGTTCTTCAAATTCTTCAAAAGAAAGGGGTCTATTATCCAGGGCTGACGGTAGCCTGAATCCATACTCTACAAGAGTTTCCTTCCTGGAACGATCACCCCTGTACATACCTCTCAGTTGTGGAATGGTTATATGGCTTTCGTCGATAAAAAGTAGCCAATCTTCCGGGAAATAATCCAGCAGGGTAGGAGGTGGCTCACCCTGTTTCCTCCCCGACAGGTGCCTTGAGTAATTTTCTATTCCTGAACAGTATCCCAATTCGAGCAACATCTCCATGTCAAAACGTGTACGCTCTTCAATCCTCTGGGCTTCGACTAGTTTGTTCTGAGTCCTGAAAAATTCTATACGCTCTTCCAATTCCTGAGCTATGGCTTTAGCAGCTCGCTCTAGTCGATCACGCCGCGTTACATAATGACTTGCAGGATATATCGCGATTTCGGAAAGACGCCGGATAGTTTTTCCCGTAAGGGCATCGAATTCCCTTATGCTTTCAATCCAATCGCCAAAGAGTTCAATCCTTACGGCGATGTCTTCAGCATGAGCAGGAAATATGTCGATCACGTCGCCACGAACCCTGAAAGTTCCACGTCTGAAGTCAACATCGTTCCGTTGGTATTGAATTTGTACGAGCTTTTTTATTATGACATCGCGAGAAATTTCCTCGCCATCCTTGACCCAAAGCATCATTTCACGGTACTCAGCAGGGGATCCTAATCCGTAAATGCACGACACGCTGCTCACCACTATTACATCTCGCCGCTCCAGGAGCGCCCTTGTTGCGCTATGACGCATCTTGTCAATCGTTTCATTTATTGATGCATCTTTGGCTATGTATGTATCGGTCTGGGGCACGTAGGCTTCGGGCTGGTAGTAGTCATAGTAGGATACAAAATATTCAACAGCATTTTCGGGGAAAAAGCTTTTGAATTCTCCGTAAAGCTGGGCTGCCAGGGTTTTGTTGGGCGCAATAACTAGGGTAGGGCGCTGAAGGTGCGCAATTACATGAGCCATGGTAAAGGTTTTTCCTGATCCCGTTACGCCCAGCAGAGTTTGATATTTAACACCATTTCTTAATCCTTCCACGAGTTTGTTTATTGCCTGAGGTTGATCTCCCGTTGGTTCCCAGGGGCTGTGCAGTTTAAAGCTTTTCATAATCGACCTCGGCATTTTTTCAGATTTTTGGCCGGAGAATTTTACACCATAAAAGGTTTATATGGTATCTATCATTTTTGTGCACGAGTATGTTTTTAGAGGGTATTGACTTGATGACTGTTGTATTTAAATTATTACTGACAGGTTAGTTATAAAACCCTTAAAGGAATGAAGCCGTGAAGTGCTATAAACGTATGAGAGCATCTGAAAGAAAGGAAGCAATTTTGGGAACCGTTAAAGATCTGTGTAGCAAAAAGGGATTTGCGGGTACCACTCTGGACGAAATAGCCAAGAAATCTGGTGTTAGCCGAGCTCTTGTGGTGCAACATTTTGGTAGCAAGGAAGGGTTGTACGAGGCGCTGATGGAGTACCTCTTTTGCCATCATCCTATGGAGGAAGATCCTAACTTCTTGAAAAGGTTTGCAGACTTAAAAGACGATAAAGGAGTTTTCCTTGCTTACTGCGAGCACGTGTATGATCACATGGCTATCGATCCTGAGAAGTCACCGCTACGGCTGGTGTTCTTCAGCATGCTTGAGAAGCCAGATTTGTATAGAAAGCATTTTAAGACCAGGAAGCTCAAGGGAATAGCCGTTCTCGAAGATTACATAAAAACCAGAATTGCCGATGGTGATTTCAGACCCGTCAATGCTACGCATCTGGCTCAAGCTTTTTCTGCGTTGGTTACCCAGTTGTTGTTTCATGGGCTGATTTTGCGAACCTTTCACAACAAAGAAGAGTTTATGGTGATGATGCAGAGTGTAGTAGAGGTGTTTCTCAACGGACTGATGAAAAAGGATGAAGGAGGGTGATGAGATGAAGTGCGAGAAATGTGGTGCGACCATAACTAATGAAAGTGATGCTTATAGCTATGGAGGTCAAACACTTTGTGAAGATTGCTATTTGGACATTGTAGCCGCCCCGAAAACCTGCGATCCCTGGGCTGTTCATTCGGCCAAAAATCTAAGTCAAGATAAACCTTTGCTCACGCCTCTTCAGGAGAAGATTATGTCCATTATAAAGGAGAGGGGGCCGGTTACGGCGGAAGATATTTGTCAGACTCTTGGTATAACGGAGTCAGAATTTCGAACGAACTTTGCACCTCTCCGCCACATGGAACTCGCCCGCGCCTGTAAGGTTGGCAACAAGGTGTGCTATACATTGTTTGATAGATAGAGAGAGGGAACCTTATGATTATGCCCGATTTACGGAAGGCTCTGGAAAGGTTTGGCAAACAGAATGGTGAAGTTTTTCAAGCTTTCCAGAATTTGCATTCTCAAGTTATCGCTGATGGCGTGCTTGATACCAAAACTAAGAAGCTCATGATGGTAGCCGTTGCTGCAGCAATACGGTGTGAGCCATGTCTGCGCCTTCATGTAAGAGATGCTTTAGAGATGGGAATGACTCGTGAAGAAATCGTTGAAGCTTGCAATGTGGCAATCCTTATGGGTGGAGGGCCCAGTATGGCTTATACTGCCCTGCATGTGATGGACGAGTTGGACAAGAAATGATGTTGCCAACAGCAAGGAGCCAAGAGCTCCTTGCTTTAATCGATCTTTCTCGCCTCTTCCGAAAAGATCCTCCAGGAATCCTGTCATCTCTTTGCTCTCGTCATACTTATCGCCTTTGTTGCTGACGCGGGGCCGTAAAGGAAATAAGGTTGTTTTTCCCGAATGGAAAACCACAAAGACCGCCGAGCCTTACGGTTCACTTCGTTCCAGATATTTTTCCCATCTCGAGTCAACTTCACGCTGAAGTGCTTCTACCTGCTCATCTGTCATTTTTGCAAACCTGTTCTGGAGCTTAAGATACTCCACGACCGGCTTTTTGCGGCCCGATCTTGCCATGGTAAGGCTTTTGCCGGTAAGTTTGAACTCACCTTCGTCAATTTCAAAAAGTACTACCATCCCGGTTTCCACAGCCAGTCTGCCGACTCGCACCGTCTGTGAAGTTGGAAATCCCCAGCCGGGTGGGCAAGGTACTGCTAGATGTATAAATCTGGTACCTTTCTTTTCTTTGGCTTTCCGAAACTTTGCGTATATGTCTCTAGGATAAGCAGAGCAGCACGTTGCCATGTACGAAGGGCTGTGGGCTTCCATGATGGTCAGAAAGTCCTTCTTGGGTTGTTGCTTAGGGAGGAACGGAGTTGTTGTGGTCAATGCCCCAAGTGGTGTGGCGCTTGATCTTTGAACCCCCGTGTTCATGTAAGCCTCGTTATCATAGCAGACATAAATAAAGTCGGTTTGACGCTCTGCAGCACCGCTAAGCGCCTGAATTCCCATATCGAAGGTTCCGCCGTCGCCCGCCATTGCCATTACTGTGAAATCCTTATCCTTTCCAAGAGCCTTCAAGCCCGCCACAAGACCAGCCGCCGAGGCAGCCGTGCTGGCAAAGGTATTGTTTACGGCATTTATTGCGATTGGAGTTTTGGGATAAATACCGTGCAGTATTGTTAAACAGCAAGCGGGCAAGGTAACGATTGTGTCTGGGCCAAGCGCCTTAAGGATATAACGGTAGGCAAGAGTAAGGCCACAGCCGGCACAGGTGCGCGTACCGGGAAGTACGAATTCTTTTTCTGGAATTTCAACAAAGGGTGCGCTCATTGTTTCAACTCCTCTTCATGCCACCAAGAAGGGCGATCCGGGGAAATCTTTTCAAGTTTTTCGGTTATACCCACAAGATCTTGAGGGTTCACATCTTTGCCCCCCAGACCAACGACCACTGAATAAACCTCTGGCAATGGGTTAGACCCATTGGTGTAAAGTGCCGCCTTTACTTCCGTTGCCAGTGGAGTTTCATATCCATAACTTATTGCTTTTTCGACGACCACAAGTTTATTAAAATTAGCTAGGATATCGGCGGTTTCTTTAGAAGGAAACGGACGGAATACTCTTAAGCCCAGCACTCCAACCTTTCGACCGGCCTTTCTCATATAATCGACGGCATCCATGGCTTCGCTGCTGAGAGAACCCATGGTTACGAAAACGGTGTCAGCGTCATCAATCTGATAAGCATGATAAGGTAACTCATAGCTTCTGCCGAAGACTTCCCCAAATGCTTTACCAACTTCCCTGATAACACCCATGGCTTCTTCATGCGCTTTCTGCATTCTCAGCCGAAAGCCCATATAATCAGGGCAAATGTTGCCTTCCGGATCTGGCAGTCTGTCACCCATAACGACCGGGTTTATGTTCACCGGATTGTCCGGGGTTAGTTCATAAGGCAGCTTTCTGGAAGGAAGAAAAGCGTCAACCAGTTCCTGACTCGGCACTTCAACCGGCATGACCGTGTGCGATAGCCTGAAACCGTCGAAACAAACCATTGCGGGAAGCAATACTTCTTCTGCTACTCTGTACGCCATGATCACATAATCGAGTATTTCCTGGTTGTTAAAACAATAAAATTGCATCCAGCCGGTATCACGCTGGCTGAGGGTATCCTGCATATCGTTTAAAATAGTCCAGGGGGCTCCCAATCCTCGGTTTGCTACTGACATCACGACTGGTACTCGCGCACCTGCTGCCCAGTGGAGTTGCTCGTGCATGTAGGCTAGGCCGTTTGCCGCTGTTGCCGTAAAGGTTCTTGCCCCGACAAGCGATGCCGATAGACACACGCCCATGGCGGAATGCTCACTTTCAACCCTTATAAACTCTGCCTTTAGCTCGCCTTTTTCCACGTATTCAGAAAGAAGCTCAGGGATTTTTGACTGGGGCGTGATTGGATAGGCGGCTATAACCTGGACACGACACAATTTGGCAGCTATCGCAGCTGCCTGATTTCCCGTAATTATTTGCACGTTACTCACAGACATTCCCCTCTTTTGAGGTAATCCGTTCAGAATGAACCGTCTCCTTAAACAAAACTTCCTTTAGCACCAAACAAGTAAGGGAGACAAGAGGCAGAAGTTCAAAAATAAAAAAGGAATCGTCAATAGTGACGATTCCTCCATGTTTTCCCAACTTAGGACAAGCTTTACCTTTTCTTGGCACTCCTTTTGGATGCCTTAAGGGGATTTACTTTGATTTGCTGTTCCTTAAAGTCCTTGATTTTAATGTGGGTTGCAAAGTTGCAAAATCCAGTTTTCCACTTAAGAGCCGGGTTTGGGTAAGCCATGCAGTACTTACCGGAATCCAATTCAATGATTCGCTGACATCCCTCGCACTGTTCAACTATTGGATGGCAGCTCCCACCATTGTAACCACATCCCTTGGGGGTCATGAACGCGCATTCCATACCCGCTTTGATGGTCTGGCAGATCATTTTCGGTTCACCTCCTTGATCTCTTTTTCTACTTTTGGCTCTGCAAACAGCGTTTAATCAGAAGCAAAAAACCGTCGGAATAATAAAGATCGCAGTATACCTGTCAAGTTTTTTTGAGAAGGTGTTGAAAATTCAAGTGCTGTAGTTGCGATCCAGTGATCTGCTATCATGAATATTTGAAAAAAATTGAACAACCCATTTCAAAAAATGTATCGAGTAACCTCTGTCATTGTAGTAAGAAGCCCTGGAGGAAATACGGTTTGAAAGGAGAGATCCCACGCCATGAATGCTATATCAACCCTGGGCACCATGCTCGGCTTATCCTTTATTTCCGGGATTAACCTGTATGCAACGATAGCAGTCGTTGGACTGAGCATAAGGTTGAATCTAGTGTCCAGTTTTCCAAGAGAACTTGCCGTCCTGACAAACGACGCCATTATTGTGGTTGCCATTGTATTGTATGTGCTTGAATTTGTGGTCGATAAGATACCGTGGCTTGATACTCTGTGGGATTTCTTGCATTCTTTTATTAGGCCCATTGGTGGAGCTTTTATAGCGTTTCTTTCGGTTGCCAATGGCTCTCCCGTTGCCGAAGTGCTTGCAGTTATGGTTGGAGCTTTTCTCGCCGGTGTGGCTCATGCTACTAAGGCCTCAAGCCGCCTGATTATTCAAGCAAGTCCGGAACCCGTTTCTAATGTTATTGCGAGCGTGGCGGAAGATGCGATTACAGCCGGGTATGCCTATGTAGCCTTGAAGTACCCACTTCTGAGTCTTATCGGTACGGCAGCCATTGTGCTTTTTCTGGTTGTGCTGTTTTCAAAGCTTGGTCGAATGATCTGCCTTGCTTGCTTCCTGATTTTCTACCATATCACCCGGCGTTATCGCAGTCTTGCCGATTTTTCTCGTGTACATCCGCGTTGGGACAAAGAGTGGAGAAAGGTGAGTGATGAAAGCGAGCAGGTTTTATGGTCAGGACCGGTTTTTGTGAAAAGTGTTCCGAGGGTTCCCAGGTTTAAAAAGGGCTGGCTTATTGTGTCGTCGGAAGGAATTTATTTTTATCACAGGAACTGGCGATGGATTGGCCGCGTGTTTAGACGTGGAGTGCCTGCCAGGTGGAACTGGCAGGGGGGACGACTCGTCAGCCGATGCCGTTTTGTTTTTGAATCGGGTGAAGAATGGGAATTTTACATGATTCCTTGGGTGGAAAAATATTTCCGTGCCCGACTTTTTGCCACGGAAATGGAGGATGTGAATAAGTGAGCTGTTCTGAATGGTTTCCTGGTATTACCGTAAGTAAAGAAACATTTTGCCGAAAATACGATCTTTTCTGGTCTGTCGTGGATTTAAAAAGGTTAAAAGAATCTACGGCCGTTAGGTGGATTGTATTCGTAGGTGGAACCGGAACGGGTAAGTCAACGCTTTTTAACTTTCTTTGCAAAAGTAATGTATCTTCCACCGGTGTGGAAAGGCCTAAAACGGGTGGATGTATTGTTGCTCTACCTGAAAGGGCAGCCGTTGACGATTCTTTCTATCATCTGGCCAAATGGGGGCAGTCCTATCCTGCCGATGGGACCCCTGAATATTTCACACTTGCCCACCACACAAACGAAAAGTTCGAAAACTGGGCTCTTGTGGATACTCCAGATCTGGACAGCCTTATTGAAAGCCATCACCGACTTGCCGAAAAAATGGGCTACCTGGCAGACGTGGTAATATTTGTGTTGAGCGAAGAAAAATATGCCGACGAAAAGCTTGTGTCGGTACTGATCCAGCAATTTTCCTGGCATCCTTGCATCGTTATCACAGTTAACAAAGTAACGGATTCGAAAATTATAGCTGCTGATGTGGAAGAAATATTACGAGGTCATGGTTTCCCAGATTTTCGAACAAAAGTCATAACGGTTCCCTTTTTTTCCATCGTACCAGATAACTGGTGTGAGTTTGAGGACGCGATTTTGAAAAGACTACCTTTTTGCCTGCAGAACGAAGCAAGGCTGACGGCTCGTTTTAAGGGTCTTTGCTCTGAGCTGCTGACAATTCTTGCGAAAGAAAGAGAAGTTCTGGCTTCGTTGGAAGTGGCAATAACCGAAGCAATGAAAAAATCTTTTTCTGCTTTTGTCGAGAAACACACTAAAGACATCTCCGAAAGCGCAAGATCCTTGTTGAGGGAAGAGATTCAACGACTTTATTCTCGCTATGACATCTTCTCGGGTCCGCGTCGTTTTTTAAAAGATTTGTTTTTTGCTCCTTTCAGGTGGATCAAAAAGTCCAATGCTAAGAGCAAGGAGGCGGCATTGGTATCAGACGCAAAGTATCTGCAACATCAGTTGATCATGTCTGCTGTTATGGGGTCTATTAACCAGTATATTGTTGATGTTTACAGAATCATGGAGCCTTATGATAGTAGTTCTTTATGCAAAAGAATGAAAGATGAAAAATTAATTTTATCAGAAAGTGAGGTGGAAGAAAAAATAAGGAATTTGACGGAGAGATTGATGGATTGGCTTAGAGGAGAGTTTGAGAAATTAAGCAAGGGCATACCGAAGCTGAAGGAATGGGGAATATATTCGTCAATGCTTTTATGGGCTGTGTTTCTTCTTGCCATAGAATCCGCCTTAGGGGGTGGAATTTCAGTTTTTGACGCACTTTTGGATTCAGTTTTGGCACCTGTGGTGAGCAAATACACTGTCGAATGGTTTGCCAAACGGGATATTCATCGAATAGGTCAGGAATTCATTGACAGATATAAACAAGGAATTCTGGAGATAATGGAATCTCAAAGGATGAAGTTCGTAGAGTTATTAAAGGTCGAAGATCTTGTGAAGATGGAAATGAAACGAATTTCGAGTGTCTGTGAGGAGACATGACATTGGAGGAGCTACAAACACTTAGCGCCAGAATTGATGAACTGGAAGATCGTCTGCGGCAATTGCCGAAATGGGCTTTCGAAGAAAAGGAAGCTGACAAATGCTTTTTGACGATAGCCCAGGTCAGGGAGAAATTAGACAAGGTTAAAGACCAGGTTATCACTGTTGGACTTCTGGGAGGAACCGGCGTCGGTAAATCAACGATTATAAATGCCCTGGCCGGCGAGGAAATTTCTACTGCAAGCCATCGTAGACCGCATACTGAAAAAATTTTAATGTACCACCATGAGACAATTCGTATACGCGACTTTATGATGCCAAATGAAGCGCCTGTTGTGTGCTTAAGTCACAATGCCGACCGTGCTCGTTCATTGATCTTATGTGACCTTCCGGATTTCGATAGCGTCAGGAAGGAGCACAGGCAAAGAGTTTTGAATTTTCTCGATAATCTGGACATGATTGTGTGGGTCGTATCTCCGGAAAAGTATGCTGATCAGGTTTTTTACGATTTTTTAAAGGCAGCTTTGGAAAAAAAGAGTCCGGGAAACTTCTACTTTTTGCTCAATAAAGCGGATCTCATATGTGATTCGGAAGAGAATCGAACGCTACTATGGAGAGTGGTTGAGAATTTTAGAGGTTATTTAAGGGATTCCGGGATTGATGCGCCGATTGTTTATGCTGTGTCGGCTCTAGAAGTTTTTAATGCTGACAGCATAAGCTCTTGGAATCAGTGGGAACTTTTCGAGAGGGAGATCTTTAGAGAAAGAGAGATTAAAGAAGTAGAAGCAATTAAAGAGGCTAACCTGAAACAGATGCTGGATAATCTTTCTCTTGTTGTTACTAACTGCGAGGAACGAATGCTTCCCGTTAGGAGATTGATTTCGCAGCTTCCAGAGGCCTTGAAAGAACACAAGCAACGCATGGATTATCAAGTTAAGATGATTGTCAATGCCTGGGCAGATTCCTTTTTAAAAAATGCGGATCAGGAAATTCTGGATTTCGGAACGCTACTTGTCGGTCCTTCCCGCCTGATATTTTCCCTCGTTGAAATATTTTCAAAAAGGAGGCAGTTCTGCGATGCTGCTCGGGGTACTCTTGACTCACCGCCTGACATTAGCCAGGTATTGAAACAGCTTTCTAACCGGTTAACGTCATTTGTAATGTCGAAAAATCTTCCGGCACCTGTAAGTGAGGAACTCATTCGTATATGGAGCTTTAGTGAGCTTTCGTCAAAGTGGGTCGCTGGGGTCAATACCTATCTCGAGACAATAAAAACAATGGGGCTGTCCGGTTTAGTCGGTTGGAAGGCTTTCATCTTCAGGTTAAAGCAATATTTGAGTTTCTGGATTATTGCTCTGGTGTTTGTTGCTTCTATGGGCAGGATTTGGGAGCTGAAAGAACCTTTTTCGTGGAATTCCATGTTGTGGGCGATGTTGAAATGTTGTGAACGCATGTTTAGCCTCGATGGATTTGGTGCTTTGCTTTCCTTTGTGATGATAGAAATCCTTGTGGGGTGCTACTTTGTGTCTAGGTACAGGAAGTTCTTGCGTGAGGTGGCTCAAAAGTTTATAGAGACCATCGAGCAGGAGATATTTCAGCTCTGGGATGATTTTGTTTCGGAGCTCTGTGAGGATATCAGAAGAGAGGGCGAGATACTTCTGGCCGGTTCAGAAAATAGTGTGGGGGAACAATGACGGTTACTTTTTTGAAAATGTTACTTGTAGTTTTGCTGTTTGGTGTTCCATTAATACCAACGTTTTGGGCCATTCAGGATGTCCCAAAGAGACGTTTTAAATCATCTAGGAGAAAGATTGCCTGGTTTATTATAGTTTCCACCTTTCCGTTCATAGGGGCAGTGGCTTACATATTGCTCGAGAGAAAGAAAACTGAGGAAGAAGGTTACGGATATAATAATATACATCAACTGAATAAATCAGGGGATTGAGGAGATAGACAGGAATGCTTGATTTTGTTAGGAAACACGCTACATCGTGGATAATTAAGGTTGCTCTTTTTTTTATCGTAATCGTTTTCATTTTCTGGGGTGGTTATGCTTATCAAGCCAGGCGAAAAAGTCATCTGGCCCGAGTTGGCGACACATTTATAACTTGGAAGGATTACAACAGAGCTTACGAACATCTGGTTGAAGCCTATCGCCGGCAATTAAAGGATAACTTCAGTGAAGACGTTATAAAGAAGTATGACTTGAAGCATAAAGCCCTGGAATTTTTAATAGAGCAAGTTGTTCTTCTGCAAAAAGCAAGAGAACTTGGAATAAAAGTATCCAGTGCTGAATTACAGGAAACAATAATGTCTTTCCCCGCTTTTCAGACTAACGGTGCCTTTGATCCCAGGCGTTACAGATTCGTTCTTATGCAAAATAAATTAACACCGGAAGCTTTTGAGTACCAGTTGCGGCAATCTTTGATTTTGCAAAAACTTGAGAACTTCGTCAAACGTCAAGCCGTTGTACCGGAAGATGAAATAGTCGATTACGTAAGGGCACTCAAGAGGGAGAAAAAATTTGACTATGTCTTATTCAAGACTGCAGACTTTGAAAATTCTGTTGAGCTGAGTGAAGATAGTCTGCGCAAGTACTATGAATCTCACAAGGATGCTTATAAAGAACCGGAAAGCAGACAAATAGCCTATGTGGTTTTTCCTCTCGAAGCTTTTGAAAAAGACGTGCATGTGAGTGAACAGGAGCTGAAAGATTATTACAATGACCACTACAATGAATATAACGTGGAAAAAAAAGTTCACGCCCGTCATATCCTTTTTCGAGTGCCTGTTGGAGCGAGCAATGAAGAAGTGAAAAAGATTCGCAAGAAGGCCGAGGGTGTTTTGCAGAAAGCAAGGGCAGGGGAAGATTTCGTTGCACTAGCCAAAAAGTATTCTGAAGGGCCAAGTGCTAAGAACGGTGGTGATCTGGGATGGTTTTCGGAAAAGGACATGGTCCCTGAGTTTTCGCGAGCTGTTTTTTCTCTGAAACCTGGAGAAATCAGCGACCTTGTTCGTAGTGATTACGGTTTTCACATAGTCAAGGTTGAGGAAGTGAAACCCGGCTATCATAAGCCTTTTGAAGAAGTTAAAGAGGAAATTAGGAAGAAAATTGTCGAGCAGAAAGCTCGAGACATTGCATTTGAAAAAGCCAGAGACTTTGTGGATGTTGCTTTCGCTTCCAGGGATGTTGTCAAAGCAGCGGACGTCAAAGGTTACAAGGTGAAATTGCCCGACAATTGGTTTCACCGAAGCGATAGTGTGCCTGGAATTTCTGAGAGTCAGAAGCTAATGGATGCTATTTTTTCTCTTCCTGAAAAAGGAATTACCGATGTTATTGAAACGAAAGAGGGATTTGTGGTCGCTCAGGTAAGAGCTGTTCGACCCGAGCGAAAGCTTTCGTTTGAAGAGGCAAAAGGAAAAGTTGAGAAGGATTTCCGAAAATCTGAAGCAGAAGCCCTTGCTAAAAAACGGGCGGAATTATTGCTTGATCTTGCCAGAAAGGAGGGATCTCTGAAGAAAGCGGCTGAACTTCAAAATATGGAATTGAAAGAATCTCAACCGATTAGCCGCATGAAAATGGATTTTTCACTTGGTGTATTTGGTGACGCACTTGACGAGATGCTGATGCTTTCCGATAGAAATCCCTTTCCTGAACACCCAATCAATAGTTTTCTGGGGTTCGTCGTTTGCCAGTGGAAGGAAACGGTAGAACCGACGAATGAGGCTATTACCGCGGAAGTTAAACGCTTAAAGCCAATGATTCAGGCTCAGCTAGCTCAGCAGTATTGGGAAGGATGGAAGAAAATCCAGCGGCAGAGGGCCGATGTGGAGATACTGCAAAAAATCTAGCAGTTACTATACCAGAGTTTTTTTAGCTGTGTCCATAACTTTTCAACATGTTGGTTCAGATTTTCAATAGAAGACGAATTATCGATGATAAGCGAAGCTAGTTGCTTCTTTTTTTCTATTGGCATTTGCATAGTTAGTGTTTTCTCCGCTTCTTCGTGATTCAGGCCATCGCGATGGATTAAGCGTTGTACCTGAATTTCGGGCGGGGCATAGACCAGGATTACCAGATCAAATCTATCATGCAGTCGAGATTCAAAAAGTAGAGGTATGTCAAAAATAGTAATTTGCCATGGGTTTTTTGTGATTTGTTCAGTCCACTGGCTTTCCATTTTCCGGATTATTTCCGGGTGTGTTATGGTGTTTATTATGGATCGGAGTTCAGGGTTTTGCACTATGGCCTTGCGTAATTCGGCCCTTTTTATGTTCCCGGCGGTATCAAAATAATCCTGAGGCAGCACCTCTTTCAGTTTTTTCCAGCATTGGGTTCCCGGTCGGACTATTTCCCTCGCAATTTTATCGGCGTCTATGATATAAGCTCCTTTCGCTTGGAGCATTTTTGAAACGGTGCTCTTGCCCGTTGCTATTCCCCCGGTAAGAGCGATTTTGGGGGGCATAGCCCTTGTAATGGAGTTGGCTTTGCGTTCTGGCGTTGCAGTATCCATTGTGCTTTATCACCCGAATTTACGAAAGCTTGTTACTACAATAAAGAGTGTTAAAATGGCAATAGAAAGAGCCAATAGGCTGAAACTTTTTAGCACTTCCCACCTGTTTTTGATTGATAATTCTGTTCCCCCTCAGGCAACCGAGGAAATCGGTGCAATGATGAATAGCATTTACTTCGATAAATCGTCTTCCCACGGTTGGTCTTTTCATCCATTGGGTAGAAATACTGGATATGGTGCAGGTCATAATTTTGCAATTAACAGGCACGATTTCAAGTATCATGTTATCTTGAATCCGGACGTTTATGTTCAGAGTAATAGCTTTGCGGTGTGTTGGCAATGTTGTGAGACAGACGAAAAAATCGTTCTAATAACCCCTCGTGTTTGCTTTCCTGATGGTAGCCCTCAGTTTTTGCTGCGACGGGACCCAACCCTTTTTGATATCGCTTTAAGATTCGCCGGGATTTTTATCCCTTCCATAAGAGGCCTTAAGCGATACCGTAGATATGAATGTCAGGACCTTAACCTCCAGGAAGAGAAAAAAGGTGTTTTTCCCGTTACCGGTTGTTGCATGTGGTGTCGTACTGAAGCATTAAGGATTGCCGAAGGCTTTGATGAAAGATTCTTCTTGTATTACGAAGACTATGACCTTTCACGGAGACTTGCTCAAATAGGTGACACTCTCTATTTACCCTCTTTTATGGTGGTGCACGATTGGGAACGTCAGATGGCAAAGAACGTCCGCCTCATGTACCTAAACGTGAGATCTGCCCTTAAGTATTTTCAAAAGTGGGGTTGGAAGCTTTTTTAAAACAACTTTCCTATCTTTCTAAAACCGTACCAGTAAAGCACACTACCCAAAACTAAAACACCTGCAAAATATTGCCACAAATCAATAAAGCTTGTGCCTCTAAAGAAAATACTTTCACATCCTTCGATATAATACCTAAGCGGCGAGAGCAATGAGAGCTTTTCTAAAATAGGATGCATTGCATACACGGGCGTCCAAGCGCCGCTTAAAAATATCAAGGGCATCATGATTAGCATAGAAAGCTGAGCTGTTTGCATCATGCCTTCTGAGACGGAAGCGATAAATAACCCAATGCCCGCGCTTGTAAAGGCATAAAAAAACGTTAAAAGCAGGAACGCAAAAAAAGGGCCATTCATAGGGATATTAAATGTGCCAAACAGCACGAGACCTACTGTAATTACAACTCCTGCCATAATGATGATAATTTGAGATAAACTCTTGGCAAGTATAACTATTTTTGGATCTACAGGCATTAAAAGCATAATGTCCCAAGTGCCTTCTTCCTTTTCCCTCACGAAAACCACGGCTGGCAATAGTATTGAGAGCATCGTAACTACAGACAGAAGCTCAACCAAAGCCATAAAATAGCGTTCATCTGAATTAGGATTAAAAAGCTTATGGATATCTATATCAATCGGTATGTTTAGTTTGGAAAAATTAAGAACGATATTTTGTAGGTAACTTAGGGTTATAAAGCTTTGAGATGCCGCTGTTGCATCAAGTAAGACATCTATGGTGGCTTTTTTGTGCTTTCTGTAATTCTTCTCAAAATCTTGATCAAATACAATCCCAACCATTATTTCTTTATTAAAAATTGCTTCACTTAACTGTTTTTGTGACAAAAACCTTTTAGGCGCTACAAATTCAGGTTCATGGAGATGAAATAGTATCTTTTGAGATATGCCACCACCTGTATAATCGACATACCCTACGGAAACATTCTTTGGCTCTATCTGCATACCGCTACCAGCTATGTAAACGTCGACTGTAAAAGAATATAAGACAACAACTACTAGACCCCAAGAACGCAAAAAATCTAAAAGCTCTTTCGCTACAATGGAGAGAAATGCTTTTATCATTTTTTCAATTCCTTTTTCAGAAGAAACCAACCAAGATTTAAAAGAACGCAAGCAAAACCCATAAGTATTATCAGGTAAAGCACAATCTTTTTAGAACTCAAGCCTTGACCGATGAGAAAGGTATCATAAGCAATGTGATTATAATACATCACAGGGAACATATGCGCTTCAATGTACGATTCGCGACTCATAGAAGAAATTGGCAAGATTATGCCAGAGTATAAAAATCCTGGCAAAATAGTGATTATCACGGTTAAAACCAGTGCAACAATTTGTGAGCGAGTCACAATGGAAACCAGCAGACCAACTGAAAGACTAACTAAAACGTATAACTCGCTGGAAAACCAGTATAAGGCAAAACTTCCACGAAATGGAACCCTAAACAGATAAACGGCGATAAGGAAAAGAATGAGGACGCTAACAGAATGTAAGAGGAATGGTGGAATTAATTTTGCGATAAGGAAATCCTCTTTATTTATAGATGAAGCGTAAAAGTTGAAAATAGTTCCTTTTTCTTTTTCTTTAACAATCAAAAGAGCTGTTAGAATTGCGGGTGAAACAAACAAAGCAAGTCCTATCAAACCCGGCACGATTGCATCCTCATCTCGCATTGCTTGATTAAACAAGCTTCTTGGATTAATGGCTATTATGTTTGTGCTAAAGGTTGGGTATCTTTGTGCATAGTTTTGTAGGTAGTTTATAATGACGCTTTCTATGTAGTTTTCAATCGTATGGGCTCTATTTGGAAAAGAGCCATCGATAAATATAGCTATATCTATTTTCTGGGCCTTAATAAGCCGCTTTTCGAAAGAAGTCGGTATGATTATAATAGCATCCTTTTTGGCTTGTTTTATGAGTTTAAGTGCTTTACTCTCACTGATATTTGCTTCGGTTGTATTAAAATATTTTGAGTGTTTGAATTTTTCTACCAGTTCTCCCGAAAGCTTGCTCTGGTCATTGTCTATAATTAGAATTCTTGAATGTGTTACCTCCATTCGTATGCCGTATCCAAAAAGCACAAGAATCGTTAGGGGAAGCGCATAAACTGTAAAGATCATGCGAGTTCGCATTAGTTCTTTGAACTCTTTCAAGGTATATGCCTTGATAACACCTATATTCAATTTGCCTCCTTGTAATACTCTAAAAATATCTCCTCGAAATTATTGGCATTCGGATGTTTTTTATAAAAATTTTCTACTGTATCGTCTGCTACCTTCTTACCGTCCTTTAATAAAACCACCCTATCGCAATATTCTGCCTCGCTCATGTAATGGGTTGTAATCAATATAGAAATACCCCATTTTTCCTTTAATAGTCTTAACAACTGCCAAAGTTGGTACCTTGCAATCACATCTACCCCAGAAGTAGGTTCATCCAAAAACAAAACAACAGGCTCGTGGATAATGGCTGCAGCAATAGAAAATCTCTGGTTTATGCCAAGCGGTAAATCCTTGGGCATGGCATCTAAATAATCTGAGAATCCAAGCTCTTCTGCATATCTTTCAATACGTTTTAAGGTCTCATGAGTTGGGATTTGATGTATATTTGCAAAATAGATGAGATTTTCCCTAACGCTCATATTTTTATACAGGGCAAAATGTTGGCTAACGTAACCAATCTTCGATTTTAGCTTCTGACGATCCCTGCCGCTTCTTATCGGCTGAGATAACAGAGTTAATTCACCACTGTCGATCGGATAAAGCCCCAAAAGCATCTTTATGAATGTTGTTTTGCCAGCACCGTTTGCACCAAACAACCCTAAAATCTCATTTCTTTTCAATTTAATATCTATTCTATCGTTCGCTACGAAACTTCCAAATTTCTTTGTTAATTGCTTTGCCTCCATTACGATAGGTGGAATATCTAGAGGCTCTTTCCTTTGACTGACAGAAATTTCTGGCAGCTTCTTCCTATTTTTTAAGGCACTTACAAAGAAAAGTCCTTCAAGGGTTGGCTCCTTGTGCTTTGATTTCAATGGCTTTAAACTGTACGTTGTATCGTATAATTCTAAGCAATCTTCACTTTCACAAGGCGTTTTTTCATAAGTGTTTCCACGCACAGTATTTATAAGCTCTTTTGAGCTACCCCTTGCTATAATTCCATTATCTTCAAAGAGTAACAGTTTATCCATTTTCGATGCCTCTTGCATATATGCCGTGCTCACTATTACTATTGTGCCTTCTTCCTTTCTAATACTATCTAATATTTCCCAAAGCTCCAATCTACTCAATGGGTCAACACCGGTTGTTGGCTCATCAAGAAGAAGCAACTTGGGTTTATGTATAAGGGCGCAGATTAGCGACAATTTTTGTTTCATACCACCTGAGAGATGTCCCGCCTCCCTTTCTGTGAATCTTGACAAACCCGCCATGTGCAAAAGCTTTTGTTTGTATGCTTTAAAATTTTTATCCATTATGAGGTTGCGAATACTGGCAAAAAAGTTCAGATGTTCTTCAACTGTTAATGTATTGTACAAAATCAATCCAAGGCCCTGAGGCATAAAACCCATATGTTTTTTAATCTTTTCAGCCTCTTTTGGTGAATGATATGCATATTTATCGAAGATTATTTCCCCTTCAAATTTAACAACACCAGCTATGGCATGCATTAGAGAACTTTTACCTGTGCCATCTGCACCAATAAAACCAATAATATCTCCCTCGTTGGCCTCAAATGACGCTTCTTTTATGCCTATCTTGTTGCCCTTGTATAAAACGGTAACTTTGTTAACTTCTAAATAAGCCATATTTAAATCGGTGGAATATCGTTCAATGATTTTGGTAGATCTTTGCCATCTATGGTTATAACACCTATAGCTGGTATACCAAGCTTAAGGAGCGGATTCACTTTTAGGGGCTTTAGGTGAACGGCATAAACACGCTGAATTCTATCACTCCTCACATTTACCTCTTTTGGTGTGAACTCAGCTTTCTGAGCAATTCTAACGACCCTGGCAGGTATAGGTTTATCTGGGTAGGCATCGAGAAATATCTCGGCCTTATCTCCAATTTTTATCTTGCCATTTGTTATTGTATCAACAAAAACTTTAAGGTATAGAGAGTGCGGATCAATGAGCGTTGCTATTGTATATCCTGAAGGTGCCACTTCACCTTTATTTGCTATTTTTTCAACTACATATCCATCTATCGGCGATTTTATAACCATTTCAGCGAGTATTGCTTCAATCTCACTAAGTGACGCTTTGTACGCCTTAATCTGTTTTTTCAAGGCTTCTATGTTGCTTTTTAATGCGTCAATCTTCTTTTGCGCTGCTATTTGGTCTTCTAGCGTAATTTTCGCAATCTCTACGGCTTTGTTAGCTGTTTCTAATTCTTTATTTAAGGCGTTTAAGCTTTTTATATCGCTATCCAATTGAAGTTTGGCAAGCTCCAGCTTTCTTTTTTCTATAGCTTTATTCTCAAAAAGATTTTTGTACCTTAAATAATCCCTTCTGTCCTGCTCAAGCTTAAGCCTCAATTTATTTATATTGTCAACTAACTTCTGTCTGTTAAATTGAGATATTTCTACGTTCAATCTGGCTCTCTTAATAGCATTTGGAATTGTCTTACACGCAATATCAAGCTCGTAGACTTTTGACTTTAGCTGGTTTTGAAGCATCTTTATCTGATTTTCAATATGTCTTTTCTTATCCTGGTATTCTTTACTATCCAGTATGGCCACGATTGTGCCCTTTTTTATGGGCTGACCGTCGTTAACATAAATATTTTTAATTCTGCCTGAGTACTTTACGTTTAGGTTTATCAAGTCACCATCTATCCTACCGACTGCTGCAACTAAGTTAGGTGGCAATTCTTTTGGATTTAGTTTTCTATATATAAAAAATATGGCTATTGATAGCAAAGCAAGAAACAAGATTAAGGAACTGTATTTTTTTAGGATTTTTGACATTTCTCCCTCCGGTCAAGTCCCAAATTTCTTGTGAAAAGATAGCCAGCCATATAAATTAACAGACCTTCTTTAACCCTTCTTTATTACAAAGCTTTTCCTTAACCGTCCAATCTTTCTTAATCGCAGACGATCGCTAGGGTATTATATATTGCCAACCTCAGTTAATCATTCAAGATCGGGTTGGTGAGAGGAAGGGAGTTGATCCGACGTAAGCGATCACAGGGGTATTATGCATTACCAGCTTCTTCGGTTAACCATTCAAGATCAGGTTTTTGTCCCTTGAAATAAGCAGAGAACGCATCCACAAGGACATTGAAGGTAGACTTACATTGGAGCTTACAGGTATGGCGCAGGGACAGAATGCGCTCCACCCAACGACATCCTTTGTCGCTTCTGGTACCCTGACTTCTCTTCCGCCATAAAACTCCAAAGCGAAGGGTTCGTTCAGCCAGATTAAAAGAGCAATGAGACGGCACAGCCTGGCATAAAAAGCACTCCATTGACCAGCACTTGGCGGACCCTTGCCATATGCACCAGGGTGCGCAGCTCCAATGCCCATTCGCCACCGGAGCTCTCTGCCCAATCAGCTGCTTAAAAGCTTCTTTTGAACGCTTTCCATGAACCATAAAAAAAGCTATCACGGGATTAACCATAACCCACAGCCAGTGTAAACCACCGGAGTTATACCACGGAGTCTCGTCTATATGA
>JAFDGW010000018.1 GCA_019309115.1 Deltaproteobacteria bacterium
TTGAGATTCTTGAACTTCATGAAACCATAATATCCTCTTCCGGTGGAGCCCGTGGCATCCGAGATCTTAGAGCCCTTGAATCGGCCATAAATCAACCACGTGTAACGTTTGATAAGATAGATCTATATCCGGACATCATTTCAAAGGCAGCTGCCCTTTGCTTCTTCATTGTAATGAGTCATCCTTTCATTGATGGTAATAAACGGGTAGGTCACGCGGCTATGGAAATCTTTCTAGTGCTAAATGGCTATGAAATAAAGACAACAATTGATGAGCAAGAAAAGATTATTATGGACCTTGCAGCAGGAGGCATTAAACTTGAAGAATTCACAAACTGGGTCAGATCGCATGTAATTCACATAACAAGCGGCTGAAGGCGGACTGGCAAATCCGCTCCGCTTCTTTGCCACCTGCTTAGCCGCAACGTTCGGGGAGTAATTATGACTTGGTACAAAACTCGAATATCTCGGTTAATTAAGGGTAAGGAGAAGGACGCTCCTTATTGTTATTGGAGTAATGACATATTCGCCAAGATCTTGCCAAAATTGATTCCAAAAGACTTAGACCGTGTGCTAAGTGATGTTGCGATAATAATAGGCACTTGGGAGAGAGTATTGGAAACAGCACGCCTTTGGTCGGATGGAAACACGCTCAACGCCGTCAGGCGCGGGTATGTACTCACAATGATGTTCTTCTGCTTGCAATATCCGAGAGAAACGATTTTAGACACATTGATAAAAAACCTACCTGCCAAGAGCCGCGAAAGGAAATTGTGTGAATCCCTGATGCACAAAGACAGTGATTACCGCCATATACGAAACAGTATAGCGCACGGCAGTTTCGAGATAACCGAAGATGGAAAAGCCATTATATTCAAAGATCGTAAGTGGAAGGGCCAAAAGTTATTGGCGGAGGTTGAACTGGATTCCCTGATCGTGTTTGATATTTTGATGTCAGCTTTTGAAGCAAAGTTGGGAAGGATCGCCGAACAAAACGCTCTACCTGACCGCTATTCCGCTGGCGCTTCATAGCGGCAGGTGAGCTTGGCCGTTAGGCATATGGTCCAAGGGTAAGCGATCATAGGGTAATCATAGTGGTATTGCAGATTTTTGTATACAGTGAGCGGGCTTTGTGATAGGTGGGAGTGGTCTAAGAGGAGAAGATTGTTGAAGCGAAAGAAAACACCCACCGCTGATATTTCATCAAGTGCAGAAGCTTTGGGATTGCCTTTTTCGGAGGAGGAACTGGAAGGCAACGCCCACAGTGGTTCGGCATTTTATCATTGAGCGTGAAAAGGCGAGCATTGAAGATAAGAAGACGATAGCCAAGCTTTCGAAACGTGTTGAGGAGCTTGAAAAACCATTCGCTTTGGAGTTTTGTGGCGGAAAAGAAGTCAGGGTACCAGAGGTGATAAAGGATGCCGTTGGGTGGAGCGGATTTTGTCCCTGCGCCATACCTGTAGGCTCCAATGCAAGTCCACCTTCAATGTCCTTGTGGATGCGTTCTCTGCTTATTTCAAGGGACAAAAACCTGACCTTGAATGGTTAACCGAAGTTGGTAATGCATAATACCCCTGTGATCGCTTACGGTTTTTTCGGTTCTTATAAGAGCAGCCAGGAGATGGCGGAGGGTAAGTTTCACCAAAAGCGAACTAAATTATTTGGATCGTTTGAGAAAAGAATTAGGAGGGGTCTGTTAGCCAGTGATTCCAATAACCCTTTTTACAGGAAGTTTGGGACTTGACCCTCAATTTAGCTAACTTCTCTAATACCTGGGAATTGTTCCTAAAAAAAGCAACTAACTTCGATCGAAAAGGTCTTTCATTGTTTCTTACCTGGGGCTTGTATATATGGATTTCCCCCTAGGCTGTCTTAATCTTGAAAGGCTCGTAACCATTGCGGTAACCAGTGCTTCCGCCCTTTCGCCTTTCATAATGCCCCCTACCCAAAAACTCTGTCACCTCTTCTTCGAGCAACTCCTGAAGGATGATTGCTGCCCCCTTCTTAATCAGCTCGCTCAAAAGAAACCCTTCGTTAGCCCTTCCCTTCAATGACTCTTCCAACTCCTTGTGCATCTTTTGACTCGCTGGTATCCTCTTCATGGGTGGCCTCCTTTTTAGTTTGGTTTTTACCAGTTACACTAATTGCAATTTTGGCCACCCTTTTTACAGGAAAAAATAGGACATTACCCCTTTGTGCTTGATTGGACTAAAAAATTACAGGTAATCTATGTGAGAAAAAAATACGAAAGAAAGGAAAGGAGTGTCTGTAAAAATGTCCACTCTGGTTATCGTTGGAACGCAGTGGGGCGATGAGGGCAAGGGCAAAATTGTTGATCTTATTGCTGACAGGGTTCGAGCGGTCGTTCGGTTTCAGGGAGGTAACAACGCTGGTCATACATTGGTGGTTAACGGGAAAAAACACATATTTCATCTCATTCCGTCCGGAATTTTGCATGAAAATATAACCTGTATGATTGGTAACGGGGTTGTCATCGATCCGCAGGTTCTGCTGCAGGAAATAGAACGCCTGCGCAAAGAGGGAGTAGAAGTCAGTCCTGACCGTTTGAAAATAAGCAGACATGCCCACGTTATTATGCCTTACCATAAGGCTTTGGATCTTGCTCGCGAAGAAAAAAAGGGGAAAAAGAAAATAGGGACTACCGGCAGAGGAATTGGACCCTGTTATGAGGATAAGGCCGCCAGGGTCGGTATTCGCATACATGATTTACTGAAGGAAGAATCCTTTGCCCTTCGACTGGAACCGGTTTTAGCGGAAAAGAATTTTATCCTCCAGAACTTTTACAACCATCCACCACTTTCTTTTGATAAGGTCTTTGAAGAATACGTTACTTACGGGAAGTCTCTTGCAGCTTATGTTGAAGATGTTTCTCGCCTTCTGGAAGATATGATTTCCAGGGGTGATAATGTCGTGTTTGAGGGTGCTCAGGGAACTTTCCTAGACATAGATCACGGCACTTACCCATATGTGACTTCCTCGAATACACTTGCAGGTAATGTCTGCTGTGGTGTCGGTCTAGGGCCAGGATCAATTCACAATGTGGTCGGTGTGGTAAAAGCGTACACAACCCGAGTGGGTGGTGGACCCTTTCCTACAGAACTTCATGGTGAACTGGGAGAAAAAATCAGGGATAGCGGTGGTGAATACGGATCCACTACCGGTCGCCCCAGGCGATGTGGTTGGCTTGATATCACAATGCTGAAAAAAGCTAAAAGACTTAATGGATTAAATGCTCTGGTAATAACGAAGCTGGATGTGTTGAGTGGGCTGCCAGAAGTGAAAATTGCAGTGGGTTATAAAGTAAATGGGCGGGCGATTTCAGATGTACCGTGCGAGTTGGATCTTTTTGAAAAGTGTGAGCCTGTTTATGAAGTTCTGCCCGGTTGGCAGGAGGATATTAGACAGATTAGAGCTTTCGATTCTTTGCCTGCTAATACAAAGAGATACCTTAAAACCATTGAGGATATGCTTGGCGTACCGATATGGATAGTGTCGGTGGGGCCTGGTCGCGATGAAACGATTGTTATGAGAGATATTTTTTGAAGAAGTTAGGTTTAGGTTATGGTTTTGGACGCAGCGTGGAAGAAACTTTACAAGGAAAGATTAGTTACGGCGGAAGAAGCGGTACGCAAGGCTTTAAGGGACGGGTGTCGTGTGTATCTAGGTCCCGGGTGTGCAGAGCCGCAATTTCTCGTTCGCTGTCTTTTTGAGCAAATTCGTAACTACCGAGATGTGGAAATCATTCAAAATCTGTCTATGGGAGCGGTCCCGCGGGATTGGAGAAATTTCAATGGCCACTGCAGACTAAAAACTTTTTTTGTCGGACCTGCAACTCGGGAAGCCGTCAATCTTGGGCAGGTTGATTATATCCCGGCTTATTATTCGGCTATTCCACAATTTTTCCAGGAAAGTGGTCCCTTTCCTCTGGATGTTTGTTTTATTCAAGTGAGCCCGCCGGACGATCATGGGTATTGTTCTCTCGGCATATCCGTGGAAATAAATAAGGCTGCTGCTGAACACGCCAAGGTAGTAGTTGCCCAGGTTAACGAAAAAATGCCAAGAACCCTGGGCGATACCTTTTTCCATGTTAGCCAAATAGACTATTTTGTGGAACACACAGAGGACCTTCTGGAGGCGACATTTTACGAAAGGAGCGCTATTTCTGAGCGAATTGGTCAGTATGTTAGCAGGCTTGTTGATGATGGGGCCACGATACAAACCGGCATCGGGAGAATAGCGAATTCAGTTGTCCGACATCTTGAAGAAAAACGGGATCTCGGCCTCCACTCGGACATGTTCACCGATGCCCATCGTGAACTCATCGAAAAGGGCGTTCTTACAGGTGCGAAAAAGGCTATCCACCGAAAAAAGGCAGTTGCAAGCTTTTGCTTGGGCACGAGGGAACTCTACCGCTTTGTGCATGATAATCCAGAGGTCGAATTTTACGGCACAGAGTATATTAACAATACGGAAGTGATAAGCCAGCACGATCGGATGGTAGCTATAAATTCTGCCCTTGAGATAGACATAACTGGGCAGGTTTGCGCAGATTCGATAGGCCACAAAGTTTACAGCGGTATAGGTGGTTATATTGACTTTATGCTTGGTTCGGCCATGTCGAAGGGTGGAAAGTCGATCATATTAGTTCCTTCTACCAGTCCAGACGGTAAAAAATCGCGGATTGTAGCCCATCTGACAGGGGGCGCTGGTGTGGCCAGCCCGAGAAGCAGTGTTCGCTATGTGGTCAGTGAATTTGGGGTAGCAAATTTGTTTGGTAAGGCTATAAGAGAACGAGCCCTTGCACTCATCACCCTTGCTCATCCCAGGTTTCGCGAAAGACTGCTGAATCAGGCCAAAAAGCTGAGGTATGTTTATCAAGATCAGATACTTCCCCCTGTATATGAACCTCTGTATCCAGGTCAGTGGGAAACCTACCAGATTTTCCCGGGTGAATTAAAGGTATTTTTCAGGCCTATAAAACCAACAGACGAGCGGGCTTTGCAGGAATTTTTTTACTCATTGCCTGATCAGGACATATATTACAGATTTTTATCCGCCATGAAGGTTTTCCCCCATCGCAATACTCAAGCTATGTGTAACATTGACTACGAACATGAAATGGCGATCGTGGGGGTTCTGGGAGACATAGGAAATGAAAAAATAATTGCTCTGGGGAGGTATATTCTTGATCAGAAAACCAATATGGCTGAGGTGGACTTTGCCGTGAGGGCCGAGTACCAAAAACGAGGGATAGGCACGTTTCTTTTGCACTATCTTTGTGAAATTGCTAAAAGTAAGGGTATAAAAGGTTTTTGTGCCTACGTGCTGGCATCCAATCGTAAGATGCTAAGTGTTTTTCATAAAGTAGGCTATGTAATACATAGCCATCTCGAAGAGGGAGTATATGAAATCTGGTTTAGGTTTGATGAACCGGCGCAGGTTTGCCTTACCGAATAGGTTTCGACCTCATCATTTTGCCTTCGATATAGATGGGGTGGTTGCCGATACGATGGCCGTATTTGTTGAACTTGTTCGGAAAGAACTTGGTATTCGGCATTTCAGCAAAGACGATATCGTAGAGTATGAACTTTATAAATGTGTACCTGCTCCAAAGGAAACGATTGACGAGGTTCTTTGCAAAACCTTGAGTGATGAGTACACGGAAATGATTCCGCCAATGCCGGGAGCAAAGGAGTTTCTGACTAGATTGGGAAAACTTGCGGATCTTCGATTTGTAACAGCGCGGGTTTGGCCCGATTCCATAATTAAATGGCTACATAAACTGTTACCGGACATTGATAAGCGAAGAATCCAAGTTGTAGCCACGGGAGATCCCGGCGCAAAAAAGCGAATACTTAAGGATATGGGGGTCAAGGTCTTTGTGGAAGATAGACTGGATACATGTTGTGCTTTGAGGAAAGAAGGATTTCATGTAATTCTTTTTGATCAGCCGTGGAACAGAGAGGCTGACGGCTTCTTCAGGATAAGACACTGGAAAGAGTTGGAAAAATTTATCGAATGGGATGAAGGAGCTGAAAGGCTGTGAATTTGGAAAGGGGTGTTGCGCCGGTACAGATAAGGGCTCAGAGGGACGGTCAGTTTCTCTTTCTCATTGATTCGTCCATGCCTTTTCAGATGATCCTTCGCTATCTTGAAAAAAAGCACAAGAGCTCTAAGGGCTTTTTTGTATCGGCAAAGATCATACTGGATCTCGGTAACAGGCCTTTCAGGTTTGAAGAGGTAAAAGCTTTACGAGACATGTTGAGGCATAACTGGGGTGCCAGCGTGGTAGAATTACGACTCGGACAGCACTTGGATTCTTTCTTCGACTGGGCATCTAAGCAAATTGATATTCCCATAAGGCAAATTCCTGTCGGGGAAAATCTTATGGAACCAGTGGTGGTTCGTCAAACCTGCAGGTCTGGAGTCAGGGTGGAAGCGCCAATGGATTGCATAATTCTAGGAGATGTTAATCCGGGGGCGGAAGTTATAGCCGGAAGGGATATTATTGTGTTCGGAGTGCTCAGGGGTATTGCTCATGCCGGGGCAATGGGCAATAGAGATGCCAAAATATGGGCTCTTTCCATAGAACCCAACCAGATTCGTATAGCTGACCTTGTTGCGGTGCCGCCTCAAGAAGACCGGCATAAGCCGAAAAAATACGAGGTTGCACAGATTAAGGAAGGCAGAATACAGGTGTTAACCTTCTAGAGTGAGGGAGAAATGCCCGGAACGACTATAGTTGTAACGTCAGGAAAAGGTGGGGTTGGCAAGACTACCACCGTTGCAAACCTCGGAACGGCACTGGCAATGCGGGGACGATCAGTGGTCATGGTGGATGCCGACATTGGCTTACGGAATCTCGACGTTGTTATGGGATTGGAAAACAGAATAGTTTACAACCTAGTAGATATTATAGAAGGACGGTGTCGTACCGAACAGGCAATGATAAGAGATAGAAAGCTTAATTCGCTTTTTCTGATTCCTGCTGCTCAAACTAGGGAAAAAGACGCAGTTCATCCCGATCAGATGAAAGAGCTTTGTGAGAAACTCCAGCAAGATTTCGATTATGTTCTGGTCGATTGTCCAGCCGGAATTGAGCGTGGCTTCAGAAATGCCGTAGCAGGTGCTCAGAAGGCTATTGTGGTGACCACACCAGAGGTTTCAGCCATTCGTGATGCCGATCGAGTTATAGGGCTACTGGAAGCGGAGCTAATGAAGGACATACAGCTAATAATCAATCGCTTGAACCACAAAATGGTGAAGCGCGGAGACATGATGTCAACAGAGGATATTTGCTCTTTGCTGGCAATACCACTTGTTGGAGTTATACCGGAGAGCGAAGAGGTGGTTGTTTCCACAAACAGAGGAATTCCTTTGGTTCACGAAAAGAGAAGTTCAGTAGCCGGTGCGTTTCGGAGAATAGCTGCTCGCCTGGAAGGTGAGCAGGTTCCTATTCCGGCAGATAATGCAGAAGAAGGAGGGATTTTGAGCAGGTTTAAGAGACTGATCTGGAGCTCTTGATGAGGAAACTGGAGGAAAAGAATGCTTGATACTATCAAGCGCTTTTTTGGTGATAAGAAGAGCGGAGAGGTGGCGAAAAAACGGATGCAGATCGTGCTTTTGCACGATAGGTTGAGTATATCGCCAGAGATGCTCGAAAGTATAAAAAACGACATCCTTCAGGTGTTAAGTCGTTATATGGAGATTGATGACCGTACTATAAAGGTTTCTATCGAAAAAGGTGAAAATTATGCTGCGCTGGTTTCTAATGTGCAGGTAAAAAGAGTGTATCGTCATGTGCAGCAACCTTCCACGGAGTCATCCTGACCGACGGATGCGCTATGGCTGTGGATCTTTTTCTGGCGGCGACTCTTCGACAACATGTCAATGATTACGATCCCCAAAAGGGGCTGTGTATTGATGTATCGCCGGGCACTAAAATAAAGGAAGTGCTTCATCGCCTCGGTATCCCAGAGGGAGAGGTAAAGATTATAATGGTAAACGGGAAGCATGCTTCACTAGATTCGGAACTGGAGGGAAATGAAAGGGTTGGTTTGTTTCCAGCAGTTGGAGGTGGCTAATTTGGCCTGATGGTACGAAGCCATGAGTGAATCGCCTTTTTCAGAATATTGTAGTATTTATCCTGTCCTCCTAGGCCAGTTCTTCCAAAGTAATAATTGATTTCAATCAGCAAGGGACGTTTTTTCTCCTTATCTTCCCTGTGGAACATGATATCCAAGCCGGCCAAATTTATTCCGGTTTTTTGCTGTAGTTCCTTTACCAGCTGGATTGCAGAACTTACTTCATTCATGTCTTTGATGTGCCTTATTTCTGCGCCCCTAGAAACATTGTGATAAAATTGAACCACTCCCTGTGGCACCATTCGCCAGTATGCGACTATGTGATCGTGAAGTATCACAATCCTCAAATCCATTCCGTTGTTGGGTATAAACTCCTGAATTAGAAAACCATTTAGCCCCGTTTTTTCCATTCTACAGAGGTTTTCCAGGACTCTCTTTAGCTCTGCGGGCGATCCTACCAGGTAAACTCCTTCGCCTTCGCCCCCATGAGATGATTTAACCACAATAGGGTATTTAATCTGATTGACCGTGTGAAGCGGAAAATTACGAACGGATGAGAAAAGCCAGCTTCTGGGATGAGGAAATCCTAAGGTTCTGAACAGGCGGATCTGGCCGACTTTTCCGGGGTAAAGAAAGCGGAAGGTATAATTGGGAAAAACATTTGGACAGTTGAAGCGGGCCATCCAGTAGAGATCTTCTGAGCAACCTTGGGGCAAAATGACGGCCCAGCAATTGCGAATCCAGTAAAGGTCCTCATCATCGGGTTTTCTTCCTGCACACAGACGGTTTATGTCACCCTCTATTACAGGATGATATGACAGGACAAGCCTAGCTCTTTCTTGAAGGTGATGGCAATGCATAGAATGCTTTAAGGAATCAGATTTCGAAGCCGAAGAAATTGGATATCAAATACCCTAATCGCTTTCGTAAAACGGAATACGAAAAGTGCCTCAGTGCCAATTCGTAGTTGTAATCCACCGTTTCAGAACACTTGCCGGGATCTTCCAGTAGCTCCCTTACTTCTTCAACCACCCTGTCGGTTATATATCCGTTCATGACAACAAACTTGAATCCCAACGGCTCTATGTCTCTTATGAATACATCATAGCGATTCACCAGTATCGGTTTTCTGAAGTAAATCGCCTCTAAAAGTGCATTTCCGAATCCTTCGTACAAGCTGGGATAGGTTACAAAGTCTGCGTTGGGGTAAACATCCCAAAGTGAATACCTCTTTTTACCATCGGGTCCAACACCTCTACGATCTCCCACGAAGGTGTCAATTATTTTAAGATCTACTTCAAGGTCTTTGGCATATTCCTGTAAAAACTTGGCGTATTCATAACCTTCGTCTCCGGCAGGGTGAGTTACAACCAGTTTGTACTTAGGATTTCTCAAAGCACGTACCAAATCAATAGCCAGTTCAATACCTTTGCGCCTTACGACGCGAGTGGGCTGAAGGATAATCTTGTCATCTTCACCTATGCCAATCTCGGATCGAAAGTCCTTTATGAAATCCCAATCTATTTCCGGTTCATGTTCAAAATCCAGCACATTCGGGATTACCATAGATGATATACCGGTCCTGAGTGCTAGTTCTTCTTGGGCGATGGAGTTTATGACGACGTGTTGTATATTTGGCAATTTCGGAGGGAACGCCATTTGAATGTAGTCTTGTACGGCATTTACGGCGTATCGAGTCCGTTCCCAGTAAAAATCGTGGTGGTGAGCTACCGTTGGAATGGCCGTTTCTGCAAGCAGCTCAGTGATGGCCAGCGCAAGCGGAACATGCATGGGTAAGCTGAGAGCATTTTGTATAATGAGAAGGTCAATGTTGAATTTTGCGATAAATTCGTAAAGCTTTATTTTGAGATAATCCCTGAGTGCGTGAATCCTCCCTGTTACGTAGGGAGAACGCACCTGTTTTCCGAAGATTCTATCGTTTATCCACCTGTTTTCCTCGTGGTCGAAAAATGCTTCAGGTACTTCCATACTGACTGAAGCGTGCCTGTCCAGAACACCCGCAAACCAGTATGATATATGCTGGTGGTCCCACAATAGTTGAGCCCATTTGGCGGATTCGAGAGAAACGCCATCAGTTCCGGCAAACCTTGTGGAAACGAATCCAATATTCTTTCCCATCCGTTCGCCCTCCCTGAATCTATTATCGACAAAACCATTTTACAGGCTAAATAGTTTGTGTAAAGCATTTGGCCGATCTTCGATGGGGGAGATAATGATATGTCGAAGTGGACTGCAAAATCACTTTGCGATTACATAAGTAGCAGGCCAGAACTGCTAGCCGTTACAAAGAAGTACCCTTTTCGTATTACATCTCACGTGGCGAGCTTGATTAAACATCCCGGCGACCCCTTATGGCTTCAATTCGTGCCAGATTCTAGGGAACTGGAAAATGATGGCGGCTACGAGGATCCGCTTGGAGAGGAAAGCCTATCACCCCTTCCAAATCTGGTGCATCGTTATCCTGATAGAGTGCTGTGGATTGTAACTTCAGAGTGTGCTGCTTACTGCCGTTTTTGCACGCGAAAAAGGCTATGGAATAAGAAGGTGCACATAGATCAAAGATCCATCAGAGATGTGGTGGAATACTTGAGACATAACAAAAGAATTAGCGAAGTACTCGTATCGGGAGGTGACCCATTACTCATAAGGACGACCAAGCTCAGAGAATTTTTTTCAGCGATTCGCCGTGTAAAGCACATAAGTGTTATAAGGGTAGGCACACGTTTGCCAATTGTGAGTCCTCAAAGCATAACAAGAAAAAAAATGGACCTTCTTAGAGAATTTCAACCTCTTTATGTTATGCTTCATATCAACCATCCGTCTGAGCTCAACGACCCTGTTTGCGAGGTTCTAAGCAGAATGGCCGATTGTGGTATTCCCATGGCAAGCCAGACCGTGTTGCTCAGAGGCGTAAACGACCGAGCGGAAATTTTGCGTGAACTCTTCGTAAAATTGTTGGCACTTCGCGTGCGTCCTTACTATCTGTTACAGGCAGACCTTATGAAGGGTACGTCCCACTTCCGTGCGCCTATAAGTGAAGGATTACGCATTATGTTCGAACTCAGGCACCGCACTTCGGGATTGGCGATACCTCATTACATGGTGGATTTGCCGGAGGGTGGTGGAAAGATTGAGTTAACACCGTCTTTCATCGAGGCTGTTTGCGAGAATAGAGTGATTTTCAGAAACAGGTTGGGAAAACCTGCTTTTTATCCGCTTTTTCATGGAGAAAAGAGAGTTTTAAGGCGATTACTTCTTCCGCGCCTTGAATGACGAAAAAGCTTTAAAAGTTTACAGTGGTCTTTCTTTTAAGGTTTTGATAACTACTTCTCCGGCAGTACCTGGCTGTTGTGCATGGAGCATAATCAGGTCTCGCCAAAATATGAAATAATGGTTACAAATATTTGGAACTTATTGCATAAGAATATCGCTGTTTAAGGAGGATGGTTGCATTGAACCCGTTTTACAAGAATTTGGCACTATGGCTTGCAATAACACTGCTGGTGATTTTTCTTTTTAATGTTGTCAACAAGCCTCAGGAAACGAATTTTGACATTACCTATACCGCTTTCCTTGACGCGGTAGAGCGAGGAAAGGTAGTTCAGGTTACAATTCAGGGAAGCAATGTCCATGGGATTATGATTGACGGGAAACCCTTCCGAACATATGTGCCGGAAGATCCTGGTCTTATCAAAACGCTACGAAAATACGGCGTGGAAATCAACGCCAGGCCAAAAGAAGATTCTCCGTGGTACATGACAGTTCTAGTGAGCTGGCTGCCGATGATTGTTCTCATTGGAATTTGGATATTCTTCATGAGGCAGATGCAGGTTGGTGGCGGTAAGGCTATGAGCTTCGGGCGTAGCCGCGCCAGGTTGCTGAATGAGAACATGGTGAAAGTAACCTTTGAAGATGTGGCCGGTGTGGATGAGGCAAAAGAAGAGTTGCAGGAGATAGTGGAGTTTTTGAAAGATCCTAGGAAATTTACGCGCCTAGGGGGAAGAATTCCCAAGGGAGTGTTGTTGGTTGGCGCACCTGGCACAGGCAAGACTTTGCTGGCCCGAGCGATAGCGGGTGAAGCCGGTGTTCCATTTTTTAGCATAAGCGGCTCTGATTTCGTGGAAATGTTTGTCGGTGTAGGGGCAGCGCGGGTTAGAGACTTATTTCAACAGGGCAAGAAACATGCTCCATGCATTATCTTCATCGATGAGATTGACGCTGTTGGGCGGCACCGTGGAGCTGGGCTGGGTGGCGGCCATGATGAAAGGGAGCAGACTCTCAATCAATTGCTGGTTGAGATGGATGGTTTTGAAGCCAATGAAGGCGTCATCCTGATTGCAGCTACCAATCGTCCCGATGTTCTGGATCCCGCCCTGTTGCGTCCAGGGCGCTTTGATCGTCAGGTTGTGGTGCCTGTGCCGGACATTCGAGGTCGGGAAAGCATACTGAAAGTTCACCTACGAAATAAACCTCTGGCGCCGGATGTAGACGTAAAAATTCTGGCTAGGGGAACCCCAGGATTTTCAGGGGCAGATTTGGAAAATCTGGTAAATGAAGCTGCGTTGCTCGCAGCCCGTAAGAACAAAGACAAGATTGACATGTCTGACTTTGAAGAAGCAAAAGACAAAGTTCTTATGGGCCTTGAGCGGAAGAGTATGGTGCTGTCACCAGAAGAGAAAAAAACCACTGCCTATCACGAAGCCGGTCACGCACTTATCGCCTATTTGCTTCCCAACAGTGATCCTGTTCACAAGGTAACAATAATTCCAAGAGGGCGTGCTCTTGGGTTGACCCAGCAACTACCCGAGGGCGACAGACATACTTATTCGAAGGAGTACCTCATTGATACAATTTGTGTGCTGATGGGCGGACGAGTTGCGGAAGAACTCTTTCTGAACAAGAAGTCAACAGGTGCGGCGAATGACATTGAGAGGGCTACGGAAATCGCAAGGCGTATGGTTTGTGAATGGGGCATGAGTGACCGATTAGGACCTTTAGCCTTCGGCAAACGCGAGGAACAGATATTCCTTGGCCGTGAGATTACTCGTCATCAGGATTATAGCGAAACAACTGCCATGGAAATAGACAGGGAAGTCCGGAACATAGTGGAAAGCTGTTATAAAAAGGCTCGGGAAATGCTGGAAGAGCATTCCGAAATTCTACAAGCCCTAGCCGCAGAATTGCTCGAAAAAGAAACGATAACCAGACAAGATATGGATCGCATTGTAGGCTCTTTTCGGCCAGAACTTGTTCGCATGTTAAAAGACGAAGAAAATCAAGATGTGGCGGAAGACGAGGAAACGGATGGGACTAGGGATTCGGTTACTGTATCGGAAACGGAGGAGGCAGGGGAAGAGAAAGATGAAGTTTCCTAAAAGGCCAATTTATAAATTACGTTTGCCTCGTAACCGACAAATGGTGCTTGGGGAAAGAACTCTGATAATGGGGGTTCTCAATGTAACACCTGACTCGTTTTCTGATGGAGGTCGTTTCTTCGATAAGCCTAAGGCCATCGAGCGTGCTAAAGAGATGATTGATGAAGGTGTTGATATAATTGACATTGGTGGGGAATCGGCCAGACCATTTTCTGATCCAATTCCTTTGGATGAAGAGATGCGCAGGACTATTCCGGTAATTGAAGCTGTTCGGTCTATTTCCGAAGACATTCCGATTTCCATAGATACTACCAAGGCGGAAGTTGCACGGGCAGCATTGAATGCTGGAGCGGATATCATTAACGACATTAGTGCTCTTAGGTTTGACCCTGACATGGTGCGTGTGGCCGCCGATTTTGGAGTTCCAGTTGTGCTCATGCACATGTTGGGTACTCCGAAAACAATGCAAGAAAATCCGACCTATCGTTCGTTAATATCGGAAATTATTTCCTTTCTTCAGCAAAGGATAGAAGTAGCTGTCGAAGGGGGCATTGATTTTGAGCAGCTCGTTGTGGATCCTGGGATTGGGTTCGGAAAAACATTGGAACACAACCTGCGGCTTATTAAAGACCTGGATCTTTTCCACAGTTTAGAACGCCCTCTATTACTTGGGGCGTCAAGGAAACGTTTTATAGGGGCTGTCCTGGACCTCCCGGTAGAAGAGCGAGAAGTTGGAACGGCCGCAGTCAATGTTTGTGGAGTGCTCGCCGGTGCGCATATATTGAGGGTTCACGATGTGGGTTTTCACCGACAGGCTGCCATGATGGCTGATGCCGTCTTCAATGTGAGATCATAAAGAGTTGCAGTTTTGGGCAGGTTCAATTTGAGAGGGGGAGGAAGTGTATGGCTTTGAAGCTTTTTGGCACCGACGGCATTCGGGGTGTGGCGAATCAGTTTCCTATGACAGCTGAGTTGGCTCTTAAAGTGGGGGCCGCGGTAGCTTTAGTATTGAGGAATCATCATACCCGTCCCAGGGTTCTTATTGGCAAAGATACCCGCCTTTCTGGCTATATGTTGGAATATGCAATCACTGCCGGTGTGTGTTCCATGGGTGCTGATGTTCTACTCGCAGGTCCACTACCCACGCCGGGAATAGCCTTTATTACCAGGAACATGAGAGCCGATGCCGGAATAGTTATTTCCGCTTCTCATAATCCCTACGAATACAATGGTATAAAGATTTTCGGCCGCGATGGTTATAAGTTGCCCGACGAAGTGGAAAAAAAATTGGAAGATGTTGTGGAAAATTTCGCTGATCTGGAGCTTCCTTCCTTTGACAAGATTGGCAGGGCGAAAAGGATAGACGATGTTCAAGGGCGTTATATCGTTTACCTTAAAAACACCTTTCCCGATGATCTTACGCTTGAAGGTGTAAAACTGGTTGTGGACTGCGCTAATGGTGCCGCCTACAAGGTTGCACCGCTTATTTTTGAAGAACTGGGAGCGGAAGTTGTGCGCCTTGGGGTAGCTCCGGATGGTAAAAATATAAACGATGGATATGGAGCTCTTCACCCGGACAAGATTGCAGAAGTCGTGGTAAAGTGCAATGCTGATGCAGGAATAGCCTTTGATGGAGATGCCGACAGAGTCATTTTTTCCGACGAAAAAGGAAATATCCTAGATGGCGATGTTCTCCTGGGGATATGCGCCAGGCATTTGATAGAACGGGATGCTTTACCGGGACGCACGGTGGTGGCGACGGTGATGAGCAATCTTGGACTTGAGCTTGCGATGGAGAAGATGGGGGGACGTTTGGTTCGCACGCCTGTTGGAGATCGATATGTGGTGGAGCATATGAAGGCTGAGGGGTATGTGCTGGGAGGGGAACAGTCAGGACACATCGTTTTTTTGGATCACAGTACCACGGGGGATGGAATCCTTTCAGCGTTGCAAGTTCTGGCAGTCATGTTGCGGGAGGGAAAGCCTCTGTCGGAATTAGCAAAAGTTGTCGAGAAGGTGCCCCAGAAACTTGTCAATATCCCGCTCGATAATGGGAAATCTCTAAAGAATGTTCGCGGACTTGATGAGTTCCTGGTTGATTTGAAAAAACGTCTGGGAGAAAAATGCCGGATTGTGGTTAGGGCGTCCGGAACGGAGCCGATGGTGAGGGTCATGGTAGAAGCGGTTCATGAGGAAGTTATGGACTCGGCCCTCGAAGAAACCATGTCTTTTTTAAGGAAAAATCTTTGAGAAACTGGAACAAGTAGAGTGCTGAATAATGTTGCTTGCAATAGACGTTGGAAATACTCACACTGTGCTGGGCCTTTTTGACGGCGATCAACTGCTCAAAGACTGGCGGCTCAGGACTTCAGTAGATGCTACAGAAGACGAATGGGGCATTTCTGTTTATGAGCTTTTCAAGATGGACAAAATTCGTTTTACTGGGGTGAAGCACGTCATAGTTTCGTGCGTGGTCCCACCAGTACTTCACGCTGTTGAGAAGTTTTGTCAAAAATATCTAAAGGTTAATCCTCTGGTGGTAGGCCCAGGTATAAAGACGGGTATGCCTATCCTTTACGATAACCCAAAGGAAGTCGGTGCTGACCGCATAGTTAATGCCGTTGCTGCCTATGAGAAGTACAAGGACACAACGGTGGTAATAGACTTTGGCACAGCCACGACATTTGATTATATCTCACGTCGTGGAGAGTATCTCGGTGGTGTTATTTGCCCTGGGGTGTTGATATCCTGCGAGGCACTGTTCCAAAAAGCTTCTAAGCTTCCCCGTCCTCAGGTGTTTGTGAAACCCAGGTCGATTCTGGGAAAAAACACTATGGACTCGATGAACGCCGGTATTATTTATGGATATGCCAGTCTGGTCGAAGGCATCATCAGACGATTTGAAAAAGAGCTTGGCTGTCCGGTGAGAACTATTGCGACAGGAGGGCTTGCGGGTGTCATTGCACCGGTTTGTGAAGTCATTGAAGAAGTGGATCCTTATTTAACACTCCGAGGTCTGAAGATTCTCTTTGAGCGAAACCGGTAAACCCTGCCTACCCACATGCGAGCTATGCTTTTCAATAAAAAGAGAAAAATAGCACTGGTGGCCCCCGCCGGATCATTTGATAGGGAAATCTTCGAGCATGCGACGAAGAAGTTGGAAGAGCAGGGGATTGAATCATGCCACACGGACAGAATATTTCACCATTGGCGTGGATTTTCCGCTCAAGATTGGGAACGCGCGTTAGATCTTGCGGAGCATTTTTCAGATCCTGGTGTGCAGATCCTTTGGTGTGTGCGAGGGGGTTATGGCAGTTCAAGGGTTTTACCGTTTCTTGACTTGAAGAGACTGGCTGATAGCGGCAAGACTCTCATGGGCTATAGTGACATTACTTTTTTGCACAATGCGTTGCTCGAAGCGGGTGCGGAAATCACCTTGCATGGACCCAATTTTCTGGAAATTTCTTCGATGCAAAATGAGGATGTGAACAGGTTGTTTTCTTTTCTGGATGGTTCTCGTCCTTTTCGGTGGAAGCTGTCAGGGAAGAACACGGTCCGTTCAGGATTGGCAACGGGACGACTTTTAGGTGGCAACCTGGCCTGTGTGTGCCATCTTCTCGGGACTCCATACCTTTCGTTAAAAACCTTCGAAGGAGCCATCCTCTTTTTGGAAGACAAAAATGAAGCCGGTTATAGAATAGACCGCATGCTGAATCATTTAAAAATGGCCGGTGTTTTTGATGTCATCAAAGGACTTGTGCTCGGCACTTTCTGGGATTGTGAGCCTTACGATGAAATAATCCAAAAGGTCGTTGATGTAACGTCTGATTATAATTTTCCAATAATATGCCTACTTCCCTTTGGGCATGGTATCAAGCAGGATTTGTTACCTCTCGGCGGATCTGCCTTAGTGGACACAGATTCTGGCTTGTTTGAAGTATCTCTTTAACGGGGTTTATCATTTTGGCCTGCCAATGTTTCAGGTTCGCTGTTCCATGGGGCAAATTTAGGCAAAAGAAGTATTCCCGGTACCGCTCCCAAAGTGCTTAGCACGTAATACATAGTCCATCCGAAATGTGCTGCCATAAAACCCGTTGGTATTCCTGCGACGACACGAGTTACCGCCATAAGACTGGATAAAAGAGCGTACTGGGTTGCTGTGAACCTGGTGTTACATAGCGACATCAGGAAGGCCACAAAACCGGCGGTTCCCATTCCTCCTGCTATGTTTTCTACGGCTACGGCGGCTATCAACATGGCATGGTTTTTTCCAAGACTGGCCAGAACGGCAAACGACAAGTTTGATATGGCCTGAAGCCCTGCAAAAATCCACAGAGACCTATTAAGCCCTACTGCTGCCAGGATTGTCCCTCCGACTCCGGCCCCAGCGAGGGTGCTGGCAAGCCCGAAGGCCTTATAAACGAGGCCTATTTCAGAGCGGGAAAAGCCCAAATCCAGCAAAAAAGGCGTGGTCATTGCAGCGGCTAGAACATCTCCGAGCTTGAACAGTATGATGAAAAATAGCATTGAAACGGCTGAAGGGCGGGAAAAATAATCGGCGAACGGAAGAACGACTGCTTCTTTCAGAGATGACGGTGTTTTCGACTGATTTTCCGGTTCAGGTGACAGCGCAGTGAAAAGCGTGCACAAAGCCATGGTAATTCCCAGAAGCAGAAATACGGTTTTCCACGGCATAAGATCCGATAGCATAAGGGCCAGTCCACCCGATACAAGCATAGCCATGCGATAGCCGAAGACGGTGGTAGCCGCCCCCGCGCCCCGCTCTTCCGGCTTAAGTATCTCCGTTCTGTACGCGTCAATTACAATGTCTTGGCTGGCACTGAACAGCGCTATGGAAAGAGCCATTATGGCCGCTATTAGAGGTAATTTTCTGGGATTAAGTAAGCCCATGGTAGCTATTATGGTAGCGAGGATGAGCTGAAACAGTAATATCCAGCCGCGCCTTCTGCCTAAGAAAGGCGGTGAAAATCTGTCCAGCAGAGGTGACCAAATGGGCTTAAATGTATACGGAAGACCCACAATGGAGAAAAGGCCGATAATTCTAATGTCCGTTCCGAAAGTCATCAGCCACGCCTGGAGAGTGGATCCGGTTAAAGCTAGGGGCAGTCCCGAAGAAAAGCCTAATCCAGTAAGAACAGAAACGCGGCGGTTTAGGTAAATTTCAATGAATTTTTTCATTCTGGGGCTTCCAGGAGTGCTACAAGGGCACGAAGACCGAGCAGGTAACTATTAACACCGAAGCCGGATATCTGACCTTTTGCCACAGGGGCTATGACAGAGTGGTGCCTAAAGGGTTCACGGGCGTGAATGTTGGACATGTGTACTTCTACGACAGGTATATCAAGCATTTCGAGGGCATCTCTGATGGCATAACTGTAATGTGTCCATGCTCCTGGATTGATAATTATTCCGTCGATGTTTTCGTCCATGGCTTGGTGGATTTTCCCAACCATCTCGGCTTCCGAATTGGTTTGGAAAATTTCCAGAGAAACCCCGAGTTCTTCAGCAAGTAATAGAAGCCGCTTGTTTATTTCATCAAGAGTGATTGTGCCGTAGTGCCTGGGGTCTCTCCTCCCGAACATGTTCAAATTGACCCCGTGCAATACCAGTATTCGTTTCATAACAAGACCTACTCGTCAATAAGTGAATGGATTAAGCAATTCCGGGAAACGGCTACAAAATACCGAGCTGCGTGCGTTACTTCAAGAGGTGGGGGAATTTTTCGGTAATTTTACTATAGCGTTTTGTCAAGTGTGTCCGTAGGAGAGAAGGCTTTCCTGAACTTAGCAATAGTTTCCTGGAATCCTGGTAAGCTTTCCTTGCTGTATCTTTCGCTCATATGCGATAGTACCAAATAAACCACTTTGTAGTCTAACTCCCAGGTTACTCAATGCATTTACCAGTCGCTCCAGCCGTTCGAAAAATTCGCTATATTTTATGCGCTTGACATCACGATAGACGATCTCTATGTCTCTGGCTATTTGTCTGGGAGTGTGTAGAAGATGCCTGATAATGAGCGGATAATCGTATGCAGACTCGGTCTTGGGAATAACCCGTAGAGCCATGTTGACCTCCATGAATCTGGGATTCTACCAGGATCGTTCCCTCTCACAAAGGGGTTTTCATGTGGAGTTCCTTTATTCCCATGCTCCCAAAAACCCTGGGTAATTAGATTTCTACCTCATTAAATTTTCCCAGATTATCGTATATCCCTGTCCCCGTCCCACACAGAGGGTTGTTACGCCATAGCGATATTGCGGATTTTCCTGAAAAATTCTTTGCAGGAAGGCGATCAGTCGGGCTCCGGATGCGGCCAGAGGATGGCCGTAAGCAATCGCTCCGCCCCACATGTTAACCCGGGGATCATCAGGGCTGAGTCCCAATCGATTCAGACAATAAAGTACCTGCACTGCGAAAGCTTCATTAATTTCCACAACGTCAATATCGTCCATTTTGAGTCCCGCTTTTTGCAAAGCCTTTTGTGTTGCAGGAACCGGGGCGGTGCCCATTATTCTCGGGTCCACTCCAGCGACAGCACAGCATACGAAGCGCATCTTGGGTTCCAGACCGAGTTCTTGCGCTTTCTTTTCGCTCATGACAAGAACTGCGGCCGCTCCATCAGTGAGAGGGCACGCATTGCCGGCAGTAACCCGCCCATTTTTGCGAAAAACAGGCTTCAACCCAGCAAGGACTTCCATTGTCGTATTTGGCCTTGGTGTTTGATCTTCACTAACAGTCGTCACCGTTCCATCGGGAAGTTCAACTGTCATGGGCACTATCATGTCTTTCATCTTTCCAGCCCGGATTGCTCGAGCAGCCTTTTGCTGACTCATGAAGGCATAACGGTCGGCCATTTCCCGTGTGAATTCCGGAAATCGGTCATGGATATTTTCCGCCGTTTGGCCCATCACAAGGGCTGTTTCATCTCCCAGGGCTTTTACCGCATTGGGGTGAATATCCCGCATATAACCCATGGGAAGATGACCCATGTGTTCTACCCCTCCCGCTATAAGGCATTCGGCCATTCCCGATGCAATCATGGAGGCGCCAAACGCCACCGCCGTGATGCTGCCTGCGCACATACGATCAATGGAACAGCCCGGAATATTCCAACCCTGTTTTCCCAAAGCGAGTATGGGAACCATGCGTCCCAGCGTTCCGCCCTGTTCTCCGATTTGATTAGTAACACCCCAAATACTGTCGTCTATGATGGAGGGATCAACGGCGGGGTTCCTTTCAAGCAAAGCCTTAAATAACGCTATTGCCAAGTCTTCCGCTCTCGTTTTCCAAAAAATTCCTCTTTCTCCGGCTCGACCAAAAGGAGTCCTGACACTATCCACTACGACAACATTTTCCATGGCGGCCTTCAGTGTGACCATTGTTCCCCTCGTCATTTCAGGCTTCTTTCAAAAACGCCCGCTATTCCGAGTCCTCCTCCCCCACAGATACATTCCAATCCATATCGTGCACCCCGGCGTTTCATTTCATGTATTAGTGTAACGAGAACCCTTGTTCCTGTGCAGGCTATGGGATGCCCTAGAGATATACCACTTCCGTTTACGTTAATTCGTTCGTAGTCCTTTTCGGTGAGACCCATTTTTTTGATGTCGGCAAGAACCTGAGCGGCAAAGGCTTCCTGGATCTCTATAAGATCCATCTGGTCAAGAGAAAGTCCAGCGGCTTTTAAAGCCTTTTCTACAGCGTCCGGCACGGCATTATAGGTATATCTGGGATCAGAACCAGCGACGGCTATGCTCCGAATCGAAACGAATGGCTCAAGATCAAACGACTGAGCTTTTTCAGCGGACATTAACAACACAGCAGCAGCTCCGTCGTTTTCCGATGAGGAATTTCCAGCCGTACAGACTCCGCCCAGAACAGGTTTCAACGAAGCAAGCTTCTCAAGACTGGTATCTCTCCGAGGGGTCTCGTCACGGTCCACGACGATCTTCTCGCTCTTGCGTCCACTTACCGTAACCGGCACAATTTCAGCATCGAATTTTCCTTCGTCCACGGCCTTTATGGCTTTGCGATGACTTTCTAAAGCCCACCTGTCGCACTCTTCACGGCCTATCCCTTCTTCCGAAGCGGCCGTCTCAGCCCAGCTCATCATGGTGGGAAGCACTCCATAACGTTCAACGGGTTGAGACATAACGCGAGCCCGCTGGATCCGGTCGTACAGTGGAATACCCCACAGCGAAAGATCCCCATGACCCCGAGGCATCTTACCCTTGCCACCAATTCCCCACTTGATGCTTCCGGGTAGGTAAAATTCGGCATTACTCATGCTTTCTACACCGCCGGCCACCACTATATCAGCTTGGCCTGACTTGATAAGAGCCATGCCGAAACGGACCACATCCAGCCCTGTGCAACAGCGCCGGTCAATGGTAATACCAGGGATAGTGTCAGGCCAACCGGCTGTGAGGAGCGCCATTCGGGCAATGTTCACGTATTCACCGTTTTGATAGGCCTGCCCCATGATGACTTCGTCTATCACGTCAGGTGTGAGACCAACCCGTTCAATGAGCTCATTTAGAACAATCGCCGCAAGATCGTAAGCCTCGACATCTTTCAGAACTCCACCATAGCGTCCGACAGGAGTTCTAACGCCGCTTACGATCACCACCTCTCTCATAAATTGCCTCCCTTAGCTATCGGCAGGACCAATCCGATTTCCGTTTTCATCATAAACATACCAACCTCGTCCAGTTTTCTTCCCGAGGTGACCAAGGGTAACTTTTCGCCTCAAAATTTCGGGCGGATACCACCTGGGATCCTTGGTTTCTTCGTAAATAGCCATAAGAGCCCCGTAGGTTACATCCAACCCCACCATATCGCCCGTTTCAAAGATACCCATCTTGCGACCGGCGGCGAGCCTCAAACCCTTGTCTATGTCTTCCACCGTGGCTACTCCAGCTTCTACCAAGCGCATTGCTTCCATGGTTGACGGAAAGTTGATGCGATTGATTATAAAGCCCGGGATGTCCTTTTTAACAAGAATGGGTTCCTTGCCGAGGCTGATAACGAACTGTTTCCCTGTTTCAAAGGTTTCATCGCTGGTAGTTATGGCACGCACCACTTCAACAGCCTGCATCATGGGAACAGGACTAAAAAAGTGGAGGCCCAAGACGCGGTCATGACGGTTTGTCACAGCCGCGAGGGTCGTTATGGGTATAGCGCTGGTGTTACTGGCAATCAGAGCATGCTCTGGAAGAGTAGCATCAAGTTTTTTAAAAATTTCCTTTTTTAGATCCACCTTTTCGAAGACAGCTTCTATAGCGATATCTGCATCCTTTGCATCTTCAGGATTCAGAGTGGGTTTTATACGAGAAGTAACCGTATCAACTGGCTCTTTAAGTTTCCCCTTTTCCACAAATTTGCCCACCGACCAGGTAATGTTTTTCATGGCTTTATCGAGTGCTTCTTGAGAAATGTCACACATGGCAACGTCGTAGCCAGCCTGAGCACACACCTGTGCTATTCCGGTGCCCATAAGGCCGGCTCCCATTACAAAGACCTTTTTAATATTCATGGTTTTCCCCTCCGTTTCCATCACTCAAATGCCTTCAAAACTTCTCGGGATATGACAAGTTTCTGTATTTCGCTGGTACCTTCATAAATTCTCATAAGCCGTACATCTCGATAAAATCTTTCGACAGGGCATTCTTTCATGTAGCCCATGCCCCCATGGATCTGAACAGCCATATCGGCCACGCGATTTACCATTTCAGTACAAAAAAGTTTTACCATAGCCGCTTCTTTAGTGACCGGTGCTCCTGTGGTATCACGAAGCCATGCTGCGTGGTAAACCATGTTTCGAGCAGCATATATCTGGGTTGCCATGTCAGCAAGCATGAACCGGATCGCCTGAAATTCTGCGATAGGTCGCCCGAATTGAACCCTCTGCTTTGCATATCTCGCGGATAGTTCCAAAAGTTTCTGGGCTGCCCCTACAGCACTGGCTCCCATAGTAAGTCTGCCTTTGTCGAGGACTTTCATTGCTGTCTTGAATCCCTGGCCGATCATGGCATCACCGCCGATAACGTTCTCTCGAGGTACAATACAGTCTTCAAACACAAGTTCCGCTGTGTGGCTGCCTCGAAGACCCATTTTCTTCTCAATCTTTCCAACGTGATACCCAGGAAAAGTTCTCTCAACAATAAACGCCGTTATGCCGCCACGTGCTCTTTTTTCGGGATCTGTTACGGCAAAAACGGTCGCCACATCGGCGATATCGCCATTGGTGATAAAGTGTTTGCGCCCATTTATTACCCAGTGGTCTCCTTTGAGCTCAGCGCGGGTGCGGATAGCTGCGGCATCCGATCCTGCGTCGGGCTCGGTCAGGGCGAAACAGGCCGTCCATTCTCCAGAGGCAATTTTAGGAAGGTATTTCCTTTTCTGTTCTTCTGTGCCGTCTATCACGATTCCCTGGGATCCTATTCCGTTATTGGTGGCCACCCGGGTGCGAAAGCAAAGGTTGGTTTTAGACAGCTCTTCGTAAGCAATGCATTCTCCCAGGACTCCAAGCCCGAGCCCCCCGTACTCTTCCGGAATGGATATTCCAAAGAGTCCGAGTTCTTTCATTTTCTGGACAATTTCTTCAGGTATGCGGTCATCTTCTTCCACCTGCTGGCTGATGGGTTCTAAATCCCGCTCCACGAACTTTCTAATCGTGTTGGCCATCATTTTTAGATTTTCCGGAATATTAAAATCCATGCCACCCACCTCCGTTGGGTGATTATCGTCTCTTCCACTGCGGCTTTCTCTTTTCAGTAAAAGCTCGGGCTCCCTCCATGTAATCTTCAGACTGCCTTAGAGCAGCCATGCCCGGGAAGATCGCCGTCAATGCCTGCTCCAGAGGCATTCCAAGGCTTCTTATGGCTGATTCCTTCGTGGCGCGCAGCGCAACAGGCGAACATGCCAGCATTTCATTCGCCCACTTGCGGGCACACGTCATTAGCTCTTTAAGAGGGACAACTTCGTTAACAATGCCCAGAGCATGTGCTTCTTGAGCGGTTATATGACGGCCAGTGAGAAGCATTCCCATGGCAATATGATAAGGGATCTGACGAGGAAGCCTTACAACGCCGCCAGCTGCGGCCATGTCACCAACCCTGGGCTCAGAAAGGCCAAACTTGGCATAGTCTACCGCAATGATAACATCGCAGGCCAGAGCTATCTCGAACCCTCCCTCCAAGGGCGAACCCATTAACTGCCGCAATAATGGGTTTGTAGCAGCTCGTTCGTCGAGTAATACCACCAAAACCACCATTCAAAGAATCAATCTCACGGCGAAGGGCTTCTCCCCCATGCTGAGCCTGCCACTTAAGGTCATTTCCCACACAGAAAGCCCGGTTGCCTTCTCCTGTTATGACAGCAACCCATACATTCGAGTTTTCTTCAAAATGGTCAAAAATCATATCCAGCTCTCGGCATGCGGGAGGATGAAGAGCGTTCATGGATTTGGGGCGGCAAATGGTAATAGTCAGGAGATGTCCTTCCTGTGCAATTTGAATGAACTTTGTTTGCATTTTTCTGATTCTCCTGAACTTCCGGCCCGCAAGCCGCTCAAAAAAATTTCTGTCATTACTGAAGCGATTTCGTCTGCGGATTTTTCTCCATTTGGTTTAACCCAGCGAATGAGCCAATTCACCATGCCCAACAGGGCAAAACCCGCGAGTTTTTCGTCGATATTTTTAAACTCACCTGTTTTTATACCCGCGCGGATTATGCCCCGTATTATGCTTTCGTAATGGTCTCTCAAGGCCACAGCTTCAGGCCAGTGTGGTCCCATATTGAGAGGGTTTATGTCTCTAAGGCTTACGGTGAAAATATCAAGGTATTCCACAATGAGGCGGATATGGCCCCTGATGATGGCTTTGAGTTTATCTGTTGGGTTCAGGTTGGAGTAAGCAATGCGCTCGGCTTCCTCAAGAAGCATGTTCATGCATTTTCGGGCTACTTCCACTAAGAGTTCCTGTTTAGATTTAACGTAATAATATATGGAAGCTTTTTGTATTCCCACGGCAGAGGCAATGTCTGCCATGGAGGTTGCAGAGTAACCTTTTTCTCGAAATAGCCGGGTTGCCTCTGCAAAGAGGCGATCTTTTGTTGGGTTCATTCCATTTTTCATAGCGACCTACCTACCATTCATTCAAATAAGTTTACTATCACACCCTTTGGTTATATGTCAATATGCAACCAAAATTGTTTAAAAAAAGCTTTTAACTTCACAGCTCTCCAGATGGTAAAATTTTGATAATATTGTGAAGAACACAACAAAAAGTCTCCGAAATCTCCAACAAGAAACAAATCCGTCGCATTTCAAGTCGATGCCTCCAGGAAACTAGGTATTATTCATCCTGTTTCTCTCGTTTTATGAATCAGTTCAACGTGCTACATTGCTTTTAAGTTCGCATCTTGATAATATTAAAAACTTAAGAAAATAAAAACAGGACTTAATTTTTCATATAACCTGGGGGCAGTGCAATGCGAAAACGAGCAGCTGTTGTCACAGGTATGGAGGTTATAACACCCGTTGGGGTAGGGCTGGAAAAGTCCTGGAATGCGCTAATTCAAGGCAAATCCGGTATAAGCCGTATTACTCTCTTTGACCCATCCAAACATCGGTGTCAAATTGCCGGGGAGTGCCGAGAATTTTCGGCTGAGCAGTTCTTGGACAGAAAAACTTTGACTCGGTTCGATCGCATGGCTCATTTCTTCGTGGCGTCAGCCATACTTGCCGTTGAAAAATGGAATTTTTCGCGCGTTGGAGATCCATTTCGATTTTCTATTATAGGTGCAAGTGCGATTGGTTGTCCGGCGACCTTTGAGCGAAGCCATAATGAATTGGCTTTAAGGGGTCCACGTAAGGTTTCTCCCTTCTGCGTAGTAGCTATAGCAGCCAATACGACGGCTTCTGAAGTGGCAAGGCGCTTAGGAGCCAGAGGCCCTCAGTATTTTTTACAGGAAGCCTGCGCTGCAGGAACCAAAGCCATAGCTACAGCAGCTTCTTTGATACGCCAGGATATAATTGACGTAGCTATTGTTGTCGGTGCTGATGCCGGAATTACACCTACTATCATGGCAAGCCTGGAGAATCTCGGGGCTATTGCAACGGGTCAGTGGAATGAACTTCCGGAGAAAGCTTCTAGGCCGTTTGACCGGGAAAGGAAGGGTTTTGTACCATCTGAAGGTGCAGGGTGCATGATTATCGAAGCCTACGAACATGCCGAAAAACGAGGGGCTGTTCCTCTTGCAGAAATAGCCGGCATTGGAGCAACCTGTGATGCCTATCACCCCACTGCTGCTGAACCTTCAGGGTGGAGCATAGTACGCTGCATGGAACTAGCCATAAAAGATGCCGGTATTAGTCCAGATGATATTGATTACATCAATGCGCATGGAACGTCTACTCCTCTTAACGATATGGTTGAAACCAGAGCGATTAAGCAAGTCTTCGGAGATCGTGCGTACAATATTCCAATTTCTTCGAACAAATCTATGATCGGACATCTCTGGGGGGCTGCCGGGATAGTGGAAGCTGCTTTCTCTATTAAAACCATTCTTGATGGCATCATCCCACCCACTATTAACCTTGAGCACCCCGACCCTGAGTGTGACCTTGATTATGTGCCAAACTGGGCTCGAAATTCGAACGTAAGGATAGTCCTTTCTAATTCCTTTGGTTTTGGCGGAATCAACGCGTCACTTGTTATAAAACGGATGGAGGTATGAGCAATGGTTACTTACAATGAAGAGTCTTTTCGGAGGTTTTTCGAGAGGAATTTTACGTACATTGAAGGTTTCTTACGAAATGTTCGACGTTACGGCAATCGCCTTGCAATGGTAGAAGCAGAGTCAGGAAAAACTTGGAATTACAGGCAACTCAACGCGGAAGCCAATAGACTTGCCCATACTCTTCTATCATGCGGGGTGCGTCCAGGTGACGTAGTTACGTATCAGCTACCTAACTGTCCTGAATTTGCTTTTATATATCTGGGTTGTCAGAAAATCGGGGCAATCAACAATCCTGTTAACTTCCGACTTTCATCGGGTGAAATGGCTTACATACTCGAGGATTCCTACAGTAAGGTTTACATATTCGATGCTTCAATTGGAAACATAGCTGAAGAGGCTCTGAAGCTTTCGTCGCATAAGCCTGAAAAGGTTGTTGTAGTGGGAGAGGATGAAGCTACGGAATACTCCTTTGCCGTAACCTACGATAAGTTCGTTTCAGATGCTTCGGAGGCTGATCCTAAGGACCCGGTGTCTTTCGGAGTCAATGCCTTTGGGGAATCGACTCGCTTGTACACTTCAGGAACCACGGGGCGGCCTAAGGGAGTACCTATTAACAACGTTAATGAAATTATTACCGTTCACGATGTAATTATGCATTTGCATCTAACTCCTGATGATGTTCTGTTGAATATATCTCCATGGTTTCATCGCGGTGGAATTCACATCGGTGGTCCGGGACCGGCCTTGTATGTAGGGGCATCGGTGGTAGCCATGAGGTCCTTTCACCCGAGAACTACTCTTGATGCGATAAGTAAATACGGTGTGACTTTTGTGGTTGGAGTTCCCACAATGTACAAACTCATGCTAGAAGAACAGAAAAAGCGACAATTCGATCTTTCAAAGCTTCGAGGGATTATCAGTATGGGAGCCCCTTTGGATAGGGCCCTCTGCATTGAAATGCAAGAAGTGTTTGTCCCCAATATTTTCAATGGTTATGGAACGTCGGAGACTTTTTGGAATACCTTGCTTTTACCTAGGGATCTTCCTGAACAGGCCGGCAAGGCCGGGAAGGCGTGTATTGACGATGAAATAAGGGTAGTGCGAGTATATGAAGACAGGTTGGCCGAACCCGACGATATGGTGGCTCAAAATGGGGAAGAGGTTGGAGAGGTCATAGTGAAGACCTTTAAAGGCTCGTATGATTACATCCACAAGCCTGAAGAACTCAAAAAGAAGGTTTACAAGGACTGGTTTTACACAGGCGATTTGGCGGTTTGGGATGAAAACAGGTACATAACCATCGTTTCACGCAAGGATGACATGATAATCGTGGGAGGGGAAAATGTTTACCCCATACAGGTTGAGGAGGTGATCCAGGAGCATCCGAAAGTTATGAGTTGCGCCGTTGTGGGAGTGCCGGATCGCCAGAGAGGACAGGCTCTGGCTGCTTATATTGTGAAAAAGGATGACTCCCTGACGGCTGAAGAACTTCGGGAGTTTTTAAACCGCCATCCCATGCTTCCTCCTTACAAGCGTCCCAGGTATTATCGCTTTGTGGATGAATTACCCATGACGGCAACGGGGAAGAAACAGCATTACAAGCTGCGTGAGCGAGCGGCGAAAGATCTGGAGGAGAAAAGGCTTCTAAGATTTTAATCTTAGTGTTTAGCCAAATAATCCGTAGGTAAGCGATCACAGGGTAATCATAGCGGGGTTATACATTTTTGTACACGATGGCTTTTGTGACATGTTGGAATAGTCCCCTAGGGGGAAGGGAGTATGAATGGTTAACCGAAATCGGTAATGTATAACATCCCGTGATCGCTTACTAAGCTCCTTATCATAACTTGCAACGTCTAGTTATTTTTAAACAGCCTTTTTATAGGCTAGCAAATCCCATTAAATTAAGCTAATTAGTTTGGCTTACGGAATACTTCCCGCACCCTGGTGAATAAGCGGTGGTAAACCACGCTTTCCGCCTGATAGGGTGAGATGATAGACGAAATTTGGTGTGATTCAGCCATAGCTACCGGCTATTGAATGCCTGATGGCGGAAAAATTCATAAAAAGCTTTTTACGGGGGGCAGAAGATGTTCAAATATTGCAAACTCATGCTAGCTCTTTTTTTGGCTTGTTTTTTCTCCATGGCATATCGAGTTCTGGCGAACCCTCCGAGGGACGAGTTTTTTGCTCAGGGGGTTGCTTCAGTCCAGGGCATGGAGGATCCAGCACGCTTAGAAGCCCTTCAAGATTTTAAGAAACAGGCTGTGTTGCAAGCGATTCTGCAGCTTGCAGGACCCGATGCGGTTGTTGCGCATAAGAAGACAATAGATTCTGAAGTGCTTTGCCATGCTGATGATTTCGTAGAATCTTTTCGCATTATTAATGAGGGGAATATGGAAGGCCTCTACAGGGTAAACGGTGTTGCCAAGGTGCTTCTTCATGACCTGGAGCAGGCTCTCAAAGAGAGCGGGATAATTGGCGAAGAAGAGGGTAAAGATGGGATGCGACCGGAAGCGGAAACGGCAAGAAATCTGATTCACTGGCTTAGCCTTCAGGGCTGTTCTGCTGATGTGAGCGGCAGGACGGCGCAGAGTTTTTTTGATGATATTTTGAAGCAAAAACTTTCCGAAAGGGGGTGGGCTGTTTCCGAAGACGAAACTGCAGAGGCTAAATGGGTTGTAAAGTCGCTGGTCGAATGTTCTAATAGTATTATTGTTGCCAAAGTGGAAGTGAGGAGTGCTTCTGATGAGAGTGTCAAAGGTGTTGTATCTGAGAGTGTCATGAGCGACAGCGAAACACCGTTAATGGAATCCTTGCTTACCCTTGTCGAAGTGGTGTATCCACAACTTATGGATATTATTGATAGGATAGTGCCTACATCTAAAGTGTTCACTTCTTCATCTGTTGCAGAAAGCGATCGAAACACATGGAACGTGGTTATAGAAGATTGTGCGGAGTTTTCATGTTGGGAAAAACTTGAAGGTGCCTTGCACACCAAAGGTTTAAAAGGAAGAGTACAGGAAATAGTAATCGATCGCAATTCGGTAAATGTCAGGCTGGCAGGTGTTCCAGATTCGCTTCCCGATTATGTAGAGAATCTCAATGTGGGATCCGGTTTGAAGGTGACAATTGATAAACTAGATCCCGTTGAAAGGAACCTGTCCTTGATGTTTCAATCTGCCGGCTCGCAGTAAGCAAAATGACTGTTCCCAACATCCTTACGGTCATAAGGATATTATTAACGCCCCTGCTCGTCTGGCTCCTTCTGGACGGTAGGATGTCATCAGCGCTTTGTGTTTTTTTTGTGGCCGGAGTTACCGATGGCCTTGACGGATTCATAGCCCGAACATTTAATCAAAAGTCGCGGCTTGGAACGTACCTTGATCCCCTGGCGGACAAACTGCTCTTGGACACCACTTTCATACTTCTGGCTTACCTTCACATCATTCCAACATGGCTAACTATTATTGTAGTCAGCCGCGATGCTATAATAGTATTGGGAGTATTTTTGTTTTTTCTGAACCACATTTATTTCGAAGTTAAACCCTCCTTACCGAGCAAGCTTACCACACTGAGCCAGATCCTCACAGCTCTTGTTGCCCTGAGTTCGTCCCTATGGAATCCGCACTGGTTTTTGCTGAGTTTTATTTTTACAGTTACAGCAATTTTTACTATCGTAAGTGGCTTGCATTATATTTACCACGGATTTCGAATATGGGAATCCGAGCGTGTGGAGGATTAGGGCTTATTTCAACAGTGTTCTTTCTAAATGGTGGTACTCTGCGCCACTTTTGCCACCGGTTGCTGGTGCGTTAAGCCTTCCGACTAGGGCCGTTAACGAAATTATCCAAAGATTGGCTGGTTTAAACGTAGTTGAAGTTCCCGCTTTGGTGGTTGGAGTAAGTGGGTTGGTAGTGGGAGGAGGGGGCAAGACGCCTTTTACCATCTGGCTTGCCGGTGAACTGGCCGATGTTGGGGTAAAGACTGTCGTCGTGCACGGAGGATATGGTCGCAGGGTGAGTGTGCTGGCCCGAGTCGTGGATACTGAAGATTATGAAGGCGCTTTTCGCGTCTTCGGAGACGAAGCGGTTTTGATTTATCGTCGTCTAAATTCAACCGGTCCTGAGCGCGTACCGGTGTGGGTAGGTCCCAAATGGATGGCTGCGGCTATGGCCTGTGGTGTTGACCGACCGGATGTGGTGATAGTTGACGATGCAGGTCAGCACCGAAGGCTCAAGAAAAACATGGAAATTATGGTTTTTAATCTTGAATCACCTTGGGGAAATGGTTCCCTTGTTCCATTTGGCCCTTTGAGGGAGCCCCTTTCGGCTGTCGGAAGGGCTCGGTTCGCTGTATGCACTGGAATTGATAGTTTTCGTTTTCCTGAAACGGTTTGCGTCCTGAAGCGCTTCTTGCACGACGGTGTCAGTGTAGTGCTTGCCAGAAAAAGGCCAGCGCAGTTCGTTATGGGGGATACATTTTATCCTGCGTCTTTTTTAGAAGATCGCAAAGTGGTGGCTTTTGCTGGAACTGCTAGACCTGAAGGTTTTTTCCGCCTTCTTAAACTCTGTGGTGCTGTGCTGAAAGGTGTAGTTTCTTTTCCGGACCATTATCCGTATTCTGGACGAGACATAGCTGTATTGGCCAAGCGGGCAGAGCAATCCGGTGCAGATCTTCTCGTCTGTACCGAGAAAGATTATTGTCGTGTGCCCGTTTCTTGGCAGAATAAGGTTGGTTATGTAACCATTGATCTGGATTTTGGGGAGTGGAATAGTGATGTAAGAAAGAATTTGATTGATGCAATTGTTTCGAGGGTCAAGAAATGACGCATCTTCCGGCTATCTTGAGGATATTTATAATCTTTGCGTTGGTCCTTTTTGCCATCAGAAAGAATGTTGCCCTTGGTCATGTCTTTACGGGATCTGCCATCGTGTTGGGATTTTTATTTGGCATGGATCCCGTACACCTTGGTGTTGCCGCTTTTCATGCCCTTACCCATCCTAAAACGTTAGCACTTGCCTGCGTGGTCTCTCTTATACTGGTCCTCAGCCACAGCATGGAAAAAGCGAAGGAGATGGAACGCTTGCTCGAAGCCTTCAGGGGAATTATAGGAAACCCTCGGTTAAACGTGGTTATTTTCCCCGCCCTGATTGGGCTGTTGCCGATGCCGGGAGGAGCAATTTTTTCTGCTCCCATGGTTAAAAATATTGGAGGCCGCTTTGGCCTGACGCCTCCCCAGCTCAGCTATATCAACTATTGGTTCCGCCACATCTGGGAATACTGGTGGCCTCTTTATCCAGGAATTTTGCTGACAACGGCTCTAGCAGGCATTGATCTGTGGAAGTTTGTGTTATCTACATTGCCTCTCACCGCCGTTGCCGTTTTTATTGGTTATCGGACATTAAAGTTTGGAGGTTTGAGGGAACAATCGTCTTCTGCAAATTTAGCGCACTCTACGCCCCTTCGCCCTTTTCTGGTAAGGCTCATTCCCATTGCAATAGTAATAGGTGGTGGGCTCGGGCTTGGAGCTATTTTCAATTATACTATGTCGGGAGAAATTCAAAAGATTTCTAGGGAGTTGGGACTAATTGTTTCCCTTTGCTGTGCCATTGCTTTCGTATGGATTAAGAGCAGGTTCCGCCTGACCGAATGTGTTGCCATTTTGACCACGAAGCAGCTCGTAAGAATGTTCTACATGGTTTGTTCCATTCTCATATTCAAAGGCATTCTTCAGGAAAGTCAGGCGGCGGAAGCCATAACCCGCGAACTTCTTGCTTTACACATACCGCTCATTTCCGTCTGTGTAGTGCTTCCTTTTTTGATGGGCATGATCACGGGGATTACCGTGGCCTTCGTGGGAACCACCTTTCCTATTATCATTGCGCTGGTTCAGAACCTTGGAGAGAGCCAGTTCCTGTTGCAGTATCTTATGCTATCGTTGGTTAGTGGCTTTGTAGGGGTTATGTTATCACCGGTACACCTCTGCCTTTTGCTGTCCAATGAGTACTTTCAAACCACCATGCCGCCAGTTTATCGGTACCTGCTGATGCCCTGTTCAGTAGTTTTAATCTTCGCTCTGTCCTATTTTGAAGTTCTGCGCCTAGGGTTTGCTTTTCTTAGGTCGTAAAGTGAGAAGCGTTACCCAAAACCTCTTGTCTTTGCCGACCTTCTGGCTTAAATCTCAGGATTGCTTACACAGAGACTTTAATGACGGAGGAGTCAGATGGCGGAAAAGCGTAGGTGGTTGTGGCAGTCCTTTCTTGTGTGTTTTATTTTTAATGCAATCCTTGCAGTAGCTTTGTTCTGGCCGTTTCGTGAGGGACTAAAGGTGGTTTCTTCTTACTTGGAGCCACTTCTTAGCAATGCAGACTTGAAAGCACAGTTACCGAAAGAAGTCATGCTTCTTATTACTAACCTTCAGGATCTGGTCATCATGACGGAAAAGTATGCAATACCAGCCATCTTTGGGGCTGTCGGAACCGTAACGCTCGCTATGTGGATTGTTATCGCCTTGGTCGGCGCGAAGCGAATTGAAGCTGCTGCTAAAGGGCCGTTAACACCGGAAAAGCCCGACAGAGACAGAGAAGAAAGAGTAGAAGAAAAGCCTGTTAAAAAAGCGGAAAAGGTTGATGAGCGACGTCGCTTGCTCCCGGCCGTGCAGTTTATTGCGCTTATGCAGAGGGAAGGCCGTTTTGTTGATTTTCTGAAAGAAGATATTTCGTTGTATGAAGATTCTCAAATAGGTGCTGCCGTTCGAACATTGCATGATGAGTGGCGCAAGATTTTCGACGAACACGTTAAGGTGGAGCCTGTTTACTCGGAGGTTGAAGGAACGGAGGTTGTGATTGAAAAAGGTTTTGATCCTGTGGCTATTCGCCTTACGGGGCGAGTATTGGGTGATCCACCTTTTAAAGGCATAGTCAAGCACAGAGGTTGGCGGCTTGTGAGGATAGAGCTTCCTCAGATGGTTGATCCAGATAGGGATGATCTCGTTCTTGCGCCGGCAGAAGTAGAAGTTCAACAACCTTCAGAAGGAGGTGATTCGGCTTGAGTTCAGAAGCTAAATACGTAGTTGGTATTGACCTTGGGACGACTCACTGTGTCGTTGCCTACGCTCCCATAATGGCCGAAGGTGAAAAGCCCAACATCCGCATATTTGAAATCCTTCAAATAACCGCTCCGAACGAAATGCGATCCCTCTCGTTACTTCCCTCTTTCTTGTATCTTCTTGGAAAGGGGGACGTTGATCCATCGAGCGTGAGGTTACCCTGGCAAGAAAGTGTGTTTGCGCTGGTTGGTAGTTTTGCAAGGAAGAGGGGTTCCGAGGTTCCTCATCGCCTTGTTGCTTCGGCCAAGTCCTGGCTTTGCCACAGCGGAGTAGACAGGACAAAGCCCATACTTCCATGGAATAGCCCGGACGAGGTTCAAAAAGTTTCGCCTGTCGAGGCGTCGTCCATGTTTCTCGAGCATGTACGCGATGCGTGGAATCATACCATAGCAGCGAACGATCCCGAAGCCAGGCTAGAAAATCAGGATATTCTCATAACCGTTCCCGCATCTTTCGATGCTGTTGCACGGGAACTAACCGTTCAGGCAGCTCGACTGGCGGGTTTTGAACATTTTACACTTCTGGAGGAACCTCAGGCGGCTTTTTATGCTTGGATAGAGGCAAACGAGGACAACTGGCGGAATCTGGTAAAACTTGGTGATTCCATTCTGGTGTGCGACGTTGGTGGAGGTACTACGGATTTCAGCCTGATTGAAGTTTCCGAAGAAGACGGAACGCTCGCTTTGAAGCGCGTTGCAGTTGGGGAGCACATACTACTGGGCGGGGATAACATGGATCTGGCCCTTGCCTACACTTTGCGTCACAAAATTTCGGCGCGTCTTGACGATTGGCAATTTCGCGCACTCTGGTACCGTGTCCGCAGCGCCAAGGAAAGGCTTCTTTCCGATCCTGATCTTCAAAAAGAGCCAGTTGTTATTCTCGGACGAGGCACATCCCTGATTGGGGGCACCATAAAAACTGAGCTGACCCGCCGAGAAGTCGAAGAAATTCTGGTGGACGGGTTTTTCCCCATGTGTGATCTTTCGGACCGTCCCAAACGTACATCTCGAGTTGGCATGCGCGAGATGGGGCTTCCTTACGAGGAAGATCCGGCCATCACACGTCATCTTGCCCACTTCGTGAGTCGTCATCTGGAAAGGTTGCCTTCATTCCCGTCGGCTGTTCTGTTCAACGGTGGCGTAATGAAGGCCGAACAGTTTCGTGGGAGAATTATTGATCTTTTGCGTTCTTGGGGTGGTGAAGGTGAGGTTCGTGAACTTTCTTTTGCGGATCTAGACCTTGCCGTTGCCAGAGGGGCCACCTATTACGGTTTTGCCCGCAGAGGACGTGGTGTCAGGATTAGAGCGGGAGCATCGAGATCCTATTACATTGGAGTGGAAAGTGCTATGCCGACGGTTCCGGGTGTTCCAACGCCAATGAAGGCACTTTGTGTTGTACCTTTCGGGATGGAAGAGGGAACCACGGAGGAAATTAAAGAACGGGAGTTCGGATTGGTTGTTGGTGAGCCGGCGGTTTTTCATCTACTTTCGTCAACGATAAGACAGGATGATAGAGCAGGCGAGGTTGTTGAAGACTGGGAAGGTACCATCGAGCCGGTTGGCACTATGGAGACGGAGTTGCCTGCTACAGAGGAGGAAGCTGGGGGGACAGTTGTGCCGGTATGGCTTGAGTCAGCCATGACGGAAATCGGAACGCTTGAACTCAGGTGTGTTGACGTGATTAACCCGGAGAGAAAGTGGAAGCTGGAGTTTAACCTGAAGGAAAGAGAAGCGAAATAATCGGGTAAAATGAAAGAAACGAGCGGAACAGAAGATTGGTCATTCAGGTTTGTTATCGGCATTGATCTGGGGACTACAAATTCTGCAGTTGCTTTCGTTGATCTGGCCGATGAGCGCAGACAAATAAAGATTTTTAAAATTCCGCAGGTGGTTTCGCTTGGAGAAATTGCCGAACGATCTCTGTTACCATCTTTTCTTTATCTCCCTGGGAGTTACGAGGTTCCACTCGACCAGTTGCGCCTTCCATGGAAGCAGAATGTTCGGGATGTGGTAGGTGAGTTTGCCCGTGAGCAGGGAGCACTTGTTCCAGAGCGTTTGGTTTCATCTGCAAAGTCCTGGCTATGTCATGCTCGAGTGGACAGAAAAGCCCCGATTCTTCCGTGGGGAGTCAGTGGCGATGACGTGAGAAAGGTTTCCCCTGTAGAAGCCAGCGCCAAATACTTGGAGCACATACGGGAATCATGGAATTACGTCGTAGCCCGTGATGACGATGAGCTTCGCTTCGAAGAGCAATTGATAGTCCTGACCGTGCCGGCTTCATTTGACGAGGTGGCCAGGGAACTTACCGTTGAAGCGGCTCGGATGGCCGGCATACCTAAATTAGTACTTCTGGAAGAGCCTCTTGCTGCTTTTTATGCGTGGTTGAGCCGCCACAGGGATAATTGGCAGGAGCAGCTTCAAGCAGGTCATGTGATTCTTGTGTGCGATGTGGGTGGTGGAACCACCGACTTTACGATAGTTGCGTTTCGGGAAGGGGAAAAAGGGCTTCGATTTGATCGCCTGGCAGTAGGAGAGCATCTTCTGCTGGGTGGAGACAATATGGATCTTGCCATAGGAAGACACGTTGAGATTGGGCGTTTTGGCAAAGCCGGAGCACTAGATTCCAAGCAATGGCATCAATTATGTCATCAATGTCGAAAAGCGAAGGAGCAGTTGCTGGAAAACCCGGATATAGAAGCGGTTAAGGTCACTGTGGTCGGACGTGGCACTAGACTCATTGGAGATACTGTATCGGTAAACCTGTCCCGGCAAGAGGTTGAAGATCGCATCATAGAGGGATTTTTCCCCTTTTGTAACCTTGACGATGAATTGAAAAGCTCTGGGAGATCGGGACTTACCGAGTGGGGGCTACCTTACGTACAGGATCCTGCTATAACTCGCCATCTTGCTTCGTTCTGGCGTAGGTTTGAGGATTTCCTCAAATCCGAAGTAGGTAGGAAAGATCCTTACCCAGATTTTATTCTGTTCAATGGTGGTGCACTGGCTCCGGCGGTTATAAGGCGAAGACTTCTTAATGTCGTGGGAAGCTGGTTTGAGGACCGTGCCGGTAAAGGATGGAAACCGGGGGAACTCCACAATCCGAAGCCCGATTTGGCCGTTGCTTTCGGCGCCGCTTACTACGGCATGGTGCGCCTTGGGTTTGGAGTTCGTGTTGGGGCTGGCACGCCCAGGAGTTACTACGTGCAAGTGGACAGCGGTCAGGATGATGACGGTGGTATGGTTTACCGCGGGGTTTGCATTGTCCCAAGAGGTTCGGAGGAAGGTTTTGAGGCTGAACTCCGGAATCATGACTTTCAGGTCATCACTAACAGGCCGGTAGCTTTTCAGGTGCTCTGTTCAACGACGAGGCTGGAAGACAGACTGGGAGATGTAGTTGATCTGCCCGATGGCGAAGTGACTCCTCTGCCACCAATTAGGACCGTCTTACGTTTCGGAAAGAAAGGGGTAACGCAGCAAATACCGGTTACTATTGCATGTCAGTTATCTGAAGTCGGAACACTTGATATTTGGTGTAAGTCCCTAAAAACACCTCATAAGTGGAAGCTCCGGTTTGATGTCAGACAACATGCGGACACGGAAAAGCGATCAATTCTGCCCGGCGAAATCTTTGATGAAGAGCTTTTAAATGAGGCGTCAAACCTAATAAAGAACGTCTTTACGGGTGGACATTCAGAAAAACGTTTGGATCCAGACGCTTTGGTAAAACATCTCACGGAGCTCTTTGGTACACCGCGTGAAAAGTGGTCGCTTCTGGCGATTCGCAAATTGGCCGACACTCTCTTGGGTGTGGCGGAAGGTCGTAAACTTACCTTTCGCCATGAAGCACGATGGTTGAACTTGCTTGGATTTTGTATGCGTCCCGGCTACGGAGATCCTGTTGACGAGTGGCGCATAAGGCAGATCTGGAGGATATATCATCAAGGGTTGAGTTATCATCGGCAGCCAATGTGCCGTCTTGAGTGGTGGATATTTTGGAGGAGGGTTGCCGGAGGATTGTCGGCTGGGCAGCAGCTTCATGTTTACCAACAGCATTCGGCTTATTTCCAACATGGAGAAACTAAGGGCAGAAAAAAGGCTAGGAAGTTGAATTCACAGGAGATAACTGAATTCTGGATGGCTTTTGCCAATTTTGAGCGGCTTCCTGTAGAGGTTAAAGTTCTGCTGGGACGTAGAATGCTAGATCGAGTACTTTCACAGAAAAAACCCCGCCATCAAGATCTATGGTCTTTGGCTAAGCTTGGAGCTAGAATTCCTCTTTACGGGCCCATTGACAGGGTTGTTTCGGCTGACGAGGTTATGAAATGGATATCCGCATTGCTGGATAAAGCTGATGAACTGGAGGCTGTATGTGTAAGACCTATAGTACACATGGCGCGTTTGACAGGGGATAGAGCGAGAGACCTTCCAGAGGATTTTAGAAGAAGGATTTACGAAACCTTGCTAGGATTGGAGGATGACGATAAGCTGAAGGTGCTTTTTAAAGAACCGTCGGAAGAATTGAGTCTTCAGGAACAGGAGTGGGCCTTTGGCGAATCCCTGCCGTCAGGGCTTGTGCTTGGGGAAACCAACCAGATAAAATGAACTGAGGAGGCAGAGCAATGTGTGAGGCAAACGCTTATCTGCTGAAGGATAATAGAGAAGAGCTTATTATGGAAGCTGTGGACGTGGTGGAAAACGAAGACGGCCTGCTGAAAATGCGCAATATTTTCGGCGAGCAAAAGACGGTGAAAGGCGTTATAAAACGAATGGCTCTTGTGGATCACAAGATTATTATTGAAGAAGCCTGAAAATAATAAGGTGCACCCAATCCTGACGCATGAACGTTGCGGAGTGGAGGGAAGGGTGCGCCCTGTGTTTTCTTTTTGTTTTGTCTGCTCGTTCTTCTGATAGATTCCAGAAACATTTTTCCTTATGAGGCGTCACGACTATGATAAATATTCTGACCGAAGTCGGTTTCAATAGCTTAGTTTTTGCCGGGCTATTTGGCATATCAGCTTTTTTTGCCGGTTCTGAAACCGCCCTCATGGCCGTCAACCGTTTTAAAATAGCCTACCTGGCAAGAACCGATGGCAAGGCAAAACTGCTGGAGAAAATCTTAAAAGATCCGGATAGACTTATTGGAACACTCCTTCTGTGTAACAACTTGGTGAATGTGGCGCTATCCGCAATGGGAACAGCTATTGCCATTAGGCTTTTTGGGGATCGAGGGGTTCTGTACGCCACTTTCGTCATAACCCTTGGGCTTCTTATTTTTGGCGAAATTACTCCGAAGACCATAGCGGCTTATCATGCTACTCCCATAGCTTTGCGCGTTTCCCCGGTTATGCGCTTTCTTATAAGCTTTTGTTATCCTTGTGTTCGAGGGCTTACCTTTTTGTCCAATGCCATAATACGTTTGCTGAGGTTAGAACGGCAAAAGGGGGATTTAGATCTGAGTGAGGAGGAGCTTCAGGCGTTGATTGAATCATCGGGAAGTGGGGCCGGGCTAGAGCGTGAAAAACAGGAAATGCTGATTGGAGTGTTGTTGCTCGATAAGACCACTCTCGGTGACATCATGGTTCCTTGGAGGGATGTAGTTTCCCTTGAGTTGAACGCAACTCTTCAAGAAGTGCTCACTGTGGTGGAAGAAAACAAGTTTTCCAGATACCCTGTGTACGAAAAAGACCCTAGCAATGTCGTTGGGTTTGTACACGTTAAGGATTTATTACTAAAAATCGGGGAAAACCAAACAGAGGTCAGACTCAAGGATGTGCTGATGCCTCCGCCTTTTGCTCCTGAATCGAGAACCATTCGGGATCAGCTGGAAGCCTTCAAGCGCGAGCAACTTCACATGTGTTTCGTCGTTGATGAGTACGGGCAAGTCGTAGGGCTGGTAACTCTGGAAGACGTTCTGGAAGAAATCGTTGGCGAAATCGAAGACGAACACGATTCATCGGGAATTGAAAGATTATTTCGTCTTGCAGACGGATCCTATCTGGTTGATGGTTCTATGCTGATACGGGACATTAATAGGCGGCTTGGGCTTGAACTTCCTGAAAACGGCGTCAGGACCGTTGCCGGTTTGATAATAAGTAGGCTGGATCGGTTTCCGGATGTGGGAGAAGTTGTTTCTGTTGGAAGGTGCAAACTACAGGTCGTGAGGAAACGGGGTTTTTCGATAGAAAAGGTAAGAATTCAGGTGCCAGGTGGGTAAAAGTAGTGAAAATTATGCATGTCCCGGTTCTTTGTGAAGAGATTATTGATTTTTTTAGAGTATCGGCAGGGAATTTTGTTTTTCTTGATGGCACCATTGGTTCTGGTGGCCATACAGAAGCTATTTTAACGCGTGTCAACCCGAATTGTCGGGTTATTGGCATTGACAGAGATGAGAAAGCCATTCACCGGGTATGTGATAGACTCGGTGACTATGTTTCGGAAGGACGTCTTTTATTGTTCTGTGATAATTACGAGAACTTCGATGAGGTGCTCCAGTTGACAGGAGTGGATTTTCTCGATGGCGTCGTGCTTGACCTTGGGGTATCTTCCGAGCAACTGGAGTCTTCGGAAAGAGGATTCAGCTTTATCCATGATGGACCTCTGGATATGAGAATGTCCCGGCAGGGAACGCTGTCGGCTTACCATGTGGTGAACAGTTTTTCAGAGAATGAACTGGCTCGTATTTTCAGGGAATTTGGAGAAGAGCGTTACGCCAGAAGAATTGCCAGAGAAATAGTCAAGGCCAGGAAGGTTACTGCCATTGGTAGCACATTGCAATTGGCCGAAATTGTGTCGAAGGCAATTCCGCCACGCAACGCCAGATCCCGTATTCACCCTGCTACTAGAGTTTTTCAGGCTCTCCGAATATTCGTGAACGATGAACTGGGAGCGTTAAAACGGTTTTTAGGTAAGATACTGAACTGGCTTGCACCAGGTGGAGTGCTCTGCATTGTGGCGTTTCACTCGCTCGAGGATCGTATTGTGAAGCATACTTTTAGAAAGTGGGCCAACCCCTGCACATGCCCTCCGGAGTATCCTGTATGCGTTTGTGGCAAGAAGCCAATGGTACGGTTGCTTACCAGAAAAGCTGTGAAACCTTCTGAAAATGAAATAAGAAACAACCCCCGTGCTCGAAGTGCTCGTTTGAGGGCAGTGCAGAAGCTGTAACCAGCAAGGAGCATCGTAGGAGATGAGTGGTAAAAATTTTCTGGCACATATTGTTTGTGTGATTTTCTTAACAATTATGGCCCTCGGACTAGTGTGGATTCGAACGGAACGCATAAGGCTGGGTTATACTTTCTCACAGGCTTACAAAGTTTTGGCAGAGCTTGGCGAGGTGAACAAAAAATTGCGGCTCGAGTGGGAATATCTGACAGGATATACCAACCTTAGTAGGATAGCTTCTAAGGAATTTAATATGCACCCGCCTCGTAGTTCTGATATTTTATTCGTGATTACGGAAAAGTAGATGAACTTACACCGAAATCCAGCGTATTGGGAACGACCTTGAATTTGACTTCACATTCCAGTGTTTTGTAATATCATTACCTTGTTATCAATTCGATTATCAGTTTAGCGCTTTTGTCTGGTGTCTGTATTTCATGAGAGGAAGAGGCTAGGAGGAGGTGGAGAAGTGCGGGCAAAAAATTTATTAAGGGACATTCCGGCGGTTATTCTGGCAGCAGGAGAAGGTTCGAGGCTGAGGAACAGCGAGGGTGAGGTACCCAAACCCCTAGTCAGGATCCATGGGCTTAGCCTTCTTGAAAGATCTTTGCTGACTTTCAAAACCGCTGGAGTTCGCAAGTTTTATGTTGTCGTCGGGTTTCAAAAGGACCGCGTGATAGAACACGCAAGAGAACTTGCAGAAAAACACGATATTTTCATTGAAATTATCAGCAGTGATTGCTGGCAATTAGGCAACGGAGCTTCAGCCAGTGCCCCGGCCGGCAGGATAGACAAACCTTTTTTCCTTGCTATGTGTGATCACCTTTTCGATCCAGAGATACCAGTTCGTTTGTTCGAGACCGAGTGTGAAAATAATTCTGCCGTGTGTCGTCTTGCTGTGGACAGGAATTTTAGGGGAATTAACGACGTGGGGGAAGCCACGCTGGTTTCTATATTGGGTGACACTGTGGTTGACATTGGCAAAGGTATCCCAAATGCGGATGCCATGGACACGGGGATTTTTCTTTGCAAACCTGAATTATTTGACGTGCTTAAGAAAGCTATTTCGCAAGGCAAGGGCAATCTGTCTGACGCATTGCGGCTTTTAATTCCTGAAAAAAAGTTCAAAGTGGCGGACGTAACTGGCTTGTTCTGGTTTGATATAGATACGCCGTGGGACTTGAAAAAAGCCGAGGATTCTCTTCTGGCTCTTTTAAAAAGATCCAAAAATATTGATGGTCCGGTGAGCAAATACATAAATCGACATTTCTCAATAGAGATAACCCGCAGGATTGCTCGGAAATCCATAACGCCCAACCAGGTGTCGGCTGTTGGGGCGGTTGTGGGGATACTAGGTGCTATGGGGTTTTTCATATCCGGTATGCTGGCTGATTCAGCTCCGTTGTTCTCGTTGGCATGTATTATAGCAGGATTGCTTGTACAGGTGTCCTCGATAATTGACGGTGTTGATGGAGAGATTGCGAGGCTGAAGTTTCAGCATTCGCCCTACGGAGCTTATGTAGACTACATGCTGGATCGGTATGTGGACGGTCTGGTTGTATGCGGTATTGCCTTTGCCCTGTTTAAGACGTCAGGATCGTTGAGTGCCTTTCTGTGGGGTGGGTTGGCTTTAATAGGACTTCCATTGTCATCCATTCACAGGGCAAAATTTCGGGCTGAGACAGGCCGGAACTACCTACCAGAAGAAGACGGATTTTTAAGAGTTTTACCATATTCCAGAGATGTCAGATTATTCGTGGTGTTTCTGGGAGCTGTGTTCGGAAGAATCGATTTTGTGCTTTATTATCTCTCAATTGTGCCAAATGTCGTGTCAATCATCAGATTTCGCCGAGTTAAGAAGGCTATGGAAGATGAAAGGGTTAGGGCTGTCGACGAGGCTAAAAGATTTGTCATTACCAGAGCAGATCAGATTGTGTGATGAAATTGGGGTTGAATTTGTTGAAATTGTTGCTGAGATTTTTTGGGGATTACCGGGGGACAGATCAAGATGGTCAGAAATAAAATCGGCGCTTGAAAAGGTGTCTGTAGAACCCATTCTTCACGCTGCTTATATAGAGCTTAACATGGCCAGCATCAGGGATCGGATTGCCAAAGCGGCAGTTGACGAGTGCAGGTTGTGTCTCGAGATCGCGGAATATCTTGGAGCTAGGTACATGGTCATTCATCCGGGTAATTTAAATCGGAATTTTCCCCCGTCGTTCATCAACCGAGCGCGGGATAACCTTGTGAATTCTCTGAGAGACCTTGTAGAGGAAGCGCAGAACAGGAAAGTTATGATGGCTCTAGAAAATGGGTGGAACGGAGAAAATCATCCTGTAATTGACTGTGTGGAGGTTCACAGAGAGATCATCGAACGTGTATCGAGCCCCTATCTTAGAGCTCTTGTTGACGTTGGTCACGTTAATACCTTTGGGGCCGATATTATTGAGTACATTGAGAGTCTAAAAGACTTGATAGTTGGGTTTCACATTCATGATAATGATGGGACAAAGGACCAGCACCTGCCGCCGGGAAGCGGTTCAATTGATGATGACGTATATGAGCACTGTTTGCGGCAGGACGTTCCTTCTGTTATTGAAGTGAATTCTCTCGAAGATATTTACAAAGCGTTTAATTACCTCAAGTCTTTGTCGTGACGAAACGATAGATTTTTCGAACATCTCCTCCGGGGTGCTTGACAACAAGCACATGTGCAGTTTAATAACATCGTTCCTTGTGAAAAAAGTATCGGGTTGTTTTCTTTCGGTTGTGAAAAAGTATTTAAACCAAAATGTCGTCAGGGGCGGCTCGTCATGGAACACAACAAAGGCGCAACTTCTGGTAAAGTGGTCGTTGTAGTGGCGTTCCTCATAGGGTTTATAGGAGCGCTGGTTTTTGGGTGGGTGATTTTCCCGCAGATTCTTTATTCTAAGAAATATCAACCGATTAACTTTTCCCACGCTGCACATCAGGACAGTTCCTGTGAAGATTGCCATTATTTTCGTGAGGATGGAACTTATTCCGGGATACCAAACATAGACAATTGTCGGGAGTGTCATGAAGAGATGATGGGGGAAAGTGAGGCCGAACGAATTCTTGTTGAGGAATACATTCAGAAGGACAAACCAATCCCGTGGCTTATCTATGCTTGGCAGCCGGACAATGTTTACTTTTCTCACGCACCCCATAAGGACATGGATTGTGTGAGATGCCATCGCGATGTAAGTGAAGAGGAAAAGGCGCCACCTTATTACGAAAATAGGCTTACGGGATACAGTAAGAACACGATGAAAATGGTAGAATGTGAAAAGTGCCACGCCGCTCACGGTGCCAGTAACGCCTGTCAGGTTTGTCATAAATAGGGCTGCATAGGAGAATTCGGAATGAAGGTAGGAAGGCGAGCATTCATCGGTTTTGTAGCTGGTGCAGTCGGAGGTACTTTGCTGTCGCCGTTACCCTGGAAATTGGCCGACGATATTGCCATATGGACTCAGAACTGGTCCTGGAGGCCATCTCCGGAGCGAGGCCACAGGGCGGCAAAGAAGACAATTTGTACTCTTTGTGGGGGCGGTTGCCCGATAGAAGTGGACTTTATAGATGGTAAACGGGCTGTTTATGCAAGAGGTGGTGATTGGGGGATTTGTTCGCTCGGTGCTTCTGCGGTGCAATACTTGTATGCTCCTTATCGAGTCCAGACGCCCCTCAAACAAACGAAAAAACGGGGAGATATTTCGGGTTTTAAGCCCATAACCTGGAATGAAGCCCTGTCTGAGATTACTCAGAAAATCACTAAACTACTAGGAGAAAGAAAAGGGCACTCTGTAGCATGTATAACCGGCCAAAAATATTCCAGCATTTTTGATCTATGGAAGCAATTTTTAAGAGCCTGCGGGTCAAAAAATGTCTTTTCGATGCCGGATTCTTTTGATTGTCAGCGAGCTGTAAGCCGAGCGATATTTGGAGCGGACGTTACTTTCGGCTTTAACCTTGCCGATGTTACGTGCGTTTTAAGTTTCGGCGCCGAATGGGCTGACGGATGGGGACCCAGGGCGCCGATGGCAAAGGTAGCTTCTGGATGGTTTTCGGAAAATCCCGGTAAGCCTGTGACCGAAGTTATTCACGTGTCATCTCGTCTGTCCATGAGTGCAGCCAAAGCCAGTGAATGGGTTGCTGTGAAGCCAGGCACTGAAGCAGCGCTGGCCTTGGGAATTGCTCATGTGATGATAAAAGAAAATCGTTTTGATCCGATAGTACGGGAATATGCTGGTTTTGAGGATTGGACTGATTTGAGCGGAAAAGAACGTCGTGGATTTAAGGATCTGGTGCTTAAAGATTACACACCAGAGAAGGTCGAAAAAATTACGGGCGTGGAAGCCCAAAAGATAGTGGAGATTGCTCATTCCTTTGCGAAACATCCCAAGGCTGTGGCTATATGGGGGCAGGGAACGGGGGGTCCGAGGTCGTTCTATGATGAGTCGGTTTTTGTCACCCTGAATTTGTTAAAAGGCAACCTGGAAAAAGGGTTATTTCACCTTAAAGGGAATGTTCCTGTTGCTCCGTTGCCAGCAATCGAAGATGAGGTTGTCGAAACCGCTCCTAGACTGGAAGTAGCAGCCGACTGGAAGATACCGTTCGGTGAATACAGCTATCCTCTTTATCCATTTCTTGATGCTGTGGCTTCTCAGAAAGGCTATCCCATTGAGTTGCTTTTTGTACAGGAAGCCAACCCGGTCTATTGCTTACCTGAATCTGGGTTGGTCAAAGAAGCTTTTTCGAAGATTGGAATGGTAGTTGACGTGACCAGTTTCATGGATGAGACGGCAGTTAATGCGGACATCATACTGCCCGCGCCGGTCATGCTGGAGCGATGGGATGACGTTTACGGTTTGCCCGTTTTTGCTCAGTCCATGTATGCTCTTTCTCGTCCACTTATCAATGCAAAGTACGATGTACGTCATCCGGGCGATGTCATACTAAATATAGCTGTTAAGGTGGGTGGTACGGTTAAAACGGCATTGCCTTGGAGGAATTACACCGATTATTTAAAGTTCAGGATTAAGGGAATTGCGGATTCTGGCCGCGGAGCTATCACGAATCGTATGGACGAGCTCGTCAGTGTGTCAACGGTTAAGAAGAATTTCGGTGATATGGAAAGCCTTTGGAGAGAACTTTCCAAAGGTAAGATATGGTTTGATGTTCCGCCTTCAGCCTATGAGATTATAGGAACCGATAATGGAAAACCACAATTTTCAATTACGGCTTTAGGCGAGGCGGAAATGAAGATTGAAAAGGATGAATTGTTGTTGCCTCACTATGAGCCATTTGTCGTTAGTAAAGGCAGCGGGGGTGAACATTCCCTGCTATTGATGGCTTATAATTGTGGCTTTATCAGTACAGGTTATTTGCCCAATTCTTACCTTATGATGAAAAATATCTGGGATTTTCAGCTCAAGGGAGATGACATTTTTGTTGAAATAAATCCCGCTACTGCCAGCAAGCTAGGGTTTAGGGAAGGTGACATGGCAGTGCTTAAGACGGTGAAAGGAGAGGCCAGAGTGAGGGTACATGTAGTTCCCTCCGTTCCCAAAGGGGTCATTGGCATTCCTAAAGGGTTTGGCCACGGGGCTTATGATGTTTTTGTAAAGGATAAAGGTACGAATGCCAACCGCATGGTTGAGATCCACGTTGACCCTGTGACTGGCCTTGGAATTGAAGTTGTTACTGGGGCGAAGCTGGTGCGAGCTTAAGTTTTTCGAATTTGCCGGATGAAGAGGGTGATGTCTATGAGCGGACATGAGGAACACAAAGGTGGCGTTAGATACGGGATGGTCATAGATCTGGATAAGTGTACCGGATGTATGGCCTGTGCAATTGCGTGCCATCAGGAGAACAATGTTTCCTTTAGGACCGATGAAACAGATAAAACACGTAATATAGCTTGGATGCGCTTTTATCTCTTGGAAAACGGGAAAGATTATCCGGAATACAGCTTTGCTTATCTGCCGCGACCATGCTTTCACTGTGACGCTCCGCATCATGCGCCTTGTACATTTGTCTGTCCCGTTAATGCTACTCAGAGGGATGAACGAACCGGTATAGTCAACATGATATATCCTCGTTGCATAGGTTGCAGATACTGCATGGTAGCATGTCCATATCATGCAAGAAGCTTCAATTGGTGGGATCCAAAGTGGCCTTCTCCGATGGAGGAGATGCTAAATCCGGAAGTGAGCACCAGAATGCGTGGAGTTATTGAAAAATGTACCTTTTGTCATCACAGGTTGAATAGAGCCAGGGATAAGGCCCGGATTGCGGGTGAAGATCCGGATAAGGTAGAGTACACGCCGGCTTGTGTGGAAGCCTGTCCCACTGGTGCCATAGTCTTTGGAAACTTGCTGGATCCTGAAAGTGAAGTGGCCAAATTGGCAAAAAGTTCTCGTGCCTTTACTATTTCGGCAAAGCTGGAGACCTATCCCAAGGTGTATTATTTAAGCAGTAAACCTTGGGTTAGAAAGCTTGCGGACAAGGGTTTGTAGGAGTTTATGAAAATTCGTGTGAGGGGCAACAATGGATAAGGCTTTAATTCCTGAAGGCGTTAAAAGGTGTCCTTTTCCGGTTTTTGTGTTGTGGTTGCTTTTTTTGTTTGCGGTGATTGCATGGGGAGTATGGGCTGGAGTGTCGGTTTTGTGGAAGGGGCTTAATCTTACAGGTCTTAACAATTACTTTGGGTTTGGTCTTTACATAACCGTTGACCTTGGAGTTATCGCCCTTGGCGCTGGAGCTTTCTTTTCCGGTTTTTTGTTTTACGGAATATCGAGGTTTTTCCCAGCTTTGAAAGAAATTAAGAAAATAATAAATCTCGCCGTTGTGGTGGGCTTTGTTTGTTATACAGGTGCTCTTCTCGTTCTTTTGCTCGAAATTGGACAACCTCTTCGTGGCTGGTTTGGTTACTGGCATCCCAATGTACACTCCATGCTGACAGAAGTAATTTTCTGCATAACCTGCTATGCCATCGTGCTGACCATCGAGTATGTTCCCATTATTCTCGAAAATAGAAAGTTGGATGCCATCAGACCTGTGCATATTTTTGGGCACTCCCTCCATGAGATCATGGCACTTTTTGCCCTTACGGGCACATTCCTTAGTTTTTTCCACCAGGGATCGCTTGGTGGAGTTGCCGGTGTACTTTTTGCCCGTCCTTTTTGCTACCGGACCGGCTTTTTCATTTGGCCTTGGACCTTCTTTCTGTTTGTGATTTCCGCCATTGCATCCGGCCCAGCATTTACGGCTCTGATTTGCCGAACCATAGAAAAGTTCGGACGTAAGCAGCTCGTTGATAGAAGCGTTTACGAGTTAATAGCGAAGATAGAGGGTTCCATTCTGGCTATATATATCGTGTTGAAGATTGCGGATACTCTGTATTGGGCCATGGTCACAGCACCTGAGATGGGTTTCAAACTCACGGATTTTTACCGCGAACCTTACGGTATGTGGTTACTTTTTGCGGAGATAGTTGTGTGTGGAGTGGTCCCGGCAGCTGTTTTGCTTTCCCCTAAAGGACGCGCAAGCAACACCTTGATGTTCGGCGCCTTTTTCCTTGACTGTGCAGGAATAGTGATCAATAGGTTTGTTATGACCGTGCAGGCTTTGGCCGTGCCGGTTATGCCTTTTGATCACTGGGAAGTGTATGTTCCGACCGTTTACGAGTGGGCACCCAGCATCGCGATGCTTGCTTACGGTGCTTTGATAATTTCGCTATCTTATCGTTACCTTCCGTTGTTCCCTCGTGAAAGAGAATTGAACCCAACGTAGTATTGATAATGGAAAAGCTGGGGCACGCTTTTGTGACGTGCCCCACACCATGCTTGTTATTCTGCCACCACTTCGGCCGTAACGATTGGGATTACGGTCAGTTCACCGTCTTGCATGTCAACCTTGAGGGTTGACCCTTCGGGAACTTCTCCGGCAATAAGTTCTCTTGCTATTTTGGTTTCAAGGTTGCGTTGTATGTAACGTCTGAGCGGTCTGGCTCCGAAAACCGGATCGTATCCTGACCGGGCAATGTGTTCTCGAGCTGCTTCGGTCAGCTCCAACACTATACGCCGCTCTTTAAGTCGTTTTGCTATGTCCTGAATCATCAGGTCAACTATTTGTTTAATTTCATCAAGCGTCAGTGGCTTGAAAAGAACCACTTCGTCAACCCTATTGAGAAACTCCGGCCTGAAATGGCGCCTTAGTTCAGCCATCACCCGTTCTCGGACGTCTTCTCTTATGTTACCAGAGCTATCAACTCCTTCGAGCAGATAAGTTGAACCGATGTTACTGGTCATGATAATGATGGTATTCTTGAAATCCACGGTTCGGCCGTGACTATCCGTCAGCCTTCCATCATCCATAATCTGGAGCAGTATGTTAAATACGTCTGGGTGTGCTTTCTCTATTTCGTCGAACAGAATTACAGAATAGGGTTTACGTCGCACCGCTTCGGTGAGTTGGCCGCCTTCTTCGTAACCTACGTAGCCAGGTGGAGCGCCTATAAGTCGGGACACTGCATGTTTTTCCATATACTCCGTCATATCTATACGGATCATGTTTTCTTCGGTGTCGAACAGGGCTTCTGCCAAGGTTTTTGCCAGCTCGGTCTTTCCAACACCGGTAGGTCCGAGGAAAATGAACGATCCTATGGGTCTTCGAGGATCCTTTATGCCAGCTCGAGCCCTGAGCACTGCATCGGCAACTAGGCGCACTGCTTCGTCCTGTCCGACGACGCGCCTGTGCAGCACTTCGTCGAGCTTCAAGAGTTTTTCCCGTTCACCTTCCATTAGCTTAGACACAGGGATGCCGGTCCAGCGGGATACTATCTCGGCAATCTCTTCTTCTGTAACTTCCTCTCTGAGGAGTTTCTTCCCGCCTTGGATTTCGGTCAGTCTCTTTTCGACTTCTTGGAGTCGAGCCTGCAACTCAGGGAGTTTTCCGTGCCTGAGTTCCGCAACTTTGTTGAGGTCGTACTGTCTTTCGGCGATCTCGATTTCGCGGTGAACCTTTTCAATTTCCTCCCTCAGAGCCTGAACCTCTTTGATTGCACTCTTTTCGGCTTCCCACTGAGCCTTCATAGCGTCCGCCTGGGATCTGAGTTCAGCCAGCTCTTTCCTGAGTATTTCCAGTCGCTCCATGCTAGCCTTGTCTTTTTCCTTTTTCAGTGCTGCTTCCTCGATTTCCAGCTGCATTATGCGTCGCATTACCTCGTCCAGTTCGGCTGGCATGGAATCAATTTCCGTTCTGATCATGGCGCAGGCTTCGTCAACAAGGTCTATCGCTTTATCTGGTAGAAAGCGGTCAGTAATATACCTGTGGGACAGAACAGCTGCTGCTACCAGTGCGCTGTCGTGGATTTTGACACCATGATGGACTTCGTAGCGTTCTTTCAGTCCACGCAATATGGATATGGTATCTTCAACACTGGGTTCTTCCACCAACACGGGCTGGAACCGTCTTTCCAGCGCCGGGTCTTTTTCAATGTATTTTCTGTACTCATCCAATGTCGTTGCACCAATGCAGTGCAGTTCGCCTCGAGCTAGCATGGGCTTGAGCATGTTCCCCGCGTCCATTGTCCCTTCGGCTTTTCCTGCACCAACGATGTTGTGAACTTCATCGATAAAAAGAATAATTCGACCTTCTGATTCTTTAATTTCCTGCAGGACTGCCTTGAGCCGCTCCTCGAATTCGCCACGGTACTTTGCTCCGGCAATAAGGGCGCCCATGTCGAGGGCGAAAATCGTTTTGTCTTTCAGCCCTTCCGGTACATCTCCACGGACTATCCGGTGAGCTAGACCCTCGACAATGGCAGTTTTTCCGACTCCCGGTTCCCCTATCAGGACGGGGTTGTTCTTAGTTTTGCGGCTGAGTATGCGTATAACTCGTCGGATTTCAGAGTCACGTCCTATTACTGGATCGAGTTTTCCGCTTCTGGCTTCCTGTACCAGATCCCGACCGTATTTTTGCAGAGCTTCATAGGTTTGTTCGGGTGTTGCGCTGGTTACACGTTGGTGACCACGCACAGCCGTAAGGGCTTTCAAGATAGAATCCCTGGTAACACCAAACTGTGCCAAGATTCGCCCTGCTGGGGTGGTTGATCCTTCTTCTGCAAAGGCCAGGAGCAAATGTTCAACCGATACGTATTCGTCCTTGAGGTGTTTGGCTTCTTCTTCCGCTTTGATAAGCAGCTTGCTGAGCCTCTGGGTTATGTAAACCTTGCCCGGTTCAATTCCCGGCCCGCTTACACGAGGACGCTTTTCTAATTCCCTTTCTACTGCATCTCGGAGAGAATCAACAGGCACTTCCATTTTCTGGAGAAGTTTTGGTACGAGCCCGTCATGCTGTTCCAGCAGAGCCAGAAGCAGGTGCTCTCCGTCAACCTCCTGATGTCCATATTTTATTGCTTTGGTCTGAGCCTGTTGCAAAGCTTCTTGCGATTTAACGGTGAATTTGTTTATATCCATAACGGCACACCTCCTTTTATTCTTTCATAAATCGCTTAAGATGCATCTCCAGAACGGAGATGCGTCTTTCCAGTTCTTCAAGGCGATTTAACAATTCAAGCACTACGCCTATGCCGGCGTAGTTAATTCCCAGGTCGCGCCTTAGCCTAATTATCCTCTTTACAATGGGCACGACTTCAGGCGGAAACAACCAGCTTTCGTTCACAGGGTCTCTGTCTGTTGGATCAATCAAGCCGAGCTTCACGAACCGTTCGATGAGCTCGGGGTGAACTCCGCATATAGACGCCACTTGTTCACACCTTAAATATTTCGTGTAATTAACATAACGAATGGATACCGGTTTACTTCTTTCCGCCATGGTTCCTCCGGTTATGATCTTGGATTAAAATCAGATACATTCTTAAGTTCTTCAAAAAGCTCTCTTTCTTTCGATGAAAGATGCTTTGGCACCTTTATTTGCACAACCGCATACAGATCTCCCGGTGTTCCTCTAGGATTGGGCATGCCCTTTCCCCTGAGCCTCAACTTCTGACCGCTCTGGGTGCCGGGTGGAATTCTTACCGTTATTGATCCGCCCAGGGTGTCCACGGAAACGTCTACTCCCAATGCCGCTTCCCACGGCGTTACCGGAAGATCCATATAAATATCTCTTCCTTCCAGTCTGTACTTTGGGTGTGGTTCTATTTCCACGCGCAGATACAGATCGCCACTTTTCCCACCCCCTATTCCAGGACTGCCCTGACCGGCCAGGCGGATTTTCTGACCGGGAAGGATCCCTGCCGGAATTTTGACTTCGTAGGTTTTGTTGGTTTGCGGCAGGGTGATAGCCTTTGTAGCGCCATGATAAGCTTCTTCCAGGGTTATACGAATTGTTGCTTCCTGGTCTGCTCCATCTCTAACCCACGTGAAGCCACCTCCGGTAAAGGGACCTCGATTCCCATATTTTCGCCTTCCCCGTCCAAAGAGAAGCTCAAAAAAGTCACTGAATCCCGATTCTCCGCCGAAAAATATATCTTCCACTCCACTTCCACCACCGGTTCCGAAATCAAAGTGGATGTCCCATCCGGGTGGGGGTCTGAATTCCTGACCGGCTTTCCAGTGGGCACCAAGCTGATCGTATCTTTTGCGCTTTTCCGGATCTTTCAAAACCTCATAAGCTTCGTTAATTTCCTTGAACTTTTCTTCAGCTCCGGGTTCCTTGTTCACATCGGGGTGGTACTTGCGAGCCAGTTTGCGGTAAGCCCGCTGGATTTCTTCTTGGGTCGCGTTTCGTGGTACACCAAGAATTTCATAATAGTCTTTGTATTGCACTCCCATGGCTCTCCGTTACCCTTTTTTAATGAGTATCGAAAGAATGTATTTCTCTCATTAAGAAGGAGGCTTTGATCCCGTTCGCGTTTGTCGAACGGGCGCCTCCTTCTTAGCGTATTTTGAGGAAGCTCCCTTTGCGGGACGCCTTTAAGATCTGGTTACTTTTCAGTGAATTCTGCGTCTATTACATCGTCGGAGCCACCTGAGCCCTGAGTTGATGATCCGGCTCCGCCTGCCTGGGCTTCACTGCCAGATCCGGCCTGGTGTTGTGCTCCCGATGCCTGTTGGTAAGCTGCGGCAGCGAGCATATGCAGGGCCTGTTGCAGATCGCCAGCTAGCTGTTTGAACCGCTCGGTTGTTGTATTTTCGTCGTTTATGGCAGCACGTGCATCTTCTATGAGTTTCTCGCATCTAGCCTTTTCGTTCACGGGCACCTTGTCACCGAGATCTTTCAGGGTCTTTTCAAGTTGGTACGCCAGGCTGTCGGTCTGATTCCTGGCTTCGACCTTTTCCTTGCGCTTTCTGTCTTCTTCAGCGTACTGCTCAGCCTCCTTAATCATCCGCTCAATTTCGCTCTTATCCAGATTCGTGGATTCCGTAATGGTGACGGTCTGCTCTTTGCCGGTTGCCATATCCTTTGCCGTCACCTTCAAGATGCCGTTTGCGTCGATATCGAAAGTGACCTTAATTTGAGGTACACCACGCGGTGCAGGTGGAATTCCTTCTAGTCGGAATCTTCCGAGCACCCTATTGTCCTTTGCCATTTCACGCTCGCCCTGCAGCACTACTATGTCAACGGCCGTCTGATTATCTTCAGCGGTCGTGAAGATTTCTTCACGACGACATGGTATTGTAGTATTCCTTTCAATCAGTTTGGTCATAACGCCGCCAAGGGTTTCAATTCCAAGGGACAGCGGTGTAACATCGAGCAATACCACGTCTTTGACATCGCCCTTGATGATTGCCGCCTGAATTGATGCTCCGACGGCCACAACCTCATCAGGGTTTACGCTCATGTTGGGTTCTTTGCCACCGGTTAGACGTTTTACAAGTTCCTGAACAGCAGGAATTCGGGTCGAACCACCCACCAAGATGACTTCATCGATATCATTCTCGGTCAACCCTGCATCAGCCAAAGCCTGCTTTACGGGGCCCATGCACCTTTCAACTAGATCAGCAGTTAGGGCTTCAAATTTAGCCCTGGTGAGTTTCTTTACCAGGTGTTTAGGGCCAGTGGCATCGGCCGTAATAAACGGCAGGTTGATTTCCGTTTCCATCGTAGATGAAAGTTCACACTTGGCCTTTTCAGCCGCTTCGTACAGCCTCTGCAATGCCTGGCGGTCGTTACGTAGATCTATTCCCGTTTCTTTCTTGAATTCGTCTGCGAGCCAATCAACTATGCGTTGATCGAAATCATCACCGCCCAAGTGTGTATCACCGGACGTTGCCCTTACTTCACAGACTCCATCGCCGACATCGAGAATGGATACGTCAAAAGTTCCACCACCCAAGTCGAATACCAGTACAGTCTCGTTCTTTTTCTTTTCTAGACCATAAGCCAGCGCGGCTGCCGTTGGCTCATTTATAATTCTGAGCACCTTCAATCCGGCGATTTCACCCGCGTTTTTTGTCGCCTGCCTTTGGGCATCGTTAAAATAAGCAGGAACGGTTATGACTGCTTCTGTAATCTTTTCACCCAGGAACTTGGACGCATCGTCCACGAGTTTCCTCAGTACCTGGGCGGATACTTCTTCCGGGGCGATGAGCTTACCCCGGACTTCAAATCGCACGGCATCATTCGGCCCTTTAACCACTTTATAAGGGACCATTCCAATTTCTGTCTGGACTTCATCCCATCTGCGCCCAATGAAGCGCTTAGCCGAATATATGGTTGCTTCGGGATTTAATACAGACTGGCGCTTAGCAATTTGCCCCACCAGCCTTTGGCCATCTTCTGTATACGCTACAACAGATGGCGTGGTTCTGGATCCTTCAGCATTTTGAATGACTGTCGCCTTTCCGTTTTCCCATACCGCAATAACTGAGTTGGTAGTTCCAAGGTCGATTCCTACAGCTTTAGCCATTGCTATATATCCCTCCTTCGTCTTGAATTTTCTGGCTTTTTAATCGTGCGAAACTTCAGTCAAAAATTAATCACATCTTTCAACTTTTCCAGATGGGCAGGCAAAAAAAATTCCTCTTAAAAAGCCAGAAAATACGAGGCGATATGGATAAGTCCTTAAAATAGCTTATTTTATTCACCTTTGATGGTTGTGATTTGTTGCGTAAAATTTTATCGAAGCTAACAGAAACCAAGAATGCAGGGGAAGGTTACATGGAAGCTGTTGCTGAGAAAAGTAGGATGCGTAAACCTGAAATCATGATAGATGGTGAGGGGGATCTTTTAAGCCAGATAGTTTCCAGGAGTAAGAAGGCTCGGACTTTGCCTCCATTGGAGTTGAGTCAGAACGCGCTGGTTGTGTTAAAGAAGAGATATTTAAAAAAGGATGATGAAGGTAAGCCGGTTGAGACACCCGAGGAGATGTTTTGGCGCGTGGCCTTGCACATTGCCAGGGCCGATGCACTTTATGGGGCGACGGCGGAACAGGTGGCAGAGACGGCCGTGAAATTTTACTCGCTCATGGCAGCTAAGAACTTTATGCCGAATTCTCCGACCCTGATGAATGCTGGAAGAAGGCTTGGGCAATTGTCTGCCTGTTTTGTCCTTCCGGTGGAGGATTCGATTGACAGCATATTTGAAGCTATCAAGTACGCTGCCATAATTCACAAAAGTGGCGGTGGTACTGGTTTCAGCTTTTCGCGAATAAGGCCGGAAAATGATCAGGTTCTTTCCACAAGAGGGGTTGCGAGTGGTCCCATTTCCTTTATGACCGTTTTTGATACGGCTACTGAAACCATAAAACAGGGTGGAACTCGCAGAGGGGCGAACATGGGGATTTTGCGGGTTGACCATCCTGACATTGAAAAGTTCATAACCTGTAAGGAAGACAATTCGAAATTGACCAATTTCAACATTTCTGTTGCCGTTACGGATGAGTTCATGCGGGCGGTGGAAGAGGATCGGACTTATCCGCTTATAAATCCCAGGACGGGTCAGAAGGTTCGTGAAGTGTCGGCTCGGAAAATTTTCGACAAGATCGTTCATGCCGCCTGGAAGAATGGAGAACCCGGGGTGATATTTCTTGACACAATAAATCGATCCAATCCCACGCCCCATGTAGGGATGATTGAAAGCACCAATCCCTGCGGTGAACAACCTCTGCTCCCCTTTGAATCTTGCAATCTCGGGTCCATTAACCTCTCAAACATGGTGATAGACGGAAAGATTGACTACAACAGGCTGAAGTCGGTGGTGTGGGAAGCAGTTCACTTCCTCGATAACGTGATTGACGTTAACAAATATCCTCTGCCTCAAATAGAGCAAATAACGCTGGCCAACAGAAAAATCGGGCTCGGAGTCATGGGATTTGCCGATATGCTTGTAAAACTCGATATCCCTTATAATTCGGAAGACGCCGAGCAAATTGCCGAAGAGGTTATGTCATTTATTCAGAGTGAATCTAAAAAAGCATCTGCAGCTTTGGCTCGCGAAAGAGGTAACTTTCCGAACTATAAAGGTTCTATCTGGGATAAACCGGAGACGCCTTACATGCGAAATGCTACAACCACCACAATTGCCCCAACAGGAACCATCAGTATTATTGCAGGTTGTTCCAGTGGGGTAGAACCGATTTTTGCGCTTTGTTTCATTAGACGAGTGCTTGACGGAGAAGAACTTCTTGAGGTCCATCCATACTTTGAAAAGGTGGCGAAAGAAAAAGGATTTTACAGCGACGAGTTGATGAAAGAAATATCCCGCAAGGGAACGATAAGAGGCTTTACGGAGATTTCCGAAAGTGTGCGGCGTATATTTGTAACTGCTCATGATATAGATCCGGAATGGCATGTGCGTATACAGGCTGCTTTTCAAAAGTACGTTGATAACGCTGTTAGTAAGACCATAAATTTCCCGAATAAGGCTACGCCTGAAGATGTAGAGAAAGCTTACTGGCTTGCTTACAAACTGGGGTGCAAGGGCATCACGGTGTACAGGGACGGTAGCCGTGAACAGCAGGTTCTGTCGGTCGGTAAGGCTTCAAAGTATCCTCAGGTTGAACCCCGTCCTCGCCCCCGTGTGACAAAGGGAGCCACCCTGCGCATGAACACCGGCTGTGGCAAGCTTTACGTTACTATTAACGAAGATGAATACGGCATATGTGAGGTTTTTGCTCAGATGGGTAAGGCAGGGGGTTGCGCCTATTCGCAGATAGAGGCAACGGGGCGCCTTATTTCGCTGGCGCTTCGATCCGGTGTTCGTGTAGATTCCATTATTAAACAGCTCTTGGGAATCAGATGCCCTTCGCCGGTGTGGCAAAATGGTGATCAAATTGTTTCCTGCTCTGATGCCATAGCCAAAGCTCTGAAGGAATACACCAAATCCACTGTTGAAACTCAAAAGTCTGAAATGGGCGCATGCCCTGACTGTGGCGCTTCTGTCGAATATGACGGTGGATGCATCGTGTGCAGATCTTGTGGATTTTCCAGATGCGCGTAAAGGGGAAAAATGTTTGTGCCGGAGAGTCCCAAGGATGCGATAAGATTGCAGAAAGAGCTTGCCGGGAAGGTGGTAATCTGCCCTCTTCCCGCAAATTTTCGGTTTTTAGGAGCATCGGACCTTGGTTATTTTTCGCTCCCCGCAGGAGATAGAGGTAAAGACCGGTTTTGCGTGGCTGTTATACTGGTATTTGATTGGCCTGATCTGAATTTGGTAGACGAGGCCAGTCATGTGGCTTCGGTTACCTTTCCTTACGTTCCTGGACTTCTTTCCTTCCGTGAAGTGCCTGCTATGTTGGAAGCCTGGAGAAAGTTGTGCATAAAGCCCGATGTGTTCTTGTGTGATGGACAGGGCATAGCTCATCCACGGGGCATCGGTCTTGCCAGTCACCTGGGAGTTATCCTGGATATTCCAACAGTCGGCTGCGCAAAAAAAAGGTTGTGTGGCACTCATGACGAACTGCCGCTACAAAAAGGCAGTCGTACCCCGCTCTTTTTTCAGGGTCGTCAGGTAGGGGTGGTTTATCGTTCCAGGACGGGTGTGAAGCCTCTTTACATATCACCTGGTCATCGTGCAGATATTGATTCAAGTGTCAAAGTCGTCGAAAAGTGTATTGGGAAGTACCGTATTCCAGAGCCGCTCAGACAGGCCCATCGTCGCGCCGCTGACCTAACCCGTAAGGCGAAGCTCTTCAGATCTTCAGAAATTTTGTGTTAAAATCATTGGAAACTGATCCATTTTCGACACCACAAATTTATACATTGATTCACAGACCGCCATTTACTTCCCAAATAACATCCCAAACTTTTTTAACCTCTGGAGCGAGATGCCATTCTTCTGGACGCGTGACATAATTCAAGGCTTCCTGGGTGAATTGGTAAAAGTGAACGGTGCATCCACGATATTCTTCATTGTCGCCATTCCAGCGAGTGAATCTTCCAGGGAAAACCCCAGCAATCTTCCAGCCTCCTTTCAAGCACCACTTTTGCGTAATGTCGTGCCAAGTTTCGCAAAAGGTGGTGAAGTATTCTGCCCCGCTTCCAGCTGCAACCTTTCTAGCAAAGCGACGCACTTCGTCAGTGAGTCTTCTTTCGCGCAAATGGGGAAGGGTGGCCACAAAGGAAAATTCTACTTGAAGATTTCGTTCAAACTTGGTCAACACCGATCCGGACAAAACCTCACCGCTGGCGACATCTTCCAGCACCGCCATGCAATAGACCTTGGATTTTGCATCTTCTTCCCAACGGTCCCACAGAGCCACCCAGCGCTCATACTGGTCAGGATCCAAAAGGAATTCGTGAGGTGATCCATAAAGCTCGGGGTAGCTCAGTTGCCAAAGCCTTGCCGCAGCATCTATCAGATCTCGGCGGAGCAAGGTCATCCGGTATTTCCCATTTTCCAGCGTCACAGGCTCGATCTTTGGCCACACAATTTGTTTGGGTCGCACCGGGCGTGTACGACAGGTTGTTGCCATTTTCCGGTAAGGCCGGCTTTCCTCTATAGAAATTGCCATCGTCCTCTCCCTCCCAGTGACCTTGGTACCTACGGCTACCATCACGACCTAAGTTTGTCAATTTTTCTTGATGGTTTTTCGAACAGGCTTTGAACATTTTGACTTTCTGCTAAGCAAATTTTAAAGATAGAGATCCTGACAAAAATGGCAAGTGTAGTGGGTGCGTTATGGCAGAAGAAAAAAGCAAGACTGGTGGAAATAAAAAGCCCGTTAGGCTTATTTTGCTGTTGATCTTGGTGCTTGGAGGCTTGGCCGGCGGATTGTGGTGGTTTACTCATCGTCATTTGGTTACCACAGACAACGCTTATGTTATGGCTGATAGCGCAGCCGTTAGTAGCAGGGTGTCCGGTCAGATACTCAAAGTACTGGTGGATAATGACGATTTTGTTCAGAAAGGACAATTGCTTGTGGAACTTGATCCGGATAGTTACCGATTGAGGGTGGAAGAAGCTCAAGCTAGGGTTAATAGCCTTAAAGCGGAATATCGACTTGCACAAACAGAACTCACTTATATAGATGCTGTGACGAGTGCAGCTCTTCAGGAAGCCGGGTTTGCTCTTGACATGGCGAGGAATCGCAAGAGACAAGCGATGGATAATCTGAAAGAACTTCAAAAGAAAAGAAAAAGTGCTAAGGCCGATTTCGGCCATGCAAAAAAAGACTTCGCCCGTTATTCGGCTTTATTTGCCCAGAAAGCCGTTGCCGAAAGAGATTTCGACAGGATACGTACAGCGTATAAAAAAGCTTTGGCACAACTGGAAGCCATCGATGCCGCTATAGATGCTGCTAGCAAGGAGGTTCGGGTAGCAGAAGATCTTGTTCACCAAGCCGAGGCCAGACTGCTCAAGGCGAAAGCAGAGAGACTAAAAGTGGAGGTAAAAAAGCATGAACTGAACGCCCTGAAGGCTAAAATCAATCAAGCAGAAAAGGATTTGGCACTTGCCAAGTTGAACCTCAGCTATTGCAGGATAAAAGCGCCGATATCCGGGTATGTTGCCCAGAAAAATATACAGGCTGGCAATTTTGTTCAACCCGGCCAGCCCTTGATGGCAATAGTGCCTCTCAGGGATGTTTATGTAGAAGCAAATTTCAAAGAAACTCAGCTAACGCACATGAGAATCGGTCAGAAAGCAATCATAGAGGCAGACATATACCCGGGATATAAGTATTATGGGCGGGTAATAGGCATAAGAGCAGGTACCGGCACGGCTTTTTCTTTGCTTCCTCCGGAAAATGCCACAGGAAACTGGATTAAGGTGGTTCAGCGTGTACCCGTCAAAATCAGGCTTGATTCTCCACCTCCAGTTGATCATCCCTTACGGGTGGGGCTTTCCCTTGAAGTAACTGTAGATACAAGTGATCGGAATGGCCCTTACCTCAGGCCACCCGAGACGGCTAAAGCAGCGTTCATAGAACAAAACCCTAGCTAGAGCTAGCAACAGGGCCGGTTTTTATGAATCGGGAAAACCCCGGCAATGTAAACAAATGGATTGTTGCTCTTACCGTAATACTTCCCACCTTTATTGAGGTAATGGATACCAGCGTTGTGAATGTTTCCCTGCCTCACATTCGAGGAAGCCTCAGCGCCGGTGTTGACGAAGTAACCTGGGTTTTGACATCTTATCTGGTATCAAATGCCATCATAATTCCTATAACAGGCTGGCTATCAAGCGTATTTGGACGAAAAAATTATCTTCTTTTTTCCATTGTTTTGTTTACGATCAGTTCTATGATATGCGGGTCTGCCCCATCGTTAGAAGTGCTTATTATTGCTCGAATTTTGCAGGGACTGGGTGGTGGAGGACTTCAGCCCATATCTCAAGCGATACTTCTTGAGACCTTTCCTCCCCGGGAACATGGGACAGCCATGGCGATTTTTGGCATGGGGGTAGTCTTTGCCCCGATTCTTGGACCCGTTCTCGGTGGCTGGATCACCGACAACTGGAGCTGGCGTTGGGTGTTCTACATAAACCTTCCGGTGGGAATAGTTGCCGTTATCCTGACTATCTTCTGCATATTCGATCCTCCCTACCTGAAAAGAGGAAAGCTTGGAATCGACTACTGGGGATTGGGACTTCTAGCCGTCGGTCTTGGATGCCTTCAGGTGGTTCTCGACAAGGGAGAACGTGAAGATTGGTTTGAATCTAATTTTATTGTAGCCTTAAGCATAATATCTGCTGTTTGCCTCATCATGTTAGTTATTGTTGAGTTAAGATCTGAGCATCCTGTGGTTAACCTTCGCGTTTTCAAGGACAGGACCTTTTCTTTCGGAAATATAATAATGTTCACCGGTTTTTTCTGCATGTTCGGCAGCATAGTCTTACTCCCGCTATATCTTCAAAACCTTATGGGTTATACAGCTCTATGGGCCGGTTTTGTGCTGGGACCTGGGGGTATTGCCAGCTTGTTGATTATGCCCATAGCTGCTACGCTTCTTAAAAGGGGAGGCCGACCTCACCTGCTACTCACTGTTGGTCTTACTCTTGCCGCGATATCACTCTGGATGATGTCTCGATTTAATCTGGATGCCGATTTTGTGTCTATTGCAATCCCCAGGATAATACAGGGCTTTGGAATGGGGCTTTTCTTTGTTCCGCTGGGGGCAGCAACCTATGTTAACATTCCTAAAGAAGAAATGGGCAACGCTTCTGGGATTTTTAATCTTCTCAGGAATCTAGGCGGTAGCTTTGGCACGGCCGTAGGCACCACTATTTTGTCTCAGAGATCTCAGTTTCACCAGAATTTTCTAGTAGAGCACGTAACCCCTTTTAATCCAGTGTTTCAGCAGCGGTTTCAGGAAATACTCCACCACTTTGGTGTGTCTACTCCAAATGTGGTAGAACAAAAAAAAGCTCTTGCTTTCATTTACCAAGAAGTGCTAAGGCAAGCCAGCATGTTAGGTTTTAACGATGCTTTTTGGATTTTTTCCATTATGACCGGTCTTTTGGTTCCTCTTGCACTTTCTATGAAAACCAAAAGGTCCACGGAGCTTGCGGCAGTACATTAGTTTCAGTAAATTGTTCTCATCCCATAAAGTTCATTCAAATAGGTTTCAAGATATTCTGCTAGTTTTTTTATATCTGCGTTATGACCAACATGAATTAATCTGCCAGGGCGTATGAAAATCCTAGAGAAGGGCAGGGGTAGCATCATCCGATCCCAGGTAGGAAGGCGTAACACCGGTTTTGCAGACACTCCAATGGGCAAGATTGGAACTTGTGCCACCTTTGCCAGAAAAATGGCACCCTTTTGAACCTTAAAGGCCGGCCCTCTGCTTCCGTCCACCACCAGACCACCGTGATAACCCGACTTCAAATATCGAATCATTTTCCTTGCGGCCTTGCTTCCATGCTTGCCAGACGATCCCCGTATGCAGATAAAACCCCACCTGCTGACAACTTTCTCAATCCACTCTCCATCATGGCTGGGGCTTACCATAACAGCCGTTTTCTCGCGCCGAAAGTAGTAAAGAATCGGCAAAATCCCACAGTGCCAGGTTGCTACAATAGTAGGAATACCGGACCTTCTTACCTCCTCTACCTGGTCTGCGCAGAACAAGTGATATCGACAGGACGCCAGCCATGCGGTGGCCGTTACGCTGACAATTTTAGACGCTGAGTGAATAAATCTGTTGTCATGAGTGAGTTTCTTAATCCATTTCGCTGTCATGGGTATCTTTTATTTTTTCCTTTTTCCTGTTGTTGCACGATCATGACCGGAAGAGGGGAATCTACGAATGCAGAAAACCTTCGAGCGTCACCCTCAGTTGGCACGAACCAAAAGGCTTCATCTGGCGTGAGGTCATTCAGCGGGAAATCTTCTCGTGTACGCCATTCCTTTTCGTCTTTCCAGAGGCTCGATGGTGGTTCGTGTTTTTGAAACCGGAAACGTTCCGATAAAGGTAGCTTACAGTATAATTTCTCCGGAATGTAACAAACCGGTTTCGCTCCCCGCTTTTTCAAAAAGTCCTTTCTTACAGCAATTCCATAGTCTTCGATTGTCCACCGCTGAGATGGAGCGTTCCATTTTTTAAGTTTCTGTACCATAGGTGGCGGTACACTAGTCCAACTTACAACTCTGAAACCTCCTTTCACGATCTTGCCCGTTGCTCTGATAATTTTCTCCCTGGCAATGTTTATCAGACTGTCCAGAGCCGAGTGTTGTGACAAAGGGTGAGCGTCCAGGAGATGGTCGAGGTAGGTTTCCAGGCTTTCACCAGGCCATGGGCCGCGAGATCGCCTCGTGTAATGATAGAGATATTCGTGCCAGGGGAAGCTAAGCGAGGGATATACTGGGTTAAATTTTCCATTGATGTGCGGCCATAAAACCGAAAAAAATTGTTTTTCTGTGTCTTCCTCTATGGTCCACCTGAACGCCTCCGGAAAAAGCCTCAGCAGGCTTTTATTGGCCGACTTTAGAGATGGATCGTCTGGCGGAAGCCACAGGGCGATAGGCTTTGCTTCTGCGGCTGCCATTTGAGTCAGCATGGGAATTAGCGAGCTTCTAGGTCGAATCTGGATGATGACCCACGCATCGGCAAGGTGTGCTATTATCCGATCTCGGCACTGCATAACGGTTTGACGGTTGCAGCAGCTATTGGAACGGTTAGCAAGGGGAAGAACGACTGTATGTGGTAGTTGGTTCTTTTCTACGAAGCGGGTTATGAGGTCATAAAATAATAAACCTGTGCTGGTAATGTAATGAAAATCAAAGCTTGTCGAGGCTTTTAAGGCCAGTCTCAAGGCCTTCAACCACGGTGCATGTGGATGGATATCTCTTCCCGTTCTTGAGTTAAAGAAAGCCAAGTGCGTACGTCGAACCGATTTGTCTGGTTTTACCAGCAATGCAATGCATGGACACACCAATTTTTGAAAACGCTCGGTTTCCAAATCACGCTTACCCTGGCGATGCGTCGCAATGTCACAACAAATTTTGTGAATGTGTGACTCCAGCCGTTTACACGACAACCTTTCGACATCTAGCATATTGAAGAAATCAGACAACTTACCTGATGCCTCAGATATCATCGAGAAGCCTCTGTAGCATTTTTCTTTTTTCCTTAGAAAATCCATCTTTTCCATAAAGGCATTTCGAATAAAGTTTTGCGAATTCAATCACTTTATGGGCACTTTCCGCTTTATGCTTCATTCCGGAATTATCGAAAAAATTTCTTAACCTTAATGCCATTTCCTCCACGGTTTCACCTTGTGAGTGCGGCTCAATTCCGTATTTTCTCAGCTTTTCTGTGAATTTGCGAAAATATTTATTTGGGGTACGTGAGGACCCCCGCTGTCGTGTCCGCGAAGCTTTCAGTGCTATAGTTATTGTTATAAGCATTACGACGAGGATTGATACCCATACGTTTCTTTTTGATCTGAAATTTTTCACGTTTTGTTTCATTTTCAGATCCCTAAAATTTAACGGCCACCTGAACACACCTTGGACGTTCCGGCCCAGTTTTGAAAACATTCTTATCTGTTTATGAAAGTCGTAGGAAATAACCATCTGACTCCAGAAATAGCTGACCAGATCCATGTATAATTTTAGCTTAAAAATGGGGCTTTTTCCCGCACCATGTTTTGTTTTATCTAGTATTGCCGGTGGAGTTGGATCCAACCTGTGCCATTTTCCGTCATTCGTGTAAGCTTCTACCCATACATGGGCATCTTTCTGGAGCACGACGTAGTAACGACCCAACCTGTGGAAATATCCTCCTTTGTATCCTCCAACCAGGCGAGACGGAATACCGGCTATGCGAAGCATAACGCCCAGGGCTGAGGCAAAATACTCACAATTTCCACGTTTGGATTTAAACAAAAATTCTTCAAGCGGGTTTTCCGACATCGGAAGCTTTTCCAGAGAGTAGTGAAAAGAGTGTTTGAGCCATCGGGTCATAGTGTAAGCGGTTTTTAATATGTTGGCCGGAGTTATAAATCGATCTACCAGAGGTTTTAACTTTACCTTCAGGTCGGGGGGTACATACAAGTATCTGTCCATGGCCCGTCCTATTTTGGCATGAGGTCTATTTTGGGAAGATAATGTTGAGTAACACTCGTAAGAGGTTTTTGAAGTGATAGAGTCCCGAAACTGAAAAACCCGTTTCTCTTCGTGGACAAGAATGGATTCCTTTCGAGAAAATACGTAAATCGGAACATCAAGGCAAAAGAGGTAAGGTTCATCGTGAGGTTCCAGGATTACTTTTTGAACAATTACATGATAATCCTTGGGAGGGTTTATCCGTTTCACTTTGTGGTAGTTTGTAAAGCTGGAATACCACTTCTTGCCATCGAATAAGTCAAAGACAATACCACGCCAGTAAAGACTAGATGTCGGAAGCGGGTGTGTGAGTTGGTTACCTTTCGGATATTCAATCTTTGCACGAAGTGCCACCGTATTTGACTCCTGAATTGACGAAACTTCCCCCAACCTGATTTCGCTCGAAAATCCGGTAGTTCCCGTGCTTCCGCGGTTAAGGAAAGGCAATAACGGATATTCAGTCCTGGGCAGAATAAAAAAGAGCAAAAAGGTGGTCGGTATGGCGAGCAATAAGAGAACGGCCGCCAGAAGGGCACAGTGAGCCAGAGCACGAGGCTGTATTGTTTGCGTTTCTTCTGCTTTATCAAGGCCGCTGAGCAATATAAGGGCCAGCGTGCCTGCCAGAAAGGCCATGGCGATTATAAACAGGAAACTCATTGCGGTGGTGTAGAATGCGTAGGAAATGAAAAGGAAAAGACTTAGAAGAAGAATTTGAAAATAATCTCGAGCTTTTTTATCTTCCAGCCACTTTATTGTAAGCAGTACCATAAAAGATTCAATGAGTGGTGGTAAGGGGTCTTCCAGCGATATGGATGTAAGGCTTGCTAGAGTGAACAATATACCTGTTGTGTTCAGTAACCATCTCGGAATCCTAAAAGACCTTCTGTATCGATAACGATGGATTAATTCTACAGCCACTGCTCCGCTGGTTACAAAAGCAATAATGGGGTTTACTCGAGGCACACTTACCCCGTAAGCAAGGGCGGTGATAAAAAGACAAAGTATGTCAATAACCATTCTGACCGTCATCATAAAGTGCCAGCGTTCTAAGTAACTTTCTTCGGTGATTTTTTCCAGTAGCCGGTTGTATAAAGGTACGATTGGTTTTAATTCCGATGGGTACGCCTTTTTCGGTCAGCTTAAGTACCAGATAAGTGCAACAGGATAAGGTTCTTTCAATTTGCGATGGTGGGATATTTGTCAGGTTAAGTATCAGGCTTTTTGGGGTTTCCGTTCCTAGTTCGTTCACCTTAATTTTGTCCGTTTTCGCGGTGGCCTTCCAGTTGATGAATTTTGGTGGGTCTCCCGGTACATACTCCCGAATTGAATACATATCATCATAATTAGGCACCCCAAGACCACTACCGCCCCGACCGCAATTCCCCTCTACTGTGATCATATCACTGTTACATCTTTCTGGCCTCGGAAACAGGAACATCTCTCTTTTTATCTTTATGACCTGATAACGATCGAAGAAATTGAAAGGAAATCCTGATTGTATGATTATCGAATCAATTCCAACGACACCCCTTCTGTTGATTTTTATCTCGGCCATTCCCGAAACGGTGTCACGCGCAGGCACGTGAAGAAACCAGGTTTCGGCCTTTTCCTTGCCCAAGATGTGCATCTTTGTGGTGAGAAAGAAGGACGGTAAAAAAGATTTGCGGTTGTGAATTTTCACTATAATGGGTATGGGCGTTCTGGCGAAACATTCCTGGGGGGTTATTATTTCCACTTCCAATCTCGCTAGATTCATCTGGGCGATCCAGCCTGACAGGGCCATGTAAGCAAGAAGAAACGATGCTATCAAATACACCATGTTGTTACCGGTGTTTACCCCGGCCATGGCAATAAAAATAGTTACGATAATGTAAAGATATCCCGCTTTGCGTATTTTCAAAATACGGGTACGGGAACTTCTCCAATGAGCGATATTATCGCCTCCTCGCGGTTGATGGTAATATACTCGTCACGAAAAAGGACACGATGAGGGATAACATAAGGGGCTACAAATTTAACATTGTCGGGAGAAACATAGTCTTGATTTGCAAAGTATGCATCTACTCTGGATGTGTGCAACAACGCCAGAGCACCCCGTGTGGAAAGTCCGGCCGTAAGTAAGGGGCTATTCCTTGTGGCGTCCACTATGTCCTGAATGTAGTCCAACACCCTGTTGGATACATGAATGCCATTTGTTATTTCGTTTTGAATTTCCATAATTTCGTCTGCAGTAAAAAGTGGGTCAATGCTATAAAGTTCTTTGCGTCGGCTTCCCCCTTTCAAGATTTCCCGCTCTGCTTCCCTGGAAGGGTAGCCTATTTTTATTTTCATCATAAACCGGTCCATCTGTGATTCTGGTAGAGGAAAAGTTCCAAAGCTTTCAAGAGGATTCTGGGTAGCAATTACAAAAAAAGGCTGGGGAAGGGGGTATGTACGGCCTTCAACAGTTACCTGTTTTTCCCCCATTGCTTCCAGCAGTGCGCTCTGAGTTTTAGGGGTAGCACGATTGATTTCGTCTACAAGTACTATATTGTGAAAGATGGGCCCGGGTCGAAATTGAAAAGAACTGCTTTGTCTGTCAAACACCGAAAGACCCGTTACGTCGGATGGCAGAAGATCGTTGGTGCATTGAATGCGTCCGAATTCCAAGCCCAGTATTTTAGCGATTCCTATGGCGAGGGTGGTTTTGCCAAGACCGGGAAGGTCTTCAATGAGCAAGTGACCTCTTGCGAAAAAACATGTCAACGCCAGCCGGAGAGCGAGATTTTTTCCATGAAGATAATGAGATAACACCTCCAGCGTTTGGCGTATTTTGGGGCGTTCTATTTCTGTCATGTTTCAAAGTCCGTATAACTTCATGCATAACTATGCCTGTTCGAAAATTATGCTCGGCCCCTCCTTCTCGTTCTGTTTGTGTTCAATATACCCTATAACATAGCCCTTCAACCCGGACGCCTGACAATGCTGGATTATAGTATCAACCGCACCTTCCGGAACGATTAAGACGAAACCCACGCCATTGTTAAAAATGTGGAACATCTCTCCGTCTGAAATCTTTCCGGCTTTCTGAAGGAATGAAAAAATAGGTGGAATATCCCAGCTTCCCCTTCGGATGACTGCGGTGCAGGAATCGGGTAAAATCCTGGGAATATTATCAATCAAACCGCCTCCCGTTATGTGTGCCATGCCTTTGATCTGCACCTGCTTCAGGAGGCGCAACACCACAGGGGCGTATATCATTGTGGGTTTTAAAAGTTCTTCGGCCACTGTAGTACCGAGATCTTCAATATAATCGTCTGGATTCATTTTGAGTTGTTTAAACAGGATTTTGCGCACGAGACTGTAACCATTGGAATGCAGTCCGCTCGATTGGAGTCCCACAACAACGTCTCCAACATGAATCGTTGATCCGTCAACTATGTCATTATTATCCACAACCCCTACAGCAAATCCAGCCATGTCAAATTCGCCAGGGCTATAGAAATCTGGCATTTCTGCCGTTTCCCCTCCTACCAATGCGCACCCTGCTTTTTCGCACCCGTTGCTTATGCCTCGAATTAGATCTTCCAGAATGTCCAGGTCAATTTTTCCCATTGCGATGTAATCTAGGAAAAACAACGGGCGTGCGCCATGCACTAAGATGTCATTGACGCACATGGCAACCAGATCGATACCGACGGTGTCATATTTTTCTGCCAGGAACGCCACCTTCAGTTTTGTGCCTACTCCGTCCGTCGATGACACAAGGACCGGATCTTTTATTTCATTGGTATCCAAGGCAAAGAGTGCTCCAAATCCTCCTATGCCACTGCGGACTCCCTTACGGACAGTTTTCTGAGCAAGGGGTTTTATTCTTTCTACTAAGATATTTGCTTTTTCCAGATCTACCCCCGCTTCCTTATAAAGTTCCATCCCACATCCTCGCTTGATTCAATTTCTACTTATACTGATTTTCACAACTTTAGTTTACTCCAACCGTGAGGCCATGGGAATAATACATTCAATGCAAAAGTTATTCAATGAAACCGGTGGTTTGCCCATAAAACACCTGCACGAATCCGAATCCCGCAACTGCGCTACGTCGTTCATCTTAAAAAACTATTACAAAGTTATTTTACAAACAACCTAGGACTTTGTTGATTTATTCCCCATGTCGTGCTACCAATTTTACGTTCAGCATTTTTGGAGAAGATCGTAAATGGAGAAAGCCGATACAACTTACGTAAAGGCTTATACACTGGCAAATCGGTTCGAAGCGGACGTGGTAGCGGATGCGCTGGAGCGAGAGGATATTCCCTTCTGGATTCGCACCTTTGAAGATACCGCTTACGATGGGCTTTTTGTTACTCAGAAAGGCTGGGGGGATGTTATGGTTCCCGGCCAGTACTTTCACAAAGCTCTTAGGATTATTTACTCACTTGTTAAAGACTCTCCCACCAGGGGATTATACGAATATCCTGAAGAAGTGGATCCGATATTGTGGGACACATTAGAAAAACTGGATCCCGACGATGTGTGCAAAAGAGCTCTAGCAACTTACAGGGAAAAAGAATACGACTATATCCTCCCTTTTTTGTCTGGGTCTTTAAGGATAGTACCTTCAGAGAGATTAATTGTTCAGGAGCGTAAGCTACCCTTCGATAGCGTGGATTTTGAAACGGCTCTTATTGCTTTGAATTATCTCATAAACGCCAGTCCCACCGAGCCATCTCGGAAGTGGGTCGGCGAAAAGGATTTGCCGGGCGGATTTGTATTTTTCCAGGGCCCTCATCAACTCCCCACGCGTCCCCTCGCCGATATGTACCAACTCTATCCCCAAGACGTGATAAGGGCTGTTGATGTTCTGGGTGGCCGACAAATACAAATGGATCACGGAAATTTCACCTTTGTTGTCAACGTATTTCCTAGGGTTCCGGTTATGTTGATTTTCTGGAAAGGCGATGAAGAATTTGAACCTCAAATGGCCTTTCGATTCGATGCCACCATAACCCTTCACCTTCCTGTGCTCGATCAAGTCTTCGCCATGACCTATGTTCTATATCGCCACATTAAGGCCGCTTTAGAACAGGAGGAATAGTTCCCTCTTTACCCTGCGGCGGGAAACACCGAAGACTTCGTTCAATTCTTTCAGCACAAACCGTTGCATGGGTGCAGGACCACACAGGTAGAATGATGCTCCATCAGGATCCACATATTTTTTCAGGATGGCTCCGGACACAAAACCTTGCTCCCAAAAGAAGCCGTCAGATGACGTTTCCTCAAGAAGCTTTTCCGTTATCTTCTGCTCGCTTAAAACATGAACAACCCTTAAACCCGGGAATTTCTTAACATATCTGGATAATTCAGAGTAAGCGATAATGTCCCGTTTCGCTTTATTACCCCAAATAAGATCTATGGTTACTGGCAGGTTATTGTGCACCGCGTATCGGATCATGCTTAAAAAAGGCGTTACGCCTATTCCGCCGGCAATAAACACTAGCTTTTTTTCCTTGGTAAAATCGGGAGTAAATACTCCGTAAGGTCCTTCGCACAAAAATTCAGTTCCCGGATGCGCTGTGCGCAATCTTTTGCTAAAGTTACCCACTCCTTTCACAGTACAGCAAATAACGCCCTCTCCGGGAATGCAGGACAGGGTGAAGGGATGAGGCTCGCTCCATCCCCACAGCTTAGATTTCATCCTGAACAACGCAAACTGGCCGGGTGCCCACGACGAAAAACTACCAGGGTCACCTCGACGTATAAAACGGCATGTATGGGTGTCGTAAGTTTCGTATTGCACACTTTCTAAAATCCATCGCTGGTTTTTAGTGCGAACTTTAAGGTAATTCAATCTGTACCCCGCCGCACTAGTCCATAACGCTGCAAGGATTGCCCACATGCCTAACACCGGAAACGTTTGAATTGTCGACGACACAGCAATGGCATGCAAGAAACCGGCAGCAACCACCCAGTACATCGCAAGGTGCAGGGATTTCCAGAACCTGAAGGGAAGAATTATTCGTCCCACTTGAGCCACCGCAACAGACGTGATCATTATTAGAAGAGCCCAGCGAGCCAGAATAAAAGCGTTTTCCTTCAAGTCCCATGTATAGGGAAAGAATTGAAAGGCAAAATCCCAGCTCCAGGTTTCCCCGGTCGACAGTGAATAAGCCCAAATTTTAAGAATTGCATGGACGATTACGCAAATTACAACAAAAGGGCCCACTTTTCTATGAAAGCGAATGAGGTTGTTCAAGCCGTATGCTCGTTCTAGAAGCGAAAGGCGAACGGCTACAAAAGTCGTCAAAACGAATAAATACAGAGAAATGTACCCGAAAAGACTACCTATTGTTCCTATTTTTCGATAGGTGTTTAATTTAAACCACAGAAGCCCACCGGCGTAAAAAACCCATGTAGCGATGATTAGTACAAGTAAAACAATCCCGACGATGTACCAGATTATGCCCAGTAGCCCGCGCTTACCCATGCCAGCTTCCTTTCAACTTGACGGGTTTCTTACAAGCTCCCACAACCACTGGTTTTCTATTTAGCGAAAAAAAGCACAAAACGGAAGTGATGATGAAACTATTACCGTGCCATATTAACAATGGGGTCATGCATATTCACTGTCCGGTTTTTCTTAACTCTACTTCCTCGTAACTCTGTACAGCCTCTCGAAAATCGTCGGGAACCCGTGTCGGTTTGCCCGTGTTTTTATCCACCATGACGTTAACGATATGCCCATCCGCTATTGAATCGGCCGAGCCATCCCTAAAAACGGCAAGGTCATAGCGAAAGCTGGAATTCCCGATTTGTGAAATTCTGGCGGCGACTTGCAAAATTTCGTCAAAGTAGGCTCTTCCTCTGTAGCGACACAGGGCTTCTACTGTGTAAAAATCGTATCCTTTTTCGATCAATTTTTCGTATGAATAACCTATTGCCCTCATGTAATCGGTGGTAGCTATGTCAAAGTACACAAGGTAATTCGCAAAATAGACGTGCCCTTGTGCATCGGTATCGGCATAGCGAACCCTTACCGGAGTAATAAATTTGTAAGAATGCCTGATTTCTGTCATTTTTGTAACCTCCTCCTAGGTTTCCTAAAATCCAAACTGTGCCAGAAGTGCGTCTACTTCGTCTTGGGACTTCAGCACGCCTTCCATTTTTTCGTGAGCAGGTCCTAAGAGTTCGTCTTTCTTTTTTCTACTTTCGAGCTTTACACCGAAACTTTTAATAAGGGCAATGAGCCTTTCCTGGAGTTCTTTCAAAACTTCCATGACTTTAAGAACCGTTTGACCGCTCAGATCCTGAAAATTTTGAGCTGACAGAATCTTTTTAATGTCTTCTTTTTCTTCCTTGCTCATTTCGGCGATCTCCGCAAATATACTGTCAAGCTGCTGGAATCTCTGGCGCGCCCGCTCGCCAATGGGTTTCAGGCGTTCCAGATGCAATTGAAGTGCTTTGATGAGTTCTTCCAGTTTCTCGAGCCTATCCTGCATTCTTTCAGTACAGTCCAAAGTTGTATTGGCTGCCTCTTCCGTTAACCTCATGAGGTGTTCCAATCGGCTCTCTGAATCGGGCAGGTAATCCACAGCGAGTTCTTTCAGAGCTGGATCAATGATAGTGCCGAGTTCTTTCAGGGCATTATATAATTGCCGTGCCATGAAACCTATTTCGTTGAAAATTTCACCACCTTCTTGCATGCTGGCCAAATCTTCAAGCACTTCTTGGGCTTTTTTGAAATCCCCTTCAGCAAAAGCCGCTATGAATTCTTTCATTTTATTCAGGACTTTACGTTCAAGTTCGTCCTTTGGTGGCACTTTTTCACTGAAGTCTTTTTGGGGGTCCACTGGTGTTAGAAGTCGTTGTACCTGTGGCAGCTTGTCTGAAGGGACTGTTATCACGACAGATTTTCCATCTGGTGCGGTTTTTACTTCCAGCCCAAGATTATCTGCTGCTCGACTAACCGACTCATAAGTTTCTTCTTCAACTCCCTCGTGGGCGGGTTCAACAGCTTCCGTTTCGGCCGGAGTTGTTTTTGCCTCGTCTGATTCAGGCTTATCTTCTTTAATTACAAACTTACTAACCTGCCATTCAGTTGGAACTGGAAAGCCCAGGATTTCATAGGTTTCGAGAATAGCGGCCCTTATGTCCTCAATGGTTTCACTCTTTAAGCCGCTCTTGAGAGTGGTGAAAGCGAAAGCAAGGCCTGTTAGTTCCTCGGGAGAAAGATCAGTCCGTCTGGCAAATTTTTCTATTTCATGTCCTGTTCTTTTCAAAGCCACAAGACCGGACTTATCGGCAATTTTTTGAAATTTTATCATCAGGTTAGCAATTTGTGCGAGGGCCTTATCCAGGGGCACCTCACCGGTTTCCATTTTGCCTGCTACGGATTCACACTCACTTAGGATTTCTATAAGCTCGTGTAGTCCTTTTGTGGACATACGCCTCTCCTTTCGTGACCGCTAAGCGCTCTGGCTGTGGCGGATGTTTTGGCAAATCCCCTTATGTCTAGGGGGCTTCCTTCGGCAACGATTCGCCCTCCCTTTTCCCCACTACCGGGGCCCAGGTCAATAACATAGTCGCTTGAACCGATAAAATCCAGATTGTGTTCAATAGCCACAACGGTGTGCCCTTTGTTTACAAGTTGTCTCAGCGACTTTACGAGTTTTTCTACATCCAGCCTGTGAAGCCCAGTCGTGGGTTCGTCAAGTACAAACATTGACGGTTTTGCGTTTTTTACAAGTTCTCTGGCCAATTTAATCCTTTGGGCTTCCCCGCCCGACAAGGTCGGGCTGGGCTGTCCCAGCTTCAAGTATCCGAGACCAAGTTCGTTTACAAAACGAATTACGCGAGCGATCCTCGGGAGGTGGGCAAAAAAAGATTCAGCCTCATCAAATGTCATGTTCAATACATCGGCTATGGATTTGCCCTTATACTTTACGGAAAGCACATGCTTTTGATACCGATGGCCTCCACATGCAGGACAGGTCCTGCTAACCTCGGGGAGGAAACTCATCTTTTCCACAATAACACCCAGCCCCTTACAAAAAGGACACCTACCATCCGACAAATTAAAAGAAAAATGTGTCGTTGTCATGGCCGTAGCTTTAGCCTCGGGCAAAGATGCGAATAGAGTCCTCACTTCGTTCCATATGCCCAGATATGTGGCAGGTGTTGATCTGGGCGTTCGTCCTATTGGTTGGTGATCTACTTTGTGGACTGCACTCAACTCTTCAACGCCATGGATACTTTCGCATCTTTCTGCATTGGGCAGGAACCACTTCTTCTGTCCCGTATGAAAGGCGATGTAAGGGTAGATCACGTCGAATAGCAGAGTGCTTTTGCCCGACCCGGAGACCCCAGTGATGGTAACCAGGGCATTAAGCGGGATTCTTACAGTTATAGATTTCAGGTTACGAAATCTGACGTTCCTGAATTCAATCCACTTGGAGAATTGTGCATGGGTGTGTTCTAAGTTCAGTTTTGGTGAGTTCACAATTGCAGCGTAGGTGCTGGTTTCTGATTTTTCTTCAAAATCTTTAACAGTACCGCAGGCAACGATTCTACCACCCTTTGCTCCTGCTCCTGGACCAAGTTCAATAATAAAATCAGATTTCCGAATCGTGTCTGCATCATGTTCCACGACCAGCACAGTGTTACCGAATTTTTTCAGATGATGGAGTGCCTTGATGACCTTTTCATTGTCGCTTGGATGTAAACCTATCGTGGGCTCGTCCAGTATGTAAAAGACACCATGTAGGTGCGAGCCCAGAGCGGCAGCAAGACGAACCCTTTGGTATTCTCCTCCGCTGAGGGTATCACCCGAGCGATCAAGAGTTAAGTATTCCAAACCAACTTTAGCGAGAAAACCCAGCCTGAGGAGGACCTCACTTCGTATGCGTTCGAAAATCAGCCTGCTATCATCAGGAACCTTCATGGTTTTCCACGTGTCAATGGCTTCCTCTACCGTCATGGCAGTGAGATCCGGCACGGTGTAGCCTGCGAATTCAACGGCTCTGGCCTGTTCGTTGATTCGAGTTCCTCCGCAAGCCGGACATGTCATCTCGGCCAATTCAGCAACAACGTCTTCGGGAAGCTTTCCATGTACCAGCAATTGTTCCAGTACGGGAATTAAACCAGGCAATGCTCGTGTTCCTTCCAAGAACTTATCTGGATCAAAATCCATCAGTTTTTTACCTGATTCTTTTAAATCCAGCAGGACCTTTTTCCACTCTTTGCGAATCTTCTGGGGTATGAAAGTAGCACCGATCCATTTTTGCAAAAACTCTTGTTTATTTCTTAGCATTAGTTGCCTTAGTTTTTCTGTTTGCAGGACCTTTTTAATGCCTTTTCCAGAACACTCACAACATGCACCGTAAGGGCTATTGAATGAAAATAATCTGGGGTCTAGCGGTAAGTACCCGATATTACACCAGGGGCAATACATCTTGGTGCTAAGAATCGTTCGTTTTCCCGATTCCAATCCGGTAACGGTAATGAAACCTGCTCCCATATTTAAGGCTCGCGTTATCCACAAGACGTCATCGTCCGTTATTTTTCTGGAAATCCTCCGGGTAGCCTCTATTGTATGATCCTCGAATCGTGATAGCTCTGGTACATGACCTTTCGGAATCCTAACACCATCTACAAAGATTTCGTTAAAGCCCATTCTGCCCAGTCGTTTAATGAGATCTTTGTAGACTCCCTTTCTTCTGTACACCACGGGTGCTGATATAGTTATTGGTTCTTGCCTGGCTAGCTCGTTAAGGGTGTTTAGAATGACGTCAACGCTCAGAGGACGCACTGGTTGACCACATCCAAGGCATCGTTGAGTACCAGCTCTTGAGAAAAGAAGTCGGATGTAATGGTAAATTCCCGTTATGGTTCCTACGGTGGATTTTCCTACCGCTCTGCTTAGCTTCTGTTCTATGGCTACCGTCGGTGGAAGAGCTGTGATGAAATCCACGTCAGGTTTTTCAAATATCGTAAAAAATTGTTTTACATAGGTCGAGAGACATTCCAGATATCGCCTTGTCCCTTCGGAGTGCAAGACATCAAAAGCCAGGGAAGATTTTCCGGATCCACTTACGCCTGTAACAGTTATTACACGGTTAAACGGAATGGAAAGAACTTCTATTTTCAGATTGTTATGCCTTACACCACGAAGCATCACTGACGGCGTTTCTGTTTTACTTTCCTTGTGCATTGAAGGCGTACAGGGTGATGGGGTTAAGGATTCAACTCGCTTCCTGAGGTATCGTCCGGTTATACTTTCTTTGCATTCCAGAAGGTCCTGTACTGTTCCTTCAAATACTATGTGTCCTCCCCGATCCCCGCCTTCTGGACCAAGATCTATTATCCACTCGCAATTTACCAGCACCAGTGGATTGTGCTCCACAATGATAACGGTGTTGCCTTTTTGAGCGATGTTCCTGAAAAGTTCTATTAGCATTTTCAAATCCCTAGGGTGAAGGCCGCGGGAAGGTTCGTCCAAAATAATCAGAAATCCGTCGCCACTACCTGCTCTTCTTTCGGATTTCTGTAAGAAGGGGACCAACTTGAGACGCTGCAACTCACCGGCAGAGAGGGTAGAAAGAGGTTGCCCAAGCTTGATTTTATCCAGGTTGAGATCCACAAACGGCCGAAGGCTTCTTCCGAAATATTTATTTTCCGGGAAAGCCCTCAATACGTCTGCCGCCGTGGCATTCAAGAAATCTTCTATAGACCAACCCATGTAGCGCACATCCAATATTTCTTTTTTAAAGCGTTTTCCTTTGCAGGCAGGGCAGGGTGCATAGATATCCGCGAGAAACTGCATGTCAAACCGTTCAAAACCTTCGCCACGGCACACTTCACAACGTCCACCCGGCTGATTGAAAGAAAAGTGCCGAGCTGAAAGACCTTTTAGTTTTGCTTCCGGGGTGGAAGCAAGAAGTTGCCTGATGTGTGTTAGCACGCCCGAGTAAGTAAGCAGGTTTGCACGGGGGCTCTTTCCGATAGGGCGTCTGTCTATGAGAATAACATCTTCAAGCTGTTCTAGCCCTTCCACAGCCTCACAGGGACCAGGCGGAAAGTCAAGGGGGAGTTTTTTGAAAAGCTTCCACTGACCGTAAAGAGTGGTTTCAACGAGCGACGTTTTACCCGCTCCGGATACGCCACTAACACCGACAACACGTCCAAGAGGAATTTCGACGGTAATATTTTTCAGGTTAAAAGCCTTTGCGCCGATTATGCGGATTGTTTTTGGTTTGCCTTTTTGAGCGGAGTCTTTCCTTTCATCGGGCAATTGCAGAGGATTTTTCAGATAGGGAGCTGTTGGACTTTCCGGTGTGGACGACACCTTGTCAGGAGGTCCTTTTGCGACGATGTAACCTCCGTCGTTTCCGCCTCCAGGTCCGAGTTCGATCAGCTCATCGCATATCTTCAGGATTTCGGGGTCATGGTCTACCAGCACAACGGTATTGTGGTTGGTCACAAATTTTCTGAGGGCAACTATAAGGTTCTCCTGATCCCTTGGGTGTAGTCCCACGCTGGGCTCGTCGAGTATATAAAGAACGTTGCTTAAGGAGCTCCCCAGCACCTTTACGAAGTGAACTCTTTGGACTTCTCCACTCGATAGCGTGCGGGACGGCCTGTCAAGGCTCAAATAGCCAAGCCTAAGATCAACCATAATCTTCAGTCTCTTGATAATTTCCTCGGTGAGCGAACGACAGTGATCCGGGATTGTTTCAAAAATGACCTTGAAAAACTCATAGCACCGTTCTGCACTCCAACTTTGGACCTCATAAATTGGCTTACCCTGCAATCTAAAAAACTGCGCCGCCTTACCGTATCTAGTTCCTCCACAGGCAGGGCATGGTCGGTATGCTCGATAGCGTGATAAAAACACGCGAACATGAGTTTTATATGTCTTCTGTTCAAGCCACCCGAAAAAACCGCGTATTCCGTAAAACCGATCTGTTCCGTTAATAATTTTATCCTGCTGCTCCGGTTTCAGCCGTTCGAAGGGAACATCGACAGGAATTCCCTCACTCTTGCAGAATCTCAGCAAATCGTAATATTCAGACCTCCCCGGCGTCCAAGGCTTAATTGCTCCTTCCAGAATTGATTTTGTTTGGTCGGGAATAACCATGTTCAGATCTATATCTATGATGCGCCCAAATCCTCGGCATTCCGAGCATGCTCCGACAGGGCTGTTAAACGAGAAAACTTCAGGGTTCTTCTCTGGAATTTCGGCACCACAACCAGGGCAAATCCTCAAATTACAGAATTCCTGTTCTGAACCGTCGGGAAATAGCATTTTGATTTTTCCGTTTCCGATGGAAAAGGCCTGATGTAAAGAATCCCGGATACGTTCCTCCGACGCCTTTTTTCTGTCTATTCGGTCCACCACTACCCATAATGGATCTTCTTTGATGTTGGGAAAATCCGGGTCATCCAGATGCCAAATTCTTCTGGAGTAAAAAACCCTGATGTAGCCGATTCTCGCTAGTTCTTCCCTTATTCTAGGGGTTGACAACCGAATCGGAGCCAGTAGGTAAAAACGATCTTTTTCGCATTGTTTCAAGGTGTTTAGTACGGTTTCTGGAGTAGAGGGTCGGATTTCTCTATTACAAAATGGACAATAGGGTTCTGAGAGCTGGGCATAGAGGTGTTTGAGAAGGTCGTTTATTTCTGTCAGGGTTCCAACAGTAGAGCGGGCATTCTGCACCGTGGTTCCGCTTTCCAAAGCGATAGTGGGCGGGATATTTTCTATTATATCAGCATCAGGTGGACTTAGTTGTTCGAAAAACTGTCTCAAATAAGGAGAAAAGGTTTCCAAATATCGCCTCTGCCCCTCGGCATGAAGTACATGGAAAGCAAGTGACGACTTCCCCGAACCACTTACTCCACACAGCCCAATCAGTTTGTAAAGTGGAATGTCCAGATTTAGGTTTTTTAGGTTGTGCTGGCGAATTCCTCGGAGTTTTACAAACATCACCGACTGTTTCAGGATTTTACGAACGCTACACACCACCACACATCGTTTTTTGACTTTTTCTCTATTGTTAAGAGGTAACTCAAAGTGCGCTTCGATCACGTCGCCTATTTCGAATGAGTTATAGGTAGGTGTAATTATACCCATGCCGGTTACGGAGATATCATCAACATAACCCGTCGCTTTTACAGGCGTTTTGCTGGATTGAGCAATTATCACTAAGATGTCGACCGGCAGGCTTGTCTTTTTCCTGAAAGCACTTCGACGATTTATGATGTATCGAGTGACCGAGCCACAGGGACATTTGATCTTTACAGTATGATACCTTTCAAGTGTTTCGGTAGCAACATTTGTTTCCGCAGGAGCTGCACGAAAAAGTCACATAAGGTCTCAGGTCTTTTCGGGGCAAATCTATAACCTTTATGTTTTTTCTTTTCTGTTCAATCAGGCTATTCATGGCGTGTTCCGCCAGCAGTAGTTACAACCCGAACCTGATCTGTAAGATATCGCCATCCTTCACAATGTATTCTTTGCCTTCGAGTCTCAGGAGTCCTTCTCTCCGAGCTGTAGCATAATTCCCCGCGGTCTTAAGATCATCAAAGTGAATCACCTCGGCTCTTATGAAGCCTTTTTCCATGTCCGAATGAATTGCACCGGCCGCTTTTAGAGCGGTCGTTCCCTTTTGTACTGTCCAGGCCTTGATTTCTTCGTCTCCAATTGTGTAAAAGGTAACCAATTTCAAGATTTCAAAAGATTTTTTTATAATTAAATCCCGAGCCAAAGTTTTTATGCCAAAATCTTCGCAAAACACTTCAAGATCTTCCTCTTCCAGTTCAGAAAGTTCTGCTTCGAGTTTGGCCCTTACGGGAATTGCAACAACCCCTTTAAAATCTGCTGCTGGAAGATCCGAGGTGTCGTCGCTGTTATTTACAATTATCAAAAGCGGTTTTCCGGAAAGGAATGTGTATCCACGAAGTTCGGGTTTTGTGGCAATTTCCGGATAGTTCCTGAGAGGTTCTTCCTTGCTCAGCACTTCCCGACACTGTTCCAGTAACTCTAGCTCCTGATCCGACGTTTTTTTCCCTTTTTTCCTTTCTTCGGCCAACTTATTCAGGCGTTTTTCCACGGTAGCAAGGTCCGTGATAATAAATTCGTCTTCCAGCGTGCGAAAATCTTTCTCCACCGACGGAGGTCCCATTACGGGGTCGTCGAAATTGCGAATTACCATTACAAAAGCATCCATGGGCCTCATGTGATTCAAAAGGGAAGACAAGTACTTTTTTCTGTTTTCTGAAAAACCCTGCAGGTCAAGATAAGTTACCTGAACTGGTGTTTTTTTCTTGCTTTTGAACTGTTCAAAGAGCCAGTCTAATCGCTCGTCGGGTACGGATACAACGCCCTGTACGGGAGTGAGTTTCCCTCCTGACTCCGTCCCGGCGTCTTGAATTCCTGTAAGGGCGCGAAAGAGAGTGGTCTTCCCAGATCTTGGCAGACCGACAATACCTAACTTCATAACCAGTTCCTTCTCGTGTTTTCAAATAGTCCTTCATTGCTTTGTTCAAACTTGAATATAGAACTTTGGAGGTATTATGTGAAGATAACATAAAAAATAGGCGGGAAAAGGTTTAGAGAAATTTTTATCCAAAGGGCGAGGGGATGACTTTCCTCGCCCCCTGTGAAAGAAGATGGTTGGGGTTTGGGGAGGTGTTAGTGGTCGCAGACATTTGCCCCCAGCTGTAGAGTATCGTTCAGATATGCCTGTACGAGGTTTTCCGGATAATCTACTGGCGCGCCGACCAGCACCTTAATTCCCATTTGTGCAAAAAGACCTAACGCTCTTTGACCCATTCCTCCGGTTATTACCAAGTCTACACCCTGTTCTGACATCCAGTGCGGCAGGAATCCAGGCTGATGGGGTGGAGCAGGAACATCTGTCCTGCTAATTATGGTTTTGGTTGCAGGGTTAACTTCTATAAAAGCAAAGCTTTCACAGTGGCCAAAGTGCAAGGACAGTTTTCCATTTGCTAATGGAATTGCTATCTTCATAGGCATGCCTCCTTTGTTTGTTCGTCGGATTCTTTTTGTGTCGGAAGTTTTTTCTCTATGGTTTCAACAATTTCCAGTATTTTCCTGGTTGCAGGAGATTCTGGAAAGTCCCTTACGAAGGGTTTTCCGACATCGCAGGCATAAGCAATATCTGGATCAATGGGTATTACCCCTAGAAAGGGCACCTTCATTTGTTTGCACAGTTCCCTACCACCACCACTTCTGAAGATGTAGGTTACGGTATTGCATTTGGGGCAAAGAAATCCGCTCATGTTTTCAATTACGCCAATCACGGGGATTTTTAATGTCTTGCAAAAGTTTACGCACTTCATAACATCAACGGCTGCAACCTTCTGAGGGGTCGTTACTATTAAGGCACCATCAACACATTCGAGGGTATGGCATACTGATAACGGCTCGTCTCCCGTCCCCGGTGGGCAGTCAACCACCAGATAGTCCAGTTCACCCCACAGTACCTCAGATACAAATTGCCTGATGATATTGGCCTTCATGGGACCTCGCCAAACTATTGCTTCGTCCTGACTGCGCAACAGGAACCCCGCAGAAACTACCTTTAAACCTTCGAAGTCAACGGGAATCAGGCCTTCTTTTTCGCCATATATGGGTTGATTTTCCAATCCCAGTAATGTCGGAATGCTCGGCCCGTGTATATCCACATCAAGTAAGCCGGTAGAATAACCCTTGGCTGCAAGAGCTACAGCTACATTAGCCGCTACTGTGCTCTTGCCAACACCTCCTTTCCCAGACAGGACCGCGATGCGGCGTTTTATGCCACATAACCTCTGAGCTAATCGTTGCCTTTCCCTGAACTCTTCTTCACTCTCGCCTTCCCTGCGTTTTTTCGCAGAGCAGTCGGTTTTTGAACAAGTTTTACAGTTCTTTCGTTCGCCCATTGCCGTTACCTCCGACTTACGCCTCCTTTGTCAATGACTTGAGTGCTGCTCTTAGGGCATCTACTGCCAGCACCGCGCAGTGTTCAGCTTCTTCCGGTAGGTCCAGATGAAGCAAAATCTCGCGAGCAGAGAATTCTTCTACTTCTCGAATCTTTTTCCCCTTTACCAGCCGTATTGCCGATACCATACAGGCTTTCGATGGAATACATCCTTGAACTCTGCACGATGCATCCTCTATCGTTCCGTTGCGTGTTTTTATCCAAACATCCAAGACATCCCCGCACACACCTTGAACCCTTGCATAGCCATCAAATTCATCGAGGGACTTCATCATGTCACATTCTTCTGCCAGCTTGATAAGGGTTGAGGTTACCGAATCGGCATCATGACCATGAGATTCCATGTTTCCCTCCGAATTCCCTAATCTCTTTCCATATGTTTTCAACGATATCCTTTATCCTTGTATTCGCTTCAACTACAGTTATCTCATCAAGTTGCGTTTTGACAAAGACGGGATCGTAAGGAATGCGTCCCAGTACGCAGGCACCCAATTCTTCTGCTCGCTTTTCTATTCTTTCGGCAGCGGCGCCGTTAATGTCCCATTTGTTGATACAAACACCAGCTGGAATATTAAAATGCTTGGCCAGCTCCAGCGCCCTTTTCATATCGTGTTCGCCCGACACCGTGGGTTCTACGACGACTACGACCATGTCGGCTCCAGTAATGGAAGATATTACGGGGCACCCTATGCCGGGTGGTCCATCTATAAGTATAAGAGATATGCCTTTGCTTTCGGCCTCTTCCTTTGCCCGTTTTCTGACGACAGCAACGAGCCTTCCTGAATTTTCCGCTGCAATACCCAGCTGAGCATGAATCATCGGACCTGTGCGTGTTCTGGATACCATCCATTTACCGCAAAGCCTAGGAGGAAAATCAATTGCTTTCTCCGGGCACAATCGTACGCAAAGGCCGCACCCTTCACAGGAAAGTTCGTCTATTTCATAAGCCGAACCGTTTTCTTTTATGGCTTCGAACCGACAATGCTCTGCGCAGATACCACAACCGGTGCAATCCTCGGCCCGGATAATGGCATTATGTCCGCTCCAGAATTCGTGTTCTTCTATGATTTCGGGTTTTAACAACAAATGAAGATCCGCTGCATCGACATCGCAATCCGCAACAATACACCCTTTATTCAACACGGCAAAGGCCGCCGTCAGACTTGTCTTTCCCGTGCCACCTTTGCCGCTTATTATGACTATTTCTACCGGTTTGCCCTTTTTACCATCCACGTTTTCCATCTCCGCACCTTCCACAGGGTTCATTTCTTCCACAGCAGGTAGTTCCCGTCCGCCCGAAATGACATTCCCCATTACCCGACCGACCTGCGCCCTTCATGATGAAGCCGATGCCTCCGGTGATAATCCGTCTGCTTGTTCCATTGCAAAGCGGGCACAGCTTTGGAGAATCGTCTTTTATAGAGTGTTTAACTTCAAACTGGTGGCCGCATTCTGTGCATTCATACTGGTATGTTGGCATTAGCTTACATCCCTCCCTTCATTTTTTTGAGGCAATCCTCCGGAGTTCATCGTATAGCTTTTCGAAGACCGGCCTGTATTCAGGCACGTTATCAACAATCACTGCTCCTCTTGAATAGACTTCGGCAACCCTCCTGTCGTTAGGCATTTCTGCCAAAATGGGTATGCCTTCCGTGTCACAAAACCTCCGAACCTCGTCATCTCCAATGTCAGCCCGATTTATGAAGACTCCAAACGGCACTCCAACCTCTCGCATCATACCCACCGCCAGCCGAAGGTCATGGAGGCCGAATGGAGTGGGCTCTGTGACTAGCACAGCCACATCTACATCGGTCACGGTTGTTATGACGGGACAGGATGTTCCGGGTGGGGCATCAAGGATTACCGTTTTGTTAGGAATCATTTTCCTTTTTACTGCCCGTATGAGGGGAGGTGCCATTGCAACGCCTATGTTGAGGCGTCCCTGAACTACCGTAATGGAGTCATGCTGAAAGGTTTCGATTTTGCCGATAGGTTTTGGAATTTCTTCGATAGCCCGTTGAGGGCAAACGATCGCGCAGCCGCCGCAGCTATGGCAGAGTTCCGGAAATACAAGGGGAGTGGTATCGAACACCACGATAGCATTAAACTGACAAAATTCACTGCATTCGCCACAACCGTCGCACTTGTCTTCGTCAGGTTTTGGGATCAAAAGGCTGACTTCTTCAGTTTCCTCCGGTGTAGCCGGAAAAAAGAGATGAACATTTGGTTCTTCTACATCACAGTCCAGCAACTGAACAGGCTCTTCCAAAACCTTTGCCAAGTTGACAGCTACGGTTGTTTTCCCGGTTCCACCCTTACCAGAAGCCACAGCTATTATCATACCCAGTGTCCCTCCACGTCAGGCGATTGACTTTTATCCAGCTTGCCTTCTTTGAAGGCTTCAATAGCTTCTTTCACGGTTGTGGCATTGCTGTAATAAACATCTATTCCGGCACGCTGGAGAATGGAGAAGGCCCTAGGGCCGCAATGTCCCGTGATCACACAATTAACACCTTCCTTTGCAACGTTTTGAGCTGCTTGAAGGCCAGCACCCTGCGGAGCGTTGAGATTCTGAGTGTTGTCTACCACCTTAAAATCACCCGTATCGGTATCATAGATGATAAATTTTGGAGCACGACCAAACCGACTGTCCAATGGAGAATCAAGATTATCCCCAGATGCGGTAATTGCCACTTTCATTCTTACCTCCTGATCTGTTTTTGTGCACGAATGGGCGGGATTTATTCCCGCCCTTTGCCTTTTCCCGTCTATTCGCTTTCAGAACCTTCGCTTTCAAGTTCAGAGAGTCGCTTTTCAATCCTGTTCAGCTCTTCCCGAAGGGCTTCTGCCTCATTTCTAAGGTAGTTTCTTTCCACTTCGGGATTTCCTTCGAAAGGGCCCCAGGGCCCTCCCCATGACCAGGGCGGATATCCCCACCAGGCAAAATGGCGCCATCGCCATCCTCGACCGCCCCCGAAACCGAAGCCTCTACCCCAGCCGCGGCCACGGCCCCACCATCCCCAGCCTCGTCCTGGCCAAGGATTCATGTAGCCGGGCACACCATAGCCGGAGCAAAAACCTGCCGCTCTGCCAGTTCTTGGTCCGAGCCCAAGAGGTCCTGTCCTATCACCAGCTGGCATGGTACTACCTCCTTACATTACGTTTATTCTCTGTACATTGGCCCACCACACCGTGGGCATACTTCCTGATTGCATGGGACGCCTCGTTTGTGAGGCTCTCTATGGCCACAATTTCTGCACACGCAATATCCTCCAGGACCGGCTCCTGCACCTCGCCTGCGCCATCCTGCGCCTGGGCCAGACCCACTACCACTTCCACTGCCTTCCTGCTGACCTGCCATGTTGTTTTCCTCCTTCCAGATTGCAAACAATTCCCCAGCCCTTCCCATATAGCGACGCTGTGACCAGCACCCGGGCATTACAAAAACCTTTTGCCACAACCTGGATTTCATCCATGCTTGTTTTACTCTTTCATACTTTCCCGTAACAAAGGGGATCACTGTTACGCCCGAATGCTCCAGCATCCTGAGCATAGGCCTAGAAATGGCACCACACACCAGTTGTTCGACCTCCTTTTCTTTTAGCAATCGGACCCGTTCCACCGGCAATGGTGAAGAGAAAACAAACGCTTCTTCTGCAACCAGCTTTGTTCCGTGTCGTTCCACAATTCTCACTTCTCTCGCCACGTCAAACACGGGTGCAATAACCTCATTCCACACCGAAAAAGCTGCCTTCATCTTTTTCCTTCCTGCTTCACGAGCGCCATTTTTCGGCCATAAGAGGAAGAAGCAATGTTTATGCCATGCCAAGCTGATGGTAAGATTTAAAGTGATTACAAGTAATTATCGATGTGTCTTTTTAGAAAAAATCACCATATGGTGCAAAAGCGCAACATATAAGAAAGGTAATAGTTGCAATAATGCAACTATGCTTTATGATCGTATTTTGGGTCGTCAATGCCCCGTGGCACGTCACACGCTGACTTGGGGTCGAATCGAATCATTATTTACCCCCCGAACTTTCACCGAAAAACCCGTCCTCGTCATCGCTGCTTTCGGGTGCTTCCATTGCTTTCTCGTAGGTAGAGATACAGTATATTTGATCGTCCGGAAGTTGTTCTACTGAAGCCAGTGCCTTTTTCAGTTTTTCCGTTCGCTTTTCCGTGTCGTCAATAGCTTTGGTTGCGCGGTTGAGGTGGGTCTTGACCTTTCTAAGAACTTCACCAAACCTTCTGAATTCGGTTTTTACTGCCCCTAAAATTTTCCATACTTCCGTGGCACGCTGTTCAATGGCCAATGTTTGAAAACCCATGCGCAAGCTGCTCAAAATAGCAGCGAGCGTTGTCGGACCTGCAATGACAACCCTGCATTCCTGCAGCAACTCATTGATAAGACCGGCATTACGCAGGACTTCGGCGTACAGCCCTTCCGTGGCTAAATACATGATACCAAAGTCAGTGGTGTAAGGGGGTTTTACATACTTGTTGCGTATGTCTTTTGCTAAGCTTTTTATCACCTGGTAAAGCTCCGTCCTCGCTCTGTTAACAGCCTCGCTTTCACCTCGTTCGGCAGCATCTATAAGTCTGAGGTAGCTTTCCTGTGGAAATTTGGAATCAATTGGCAACCACACCGCATCTGATGTATCTCGGCTTTTACCCGGAAGCTTTATTGCAAATTCCACCACTTCTGATGAATTGGGGTCCACCTTAACATTCTTTTCATACTGCCCTGGTGCCATAAGCTCTTCCAGGATGCTCTCAAGTTGAACCTCTGCCCAAATCCCTCGAACCTTTATGTTGGATAGAACCTTTTTCAGATCACCCACTCCCTCGGCAAGGGTTCTTACTTCTCCAAGACCCGCATGGACAGCTTCCAGCTGTTTGCTGACCACCTTAAAGGACTCGCTGAGTCGCCTTTCCAAAGTGCTCTGTAATTTTTCATCTACCGTCTGGCGCATTTCTTCCAGTTTCTTTTCGTTGCCTTCCTGAAGTTCTTTTATACTTTTTTCGAGTTTATCCCTCATTCGATCAATTTCCGTGCGGTTCGACGCTGTCAGGTTATCCAGCTTTGAGGCCATTTCATTTGTCTGTTGCTGTATAACGTCTCGAGCTTGAAGGAGTCCCTCATTGAGCCTGTCTATCATTTCGCTCAGTTTTTCCACGATATCTTTCCTGAGACCTCCCAGTTGTTCATCGAGGGTTTTCCTCACGCGCCCGTGCGCTTCTTCACTGGATGCATGCATCCTATCGAGATAGGAAATCATTGTCTTGTTCTGCTCTTGGTTGAAGTGTACGAGGTCTTTTGTTGACTCTCGAAGTTCGTCTCGTCCCCGTTTCAGCTCTTCTTGAAGCAATCTTTGAACTTCTTCAGAGTTTGGGCCTCGGCGCAAGACTATAAAAAGCACCATAATGAGAAGAAGGCTGTTCAAGATGCTTAAAATCAGGGAAGTGATGATGATTGTTTCAGCGTTCATTAGTAACTCCCGTTGACGAGATTAACGTTTTTGTATTTGTACTGTTTGGGTGTTTTTACGCGGGGAAAATTTGCATTTCAAGTTTTTCGACCTGACTGGGGTGCCTATGGGTGTTTTCATTTTCAGATAAGGGTTTGTACTATGCAGGAAGTGTTGGAAACCACACAATGGGTTGTAAAACACGCGAGAGATGTGAAGATTTCTCCGGAGAATATCACTGGGTTTGTCGATAAATATTTCAATCTTTTTGCTGATGCCAGGTTCGGGGGCTGGGATAAAGACATACATTTTTTTGATGGGATGGAGGAAACCGTCAGGTGGATATTTGTGTTGGAGGTTTTGAATCATTGCTTTTGGCCTGATCCGGGACAGCCCAGGTGGGAGGTACCATACAGAGGCCGGAAATATTCAGGATATGTGGGACTTGCTATAAGCCTGAAGCGGGCGATGGAGGAGAATGTGCCCATAACGAATGCCCTTTTTCTTGCTCGTATGAATTATGAAATATTATCGACAATACTCCGTGGTGCCGGCGAAATACCGATGCTCACTGAAAGGATAAGTAACCTTCGTGAAGCTGGCCAAGTGCTTCTAGAAAAATTTGACGGTGACGCAGTTAATCTGGTTAAAGCTGCGGATCACAGTGCTGTCAGGCTTGTTCACATAGTAGTGAAAAATTTTTCGTCCTTTCGGGATCAAGCCCAATATGCCGTTCCTGAGGGGGAATTGACGGTATTTTTCTGGAAACGTGCCCAAATTTTCGCCTCTGATCTATGGAAAGCCTTCAGTGGTAATGAGTGGGGGCAGTTTTACGACGTTAAAAACCTCACAGCTTTTGCGGATTACAAGGTTCCGCAGGTGCTGAGACATCTAGAGGTTATAAGGTACTCAGAGAACCTGGCGGAACTGGTGGACAATCGAGTGATTTTGCAGGCTGGGTCACGCCAGGAAGTGGAAATTCGTGCTGCTACCATTCAGGCTGTGGAGTTAATAAAACTGGAACTGGCCAGACGGAACTTACGTTTATCTTCTGCGGAAATTGATGGAGTATTATGGACTCTGGGACAACAAGAGGAGTTTCGACAAAAACCTTACCACCTTTGTAGGACAATTTTTTACTGAGCCGTTAATGTAGCAAGCGTTCATACAAAAGTGACGTGTGCTTTGAGTGGTTTTAATCGAGAATTTCGAGGGAATGGTGATTGTGTTTACTCTTTTGGCTATTTTCGGAAAAACTACTGGTTTTGATTGACTCAACCCACTAAGCTTATTAGCATTTTCGCCGTTTTTGTTGAAGGGTGGTTTTCTTCATAGGAGGATTGTCTGAATGAATTGGGATTATGCTTATGATTTTCTTTTATCACGCGGTACATGGATATCCTTCGGGATATTTATTTTGGGATTGATTGTCAGGTGCATTTATCTCTATGGAGTAAGTCTGGAGAGGGACAGAATTGTTTATAACCACGTCAAATGGAGCTGGGCGATCAGGTCTATTCTTTTCTGGTTAATCCCTTTGGGAAGCCGTAGCTGGAGACAGCAACCCCTTTTTTCCATAGCCGTTTTTGTTTTTCATGTAACTTTCATTTTTGTTCCGCTATTTCTTTCGGCACATAATGTGTTGTGGGAAAGTGCTTGGGGCGTTAGCCTCTGGTCCATGAACGATAAGTTGGCTGATACTTTAACCATTGCTTTTATGGTTTCGGCGTTGGTTTTGTTGTGGAGGCGAATTGCAAAGCCGGAAGTAAGGTTTCTCAGCACCTGGTGGGATTACGTTCTACTGATTCTCTGTGCTTTGCCGTTTGTTACCGGTTTTCTCGCATATCATCAGATAGGTCCTTATAAGCCAACAATGGTCGTTCATCTGCTTTCCGCCGAGATTCTTCTGATAGTCATACCTTTTTCTAAACTGGCTCACATGGTTCTTTACTTCTTTACCAGGGCATTTATGGGATTCGAGATGGGGGGTAGGCGGAATACACCGTGTTGGTGATCATAGTTCCGGGGGGAGTGATGACGGAGAAAAGCATTCAGGTTAATGTAGAAAAAATTCGCGAGATTCTGGATAAAAACAACGGTGCTAGGATACGGACTTGGTTGAGTATATGTTCACGATGCGGGTTATGCGCGGAGTCGTGTTTGTTTTACCTTGCCAACGACAGAAACCCTCGATTTGCTCCCGCATACAAAGTCCAAAGAACGCTAGGAACAATTTACAAGAAAAAAGGCAAAGTGACCCCCGAATTCCTCATGGAGTGTTATGACATAGCATGGGGTGAATGCACAACTTGCAAGCGGTGTTCGCTATTTTGTCCTTTTGGTATAGATATTGCTTCCATGATATCCCTGGTCAGAACTATTTGCTATTCTCAGGGTTTGGTTCCCGAAGGACTCGCACGAACTCTACCGAATTACGAGAAATTTGGCAATCAAATGGCCGTTTCGAAAGAAGACCTGATAGAAACGTGCGAGTGGATGGTGGAAGAAGCGGCCGATTATGTAAAGGGCGTAACCATTCCCTTGGATGTAGCAGGGGCCAGGTATATGTACACTATAAATCCCCGAGAGGTGATGTTTTATCCTCAGGATCTTGGCATGGCAGCGCAGATTTTTACTGTCGCTGGCGAAAGCTGGACCATACCAACTTCCGGCTGGGATTCTACAAACCTTGCCATGTTTGCTGGGGCCAACGAACTTGCTGGCACCGTGGCTGATAGGATGTACAAAAAAGCCTTGGAACTTGGGGTTGAAGCCATACTAATAACCGAATGCGGGCATGCAATGAGGTCCGCCGGTTATGAAGGCCCATACCTTGCTGGGTATCGCAACGGACGGCCACCTGTACCCGTCGTGCATTCGGTCCAGCTTTTTTATGAATACCTGAGAGATGGTAAAATACAAATTGATCCTGCCAAAAGGATCGATGCTCCCGTAACGTATCAGGATCCATGTAACGTCAGTCGGAATGCTGGATTGTGGGAGCAGGGACGGGAGATCCTCAAATTTGTATGCAATGATTTCAGAGATATGTCTCCTAATCGCCACTACAATCACTGTTGTGGTGGAGGCGGTGGTTTCATTCCTATGGGAGGTCCTTTTCGCAAGAGGAGATTGCGGGCAGGGCGAGTAAAGGCTGAGCAGATTCGTAAGACGGGGGCGAAAATAGTGGTAACGCCCTGCCATAACTGTTATGACCAGCTCAACGATCTTAACAAGGAATATGACCTTGGTGTGAGGATAGTTTCATTGAAGGAGCTTCTGGTTGAAACCATGATTGTTCCTGATCACCTCAGGCCGGATTCGGCTGGTGATGAGAGGCAAGAGGGGTAGGCCATGAGGTGTCCCGTGTGTGGTCACAATATTGAAAGCGGAAAAAGCTTTTGTCGACGTTGTGCGTGGAGTATTTTGCGAACGCCTGATGAACCAGAGAGCGATTACAACGAACGGCTGGAAATTGCCCGTCGGAACTGGGAAAATTTGGAAAGGTGCATTTGTCAAAAAGAGGCAGAGGATATCAGGAAAGAACACAAAATTTTGTTCTGCACTGATCTTTATGCCAGTTCTGATTATGCCTTCAAGGCTGCCGTGAATCTTGCCCGTGAGCGCGACGCAGAGCTTATAATTTTTCACGTTTTGGAATCTAGGCATCGTTATTCGGGGCAGATTATCACCGCCGATGGTGAGACGTGGGCTACTAAAGAAGTGTTCGATCGGTTGAAAAAAAGCCTTACCGATTACTATCTGGCCAAGATTGAGGGGCAACCTGTTCCCAGGATACGTATAGAGGCTCGAAGTGGCGTACCCTGGATTGAAATAATCCGCAAAGCCCGCAAGGAAAAGGTCGATATGATAGTGATGGGACCGTACTCCATCCGGGATCCCAAAAATGGATTCGACTTGGCGAGACCTCAGCATGGTGAGACGGCCGAAAAGGTTAGCTTAAGGGCGCCGTGTCCCGTTGCAATTGTTACGAAACCTGATCAGAAGCTAAGTCTTGAGCAGGGGGCTTAAGCGTATGCGTATGAATAATAAATTCTTGCTCATCGCGGCTTTCATTGTGTTTTTGTGTAGTGTTGTTGATTTTGTAGTACTGGCTCAGGACGAGATTATTGAATTGAATCACAGAGAACTCGAACCTCATCAGCGTCCCGTTGTGAAATTTCCCCACGCGTTGCACGAGAACAAGATTGATTGCATCCGTTGTCATCATGACTTTGATAAATACGGCGTTAATAACGGCAGTGAAGGTGAAAGTTGCACTTCTTGCCATAACGGCAAGAAAGGACTTGTAAGCATCGAGGAAGCCTATCATATCCAGTGTATTGGGTGCCATCGTATTCTGTTAAGAAAAGGCCTTAAAACGGGTCCTGTTCAATGTGGCGATTGCCACAAAAAAATCAGGAAATCAGAGAAGCAGTAATAACACCGTGGCACCGACAGGCAGTGGCTACAATTATCTTTTGGCCAGTGCCTATTTTTCTAAGCCATTCCCTGGCGGTAACAACATGATTTATGGGATACCCACCCACACCCGGTGCTAATTGGTAGCTTCGGAAGATTATGCCATTCCAGCCGGTGGGTATTGCGTTACCAATTGTTTCGTATAGGATACCGGGTCTGGCTTTTCCTGTATAGGTGCATTTTTCTGGTGGTTCGGGGCAATCGTCAGGGCAGAGAAAATCCGCATAGCTGGTGTAACAAGTACCTATAGTTCCATCCATGGCATTAGGAAGCTTTTTTTTCACAGAGTCGGGAACAGATATAGGAGTCAGGGCAACGTAGCGAGCCAGCAATTCCCATGTAAGATGAATTGGGACGGCCGGAATTACCCAAACGTCCTGAGAAACCACCTCTTCCACCAAAAAGTCCACTCCGTCCTTTTTGACTAGCCTCACATTTGTGGACGCCTTGAGGCAATCAAGTTTTTCCCCGTCCGAGTCTATCACGGCTATCGTTGCTTCTGGATGCTTGCGTGAAAGCTTATCCAATGCTTTTTTGCCGAATTTTCCTGCGCCTACGATTATGATATTATTACACAATGGAAGTTTATCTTCTGAGTATTGCAACCAGAGTCTTAAAATGTTATCCATCTGTTAACCTCCATCGTAAAACGATAACGATTTGAAGTAAACGTAACATCAAAATAGGTTTCTGTAAATTTTGGGTGGTTAAAATATCAAGATTTGATCATCTGATTGAAAACAGGAAATTGTGGAAAGAAAGAAGGTAATAGTATATGAACTGGCAACCCTACCGAATGGAAAATCCGATTATGCACTATGCATGGGGAAGTCGGGGACCTAAGGCTTTTATTCCAAGGCTTTTGGGCTTGGAAAATGTTGAGCCTAACAAACCCTTTGCCGAACTCTGGATGGGTGCTCACCCCAGTGCACCATCAAGGGTTGTAACAGCGCAGGGCGTAATTCCACTTAATGAACTGGTGGCAACTTACCCTAGTGAAGCACTTGGAGATAGGGTTCTGCAAAAATTTGGGCCGGTTTTGCCGTTTCTCTTCAAAGTCTTGAGTGCTGCTGAAGCACTTTCAATACAGGTACATCCCAACAAAAAACAAGCGCGGGAACTCCACAATCGGGATCCGGAGCACTACCCGGACGAAAATCACAAGCCCGAGGTAGCCATTGCCCTGGATTCGCTGGATGCCCTGGTTGGCCTGAAGAGTTCAACGCAAATCTTTGAGGTATGCGAGAAATATCCGGAAGTTGCTGCTCTAGTAGGTGGGAAAGTTTCTTCGGGGCCACCATTGGAAGTCTTTGAGCGTATAATCAATTTATCTATTGAATCGCCATCGACTATAGCCGATGTTGTTGATAAGTTAGTTGGAAGGTTATCGATAAAAACCGAAGACGAACGCTCCTTTGTTGAGACCCTGTTTTTGGATCTGTGCACTAAGTACTCAAATGATGATGTCGGACTAATTTTGCTGTTTTTACTGGAACACAAGAGGCTAAAAACCGGTGACGGAATGTACATACCTGCAGGGGTTCCTCATGCTTACATTTGCGGGAACATAGTAGAATGCATGGCAAATTCTGACAATGTTGTAAGGGCGGGGCTTACACCGAAGTACAAAGACGTTAGGACGCTATTGTCTATTATGGATTATTCGGCGAAACCTCGACATTTTAGAACGGGAGGAAAGGCGACTTTTACGTATGATGTGCCGGCGGAGGAGTTCAAAGTAGTTCGCTGGATGGCTAATGATGGCGATGTTTTTCGCGGTCCTTGTGATAGCGGGCCTGCAGTCATACTTGTGGTTGATGGAAAGGCTTATGTTCGCTGGGTATCTGAGTCAACAGATGGTAAAATGTCACTGGATAGGGGAAACTCGGTGTTTGTTCCCGCCATCATCAATTCCGCACCGAATTCCTGGCGCCTGGAAGCTGTGGAAAACACCCTTATTTTTATCGTAACAGTCCCGGTTTCAGCGTGACGTCCTCCCCTCACTAAGGTGAGGGGCTTCCCGCTTCATCGTGGGACTATCTCCCACTCCACGGGCGTTACTTCCCCGCAGTCCACAGGTAGGGTTTTTAAGAGTTTTCCTTCTCCTTTAAGTTTCTCTATCGCTAACTTCAGTATGTTCCTTGCCGAATTAATGTCTCTGTCTATCTCTCTTCCACATTTCTGACACTTAAAGATTCTCTCCGAAAGAGAGATTTTCTGCCTGTGTCCACAGAAACACAGGAATAAGAGTCGCAAGGATTTTCAGCCTTGCAGTTATTCCTCCTATCCCTGTGTTTTGTACCTGCTTACCAAATAACCCCTCTTTCCATCCTTTGATGCTATCTTCTTGAACCGCTATAAGAGAAAACTTCTTAAGATAGCTTATCACCTTGTTCTGAACATCTTTCCTTCTGTTGTTGATGTATTCCCACTCTTTCCTTATCTTCTCTTTTACCTTTTGATACCTCTTGCTACCTTTTTGTTTTCGTGAAAGCTCTTTCTGAAGTTTTTTTAACCTTTCGGTTTCGGGTATGTACCAGCTAAACTTCTCTCCGTTTGACAGAACCAGCTGATACTTTATCCCCAAGTCTATCCCTACCGCTTTTTCCTTCTGTTTCTTCCTGATTTCCTCTAAAACTTCTTCTCTTGGTAGGTAGCATACTACGTGCAGGTAGTATCCAGAGGGTTTCTTTATAAGATGAGCTTCTGCAAGTTCTGCACTTTTCGGTATCTGGTGGAGTCCTAAAACTCTGAATCTCTTCTTTATGCCCTGTATCTTTACTCTGTCTTTGTCTCCCGAAATTTTGTAGGTTATTCCATACTGCTTTAAGGGTATGCTCCTTACTTCGCTCTTAAATGAGAGTTTCCCTACCTTGATTCCTTTTTCTTTTGCTCTTTTGAGGGAGAAGAGGCTTCTTTTTATCCTTTCCACTATTCCCTGTCTCATCTGGGAGGAGAGTTGTTTTATTTCTCTCTTCTCAAGTCCCTGT
>JAFDGW010000063.1 GCA_019309115.1 Deltaproteobacteria bacterium
GGAATCCCACAGGCTTGAGAAGGAGATCAAAAAGAATCTGGAGGTGTTGGGGTATGGGGAGTGATGTCACGAATTTCAGCCACCTTGTTTCGGCTATCAAGAGTGTTCACGAAAACTTAGCGGCTCAGGCGGGTAGAGCAGTAAACATAAGCCTTACCCTGCGCAACTGGCTCATTGGCGCATATATCGCTGAGTATGAACTGCATGGGGCCGACTGCGCCGCTTACGGAGACAGACTTTTTACTGAACTGGCTGAACATCTGGGCAAACTTGGTGTCAGCAATTGCAACCGCCGGCAACTCTATAGGTACCTGCGGTTTTATCGAGTTTATCCTGAGATTGTGGGTACACTGTCCCCACAATTGCGTGAAGTGCTACCTTACGCATTACCGCCTCGATCCTCCGCTGAAGACGAAAAAGTGCGGACACCGTCCGCACAATTGGGCGTGCCGGTTGAAAAATTGATCCATAACCTTTCTTACAGCCACATTGAGCTGCTGGTTGACCTGAATGATGACGTCAAAAGAGCATTCTACGAAATCGAGTGCATCCGGGGCAACTGGTCGGTCAGGGAGCTGAAGCGCCAGATAGCAAGCCTCTACTACGAACGCTCCGGGCTTTCGAAGGATAAGAAAAAGCTTGCCGAGCTTGCCCATTCCGCGGCAATGCAGAACGAGCCAAAACTCGCCGTTCGCGATCCATATGTCTTTGAATTCCTGGGGCTCAAACCGTCTGAGGTGATGAGCGAATCCAGCCTGGAAGATCAACTGCTGGATAAACTGCAGGAATTCCTGCTCGAGCTGGGACATGGATTTTGCTTCGAAGCCAGGCAGAAGCGGATTCTAATAGGCGACACCTATGGTTTTGTCGACCTGGTCTTTTACCATCGAATCCTCAAGTGCCATGTGCTGGTCGAGCTCAAGGTTGATGCCTTTTCCCACGAGTATATCGGGCAGTTGAACACCTACTTGAGCTGGTACAGGAGGAATGTAATGACCGACGCCGACAACCCTCCGGTGGGTATTTTGCTCTGCACGCAGAAGGATCAAACCCTGGTGGAGTACGCCCTGGCGGGCATGGACAATAATCTTTTTGTATCACGATACCAGCTTGAACTCCCTACCAGGGAAGAGATGCAACGCTTCCTGGAAGAGAAAGTGAGGGAGATTGAGGGATGAGGGATAGAAGTATGGAGGTAATGGGGTATGGGGAGTGATATCAAGAATTTCAGCCATCTTGTTTCAGCCATCAAGAGTGTTCACGAAAACTTAGCGGCTCGGGCGGGTAGAGCAGTAAACATAAACCTTACCCTGCGTAACTGGCTCATTGGCGCCTATATAGCTGAGTATGAGCTGCATGGGGCCGATCGTGCCGCTTACGGAGATAGACTTTTTGATGAAAAAGTGCGGACACTGTCCCCACAATTGGGCATGCCGGTTGAAAAATTGATCCGTAACCTTTCTTGCAGCCACATTGAGCTGCTGGTTTACTTGTGTGATAACCTGAAACAGATTATAAGACTCTACTTCCAGGGGGTTAGATTTGAAGAATAGATTGCCAGCGGGTTATGCCAAGCTACTAGCGGATTTGAAGAAGCGAATTCGAAATGCACGGGTCAGAGTAGCTATCTCCGCCAACCGTGAGCTTATTCTACTTTATTGGGAAATTGGACGAATGATCCTGAAACGCCAGAAAGAAGAAGGTTGGGGTTCCAAAGTAATTGACCGTCTTGCAAAGGATCTCAAACAAGAATTTCCAGATATGAAAGGGTTTTCTTCCCGAAACCTGAAATATATGCGGGCCTTTGCTGAGGCTTATCCCGATAGAAAATTTGTGCAGCAGGCTGCTGCACAAATTCCCTGGTTCCACCACTGCACCATTTTAGACAAAGTCAAAACTCACGCTGAGCGTACATGGTATATTCAGCAAGCCATTGAGCATGGCTGGAGTCGAAATGTCCTGGTTCACCAGATAGAAGGTGGCCTTTACCATCGTAAGGGAAAGGCTATCACAAATTTTAACAGCACCTTACCTTCTCCACAATCAGACCTTGCCCAGGAAGTATTGAAAAATCCTTATGTCTTCGACTTTCTGGGATTAACGGAAGATATTCGCGAACGTGAGCTTGAAAAACGGCTCATTGGCCGCATTCGGGATTTTCTTCTTGAATTGGGTGTGGGTTTTGCCTTTGTAGGAAGTCAGGTTCACATAGAGGTAGGAGGAGAGGATTTTTACTTAGACCTTCTTTTTTATCATCTGAAGTTACGCTGCTATGTGGTAATAGAACTTAAGACCAGCGCATTCAAGCCGGAATATGCAGGAAAGATGAATTTTTATCTCTCGGCAGTGGACGACTTGCTCCGCCATCCCGATGATAAACCTTCTATAGGCATCATTCTTTGTAAGTCCAGGAACAAAATAATCGTAGAATATGCTTTAAGGGATACCACCAAGCCGATAGGCGTTTCCTCCTATCGCCTGACCCGTGCACTGCCAGAGGATATAAAGGGAAGCTTGCCAAGTGTGGAAGATCTGGAAAGGGAGCTGGAAAGTGGATAGGGTGCCTGTTACCCAGGTGGCTGTTCCTGTCTTGGGAGGTACGCCCAGAAGGTCTGTTAAATCTTATTGGGACGGCTCTATAAAATGGGCCACTGCAAAAGATGTGGCGAGTTCCAAAGGGAGATTTCTTACTGACACAGCAGAAAGGATTACTGAAGAAGGGCTCAGTAATAGTGCAGCCAAGATTCTTCCTAAAGGAACTGTTGTTATCACTGCCCGTGGCACTGTTGGAGCAATGCCATCGCCGCAGCTCAGGTAATAGAAGAGCTGATCTCCATTGCAAAGGAGATGCGCGAGGCTCAGCGCCGCGGCGAAAAGCTCGGGCTATCCGAAGACGAGGCCGCCTTTTACGATGCCCTGGCGGCCAACGAAAGTGCGGTGGAAGTGCTCGGTGACGAGACATTGAAAAAGATCGCACAGGAGCTCGTGGAAAGGGTGCGAA
>JAFDGW010000019.1 GCA_019309115.1 Deltaproteobacteria bacterium
GGAGTCAGCATGCCTCGTTCAATGGACTTAACCATCATTCCTTTTTCATTATAAATGTTTATGGTTACTGCTCCTTGGTCTTCCAGAGTAAAATTCAGGTCGACGGGATGTCCATCTTTTACGGTTATGAGATCCGTGTAGCCCTGTATGTGAAAACCCAGGAGATTAACAGCTTCCAGGTTGTTGACCGAGGATAAAAACTGGGCACCCTTCTCCAAGTACTTATTGCCCTTTGTGAGCAATTCAACAGTACTGAATTGGGCCAGTTGTGAGGCCAGTTCATAGGGTTCCATAGGGTTCATGGGATCCTGATGTTTAAGTTGGGTGGTGAACAGCTTGAGGAATGCATCTCCCTTCAAAAGTTGTACCTGCTGAATGTCTGTGGTCTGCTGGTTCTCTTCCGGAAAAGCACCGACTATGTACGGTTCCCCAAGCTTCATGTCTCACCTCTTAAGCGTAATAGTAGAAAGTTGTTCCTCCAGGTTCCGCAATTATGCTGATTGGTGGTTCGCTAGGTGGTGAAGTCGAGGTGATCATATCAGTTGTGGTCCGATGGGCGTTTTCTGCAGCGTCTCGAGCCCTTTCCCACAAAGCCTGTTTAAATCCATCTTGGCTCACATCTACAGAGAAGTCTTCCAGTGTAAGACCTTGTTCCGCCAGATACTGCCTTAGTAGTTGCTGGTTTTTCTCGAGGTTATTTTTAACCTCGTCGTGTTCTACAGATATTTTTGCTGATATTTTATTTGAATTGGAGCGAATCCGGATAATGAGCATGCCCATGTCTGGAGGTTCAATGTGAAGAACGATGCGATTTACACCTTCGCTCATCATTTTTTGGATATATGTGGCTAACTGTGGCGTAAAAGATGCCGAATAAAAGGGCAGGGTTTTGGGAGCGTTGATGCCGGCTGGGGTTTGCGTTGAGAGCCCTGTTTCCCAGAAAAACATTTGACTCCACAAAGAAGATTCTCCCTGGTCGGTAAAGTGCTGAAAATTGGTGGATTCATTACCCACGGGAATGGCCTCTGGCTTTAAGACATGTTCCATTTTTTGAATGTCAATTCCTTTTAATTCTGTCGATTTCACGTCAAGAGTTGGCTTGGTTCCTGGGTTAAAGTTCAACTCCACTGGTTCAAATGGAGCTGGGTTGGAATTGCTGTTTTCACAACTCGAATGTGTTGCGGTGCGCAAATTTATAGCCCTTTCTGACAACTCCAGTTGCTGTTTGGGGTTGATGTTGCTCTGAACTTTTGGTGAATTGGACATGACCTTCTCCATTTTTTGAACGTCAATTAATTCTGTCGATTTCACGTCAAGAGTTGGCTTGGTTCCTGGGTTAAAGTTCAACTCCACTGGTTCAAATGGAGCTGGGTTAGAATTGCTGTTTTCACAACTCGAATGTGTTGCGGTGCGCAAATTTATGGCCCTTTCTGACAACTCCAGTTGCTGTTTGGGGTTGATGTTGCTCTGAACTTTTAGTGAATTGGACATGACCTTATTGTTGCTAGCTTTCTGGCATTCTTGAAGCTGGTTCAATATATGTTTCAATTCTTGAAGGGATACTTCCCCCTTTTTGGCGATTTCCAGCCTAGATATTTGAGCTGTATTCTGAAAAGATTTATTTTCACTTGCAGAGTTTTCCAGCTTAAGTGCCGCGTTTCTGAAAAGCTTTTTCCATATCTTCTCAGGGATCTTGATATTGTCAAGTTCTTTCGTTTTTTCATTCAGGAAATTCAACAAGGTTGGCAGGTCTATATAGCTTCCATCCTGAGACATGGCAGCCAGAAGTTCAATTTTTTCTGAAGGCATGCCGAGTTTCATTAACATTTCTTCCACGTCGTCCAGACGAAAAAGGATATCCTTAATCCCCAGGCTTTTGTCATCTAATTTAATTTCCAACGTTTCATGTGGCTTATCAATTGGCACAAAGAAGTAAGCTAACCCCAGATCCGCTACAATCTTTTCTATTTCCCTCTCTAAACCTATTTTATTTTCAATCCCCAGGCTTTTGTCATTTAACTTAATTTCCAATGTTTCATGCGACTTATCAATGGGCACAAAAAAGTAAGCTAACCCCAGATCCGCTACAATCTTTTCTATTTCCCTCTCTAAATCCGTTTTATTTTCCTGAGATTTTTCTGAATCTTCGTTCACTGGTTTGGCCCGATGGTCTTCAAAAATTGACTCTTCTGAGCTTGATTTGGCACTTTTGTTAAGAACTCTTTCAAAATCCTTTGTTTCGTTGGAGCTTGTCTTTTTTCCTGTACTGACTCTAGATTTTGCGGGCTTTAAAGAGACATCATGAGCTATCTCTACAGGAGCTTGAAGAACAACCATTTAAACCCCCTCTTCAGTTATCCTGCCATTTACCCGATATCCATTCACACCGTGTAGAAACAAAATCTATGCCAGGCAACATCGTGGGGTAAGTAGTAGTAATTTTAATATCTTATATAACTTAGAGCAGAGAAATATCTCAGTAGTGGAGTGGGAAATTATTTCCCCATCAGGGAAAAGGTGGTTTTTGGGTCTTTGTAAGCTTTTCACTTATAACGGCAGCTTTTTTCACGCTCATACTAGCAATTATTTTGGCTGCCTGTTCGGTTTTCATGCGAGAAACTATTTCTACTACAAGGTCATCGTCGAGCTTTTCAAGGAGGGCTGCTGCATCTTTTGGCTTCATGGTTGTGTAGATTTTAACGATTGAATCTATTTTTTGGTTGGCCAATTGAGCCTGCTGTTTTTTGAATTCTTCTATACCCTTTTGTATTTCTTCGAGTTTTGCAAGCTTCGCATTGATATCCTTTTCAAGCTCTTTCAGGAGTGCCTCCTTTTCCTTAAGGGCTTTTTCGCGCATTTCCAATTCTTTCTCTTTTTTCTCAAGGTATTTGATATACGAAGGAATGTTTGTTTTATCCGGAATTCCAGCGGGAGCTTGCTTATCTACGGCAGGGTTTTTAGCCGAATCGGTACCAGAGTTTGATTTACTGGTGTGGGCTTTCTTATCTGACGATTTTGGTGCGTTCTGAGCATAAGCCGCTTCTATTTCTTTGGCTATTTGGATGCCTTTGCCAGAGTTCATTTCCTTGATAAAATGAAGTCCCTGAATTACGGTAGCAATAATGAGCCCGCAGGATATCAGTAAAATGACGGAGAATAGCCCCTTAACCTTCATAGGTTGCCCCTTGGTTTCGGAGGATAGCTATTTCATCCGAATTTTTCTGCTCTCTTCGATTTTGTTCTTTTCTGTATTCTTCTCTCTCAATGTTTTTCAACGTTTCTAAGGTTTCCACATTTTTCTTTGCTTCCACCACTTTTTGTCTCTGGATGTCAGCTTTTTTTCGCCATTCCCGTAGAACTCTTTCCATTTGAGATAACCTGTATTCAAGCCCCTGCCTGTTCTCCATGAGCAGTATATATTCTTCTGCGGAAATTCCATTTTCTCCGCGCTCATCGAGAAGCTTGTCATATTGAGTTTTCAATTGTTCTAGTTCGTTATACTCATTTTCTACTTTCTGCAATTGAGCCAGAATCTTGCCAAGTTCGCACTGTTCCCGTTCCAGAAGCTGCTTTCTGTACCGCAGGAGATTTTCATAACGAAAGTGAAAAGCCATAATCTTTCACTCCTTGGCGAGCTTCATTCAAAAAGTGCTTTCAACATGGCACGAGCTTCCTCAATGGTGCATCGTTCTTCAATAGGCTGCCTTAGGTAAGCATTTAACTTATCGATCATATTTATTGCGTAATCGGTTTCTGGGTTCGTGCCTTTTACATACGCTCCAATTCTTATCATGTCTTCGTTTCTGCGGTACTGAGCCAGGACTTCGATAAACCTTTTTGCCAACTGTTTATGTTCTTCATCTAACAACTGATCAGTAAGCCTGCTAACACTTTTAAGAACGTCAATAGCAGGATAATGCCGATTTTGTGCCAGATTTCTGTCAAGCACGATATGACCGTCCAGTATCGATCTGACGGTATCGGCTATTGGATCATCAAGGTCATCTCCTTCGACGAGCACCGTGTAAAGTCCTGTTATAGAACCCATTTCGAAGTTACCTGCTCGTTCCAGGAGTTCCGGCAGTGCACTAAAGACACTGGGAGTGTAACCTTTGCTCGTGGGAGGCTCTCCTGCAGCGAGCCCCACTTCTCTGGCTGCCATGGCAAAACGCGTAATAGAATCCATCATGAGTAGCACGTCCATTCCCCGATCCCGAAAATATTCGGCAACAGCACAAGCAAGGTATGCACCCCGCATCCTTAGGGTCGCCGGCTGGTCCGAAGTTGCAACAATGACAACAGAATGCTTCATTCCGTCTTCACCAAGCTCTCGCTCTATAAACTCCCGAACCTCGCGTCCCCGTTCTCCAATCAGTGCTATAACATTAACATCAGCCGACGTATATCGTGCCATCATGCCAAGTAAGGTGCTTTTGCCGACTCCAGAACCAGCAAAAATTCCAACGCGTTGACCTTTTCCAATTGGAAGCAATCCGTTAATTGCTCTTATTCCCACATCTAACTGGTGGCGAATCAGTGGGCGAGTAAGTGGATTCACCGATGTGCCCTTAAGAGGATAGGGAACACCGTCAACAGGAATTGGACCCTTGCCGTCAAGCGGTTGGCCCATTGCGTCTAGGACCCTTCCAATCAAACCATCACTGACGGCAAATGTATGCGATGATTCATACCGCCTTACAAGACAACCGGGTCGTATCCCTCTGAGCGGAGACAGGGGGCTCAGCTTCATTCTCTTATTTTGAAATCCGACAACTTCCCCCACTATGACGTCAGAACTTCCATCATCAAGATAAACAGAGCAAAGCTCCCCAAGCGCACAATTTAAACCTTCCACTTCTATGAGGTTTCCCACCACGCGCACAACTTTACCGTATTTAACATATGGTGTTACTTTTTTGACTACCTTTATCAGATCCCACAATTTCAGATAATCTTCTACCTTTGCTTCCCGAACTTCCATATTCTTCAGGACCCCATTTCCGCATAGAGTTCTCGTTTCATTTCTTTGATACAGCTATCCAGCGAAGCGTCCAAAAGTTCTACGTCGTTTTCAAGACGACAGCTTCCAGGCTCAAGGGTTGGATCTTCTTTGAAGCGAATAGTAAGACCCTGTAGGTTTGCCCATTCTTCCAGATCTGTGGAAAGTCTTAAAGATGCCATATCTTCCGGATTGAGGAAAATGGTTATAGGCGTGTCTTCTTCCAAGTTTTTTATCAGTTTTTCTAGCATGTTGAGATAAAGCTGACGGTTTTGAGTCAACTCTGTTTGTACAATGTGCTTTGCCACCGTAAAGGCTGCTTCAATTAACCATCTTTTATAGTCCCTCAGGATTTGAGGAGGTAGGTTTTCAATAGAACTAAGAGTTTTCTTCAATTTGTTCGTAATTTCCGAAGCTTCCACGAGCCCTTGCTGAAATCCCGCTTCATAGCCCTCTTTTTTACCTTTTTCGAAGGCTTCCTGCTTTATGCGGTTTGCTTCCTCTCGAGCCTTTGCGATCTCTTCATCTGCAAGTTGCTTTATATTTGGGACAACAAAAGGTTCTAGCTGATCTGAAGAATGATCTTTGGAATCTACCACGGTATCAGAGGAGATGGATTCCGAGGTTTCTTGCTGAACCATCTGTACTTCGTTCGGTTCGTCAGATTCTTCCAGGGGAGGTGTCGATAGCTCCTCTTTATGAACACTCGAGTCATTGTCAAACTTTAGAAAGCTATATGTTTGCACATCTTCCTTCTTACGAAGGATTTTTTCCATCTTTCTGGAAGCTTCTTTCGAGCTAAAGAATTCCAACGCAAAGCTTTTAACGTTTAGATCCTCTCCTTTTTTAATAAGCTTTTTAGACAAAGGCATCGCTTCCTTCGCCTCCGGCCAAAACTATGCGGCCTTCTTTTTCGAGCTTTCTTGCCACTTCCAGAATTTTTTGCTGAGCCTGTTCGACTTCGCTGAGGCGAACGGGGCCTAGGACGGCAAGGTCTTCTTCAAGCATTTGAGCGGCGCGCTTCGATAGATTCTTGAAAATTTTTGCTTTCAGTTCCTCCGAAGCGGTCTTAAGGGCGACAACCAGGTCTTTGTTGTCCACTTCTTTGAGAAGTTCTCTTATGCCCTGATCGGGTACGTTTACAAGATCTTCGAAGACAAACATGAGCTTTCTGATTTTTTCGGCCAGTTCTGCATCAGCTTCTTCCAGAGCCTGTAGCAGCCGATCACTGGTTTTCCTGTCGCAGCGATTCAGTATTTCAGCTGCTTTTGCAACGCCACCAAGCATCTGCTGCATTTCGCTTCCTATGGATAAAAGCTCATTTTCCAAAGCTTCATCTATTTCGAGCACCAGCTCCGTCGGCACTGTTTCGAGTGCTGTTATACGGGTCAACACTTCAAATTGCAGGGCTTCAGGCAAGTATGCCATAACTTGTGCTGCCTTTTCTTCACCGAGGTGAACCAGCACAAGGGCTATTGTTTGTGGATGTTCCGCTTTGAGAAAATTTGCAAGAACTCGTGGGTCCAAATCCTTTATATTTTTAAAGGGAGTCTTTTCATGCTCTTTTTCTATCATATGCATAACTTGTTTAGCTCCGTCAGACCCCAATGCTGATGGAAGCACCCTCTTCAGGAATTCGTCACCGGTCAACCTTATAGCGTCTTCATCGGAAAATTCCTGATTGAATTCCTGTAGAGTTTTTTCAATTACTTTCGGATCCATCTGGCGAAGTTCGGTCATTTCAACACCTAGTTTCTTTATCTCTTCTGGGGTTAGGTGCCTTAGGACCTGACCAGCAACCTGCTCCCCAAGGGCCAGCATAACGATTGCGGCTTTCTGGGGGCCGCTGAGTTCTTTTTCTTTCCTTTCGGCCATAGGACAAACTCCGCGTTACTAAGTTGTTTCATTCAACCACGCCTTAATTATTTCTGCCGCCCTGTCCGGATGTTCCTGAACTAAAGCTATTGCCTGTTGACGAGGAGTCAAGGCCTTTGGAATTTCTTCCTCTTCAGGAAGGGCGGGAATCTCTTCTGCGGGAATCTCTTCTGGAGGTTTCTCCGTAACAATGGTTTCAATCTTTTTCATAAGAGGTCGTACGACAAAGAAAAACACCAGTATGGCTATAAGAACGTTTATGATGGTTTTTTGGTATTCTTTTAGAAGAGCTATCCATCGATTTGGTGGTGCCGGTTTTGGTACCAGCTCTGATGCAAACGGAATATTAGAAACCGTAACCTGATCCCCTCGATCTGCATTAAATCCTACGGCTTTTTTCACCACGTCCTCAATAACCTTCAGTTCTTGCTCGGAACGGCCCACAAAAATCTTTTTTATAACGCCTTTAGACACCTCCTCTTTATAGGGGCCGTCCACCACTACCGCTACGGAGAGCCGTTTTATAGTTCCAGGACTGTAAACTACTTTTCTGGCCGTACGGTTCATTTCGTAATTTGTTATTTCTTCCTGTCGTTCAAAACTTTGCTCCTTTGCTTCTGCCGACTTTCCAGGTGGCTGGTTCACCAAAAGCTTGCTTTCCACGTTGATCGGAACATCAGGATTTCCTTTGGGTGTTCCCGCTAATCCCTTAGACTTTTCTATGCTTCTTTGTTGACTGCGTATTACCGCACTATCAGGATCGTAAAGATTTTCCGTAACAGTGACCTGGTTAAAATCAATATCCGCGGAAACGCGCACAATTACATCTTCATCGCCCAGTACTGATGCCAGCATAGATTGCACTTTTCTTTGAAGTTCCTGCTCCAGCTTTCGTTTGTACTTCAGCTGAAGGTCTGTCAGCTCGAAAGATGCCTGTATTGTATCCCGTTCAAAAAGCACCTTTCCGTTAGTGCTTACGATGGTTACATTTTCTTGCGAAAGCCCTCTTACCGCCCCACATACCAAATGCACTATGCCCTGAACTTCCCTGGGCGAAAGCTCTACGCCTGGTTTCAATTTAAGCACTATTGAAGCACTTGGGGGCTTTTCGTCCTCCACAAAAAGCGATTCTTCTGGCAGGACCAAATGTACCCTGGCTTCTTCCACTTTCTCCATTTCCGCTATGGTGCGGGCCAGTTCTCCCTGAAGGGCGCGCTGATAATTTACTTTCTGAACAAATTCCGTACTTCCCAGCTTTTGTTCATCAAATATTTCAAACCCCACTCCACTTCCTTTGGGAATGCCTTCCTTAGCCATTGCAAGACGTATATCGTAAAGGCGATCTTTTGGTACAAAAATTTTGTCAGCTTCAATTTTGTATGGAACCTTTTGCTGTTTCAGGTATTCTACAACTGAGGCCATGTCTTTTTCGGGAATGCGCCCATAAAGGAGTGTGTACTCTGGACGATTTATGCGATAAATCACGTAGCTTACGCTTCCGACTATCGCTAGCAAACTACCTACAAGGAATATCTTCTGAGGTAGCGGCAGTTTGTTGAACCTTTGCCAAATAGCGGTTGCAGCCGTCCCAATATTTCCCAGAGCCATGGCCCATTCACCCCTCTAGAGCTATATTTGCATTCTCATAATCTCACGATAGGCTTCCAGTGCTTTATTGCGGACCTGGATTAGAAATCTGAGACTGATTTCCGCTTCTTGAAGTCGTATCATGGCTTCATGAATGTCCTGTGCTCCCTTTATGGCACCTTCTTGCATTGCTTTTTCCGCCGAGTGCTGAAGCTGATCTACTTTTTCTATCTTATCTTTCAGTTCATCAACGAAGGAAGCGTCTGCCCTGGTAGATTCAACCGAAGATCGGGAGGCTTGTTCACTTTCGGGAACCGACAAGTCAACCGGCTTTATATACATAATCAGCCTCCTTTCTTATTTTCCGAGTTCAAGAGCCTTTATGGCGAGCTGTCGCGTGGATTCAAAAACTGCGAGGTTTGCTTCGTAAGCCTTTGATGCTTCAAGAAGATTTGCCATTTCTTCTACAGGATTTATGTTAGGTACGAGAACAAAACCGTCTTTGTCGGCATCGGGGTGAGTTGGGTCGTATACTTTCTTGAAATCCCTGCCATCTGGGATAACATCGGCTACCTTGACCATCTGTAGAGATTCTTTTTCTCTCAGAAGCATCGTTCTGAATTGGTCATCTTCGACCGGAACCGCTTCGAAAATAATGGTGCGGCGGCGATAGGGCTTACCATCATTTGTCCTGGTAGTATTCATGTTCGCCAGGTTTGATGCTACCACCGTCATCCATGCCCTGTTGGCCCTCAAGCCGGACGCTGAAATTTTCAATATTTTTTCAAAGTTCATTTTTTATCTACCTCCTTCGGACATGGCTAGTTTTAACAGGGCGAATTTTTTATTAAGCATGGTGACTAGAAATTGATATTCAAGGTTGTTCCTGGCGAGCTTTGTCATTTGCTCTTCAAGGTCCACAGGGCCTGTCTGTACAACCTCTGGATTATGAGCAGTTTTGTGAACAACTTCCGTAGGTTCCGGAATATCGATGTGATCAGGATGTGTTGATACCAAACGTATTCTGGGTTTCATTGCTTCTTCAAGAACCTTCTCGAAGGATAGGTCCTTACTTACGTAGCCTGGAGTGTCTATATTCGATATGTTTGCCGCAATGACTTCCTGACGACGGGCGTTTATCGTCAATCGATCTTCAATTAACTCCACTGTTCGATCAAAAACACCTTCCGGTTTCATCGCTTACACCCCCTTTGAAATCAGGTTCGTCAGCGATCAAAATAAGAGCAAAAGAAGTGCCAAAAATGTTAGTTCAAAAATCCCTGAGCCTGGTATTCCTTGAGCTTGTTTCTTAAGGTTCTGACCGTGATACCAAGGATTTTCGCCGCTTTGGTGCGGTTTCCATTGGTCATGTTGAGGGCTTTAAATATCATCTTTTTTTCCATTTCTCGGATTGGCATAACTTCTTCGAAGTGCCCGTCGGTTGTAGGAGCTTCGATGTCGTCAAATATGATGGCAGAAGCCTTGATCTCATCACCCTGGCTGAGCAAAATAGCTCTTTGAATGACGTTCTCTAGCTCCCGAACATTGCCGGGCCAGGTGTAACTCTTCAGTTTTTGTAGCGCCTCTTTCGATAGCTTTTTTACCGGCATATCGTAGGCTCTTGCGAACTTTTCCAGAAGGAATTCACTTATGGGGCCTATGTCTTCAGGCCTCTTTCTGAGCGGTGGAATCTTTAAGGGAATAACATTCAATCTGTAGAACAGGTCCTTTCGAAATTTTCCTTCTTGAACTAGCTTTTCAACCGACGCGTTCGATGAAGCTATTACCCTAACGTCCACCTTGACAGGAAAGCGACCACCAAGCCTGTCCACTTCACCTTCCTGAAGCACCCTCAAAAGCTTTGTTTGCAAATGAACAGGAATTTCCGTTATCTCATCCAAGAACAACGTTCCACCCCTGGCAAGCTCAAATTTGCCCGGTTTGGACCTTGTTGCGCCTGTGAAGGCTCCTCGTTCATATCCAAAAAGCTCACTTTCCAAAAGATTCTCCGGAATCGCCGCACAATTTACCGCCACAAAAGGCCCTCCGGCACGACGACTGTGTTTGTGAATAAACCTGGCAAAAAGCTCTTTCCCGGTTCCACTTTCTCCCCGAATAAACACAGTTGCATCACTGTAAGCCACCTGTTTGGCCACCTTCTTTAATTCCATAACCAAAGGACTAACCGTTATGATTGGTCTTTCGACATCAGATTCCTTGAAATCCAAGTCCTCGAAGAATTTCTTCCTTACCCATTCTATTGTTTCTAGAAATTTTTCGTCCGGCGTAGGAAGAACCCACATATCGTCAGCCCCATTTTTTATTAGCTGGACTGTTTCTTCAAAACTAGGCTTTTTAGTCAAAATTATGACATATGGTTCAGGGTACTGTCTTTTCAAATCCGAAATGGTCTTCAAGGTTGTTGTCATATCATCATGAGCTATGAAAGCCAGTTGACCTCCATCAGGCGAAGGCGGTGATGTGAGCCGTTCAAGGCGTGTGACGGTATATCCCCGTTCGAGTATCTGTTTCTCGGGTATCTGGCAGTGACCTATGAGTAATATTTTAAAAGCTCTTTTCGGTTTCATTGTTGTTCTGTCCTTCTATTGAGTTTCATAAAGCTAAGTTCCTGTTCCGCGAACCTTTTCCACAATTCGCTCTTACATAGAGCAAGTTTTTGCAAACACAATTCCACATCCTTCGTTTTGCCTTGTTGCTTGTAAAGTTTGGAAAGCTGATAGAGAAGACCACACCTGACATCCTCCTCGTCGGCTGTTTCTATAGCTTTGTGAGCTGCAGCTATGGCTTCGTTTAGTTTTTTCAGGTGTATGGCACACTGCATCCTTGCCTTGTATATTTCGAGTTGTTCTTTTTTGGTCAGTCCTGCTATGTTCTGAATCGCTTGTTTTGCAAACTCCATAGCCCGATTGCATCGTTCGTTTTTAATCAAGGCTTCAAGATATAAGAGTGCGAGGTTTTTGTCCTTTAAGTAGGAATTATCCTTAGCCAAAAGTTTGTTGAGCGAAGTCAGAACTCCTTTCCAGTCATTTTGCTCTCGTTTTATTTTTACCAGCAGTAGAAGCTTTTCTTTGAGGAATGCATCGCTCTTGAGCTGATTTAGATAACTTAACGAACCATCCAAATCTCTGAGTTCAAAACTTAATTTTGCCAATTTCAATAAGATGGCTTCAGAGTTTTGTCCAGAGGAATTCAGCAATTCCTTGTAGAAAGAAATAGCCCTGTCCGGCGAACCTAAAGCCTCGTAACTCTCAGCTAGGGCTTTTATAACAGACGAAGTTTTAGGCACGTCGTTTTGGTATTGTTCATAGAGTTTTACTATCTGTTGGTATTTTTCCTTTAACCTGAAATTAATAATTATTTGGGCTAAAATATTACTTCTAAGCTCCAGAAAGTTATCAAGGGGCATATTCTTGGGAGTTGTGGAAATATAGTTGTTTACTATCTTCAGCGCCTTTTCAAGTTTGCCTTCTCTGACATTAAGAACTGCCCATCGAAAGTAGGTAATTTCCCTCAGGGGCAATGGGAGCGATTTTTTGGATAGTTCTTCATATACCATTTCCGCCTGGAAAATTCCGGACTTCTCTTTCTGCTCCAGCATCTGTGCTCTTCGCAACATTATAATGTAAGCACCCTCAGTGTCCGGCATTTCCACCATAACATGGTTTTGTAATCGTTCTGCCAGCTTAAGTTTATTTTGCTGATAGAAGCATTCAGCAATTTGAGCCCACAGAAGATCTTTTTCTTTGCTATCGGGTTTGAGGTTCAGGTACCAAATCAACATTCGTTGTGCCGATTTGAATTTTCGCATACCGAATAACGCTGTGCCAATCTGCTTAATAATATCCGATGTCTTTTGATAAATAGTTGGTTCTAACTCCATAGCATTGTTAAGATGATATAGGGCTTCCTTGTAAGCTCCGGTTTCAACAAGAATTTTACCTATAGTGTAATGAATTTCTGCCCTTTCTCCGGTGGTTATCTGCTGGCTCAGAGCCTTATAAAGGCTTGATATAGCTTCCACCGGTTGCTGTTTGGCGAGTTTTATCAGACCTATTTCCTTCCATATACAGCCCAAAACCTCTGAGGGCAAACTTTTGCTCATCAAAGTATTTATTATCTTTTCTGCTCGATTAACTACGCCTAGCCTGCGATAAAGCGAGGCGATAATACACTGTATTCTAGCAACTTCTGAAATATTTCCTGTTTCTTTCAGTGCCTCCTCAAACAATTGTATCATCTCAAACCCATATTTATGCCATTCTTCTTTGTGAAGCTCATAATAAGCCATGGCTCTATGAAGCAAAACTTGTTTTCTGTGAGCAAGCTTATTTCTTTGCAAATAGCTATTATAAAGTACTAAGGCTTTATTAAAGTATCTTCGTTGGAAAGCAGCTTCGGCTTCTCGAAAGATATATTCGTCGAAAGGAATTGCTTCAATTTCAGCAGCTTTAGTTGTTGCTTCTTTTTGGACTGTTTTAACTTTCCATTGCCTTTCAGAAACAACGTTTTCCTCTGGTTTAATTTTTTCTTCTTGCTTCGTTTTCAGGGATGTTGGTTCTTCGACTGGAATAACATAGCCAGAAGGTATAATGTCAAAAATAAGACGATAAGTTCCCGGCTTAGGCGGGATTGTGGGAAGTACTATGTATTCAACATGGGCTTTTGGATCGGCTATCGTTATGGTAATAGTTCCCTCCTTCCCCGTCTTAAATTTTACTTCCTTGATTATACTGGTTGTCAAAATTTCGTCAGGTTTGATGCTGGGCAATACCTCAAATTTTGTAAATTGCACGCGTACGGTAGGCCTAGTTTTGGTATTGACCTTTTCTGGAAGCTCGCCTTTTAGAAAAAATATTGTTCTGAAGCCTTCTTCGGTTTTTTGGACACCAAGTTGTTGCAGTGTAGTTGCATTTGCATTGATTGTGTCAAGGAAAAAGACGGAACACACTACCAAAAACGCAAACGCTTCATATATTTTCCGCATGTTTAGCACCGTTTTCTGGTTTTAAGACGGTTCATCGGTAACGCGAGCAAATTCAATGCCATCAGCATCAGGCTTCAGGAAGGATATTGGATCTTAAACTTTTTTATCTTTTCTATGAGGGTTGTTCTGTTCAAACCGAGGAGTTTTGCAGCTTTGTTCTTCACTCCACCCGTTCTTTCCAGAGCTTGGAGGATTAGATCTCTTTCTATGGATTCAAGCATTTCCTTAAGACGTATGCCCTTCTCATCCAGTTTGATTCGGAATGGGGCCGACCCTCGCTCTTCTTTCGTCAAAAATCTGTCTGGGAGATCATGCAGTGTTATTTCATTACCTTCTGATAATATAACCAAGCGTTCCATCAGGTTTTCCAGTTCTCTAACGTTACCGGGCCAGGAGTACCTTTCGAAGCATTGAAGCACCTCGGATTGAATGTTTTTTAGAGGGATTCCCTTGGTCTGGCAATGGCGAGAAAGAAAATGCTCAACAAGAAGTGGTATATCCTCTTTACGTTCACGAAGGGGAGGAACGTGTATGGGAATTACATTTAACCGATAATAAAGGTCTTCACGGAAAGAACCTTTTTTAACAGCTTCCCACAGGTTGCGGTTTGTTGCCGCTATTACCCTAATATTCACCTTTATTGTTCGAGTTCCCCCCACCCGCTCAAACTTTCTATCCTGTAAAAAACGAAGTAACTTTACCTGCAGCTTTAGACTCATTTCCCCAATTTCATCTAAAAATACAGTTCCGCCATCTGCAATCTCAAAACGTCCCGGCCTTGTCCTGAAAGCTCCAGAGAAAGCTCCTTTTTCGTGTCCGAAAAGTTCGCTTTCAAGTAATTCTTCTGGAATTGCACCGCAATTTATCGGTACGAATGGTTTATCCCGTCTTTTGCTAAGGCGGTGAATCGCATGTGCTACGAGTTCTTTTCCTGTTCCGCTTTCCCCCGTGATAAGTACTGTGGCATCGGTTGCGGCAACCCTCTCAATAATCCTATACAGTTTTTGCATCACATCAGATTTGCCAATCATGCGTTCAAATTGACACCTTTCTTCTATTTTGGCTCGCAAAACAACGTTTTCTCGACGCAATTCGTACATTTCCATAGCTTGCTTGAGTTTCCGATGCAGCTCTTCGAAAGATACAGGTTTGGTCAGATAGTCATACGCTCCCTTTTTTATGGCATCGACGGCTGTTGATATGGTCGCATGGCCGGTGAGAATAATGATGGGGCAGTTGGGGTTCAACTCTTTCAGATACTCCAGCACATCGAATCCATGGCCGTCTGGCAGTACCAGGTCCAAAATTGCCGCATGTATTACGTGATTATTTATGCCTTCAATGGCCTCTTTACTGCCCCTACAGGATATTACCGAATAACCTTCTTTCTTGAAGCGATCTTCGAGAATTTCCAGCAAAGTGTCATCGTCGTCAACAGTCAATATGGTTTTTTCCGACAACATGTCACGGTCACTCCACTTTAAGCAATTTTGAATGTGTCAATGTTTAGACAGGTAGTTTTTTACATGTCATGGGCTTCGTCAAGGGAAAATCGGGTTTCTAATTAAATCTGAGAAGTTCAAATATTTTATTTTAATGTCCCTGTAGGTTGCTACGAATCTTGGCAGATCGACCCAGCACGTTGCCATGTCCATGACTGCCGAATCGCTACTGGCTATAATGGAGGATGCGTAATTAAAATGCTGTTCTGGTACAGCGACAGCATGGCTGTCGCAGGGAATTTGCCGTTTTGTTAAAGCTTCTCTGTATATTCTTGCTAGCTCACCGCTTTTCCTCATAGGGCTGTCAAAAAGTAAAACAACCTTTTCAGGGGTAAATTCGCGCAGGAAACTGGCTATAAGTTCCACCACATAAAAGGCGGTATCGCCGGGTTCAAAGGTTCTGGAAAGCCCTGCCGTATCTCTCAGTACCCCATCATTTGCCAGCACGATGGTTCGCTCCAGGAGTATGCTTTCCACAGTGATATGAACATTGTGTCCGTCAATCTCAAGAATTTTCTCTCTCCAACAGGATGCTGTGCCTTGCTTTGCACGTCTGCTCAAGGCAGACTGCTGACCGTAAATGCCTCTTCGCAGTATATCCCTTTCATCCTTTGTCAGGGCATATCGATTTCCCACCATCTCGAGTGCCCTTTCTCTTGGGTAGCCTCGAGTTTGAAGAAAAAAGAAATCTTCAGCCGCGTACCGGATAAGGGGTTTTTTGACTTTGTCCATTCTACGCATTACTCATCGAAGAAAAATCTACCCTTCAATTTTGTGGTATGTTAAAAGCTTTGTTCCCGCGACAAAATTCGAGATCGGAGGAGGATTCCTGACATGGCCCGTGTCGTACAAAAATATGGAGGCACTTCCGTTGCCAATGTCGAACGGATTAAAGCAGTAGCCAGTCGGGTTGTAAAGAGAAAACAGGCAGGTGACGATGTTGTTGTGGTGCTTTCTGCTAGGGCCGGTGATACCGACAGGCTGATTGAGCTAGCAAAGGAGGTGAGCCCATCTCCGGATCCTCGAGAGCTGGATATGCTTTTAGCCACAGGTGAACAGATAACCGTGGCACTTTTTTGTATGGCTGTGAAGGATATGGGCTATGGTGCCATTTCCCTGACGGGCTATCAGGCAGGCATTATGACCGACGATCATTTCGGGGAAGCTCGCATTAGTTCAATTAATACCGAAACTATCATGGAGCATCTTCGTGATGGAAAGATTGTGGCAGTAGCCGGTTTTCAGGGCTATGATGCCAGCGGGAATATCACCACCCTGGGCAGAGGTGGGTCAGATACGACGGCTGTAGCCTTAGCTGCCGCCCTGGGGGCAGAGATATGTGAGATATACACTGACGTTGATGGCGTTTACACTACCGATCCAAATATATGCTCAAAAGCGCGAAAACTGAAACGCATCAGCTACGAGGAAATGCTGGAGATGGCCAGTCTAGGAGCCAAGGTGTTACATGCTCGAGCCGTAGAATTTGGCATGAAATATAATGTGCCTATACTGGTTTGCTCCTCTTTTGTGGATACCCCTGGCACATTGGTTACGCAGGAGGACCCTACTATGGAAAAGTTTATCGTTTCAGGTATAACCTACACCAAAAATGTTGCTCGAATTACTATTACCGATGTACCCGACGTACCGGGAATGGCTGCCAGGATATTTGAGCCCTTTGCCAAAGAAGACATAAACGTGGACATGATAATCCAGGGCAGCAGTGGTGTACCGGGACGTGCCAACATATCATTCACGGTGTCCAAGAATAATTACAAAAAGGCGGTGTCACTTGTAGAGGATGTGTCACGGAAAATTGGAGCTGGTGAAGTTCTCGGCGACGATGGAATATCAAAGGTATCCATTGTGGGCGTTGGAATGAAGAGCCACAGTGGGGTGGCTGAGAAAATGTTTGCCGCACTCGCTAGAGAAAACATAAACATCATGATGATCAGCACTTCTGAAATAAAAATATCCTGTGTCATAGACGAGAAATACACAGAACTTGCAGTGCGGGTCCTTCATGATGCCTTTGAACTGCACAAAGATCCAAATGGGGCGTTTTTCGAGAAGGAAGAAAAATTCGACAGGTGAGGTAAGTTATGAAGCCACCGGTTGTGTTATACGACACCACTTTGAGGGATGGAACCCAGGCCGAAGACTTTGCGCTGAGTCTGGAGGATAAGATTCGCATAGCCCTGAAACTTGATGAGTTTGGTATTCATTACATAGAGGGTGGATGGCCTGAGTCGAATCCAAAAGATTACCTTTTCTTTCGGGAAATCAAAAATTATGACCTCAAAAACGCAGTCATAACCGCCTTTGGGTCGACTCACCACCCGATGAATTCAGCGGAGTCGGATAAGAACCTACGTGGGCTCGTTGATGCCGGCACTAAAGCCGTGACCATATTTGGTAAAAGCTGGACAGTTCATGTGAAGGAAGCTCTGAAGATCTCACTGGAACGAAACCTGCGAATAATCTACGATAGTGTAGCTTATCTCAACCAGCATGTCCCTGAGGTTATTTATGACGCGGAGCATTTTTTTGACGGCTTCAAAGAAGATAAAGACTACGCGTTAGCTACCATCGAACAGGCTTATAAAGCCGGGGCTTCTACAATTGTTTTGTGTGACACCAATGGAGGATCTTTGCCTTCGGAGATTGGGGAAATAATTGAAGAAACCAGAAAAAGGTTTCCCGATGTTCGCTTAGGTATTCATGCCCACAATGATTCGGATCTGGCCGTCGCAAATACACTAGAAGCGGTCCGAAAAGGTGTTACCCACGTCCAGGGTACAATAAACGGCGTTGGAGAAAGATGTGGCAATGCGAATTTATGTTCTATAATTCCCAACCTATGTTTAAAATTGAATATTCCGTGTCTGCCATTGAGTAACCTCAGGAAGTTGCGTCATATTAGCCGTTTCGTTCTAGAACTTGCCAATATACCCCCCAACAAGTACCAGCCTTTTGTTGGCAGAAGCGCCTTTGCCCATAAAGGTGGTGTTCACGTTAGTGCCGTTGAAAAGAATCCCAGGACTTATGAACACATAGATCCAGAGCTTGTGGGCAACAAAAGAAGGATCCTCGTTTCCGAACTTTCTGGCAAGACAACAATTCGTCTTAAGGCCGACGAGTTTGGTTTGAGGTTTTCGAAAGACGATCCCATAGCCAGGGATGTACTGGAAAAGATAAAACAGCTTGAACTTGAGGGATTTCAATTTGAAGCGGCAGAAGCCAGCCTTGAGCTCCTTATAAAACGGGCCATGGGGGAAACAAAGCGCTATTTCCAGTTACTGGGATTCAGGGTTATTGACCAGAAGCAAGAAGACGGGGATGCACCTGTGGCCGAAGCTACCATTCAGATCCGCGTTGGTGGTCAGGTTGAACACACTGCAGCACTGGGGCAAGGTCCGGTAAATGCTCTTGACAATGCTCTCCGCAAGGCGCTTGAGAGGTTCTATCCTCAGATAAAAGAAATGGAGCTTGTTGATTATAAGGTTAGAGTTCTACCAGGCAGACATGGGACTGCTTCCAGAGTTAGGGTTCTTATAGAATCATCGGACGGAAGAGATACATGGGGAACTGTAGGGGTTTCTCACGACATTATTGAAGCAAGCTGGCAGGCTCTCGTGGATAGTATTACTTATAAGTTATATAAAGATGAACAAAAGATGGTCGAAAACAAATAAGAATGGAAAAAAACCTTTTAAGATTCGGGTTTGCAATTGTTATCATTCTGGGGGTGATTTCCCTTTTTGCAAAATTGTGCCCGCCTGAAACAGGGTTGAAACGAACGACTTACGCTTTTGTAGAAGTAAAATCCCTGCTTGACAATGCTGTGAAAGATGGTGTCATAGCAGTTCCCTGTCATGGTAAGAGTAGTTTTGTGTCTTTGAGTTCTATAGCAAAGATGTCCGGTATTGACATTGAGGACAAACGGTGCGGTGAAGATAAAAAACCTTTGATCGAATCAGGTGATGCAGTGGTTGTAGAGAAGGGCAGGGAAAATGGTGTCATGGTGCGGGTGCTGTCAATGAATGCTATGTTTAGGCGGGCACTTGGATTTCCAATCAATGTAAATACATGTCCACCCTTTGTGCTCAGTACCATTCCGTATCTATCTGATCGAATTGTGGAAGAAATTGTGAAACAACGACCTTTCTCAAAGCTGGACGGCTTACAGAACATAAAAGGCATAGGCCGCAGAAAGCTGTCTGTGATAAAGGCCTATCTTTTCTGCGGCCCTTCAATAGAAAAAGAGAAAATCCTTTGTTGCTATCCTTCTGAATGAATCTTACGGAAATCTGCAACCCGATCAAAAAGGTTTTTAATGCTGGTGAGAATGGCAAGCCTGTTCCGCTTCAGAGATTCATCCTGTGCCATCACCAAGACAGAATCAAAAAACCTATCAATGGCCGGTTTTAGGGTTGCGAGCTCTTCCAGTCCTTTTTCATATTTTCCTTCCAATAAAGCCGATGAAAATCGCTCCCTTATCACCTGTACTCTGTCCCAGAGTTCTCTTTCCGCTTCCTCTTGCAATAGTGTAGGATCAACAGGAGATGTTTCTGGTTCCTTGATTATGTTGACAACTCGTTTAAAAGCTACTGCGAGGCTGTTAAAATCAGGACGGCTCTTAAAAGCTGCAAGGGCTTCTATCTTCCTGACGTCTTCAACTAGATCGTCCATACCAGCTGACAGGACAGCGCCAACCACGTCCGTACTGTAACCGTAGTTGTTGACCATGTAGTGATGAAATCTACCTTCGAAGAAGTTTAGTACCCCCGATCTCACCAAATTCTCCGGCTCCGTTATCCATTTTTTCAACCCGGGTAAAGCTATGTCTATTAGTTGTTTCAGAGAAATGTGAAACTCTTTTTCGAGTAAAATGCGTATAATACCGAGGGTTTGGCGGCGGAGCGCGAAGGGATCAGCAGTGCCTGTTGGAATCAATCCGACTCCAAAACAACCGACGATTGTGTCTATCTTGTCGGCAATGCTAAGCACAGCACCCACTATGCCTTTGGGTACGGGTCCGGTTGCCCTGTCTGGGAGGTAATGTTCGTAAATTGCTTGAGCAACCTCGGGATCTTCTCCCTGCTCTAGTGCATAAGCTCGACCCATGACGCCCTGAAGCTCCGGAAACTCACCAACCATACCAGAAACCAAATCAGCTTTGCAAAGTAGAGCTGCCCGTTCCAGCTTTTTTCTTTGCTGTTCAGTCAGTTCCAACTGCTCGGCAATCCATTTTGCAATCGCTGTGAACCTTTCAACCTTTTCCCAACTAGTACCCAGCTTGGAATGAAAAACCACGTCCTTAAGTTCTTCAGCCCGCTTCTCAAGGGGAATTTTCCTGTCTTCTTCAAAATAGAACCTTGCGTCTTCCAGCCGAGCCTTGATAACCCTTTCGTTCCCTTTTATTACCACCTCAGATTGCTTGGGCACCGTATTTGCGATGGTTATGAAATAAGGCATCAAGTTGCCATTATCATCGACAACCGCAAAATAGCGCTGATGTTCTTTCATGACCGTTATGGGAACTTCCGGTGGAAGTTTCAAATAGTGATCTTCAAATTTTCCTATAAGCGCATGAGGATATTCCACAAGATTTGTAACTTCCTCTAATAGCTCCTCGTCTTCCAACACTCTACCGCCAACTTCTTTAGACTTTTCTTCTAGGGCTTTACGTATTAGTTCTTTCCGTTCCTCTGTATCGAGAATTACAAAATGATTTCGAAGTATCTGTTTGTATTCTTCATAATTGGATGGAACGGTTATCACATCCGGCTTCATAAAACGATGGCCGCGGCTTTCTCTGCCGCTCTGAATATCACCATATTTGAAGTTGAGAGTTGCATCTCCGAGTATAGCCACAATCCAGTGAATAGGACGGGCGAAAGTGACCGTTTGGGAACCCCATCGCATTGATTTAGGGAAGGGTATATGGGCTATTAGGTTGGGCAGAAACTTTTCCAGCAGGTCTTTCGTGGCCGTGCCTTTTTCCTCGCGCATCACATACACGTATTTCCCCTTGGGGGTTTCTTTAATTTTCAGATCGTCAATGGACACATTCTGGCTTCTGGCAAACCCCTCGGCAGCCCTTGTTGGTCTTCCGTCTTCGGTAAATGCAACATTGTAAGGGGGGCCGATTATTTCCTGAATAGCCGGTTCCTGGGTTACAGCCACGTCCGACACTACAAGAACTAACCTTCTTGGGGTTCCAGCTGTGTGGGCGTTTCCAAAGGTTATTCGGCTGTTTTCCAGAAATCGCAGGGTTTGTTCTTTTATCGCTTCAAGGGCAGGTCCTATGTATCCTGCCGGTATTTCTTCAGACCCTATTTCAAAAATAAATGGCACCTTTTCCATCGTTTATCCCTCGCATGTAGTTTGTTTCAGATCCGCGAATGTTGTCCCTAAAACTTCTTCATGAGTGGATGCCCGAGTTCTTCTCGTTGTTTCACATAGGCATGAGCTACTAACCTTGCCAGGTGTCTTACACGAGCAATATACTGGGTCCTTTCGGTTACGCTGATTGCACCCCTGGCATCAAGTAGGTTGAACACGTGAGAACACTTCAAACAGTAATCGTAAGATGGAAGAACTAAACCCTCTTCATTCATGCGCAGGGATTCGGCTTCGTACATGTCGAATAGTTTGAGGAGCATTTCAACATCGGCCTTTTCAAAGTTGTAATAAGACCACTCCACTTCCCCCTTGTGATGGACATCACCGTATGTGACCGTTTCATTCCACTTAAGATCAAAAACATTATCCACGCCCTGAAGGTACATGGCGATTCGCTCAAGACCGTAAGTGAGTTCTACACTTACTGGATGGAGCTGGATTCCACCGACCTGCTGGAAGTAAGTGAACTGTGTTATTTCCATGCCATCAAGCCAAACTTCCCAACCAAGCCCGGAAGCTCCAAGGGTTGGAGATTCCCAGTCATCTTCGACGAATCGAATATCATGTTCAAGAGGATCAATGCCGAGATATTTTAGGCTTTCCAGATACAGCTCCTGTGAATCTGGCGGAGATGGCTTCAAGATAACTTGATACTGGTAGTAATGCTGAAGTCGGTTTGGGTTTTCTCCATAACGTCCGTCGGTTGGGCGTCTCGATGGTTCTACATAAGCCACCTTCCACGGTTCCGGTCCCAGGACCCGCAAGAAAGTGGCAGGATTAAACGTACCAGCTCCAACTTCAAGGTCATAGGGTTGCTGAATTACACAACCATGGTTCGACCAAAATCTCTCTAACGCTAGGATCACTTCCTGAAACGTCATAATCAACACCTCATCATTGTGGTTCTTCCTCTGAGATAATTTTACCATTATGAAACCTGAATAATGTGGCAAAAGTATGTGGAAAGTCCAGCAAAAACCCGGTGTTTGTTTTTTAACTAAAAATACGCTCTAAGTCCCCTTCCGTAAGGGAGGGGATACAGAGCGATGCCGTAAGGTATTGTTATTGACAGGCATCAGTTCTGAACATAGAATAAAACTGTAAAATACAAGCTGGATAAAGGATGTCATTCTGTATACTCACTTCAGTTGTAGAGAACAACAGATTAGCAAAACTGATACTTGATGCAGGATGGGGGACACTCATCACCTTTGCCACCTATAAAGCTGTAATGGCAGGGGCAAGGGTAGTAGGAGTGAATCCCGCATATGCGACTCAAATTTGTTCTGTATGTGGACAGAAAGTTCCCAAAACATTAGCAGACAGAATACATAAGTGTCCAGTTTGTAGAGTAGAACTTGATAGGGATTACAATGCAAGCGTAAACATACTCAAAGAAGGGCTCACCCACCTAACGGGTGGTAGGGTCGGAGCGACCCGAACTTACGCCTGTGGAGAGGGCACTGGCGGGGCACTTCCAAAAGGGAGTGCTAGCTATCCCTTGCTGAAGCAGGAATCCCCTTGTGGGTCTTCTGGATGGGGAGACAATCCCCTACCAGAAGCTCCATCCGTTAGGGTGGAGTAGTTCACTTGTTTCGTTATTGCCCTTGAACTTCTTGATCCTTTGTGTTAGGAAGCCATTCGCTCGTTGTCCGAATATGAAGAAGGGTTATGATGTGACACAGGAGTGCGGAGATGGCCAGGAGATGTGCGATTTGTGGAAAGGGACCGGTTACGGGTCATAATGTTAGCCATGCCAACAATAAAACAAAAAGGCGATGGATCCCAAATCTTCAGCCCGTCAAGCACGTGGGGGAGGATGGAAAAGTCAGGCGCATTAGAGTGTGCACAAGGTGCATTCGCAGCGGGAAGGTGAATAAACCATCCTATGTCAAAGTGGCCTTGTAGGGATCTAGAAATAAAGGGGCGTATCTAGTAGCGCCCCTTTTATTCTTACTGGATGATTTCAATGCTGTAACCTCGCTTATCCTTAAGGAGAAGAACGATTTTATCCCCTTGAGGTAGTTTGACGAAGCCAAAATCGATAATCCTTTTTGCAATGCTCTCACTTCTCCACGTTTCACGGATCTGGCCGGATATCCATTTAACGCCAACCAGAGAATCTTCACCTTTGGAGGTTTGAAGCAGAGTGCCAATGGGTGAAGTGACAGATATTTGCGAGGTTCCTTTATCTATGAGAAACATCTGTCCGTCATAGTCGTTTTTGAGCACAAACCTTCTAGGAGCGTAAACAGTCCTATATTGTTGCTTTGTGAAACCTCCTATGTACCTTTCTTGCTTTGGGGCGGCTATGAAAGGAATTTCCGCATAAAAACCGTAGTTTTTATCGGAAATGACTTCAGGTGCCTCGGTTGGTGTATAGTAAACCTGTAACTCATTTGATGGCTCCAATATCATTATCCTGTCCGGATCTTCGGGAATGAGGTTGAACTGGTATATAGAATAAACGTCATGAGCTGGTGAATATTCACCTGCTTCCCTGATGCTGTTTGCATTGCTATCCCAAACCAGCTGCAAAATCTCTCCCTTGTAAAGTTCTTTTTGTCCTTTGCTTTGGGCAAGAGCCACCTTGTTGCCGGACCTATCCTCGATGACCCGCAGATAGTAAGGCATATCATCGGCTATTACGTGAAAGTTATGATTTACGTATTCCAGAATCATAGAACTCAATTCAGTATCTTCGAAATCATCCAATATGAGGTGCATTCCTAACGTGACGAATAATTCATCATCACCATCACCATTTATGTCCATTGCGTGAAGATGAAGAGCAGTAAAGGGACCGCCCGTAAAGGCAAAACTTAGCGTTTCGGCAAAGCGCTGTCCTTCAAAGTTGTATACATCTATACCGTCATCCCTAAGAAAAACGAAGTCCGGACGACCATCATTGTCCAGGTTGCATACCACCATTCTTTTAAAAGCTTTGTTTAGCCTGTATTGATTTGTTATTGTTGCAGGCTGAGCTTTCTGAAAGCTTCGTTGTTTTTCAGGTCCTGGAGCTGCCGGAGGAGGTGTTGTAAAGGCGGGTTGTTGTTTGGGAGCTTGAGCGTAAAGTCCCGTGGTCGTTTTCCAGTAAGGGAGGGTTATCTTGGTTCCAACTGGAGCTATTGTTGCAATTTTGCCGGTATATTCTTTGTTGGCAAAGTAAAGGGTATCTCCAGAATAGATTGATTGAATCCGAAATGCCAGATAGCCGGGTGCTCCTTCGAGCCTTAGCAGAATTCCGTATCTATCAGTCCTTGGTTCAAGAATAGTTCCGGTCACTTCAACTACTTCAAAGCCCTTTGCCAGGAGCTTCTGGATAAGCTCCGTGTAGGGTTTAAATATTTCTTTGTGTTGTATGTTTGTGTAAAGATAAATCACCGGCGAAGCAGGTATTGCTACTGGGTCTCCTCGTTGAGCTTCACGGGATAGAATTGCCATTTCCTGCGCAAGGATTTTCCCTTTCTCAAGTATGGCTTCCACCCTTATGACCGAAGCCTGGTGAAGCAAATATGTAGGAACGTTTTTTTCCTGCTTGAGAACGATTAATTCGTTGCCTCTGGTTAGCTTTATCGTTGTATTAAAGACTACACGACTTCCATGCTTTTCCGAAACATGAGATATTACCTGATACGACTTGGGAAAGTGCAGGTCAAGATAGGACAATAGATCATCTGGGAGGCTTGGTGACGCCGCAAGGGCTCTACCAGAAATGGATGAAACAATCAACCATAAAAACACAGTTAAGAAACTTAATGACTTCTGCACGATTCTTCCCCTTTGCCTTCGCTCAATCATAAAAAACCCCCTCACAAAGAGGGGGTTCTCTTCAAGCACCTGAATCTTTATCTTTCCCCTAGAACTGCCATTTCAGCTCAACAGTATTCATGAACGCGGTTTCATCGTAATCATCCCCGTAGAGGTCCTCAATGGCATCACCTGGGTCGAAGACTGAGATAACATTACCAATCGAGAAATGCTTATTGAACTTATAGGTAATCTGAAGGTCAAATTCCATACCCAGCTCGTCGCTGATATCTTTTCCCTCAATGTCTTCTAAAGCACCTTCATCGGCAAACCAGAAATACTGGAACTGGGCTTTGTACTGCCACTTATCATAAGTACCCTTTGCACCCACACCTATGGACATCATACCAGGACTGTTCATACTAGAAACGTTACCAATTCCACCGTACCCTGTTTTGGCTCCACCAAGCATATCAGGCGCGTTGCTGTACAAATGACTACCCAAAACGGGAACGTACTTATAAATAAAAGCATTTTCCATACCGAAGGTGGGCGTGTACCGGGAAATGTTGGTAATCGGGTTGAAAGCATCAATATCATGATCATTAGCGTCACCATCGCCGCTGATATAATAGCCTCCAATGTAAGGTTTGAAGTAGGGAGCAAGGTCAAATTCCAAAGCACCGAAAGCTGCAAATGCGCTAATGTCGTAATCTTCTCCCGAATCTTCAGGGTTCTCATTTCCTACGGCATACACAAACTCTGCCCTTGGCGTAATCATTCCCAGCTTACCGTAAGCTTCTGCACCAATGTAATTGACATATGCATGATGCTCATTATTTTCACTGTAGGCGTAAAAAGGACTTACATTTAACCCCGCAACAGGAAAGATTACCTTGGCGGTGTAAGCACGCCAATCCAGAGCATTGGCATCGTAAGGTCCTATTGCTTTGCCGCGTCCAACGCCCTCGATGTCATCAAAGATGTAAAGCGACAGGATCTCCCACTTAACATCGTTATAGGTTCCCTTAAGGCCAATAAAAGGATGATCGTCACCATAGAGGACACCACCGGTTTTAAGATCCAGAAACTTGGTCTGCCAACCTGTCTCGAGAGTGAAATAGCCGAAATTGTAATCGAACTCCAGTTTCTCTATACCAAAGTCCTCGCCGGTCATTCCGGAATCCAAAGGATCAGTTCTGTTTGCGCCCCGATCTCCGTTTTGCTTGTTGTAAGTGAAATCCGATTCCAGAATCATCAAGAAACTCCAGTTTTCACCGGACCCTGCAAACCCCAACCTTGCTTCGTTCCTGATGCTGTATTCCGCCTGATATCCATTCTCGTCGAGCACGAAATCATAGGGTGTAGCGTCACTATTGAAATCAGGATTGGAGACATAAGTTGGATACGTGTGCATACTTCCAAAGATCTTGATGTCAACGTCGGAACTCTTTGCAGTAACCTTCCCGCTTCCCATTTTGGCCATGGCCATGCCAGAAAGCCCAATAATAAAAAGAACCCCCAAACAACACACAAACACCTTTTTCATGATCTTCCCTCCTCTTTTTGAAGAAAACCATGGGACGTAAAACTACCCCTATTCTTACTCTTGCACCTTTTAGCAGATTAACATTGCCATGGCAACCAATTTTTTCGCCATCGACCTTAATTTGCGAAATATTTACGTGTGATACGTTGTGAATGGGAAGTTACGGTGTGGGAAAGATTGCGCTTTCTGAAGCTCCTGCTGTGGGTACTAAGTATGCACGCAAAAACTATGTATTTTTCTCAGAGGGGTTCTAACCTAGGATTTCGAATAAAGGATGTGTCAAGTTGGATATATTTCTGTGAAGGGAAAGCTGCATCATGATGACCTCTTGACGAAAAGAGTGCAATATTGTCGTGATTGATGGTATAAAAAACAGCCGGATAGTTTCATGTATTTATGCCTAAGGGGAGCATAGTTCGCATGAAAACCTCGGTAGTAGCTATGGAACGTCAGAAAAATAACAATGAGTAGGAGGGCACTATGGCGATTATCACGATCTCGAGAGGATCCTACAGCCATGGAAAAGAAGTTGCTGAGAAAGTTGCGAAAAAACTGGGGCTTGAATGCATATCAAGAGAAGTCATATTGGAGGCATCGAAGCAATACAATATTCCGGAATTCAAACTGCTCAGGGCTATTCAAGATCCACCGTCCTTTTTTGATAGAATTACAGGGGGAAAGGAGAAATACGTTGCCTACGTTAAAGCTGTATTGTTGAAACATCTTAAGAGAGACAATGTCGTTTATCATGGTTTTGCTGGACATTTTTTTGTTGCTAATGTGCCCGGGATCCTGAAAGTTCGCATAATAGCTGACATTGAGGAGCGAGCTCGGCTGGTTATGGAGCGTGATGGGATATCGCGTGAGGAAGCTATTGATTTTTTGAATCGTTTGGATGCTGATAGAAGACGTTGGGGACAACGGCTATACAGCATTGATACAACCGATCCAAGCCTCTACGATTTAGTTATTCACATTGGTCAGATTAAGATCGACGATGCTGTTGATTTAGTTTGTTACGCGTCCGAAATGAAGTGTTTCAAAATAACCCAAGAAACCAGATCCATGTTAGAGGATTTAGCTATAGCGGCGGAAGTCCAAGCTTGTGTGATGGAGATTAAACCTGATGCTGTGGTCAGTTGCAACGATGGAATTGTCCAGATAACAATAAGGATGCCTATTGAAATGAACGAATCGCAGATGGTTGAGAAAATTAAAAATGCTTGTAAAAACATCGAAGGAATAAAGGAGATTAGAATAAGCACGAAACCAATGACCTTGTTTAGATCGTAGGAATAGCGAACTACTTTGCATTACAACTAGTGATTTCTTCAGTATATTGCAAAAAAATTTGACAAGCTTGGACTAGTTTTGTCGTATGGTATATATTTTAAGATTGCTTCAAAAAATCCGGCATTTCAGACAGAACTATGCGAATTGCTGAGGATATGAAGACAATCTGGGCTACGCAGTATGTCAATATCGGCCGTTGATATTACCAGTTTAAAGATATTTATAGATTGACCTGGAAAGAGCGATGACATTATAATCTAAATTAACTTTTGGAATGATAATCGTCGCGAGGTGTTCTTATGCACATAAACGATGTGAGAAAAATTGCCAAGAAGATGTCGATAAATACCTATCACATGGGAAAGGCCGAAATAATAAGGGCAATACAGAGAGCAGAGGAAAATCCTGAGTGCTTTGGTACTGAAAGAGTTTTTGTGTGTGGAGAGATGGCCTGTTTGTGGCGTGGTGATTGTATTGCTTATGTCAAGAAAAAAGGGGTTGCATGGGCCTGAAGATCAATATTCCTGGGTGGAAGAGCCTTATCCTTGAACACCTGGTGCTGGATTTTAACGGTACGGTTGCCTTCGACGGGAATATTAAGCCCGGAGTGATGGAATTATTGCGGACTTTATCACAGAGGATGACGGTTCACGTCGTAACGGCCGATACCTTCGGATCGGCCCGGGCGGCGCTTGAAGGTACAGGTGTCAGGTTTTTTATTCCGGTCAGCGAAGATGTGGCAAGGCAGAAAGCGGAATACGTTGAGAAACTCGGAAGATACAAGTGTGTCTGTATAGGTAATGGTCGAAATGACAGGCTTATGCTTAAGTCGGCAGCCCTTGGCATTGCTGTGGTTCAAGAAGAGGGAGCGGCCGTTGAGGCTATTATATCAGCCGATGTTGTAACTAACAGTATAGTCAGCGCACTGGAGTTATTGTTAAACCCGTCAAGGCTTGTCGCCACACTAAGGGGCTGATGTAAACTACTCCGCCTTTACGGACGAAGCTTCTAAGGGAGTTTGGTAGGTCACCCCTACCCTTATCCCTCCGGGCGGGTTTACGCTGCCCTCTACTCCTATCCCCGCAAAAAGCAGGGACTCGGAGATACCTTCACCCAACTTGTAAATTCTTATATTAACTACTTTTTTGATCCCCGTTACAAGGTCAAACCACTTCCTTCTCTTTTTCCTCCTTCCGTTACCTTTGCTCGTCTTTGTTACTCCTGCTCCTTCATCGCACGAGTCGGTAACGGAAGTATAGCTCTCATCTTGCAAGTGCTTCATCTGCTAATTTCTCCAGAAGAGCTTCAGACTCAACAAATGCCTTTTCCCATTTTTTCTCTGCTATAATTTCATCAATCAACCAACGTGCAAGGGCATTTTGTTCTAACTCCTGGCAGTTTGGATGCTTCTTCAAAAGCTTTTTTAAGTAGGTTGGCCATAATAAACCTCTCCAACTTTATTTGCTTTTTTACCTTTTACCGCCGTAATGATCACTAGGTGTCCAACTTATTTTCGCAATCAGTGGAGGAATCGTTTATTTTCAGGCGCACTGTGGGCACACCGCAAAATTTATTGATCACTTGTTCAGCTATAAGCTATTGATTTCATTGGCGCGCCTGGGAGGATTCGAACCCCCGACCCGCGGATTAGAAGTCCGCTGCTCTGTCCACCTGAGCTACAGGCGCCGATGGCTACTTATAAACCACAATGCGCGTTCGGTGTCAAAAGCAAACTAACCATTACCACGGAACAATCTTCACCTGATTCTTAGAAAAAATAAGCTTTGCTTTACACATTTTATAACTCGCATCGCATGAAAACTTGCGGTTGATTGCCTCAAGGAGCAAGCTTTTGGTGTTTTCATCCAATTTGAGCAATATTCTGTCCACATTGCTAATCATCAATGTCCCATCCCCAAGCACATCGTTTGCGTTCGTCTTTCCTTTTAGATCTAGCGCTACTTTTGTACCAACCGCACTTTCAGCGCCAGCTTTCATTTTGAAAGGAATGGCCTTCCGTGAAAAGGCATTCAGCAAACGCAAAATCCCGTACATCACCTTTGCCCCTTCTGGCTGTCCTCTCTCAGCCTCGGCAGTAAATACCATAGTTATCGCCACAAATTCTATCGGCATGTTTTCCAAAAATGCCCCGAAATTTAAGGAAAGCGGGAATAAATCGGTCGTCTTAAAACCAATCAACGCCAGTTCCTTGGAAACTTCCTCACCTCTCACATCAATAGCTGAAGCCTTATAGTCAAACCCAAAAGTAAGTCCTTTAGATTTCGTTGTGTTCAAAGCAGCTGTGAATTTAGTTTCAGGAATCAGGGTTTCAAACACACCTTCCTGACCCTTAACCTGAACGGACAGTTTACGGGCATTCCACAACACCTTCCATAAAGTTACATTCTTATTTCCAACACTAGCCTGCCACATCTTTATTTTTTTGATATAGGGGTCTATCATGTCCTTTTCGCCAAACTCAGGCAATGTTTCCCACATGCCTTCTAACGAATAGTCAACCGAGCTAATGACAACCTTCATCTGAAAAACTTCAGAAGAGAGTTTAGATGATTTGGTTGGTCTAAAACCAAGCTTTATATCTGACATGTGGAGGTTTCCAGGGTGAATCTTTGGATCAAGAGGCATACATGGGTCAAAGTGCAACCTGCCTGTTTCGGATTCTACAACTAAAGCGTTATCCCCATATTTAAAGTTAACTTCTGATAAATCGCACAATTCAGGCATTTTGAAACTTAGAGACGGATAACGAAGCTGAAGCCTTCCTACAGATAGATCTCCTTCCCCATTAACGGTTTTTATTTTGATTATCATATCTTCAACACTGACTTTTACCAGTCCATCTGAAAGCAGGTTCCACAGCGTAATAGCAACCTTTTCTGGGTCTATAATCACGTCACTCACTATAAAAGAATCTGAAACGGAACTCGTGATAATACGATCTTTCACAGAGGCTATGGCGCGTTTCTTTAGATATTCAACACCACCGTATATAGCTAAGCCCAAAAAAAGCATTAAGCTAAGAACTATCAGTATTTTCTTTCTCATAACTAATTCCCCTTTTAAGCGTGCAAAGCTGGCAGCTTAGGCAAACGTAAAACTAAGTTGAGGAAACAGCCTGGAAGTGATCCCGCTTTTCTCAAGAATCATATCGGCCACCTGGAATAAACAACAAAATCGCGCACAGCGTTTCTTCGAATAAAAGCCATCTTCACTTCATGACTCCTGCTACCATCATCGGCATGCCATGCTCATTGCTTTATTTGCTCTCTCCGATGCTGCAAATAAGCATTGCGCAGGGCTACATACGGATCAACAGCAGATTCCTTGAGATCTTCGTATTCGCCAAGGCGGAACGATGTATCGGTTGCTTCTTTACCGGCTTGAATCTCAGCTCTCGTTACTAGATTACCACTAAGATATGTCAGAGGGTCCATAAAAAAGTCAACCAATAAACCAATCGTATCTCTTACAGTAGATGGCCCCAAGATGGGCCAGTCCACGTAAACATCTCCCCTGACCCCGTGTACCGCCAGTGTTTGCCCAAAATCTTCGTCCTGTCTCTCAAGATTAAAGTGGGTCTTTGCTATATCGAATAATCCTCCAACCCCCAGGGTGGAATTTATAAAAAATCTTTTCAATTCCACAGATGCCGCCTTCGACTTACCCTGAAAGAGACAATTCAGGAAGCGGATTGGGGTGCGGAGATTTGCAAAACCGTTTTTAATTACCTGGCGAACTCCAGGAGGTACAAAGGTTTTGTATACCTTGCACACCGGTTTAACCACCCAGAAATACAGTCTATCGTTGAACTGGAAAAATGCCCTATTCATGGGTTCCAGAGGGTCGTTTGAAACCACCTCTTTCCTTTCAAAAGGCTCCTCCTGACTCGCTACAAAATCTTCACCATCTTCACCCCCATGCCCTGAAGCAGCCATAGCTGTGGTCATAGTTCCACTAAGCACACTCAACAACAAAAGAAAAGTAATGAACAATCCACCCGCGCTGCTTACCACTATTAGAGCATTAGCCATCTTCTTCATTTCAAACTCTCCTGAGCAGTTCCTTATCTATTGCCTTGTCTCAAGCCCCATTTCTGATATTGTACTTGTAAAACTAAACCATTTTCCACAATTATCCAAGATAAAAGATTGAGCTAGGTAGCAGGTCATGACGAAAGAGGCGAACCCTGAATCAACTTCTTCAAAAATGCCTTGACAGCGGAAGTAGGCTGACGTATATGAGCATCGCAAGGGCGGGGTAGCTCAGTCGGTAGAGCAGTGGACTGAAAATCCTCGTGTCCCCAGTTCGATTCTGGGCCCCGCCACCAGCAGTCAATTCAATATATCGTATCAATCCGGTGACCCAAAAGGTTGGCCGGGTTAAAACAAAACCCGCAAACAGCGGGTTTTGTTTTTTTGTTTACGGGGATGAAAGTTCATGAACATTGCGAGGGTAGAACACCACGAAGCGGAAGAGCTGATAAATCGGTTGAGAGATGTCCGCCTTTTAAAGCAACCTGATGTTAAGGTATATGAAAATTGTACAATAACGCTTGAGCGAATTTCTACATCGTGTTTGTTTCCAACTCAGAGATATGTGCTGATCCAGGAGCTTGTAAAAGTTCGTGATCTCCAGTGGGCACTTAAAAAGCTCAATTATGACATATTTTCCCTAGACGGCTACCTGGAAATCTGGCTTGAAGGGAATGATGAGCCTATCACATTATTGCCTCCCGTTGTGGAAGAATCTATCGAAGATAACGGACAGGTTGTCATCCTGATAAACGACGGCATGCATCGACTTTATCTCGCTCACAAACAGTGGATCATACCCCAGGTCGTATTTGTGCGAGGCATACCGAAAGAATATCCCTATTACGCTTATCCTAACCCGTTTCAGTGGGAAGGAATTGACGTGATAGATGAGCTACCCGAAGGTTACGTAAAAAAATGGCATCGAATCCGGGATTACCACTCGCTTTACCGGGATTTCAATTCCGCTTTTTCCCGCGTGGGGGCTCCTCGAGGAAGATTTCGCAAAACCTGATTAAAAAGATGGTCTTTTTTTAATCAGCGCCATTTCGACGAGGCGATCGAGCAGCTCTGAAAAAGAGATACCAGCGGCCTGAGCGGCTTGGGGGAAAAGGCTCGTAGCGGTCATGCCCGGAATAGTATTGGTTTCCAAGATATAGAATTCTCCGTTATTAAGTATCATATCGGTTCGGCTGTAATCCCGACAATGCAGGGCCTGGTGCGCCCTGATAGCGTATTCCTGAGCTTTACGTGTCAGTTCTTCTGAAAGCGGTGCCGGACATATTTCTTCGGTGGCACCCGGCTGGTACTTGGCGTCGTAATCAAAGAACAGGAAATTTTCACCCGGTCGAATTTCAACTAAGGGCAAAGCCTGAGGCGGATCGTTTCCCAAAACGGCTGCAGTGATTTCTCGCCCATCAATGTATTTTTCCACAAGACATCTTTCGTCATATTGCCAGGCTTTCTCTAGGGCCTTTTGCAGCTCGTCAGGGGTTTTTACAAGAGTTAATCCAATACTGGAACCTTCCTGTTCCGGTTTTACCATAACAGGAAAACCAAGTTCCTCCGCAACGAAGTCAATGTCAGGTCTATCTCCCCTGGCGAAGATCAAAAATGGAGGCACAGGCAATCCATTCGCCTGATACAGCTGTTTGCTTATGATTTTGTTCATGGCCACGGCACTTCCCAGTACACCACTTCCCTGGTAAGGAATGCCCAGTGAATCGAGAAATCCCTGCATGGTGCCGTCTTCACCGCCTCTGCCGTGTAGCATAATAACGGCGACGTCAATTGAATCTGCATCCTTTGCGATCTTTACCAGATCGGTGGCCGGATCATAAAAGATGATATCATATTTCGTTCTATCCAAAGCTTCCATAACCTGACGAGCACTTGACAGGGATACCTCCCGTTCCGCCGATATTCCGCCAGCTATAACAGCCACGCGGGTCTTTTTTGTGGCCATTTTAGCGCTCCTTTCATATTCATTCCTTGGCATCGAGATACCGTGCCAGGGTGAACAAAAAATCGGCCAGTCGATTTATGTACGAAAAAACTTCTGGCCGGACCCTTTCTCCGCTATCGCGCAACCGCACAACCCGCCTCTCTGCCCGACGAATTATCGTCCTGGCCAGATCCACCATTGCACCGGTCTGAGATCCCCCTGCAAAGATGAACTCTCTCGGAAGCGGCACCTCAAGTTGCAATTGTTCGATCCATTTTTCCAGATTTTCGATATGAGCGCCTGTGACCGAATACTTTGGATTTTCTCGTCTGTCAGCAAGTTCAGCCCCCAGCACTACCAGATCTTCCTGAACCTTTTGAATCATTTCTTTTACCACCGGGATGGATGTTGTGGCTTTTGCCAGTCCCAGCACAGCGCTGGCTTCATCCAGGGTGCCGTAAACTTCAGGCCTCGGATGACTCTTGGGCACTCGCTCTCCAGACAAAAGACTGGTTTCCCCTTTATCTCCTTTCTTCGAAAAAACAAAAGGTTTTGGTGTTTCTGCTCGCATTTCTTCTCCCTACCATTCATCAGTGTTTTGGCATGTCGTAAAGTTCTTTCATGGTCTGCTCGCCGTATATCTCCCGAATTTCCTGCAAAAGCCTGTTGGTAGCTTCTTCTATTTTATCGACCTCCTTCTCTTCCACGAGATTCTCATCCAATCGGGCGAATGTGTCTTTCAATTTTTTAAACTGTTCAACTATTTCCGGTTTTATTTTCCCGGCTCCAAGCCGTTCGTTAAGATCCAGTATGGTGTTGACACAATTCTCCAACCTCTCGCGGATTCTCCTCTTTTTGGGATTTTGTTCGAAGAATCGAAAAATCATGGTTCACTCGGTCCTTAAAATTTCTAGTTCCTGCAAATAGGGTTCGTAAAATTGCTTAAGCCGATTTAGAGTATAATGAACCAATTCCGAGAGGACACTCAAATTTACCCTGTTTACGATGACATCTACCCCAAGCTTAAATGCTGCCCAGGTGTCCCTCGTCTTTTCAGTGTCACTCAGTAAACACAAACAAAAGTTCCTACGGATATGACCTGGCAAGCGTTGCAAATAATAAAGCAACACGTTTTGATGATGACCTCCACCGTCCACACCTTCATCAAGAACAACAATCCTGAATTCACCTTTTCTTAGAGCAAAAAAGGCGTCCCTGCTGCGGTTAACTACATGCACCTGGTAACCTTCCGACTCAAATTGTTGTTTCAATGTATTCTGGACGTCTTCGTCCGCCGTACAAATAAGCACGCCCTCGTAGAATTCGGAAAAATCGGCGGTGGTTTCCGCCTCCTCGTAACGCCACTTTTCAATCTCAATGGCGAAAACATCCTCTATTTCTTCTTCTCGCTCAATGATTATCTCGCTCTTGCATACAGGACATTTAGCCTTAACCTTTTTCCCCAAGGGAATCTTTTCGGCAGGAACATAAAATCGTTTCTGACAGCTTTGACAATATACAACTATTTGTTCCTGCTCACCAGCTTGTTGCCTGTCCGGTTTGGCCCGATTTTCGTCCATAACGCGCATGGCTTCCAGCAGCAATTGTTCCCATGGGCTATGGATTGTGGGCTTGATGGGCATGGTGTCGTCTATCGTAAGAGTTTTGAACTCTCCTTCATCCCAAGACATTATCGTGTAAAAAGCACTTTCGCCCTTTTTATGGGATGTCTCGGCGTGGATTATTTGGCCTGAAGCTATAAAAATCGTGCCATCTCCATATGGGCTATGTACGCTGAGCTTCACGTCTCTTTGAGAAGTGCAGTAAAGTTGAATAATTTCAGGAAGAGATAAGCCGGTTACAGTACCATTGAAGCCGCTCTCAGGCATTGTGCCCTCCCATAATAAACGATATTGTATAATTCGTTACTTGCTTGGAATGATACTCTTATACTGACTTTGCGCTATAAGGACAAGCAAATCGCATGGCTTTCATCACCTGTCAGCACATGTACAAAAAATACCCCGGCACGGATTGGATATTTTACAATGCTGGTTTGAGTATTGAACAGGGACAATTCCTCTTTGTGCTTGGTAATAGCGGTTCTGGAAAAACCACCTTTATTAAAATTCTATGTGGGCAGGAAGGTTACGATCGAGGCAGGATTTTCGTTAAAAATCGGAATTTTCGTAACATCAGGCGCAAGCATCTTCACCTGTGGAGGCGAACACTTGGAGTGGTCTTTCAGGATTTTCGTCTTCTGGAAGACAGAACTGTTAAAGAAAACATTGCCTTACCTCTGGTAATCACCGGTTTCGGAAAAAAAGAAGTAATCGACAGGGTTAATGCTGTCTTAAAACTTGTGGATCTTCAGCACAGGGCCGACGTGCCGTGCAAACTTCTTTCTGGAGGTGAACAGCAGAGGGTTGCTATTGGGAGGGCCATAGTGCATGGGCCGGAGCTGATACTGGCCGATGAGCCGACAGGGAGTTTGGACGATGATCACACACGCAGGATACTGCAGCTGTTTACAACCCTTCATCGTCGAGGTCTTACAGTGGTAATTGCTACCCATGACAGACGACTTCCACTTGCGGTAAAAGGATGTCGCACCGTGATGATTCGTGATAAAAATTTTGTAGATGTAGTGCCGGTCAAAAGGGCTAACAAATGACTATTCGGTATCTACTATTTGTAACAATGCGAAATGTCCAATCCTCGATTGCGGTATTACTGGCAGCCTCCATTTGCCTCGGTGTTGCGCTGTTTTCTGCTGCTTGCTATCTGGAGCGCGACAGCCTTGCGAGTGTCTATTTCCCCACATGGGCAAAGCAAACAAAAGCTCTGATTGCTTTTTCAAAAAAACCCAACGAAAAGGACCTAAAGGAAGTAATTGCGAAGATTCATGGAACGCGCTGGGTAAAATCTTATCATCTGGTTGAGGGAAAAGATGTAATGGAGCTTCTTAAGAAAAAGTTGGCCGTTCTGGATAAAACCCTTGAGGATATGGACCCTGCGTTTTTCCCTGATATTATGGAGTTATCGTTGACAGACCATTGTCTAGCCTTGCCGGGAAGATGTGAATCCTTTTTAAGAGATCTGGAAAAAATTAGGCATGTGGCGAGTGTATATTCACCGTTGCCATGGATAAAAACAGCCTATGATAAACTTCAGGTACTCAGGAGGTTGCTTTTGTTTGCGGCTCTCCTGCTGTCTTTCGTTTCTCTTTTAATGGCCGGAGTAGGGGTTCAGTTGTCTCTGGGCAAATACAGAAAAGAGGCTTATCTGTGGAATTTATTGGGCGCTTCTCCGTGGTTTATGAGGTTTCCCTGTTACGGTCAGGTATGCCTGACGTTTGTCGTGGGAGTGGCCACGGCCGTTTCCTTTCCTTACTGGTTTTCGGAAATAGTGTGTTTTTCGTTTCCGACCCTTCTTTTACGAGGTTTTCTGATTGCTTCCGGGGTTTTTCTATTCGCTTTGGTGGCAGTTGCGGAAGCCAATTTTCGTAGAGCTAGGAAAATGGTTTCCGGAGACGATGGATCATGGGAAAAGTAAATGTATTAACCTTTTGCGGGCTTGTCGCTGTTTTGATCCTCGGTTCTTGTCCTGTCACTTCAGGCGAGTCCAGCGGTTCAATATTTTCAAATCCGGAAATTCGGAAAATCAACACCGAGATGGACTCCGTAACCGTTGCCCTTGACCGGATTGACAAAGAACTTGCAAAGATCAAAGGGCGATTTGATGAAATAAGCCGTCAAAAGAAGAATTTGCTGACCCGCATCGCTTCGGTGAGAGCGAAGATGCTCCGAGATCTGACAACTCTTTATGGTCTTTACGTTATGGAGCAATCCCTTGAAGAGCAAAACGTTTCTGTTGGGCCTCTGTTATGGAAGGTCGGCCTGGTGAAGGTTAGCATCCTTTCGAAGAGTCGTGCTCTAGACCGGGAATATCAGCAAGCCCTTGAGATGCTGGATAAAGTGAGAACAGCTTTACGCAGTGAGCAACGGGAGCTACAAAAAGCGAAAGAGCTTTATCAAAGGAAACTGGCAAGTCTTCGTTGTCTGCGAGATAATAAACTAAAACTACTGGCGAAACTCCACAAGGATGGCAAAACCGGCGTTGTTGAATTTCCCGAGGTGGATAAATGGACGAAATCGACACACTCGGTTTCCCCTGAATACAAGGGGAAATTGAAGTTGCCCGTGAATGGCGTAATTGAAAGAGTGTTTGTTGAAAAAAAAGGTTCTGTGCTTGCACGCTTTTTGTATAATAAAGGTGTTTTTATAAAGGCACCGGTAGGAACAAAAGTTAAGGCGGTTGCCGATGGAAAGGTGGCTTATGCGGGGTGGTTTAGAGAATTTGGAAGGGTAGTGATAATCGATCATGGAGCCCATTTTTTCAGCGTAACTGCTTACCTCGGGAAGGTGACCAAAAAGACCGGGGATGTTGTTCTGAAAGGGGAAGTTGTGGGTGAAGTTGGCTCACCTGAATTGACCAGATGTAGTGGAATCTATTTTGAATGGCGCCGTCATGGGAAACCATTGCCCGTTTTTGATTGGTTTGTTATGCCTGACGGGAAAAATATCAAAAGGAGTTGAAGGGTATGTTGACAGGTCTAAAGAAGAAGAGATTTGGAGTAGCTGCCTGCCTGATTCTGGCATTACTGGCCCTGAGAGGACTCATTGGCTACTGTGCTGGCCCTTCGAAGGTGGACGTTTCCGTTTTCAAGGAACTGAAATTGTTTGCAGACGTTATGGACCTGGTGCAGCAGCAGTACGTAGAGAAAGTGGACACGGCAAAGCTGATTCACGGCGCCATAAAGGGTATGTTGCAGGAGCTGGATCCGCATTCGACTTATATGACCCCTGACGAGTACAAAGAACTTCAGGTTGAAACCAGCGGGAGTTTTGGCGGGATCGGCATAGAGATAACAATTCGCAACGGGGTTTTGACCGTGGTGTCACCCCTTGAAGGAACCCCGGCAGATCGAGCGGGCCTCAAAGCCAATGATCAAATCATCAGGATAAATGGTGAACCCACCAAAGATATAAGCCTCATGCAGGCTGTTAAGAAACTGAGGGGGCCAAAGGGAACCAAGGTAACAATTACCATTCTCCGCGAAGGTGTGCCTCGGCCTTTTGATGTGACCATCACGAGAGACATCATAAAAATTCAGAGTGTCAGATGGAGAACCCTGGAGCCGGGCTATGGATATGTGAGAATTACAAGCTTCCAGAGCGATACTTCCGAGGAGCTGGAAAAGGCCCTCGACCAGCTGGAAAAAAAGAATGTTCCTATGAAAGGCCTTGTGCTTGATCTTCGCAACAACCCCGGTGGGCTTCTTGACCAGGCCGTCAAGGTCAGCGATGAATTTCTGGACGAAGGCTTGATTGTTTACACAAAGGGTCGAACTAAAAAACAGCAGATGCGTTTTGAAGCACACAAGAATAAAAAAGCTCATGGATATCCTATTGTGGTGCTTGTGAACGGAGGAAGCGCAAGCGCTTCGGAGATAGTCGCCGGCGCTCTTCAGGATCACAACAGGGCTGTTATTCTTGGAGAGCCCACGTTCGGCAAGGGATCGGTGCAGACCATTATTCCTTTGCACGATGGTTCCGCCGTTCGCCTGACAACGGCGCTTTATTTCACACCTTCCGGCCGCTCTATTCAGGCAAAGGGGATTGAGCCTGACATATACGTGCCCAGGATCGTTCCAAAAAAGGGGGAAAAGGAGAGTGAGAACACCAGGGGGTTTTCTATAAGAGAGAAGGATTTACCCAAACACATGGAAGTCGAGAAAAATAAAGATGCCGATGAAAAGCATCGAATTGACGCAGAAACAAAGGCTATTCTGGAGAGGGACAACCAGCTCCGACATGCCCTTGACCTCTTGAAGGGCGTAAACATCCTGGCAAAGATTGTTACCCGCTAAAAATCGCGTGGGCTTTTATGTCGTCAAGCGGCAAGAAAACCAGATCGGGTAAGAAGCGAAAAAGAGAAAGTGGGGCATCGGCGTCCAGAAAGCCTTTTCCATCTATGTGGGTGGTCGTGGTTTTTCTCTGGATTGGCCTTCTTCTCCTGGCCCATCAGGCTGCAAGGCTTGCCGGGCTGACTCGGAAGGAAGTATCTCCTGCTTCGCACGAAGAAGCTGCAACAACTGGCAATGATGCCCCCGGCGTAGTTGTCAGGCATCATATCCCCATGGCTGGTGAAAATTCTAAGACCCCGGCGCCTGCCATGAAACCCCCGGTAAGAGTTGCTTCAGCCGTGATGCCTCCTTCTGGCCGAAAAAAGCACTCAAGAGGCCGCGTCAGCATCATCATTGACGACATGGGACGAGACCTGGAAATGGCAAAGAAGTTCCTCGATCTCCCGATTCCTCTTGCCTTTGCAGTGCTGCCCTATGAACCACACACTCGGGAAGTGGCCGAGATGGTTCGCAAGCGAGGCCGGGTTTTGCTGCTCCACATGCCTATGGAACCGAAAGGATATCCCAAGGTTAATCCAGGTCCTGGAGCTTTGCTTCTCAGGCAGAGCCCGGAAGAACAACATCGCCTTTTCCTTCAGGCCTTGAAGCGTGTTCCCGGTGCCGTTGGTGTAAACAATCACATGGGGTCGAGGTTTACTGAAAATGAGGAAGCCATGCGGCGGTTTTTAGGGTGGGTTAAAGATGAGGGTTTGTTTTTTATAGATAGCAGGACAACTTCCAGCAGCGTCGCCTGCAGGGTGGCTTCTGAGGTAGGGGTTTTGTGTTTTAATAGGGGTGTATTTTTAGACCATAGGAGAGATTGGCCTTTTTTCCGGGAGCAACTTGGGGTGTTGCTAAAACTGGCGGAGAATGGTCAAAATGTGATTGCCATTGGTCATCCTTACATAGAAACCTATAATCGCCTTCGTAACCTAGATAAGATATTTGCGGAATCCAATATAAATATAACCAGCTTGTTAGCAGTTGCACTATGAAAGTAATTCTACACAAAAATGCTATTATTGCCAAGTTGGCTTTGTGTAAAAGTTTAGCTATTCGAGATGTAAAAGTGCGTTATGCTGGTTCATCCTTGGGTATGTTATGGAATTTTGTGCATCCTTTAGTATTGTTTGTTACCTACTATTTTATTTGTGCGCATATCTTTAAGCTAAAACTCCAGAATCCTGATTACAGCTATGCAGAATATCTGTTTTCAGGATTGTGGCCGTGGATAGTTTTTTCCGAAGCAATATCGCGGTGCTGTGGTATTTACGTTGAAAACGCTCAAATTATAAAGAAAGTAATGTTTCCTATTGAAGTCTTGGTTCCTTCTGTAGTGTTCAGCCATACTTTTTACTTGCTTTTTGGGTTTTTGCCCATCATATTTTATCAGGGCCTGACTGCCGAAACAGTGTCTTTTTTCAATTATATTTCAGGTCTGTGGATATTGGGATTCGGATTGTTGGCGTTTATTTTTATAACGATCGGATTGGGATGGATCGTGGCAGCGTTCACGGTGTTCTTTCGAGACCTGCAGCAGTTTGTACAAGTTGTTCTCAATCTTTGGTTTTATGCAACTCCGATTTTGTATCCCGTTGAGCTGGTCCCGACTAAGTTTAGGACAATTTTGGCTTGCAACCCATTGAGTTATATTATAGGGTGTCTTAGGTGTTACTTATTGGGAGTACACGAGTGTGTGGGCGTTGTGTTAGGCGCCATAGCAGTTAGTTTGGTTGTTTTGGTGGTAGGGATTTCGGTGGTTGGGAAATTTGATATACACGTGCGAGCAAGTCTGTAGAATATGCGATTAGAAAAAAGTTGACGTGTTTGTTTTGAGTGTGGTAATGTAGGCAAGGTAAGAGTAGGTTTTGGTGGTATGTTAGCTAGCTGATCAGAAGGGGGTGGTAGTGAGAGGAGGAAAGAGTTAGGTTTTTAGTGGGTTGTAGGTGGAAGAAGGAAAGAATGTGTGAAGGAGTTGTAAGTAGCTAAAAGGAGGATGGGGAAATGAAAAAGGTTTCTTTGGCGTTAGCTGTTGCTTGTGTGCTGGTATGGAGTGCCTTTGCACAAGCAGATACGATTTTGTTTCCGTGGGTTGTGAAGGATTCTGCTATATCTACGGTGATTTCGCTGGTAAATACTTTTGACCCTGATGATACTGATTTAGACTGTAGTAATGTGCGGTTTCATTTAATTTATCTGTACAAAAAGAGTACAGCCAATGAGCAGCTTGAAAAGTGTGATGAGTTCGATTTCTGCGAGCCGACAAGTTTTAATGATATTTTAGTATTTGACGCTGCGGCTAACTTTAACAATGGTGCTCCGCTGTTTGGTGATACAGGCGGAGGTAGTGTAACTTACGATACGGTGCAGGCTAACGATTCGCTGGCGCTACCGGTAGATGGTCCTAGAAGGGCATTCTTATTGGTGAACAATGAATGCTACACCTCTGAGCACTGTGGTGGCGGGAATGATACACCGGATGGGACTCTTTACGGTGAAGCTATGGTTGTAGATATTTCTAACGGGGCAGCCTGGGGTTACCGAGCCTATAACCCGTATGATGAAGATCTGTGGTTGAATTTCTTTGACAATGAAGTAGATCCAGCTGATCTGCCACAAGATGCTTACGGGGAAGTGTTGGATGGTCAGGATGAAATTACCAGGTTGGTTATACAGCCGCCCAACGTGTTTACAACTAAAATATTCGTAACTCCTATTGCTCCTAACGATAGTTGTGTTGACGATGGTACTTCAGTTAATCAGTGGCGAGGTGATTTGATTGTAAGTTCCTCGTTATATTGTGATGATAATACTACCTTCACCGGTTTGTTTGACATGGATGAGAACTGCATTAGTTTTGACAAGAAAAAGACAGTTGTTTGCACAGATGCATCTACGTTGGATCATTATGTATCTAATGGTGCGTGGTTAACCTTTGTCAATACAGGTGGTCCGGGATGGGCTTGGTTTGCGACTTCTGCGCCTGGTGGTAAAGAAAGCTGTACATACACAATTGATATGCCACCTGTAGCCAGCTTTAAGGCTACCAACCAAGCAACGGTGGGCAAGCTTGAGTACAACATAGGTGTAACCCAGTTCGACGGAAATTCAGTTGATGGTGCTGTTAATAACTTTATTTGGTTGAGAGCTCATAATGATTGAAAGGGACGGACACAATTGATTAGGCTGCTGAAGTAGAGTTTGTAAAAGACTAAAGTAAAGCTTGGTGAGAAGGGGGAGATAAAAATCCCCCTTTTCTTTGTGCGAAGCTGGTTCATTAGAAATATTTGGAGACAAATCATGGTATTTGTGAGACGGTCGTTGAGCTACAGATCAAAAAAATCGCGGATGAATTTTCTCTTTCAGAGTTTCTTGGTCAGTGCTTCGATGGATAGAATTAAATACGCATTAACGGTTTGTTTCTTTGTCAACTTTTTGACACTATTTGTTTGTTCGACATGTGTAGCCATCAATGTCAGTTCTAAAATTTTTCCCGATGTGGTCGATTTAAAAATTCCCAGGTATATCCAAGTTTATGGGGCAAAAGATATACTTTTAACTTACGCGGACAGTAAAAACAATATATCAATTGTCAATGCGACCACCAACAAAAAATGGATAGTAAATACAAAACATTCCGGCTTCGATTCTGGGTTAGTTTCAATTATATCTGGCGATAATGTATTTTTGGTGTGGAGACGCAAGACGAATGAAAAAAGTTTGTGGTTTTCACAATTCAACCTTATTAAACAGACTATTGGTGAACCTATATTGGTAGATAAAACTACCCGACCACTTACACGTATTGATATGGCTAAACTAGGTGGTAAGCTGTTCTTGCTTTGGTATGGAGAATTACCACATCGTGGTCGAAATTATTCCATGTATGCGTCTTATTACCCGAACGACTCGAAGACTAATACTTTCAGTAAACCGGTTCGGCTCACCAAAGATTACAAGTGGGCAATATACCCGAGATTATTAAAGGGTGATAAGGGTGTGTATGCTTTTACGGAAGCGATACGCTATGATAATAAAACCCATGAATTAGTCGTGGCTAAGTTTGAAAATAACGAATGGCAGCCCTTACGGGTAATTGGTAAAATTGGGGTGATGTCATTATTTTTAAGGGCTATTAAGGTTCAAAACAGGATATGTGTGTTTTGGTTCAATTTCTACGATGGTGAGCCCGTAACCGAGATGGCATATTCTGACGATGGTGGTGTTACGTGGAAAAGGCATGTTTTCGAGGATACTCGAGGGTTGGATTTGACCGGACTTCACGTGGCGTCTAATGGTAAAAATAGGTTATATGTGGTTCTCAGTGGGGTTCGTCTTGACAAAGAAGGAGCAGAGGAGGCACAAGAGGGTAAAAAAGACCTTGTTTATTTCATGTACTCGGGAGATGGTGGTTCCACATGGTCGTCACTGCGGCCCCTTAGACACTATCCTTTTACCCATACCAGAGCTCATATTCCTAATATTGTTGCCCATGATGATACCGTCGTGGTGGTGTGGAACGATTACCGCAATATAAGAGGCAACCTTTACATGAATTACTCGACGGATGGTGGAAAAACATGGCAGGACCATGATATTCCTTTGGAAGAGCCAGGCAAGTACAACACCAGACTTCATTGGGATGTCAATAATTTGAAATACAAAAATGGAAAGTATTATTTGCTGGCTCATCGCTTTGAGTCAGACCTTTTGGAAAAGGCTCATCCGCTGTTTATTGAATTTCGACTTCCATGAGTGAGGTTTGTCATGAAGAAAATGGAGCGTTCGATAGATAGTTGTCTCCGATTTTTTCCGTTGATATCCCTTTTGATGATTTTTTCCGTTGTGATCGGTTGTTCCCATATGGCAAGTAATAGGAATCTCGTTGATGATTTGGGGTCTCCCACAAAGACGGAGTTATTGAAACAAAGGGCAGCGGAATTCTGGGAAGCTATGGTTTCTGGAGATTTGGCCAAAGCGTATGAATTATATGATCCGTTTTTGAGAGCACGCATGGGGGTGCATGAGTTCATAGCAAAGCATAGCGCGGTGAAATACAGAACCTTTGAGATTAAGAATGTGAAGGTTGAAGGGAATATAGGGATAGTTACTCTGGAGGTCACTTACGAAGTGCCAAAGCTAAAGGTTTTCAAGAGGGAGATGTATATCCCCGAGAAAACTGAAGAGTTTGAGGATAGATGGTTGTACGTTTACGATAATTGGTACAAGGAATATTATCTCAGGTTTTTTAAACATGGTATTGCGTTCTACTAAACCTGTGATACTGATTGTACATCCGTCTAGCGGATGGGGAGGAGCAGAACGCACCAGCGTAAATATTGTCAAAATATGCCGGGAATATCATTTCCCGGCTCTTTTATTAAGTAACCAGATACGTTTTAGAAATTCGGCTGGAGATAACCTTTATTTGGATAGGAATTTTCAGAGTTGGTTCGGGAAAACAAAGCGCATCCTAAATGATCTTTTGCGATTGTACCGTTTGTGTTGTTCGTTGAGGCCACGAATTATAATTGGTATGATGCCTTACGGTGGTTTTTTGGCTTCTGTGATTACCAAATTTTTGCCTTTCGAGTGTAAAAGTATTGCTAGTCCCCGAGGTTCATGCAAATATTTTTTAAAGTATTTTGTAAAATCTTCGCTGGAAAAAGCAAAGTATAAGTTTTTTTTCTCATTAGCTTGTGGATTGGCTGATTACTTCCTATCGCCGTCGAGGGCATCGATAAAGGATTATGTTTCGTATTTTCATGTGAATTTGAGTAGATGTTTTCATATTCCAAATGCAGTTGAAGTTCCAAAATTAAATTATGATTATTTATTCGATAGGCGATTGTCTACCTTTGATTCACCGGAGCTAGTTTGGCTGGGCAGATTTTCAGAGGAAAAACGATTAGACCTGATACTGGAAAGTATAAAGCGCTTGAATTGTGAGAAAGCGTCGTTATATATGGCAGGAGAAGATTGTGCTGTGAAGTTTCGCTTGAAACGCATAGCACGTGACTACGGAATATCGGATAGAATTATTTTTTTTGGATATCAGGAGGATGTGTATTCATTTTTAATGCCCCGTCATATATTCGTACACGCCTGTTTGTTTGAAGAGTTTGGTTACGCTCTGCTTGAAGCCATGAGTGTGGGACTTCCTGTTGTTTCTATGGATTGCCCATACGGTCCGAGAGAAATTTTGGACAACGGAAAATACGGTATTCTGGTCAAGGACTATAATGAGATGGCATCAGCAATAGACTCGATCGCCGCGGATAAAGACTTTTGGCTACTTTTAGCAAATCGAGCTCGCGAACGAGTACGACACTACGACTTTTGGACTGTTGGACGATGTTATTATGAGATGTTCTCAACCATTTCAGAGAAGTTCTAAACCAATAATTGAATTGGATAGGGTAACTAAATATTACGCCATTTACAATAGTCCGTTTCATAGGCTGAAGGAGGTATTTACAAAACGTAATTACCATCAGATACATTGCGCTTTGCATGAGGTTACTTTAAGAGTTTACCCAGGAGAAGGTGTAGGAATTATAGGAGATAACGGAGCTGGAAAAAGCACTTTGCTTCAGATTGTTGCTGGAACGATTACTCCGTCTTCGGGAAGTGTAAAGAGGAGAGGTAACGTATTAGCAATTCTTGAGCTGGGCATTGGATTCCATCCTGAGTTATCTGGAATTGAGAATATTTTCAATTATGCAAGATTGTTAGGTTATTCTGAAGGCAAAATAAAGAGAGTTCTACCAGAAATAATAGAATTCGCAGAGCTGGGTGACTTTGTGAAGTGTCCTGTAAAAACGTATTCTTCTGGAATGTTAATGAGATTAGCCTTTTCGCTTATAGTGCACCTGAACCCAGATGTATTGGTTATAGACGAAGCCTTGTCTGTTGGAGACGTTGGTTTTCAGAAAAAGTGCATTGATTACATTTTAAATTACAGAAAATGCGGGGGAACATTGCTGTTTTGTTCTCATGCTCTTTATCAAGTTTCGAGGATTAGTGATAGGGTCATATGGCTGGATAAGGGTAGGGTAAGGATGGAAGGTAATCCGGAAGAAGTAATATCGGCATATGAATGGTACGTGTTGAAAAGGGAAAGGGAGGCAGAAAATAACCGGAGGCAGGAAAAGGGTAATTTGTCCTCAAACAACATAGTAAAGGTTGAAAAATTTTATATCCAAAATCGTCCTCCCATAAAAAGAGGAGATGATATATCATTTGTTGTAAAAGTTGCGGCTATTAGAGATAATGTGGCTTACCATGTTGCGTTATCCATAAAAGTTCCAACGGGGTGGGGAGTTTTTGTCGCTGCGACGCATTTTGATAACATGAAAGCTTTGCGAGGTGATAAAATTATAAGAATAAAGTTTCCTAAGGTTCCACTGCTGGGCGGTTATTATTATGCGGTAGTCAGAATATTGGATAACTCTGGTATGGTGTTATTTGATCAAAAAGAGATAGGGCCGTTTTATATTGAGCGAACTCACGGGGAGATTGGGACATGTTATTTGCCACATCATTGGGAAATTACATAAAGAGTACGGTGGGTCGTCTGCTAAGGTTGCATAAGCCTCATCAATATAACCATATTTGTTCAATGTATCCCAGAGCTGTTTTTATGGAAGTTACAAATTACTGTAATTTAAACTGTGTGATGTGTACGTTTCACAGTAAGGAATCTCCCTTTAGAGGAAACGGTCGATTTTCGCGATCGAAAGGTTTTATGTCGGAGTCTCTGGCTTACAAAATTATCGATGAACTCGGCAGTTCGGACGTACCGATATGGCTTGCCATGCATGGTGCGGGTGAGCCTCTGTTACATCCGAAAATAGAAATGTTCATAAGGCGGGCCAGTAAGTACGATAACCTTAATGTAGGGTTCCTTACAAATGGGATGTTGCTGACCGATGAAAAAATCAAAGCTTTACTAGACTCAGGTATCAAATGGTTGAGTGTTAGTATCGATGGTTTAAGAGCTGACCTGATGGAGAAATACAGAAAAGGGGCCAGTTTTTCTAAGATACACTCGAATACAATGCACCTTATACAGGCTGTGACTTCCAGAGAAGAAAAGCCCTTTCTGCATGTTAATATGACGGTTCAGAAAGAAATGGAAGCGGATGTGGATCAATTTGTTGATTATTGGTTACAGTACGTTGACCAGGTTTCTGTTTCACCCTGCCGTCCTATTGGTAGTCGCAAAAGTCCACTTCTACCAGAAGGCGTAAGACGAGAACCATGTTATATGCTGTTCGAAACAATGGTTATTTTTTGGGATGGGTCGGTAGGTTTGTGTTGTGAAGATTGGTTTAATTGGGGACAAATGGGTTCAGTTGAACTTAACTCCCTGTATGAAGTATGGCATGGGAAGAAGTTCAGCAAGGTAAGAGAATTACATCTTAAGGGGAAATACTCCAAGTTAATGTTATGTAAAGAATGCGATATCTGGTTTAACAAGACACCGAAAGTCTATTTTGATACCAATCGGAATTGTGAAGTCGTGGTTAATGCGTGGCAAACCATTTATCGAAAGGTGAATAAAGCAAAGTCAGAAACGATTAGGTTGGCTGATGCCTTATAGCAATATTGAACAAATGCCAATTATAATAAACGAAATAAAACGGCATAATCCTAATTCTATACTTGATGTTGGATGTGGAATAGGATTGTATGGAATTTTAATTAGGGTTTTTTTGGAGCTCTACGACGATGCTGAGGGTTTTTTGGATCGGCTTTTAACCAGAAACTGGCAAATAAGAGTAGATGCTGTGGAAGGTTATTATCCTTATTTGGAGTTCATACCTGCCTGGGTTTATGATCATATATGGAATGCAGATGTATTTGAGATTTTTCCGCACATTAAAGATAAAGAATACGATATGGCAATAGCAATTGCCATTTTGGAACATTTAGATCGAGAGGCAGGCCATGTCTTTTTGGAACAGTTAAAAAGGATTGCCAGAGTTGTTATTGTTTCTGTTCCCGCATTTTGGGGTCCCCAGGTGGTTCCCGCAAACCCCTTGGAAAATCACAGATCCCACTGGACGAAAGAAGATTTTATACAACATGATTTTACAAGTTTTCTGCCATCTCCCCGTTCGACTATAGCCATTTACAACACCGAACACAGGGAACCTTCAAAGTATAGTGACCCCCAAGTGGACTGGACCAGCAATAAGCGATAGATTTAGTTTGTGAAAGGGGGATGAATGATGGAAGGGAAGTCGGTTAAGCCAGTTCGGATGCAAAGATGGACT
>JAFDGW010000064.1 GCA_019309115.1 Deltaproteobacteria bacterium
GGACTTTACCAAAATCTTATACGGCACAGTGCCTTTCGCTCTTCAAACTCCGGATGAGAAATTTATAGAGGCGCTGGAGTCATCGCTCAGGTTGCCAATTCTTTTCACATTTGAAGAATTGGCGGAAAAATATAACAAACCAAAATTTAAATCAGAACTCGATAAATGGATGCGTGAGGACCAAGGCTGGATCATCCTTGGCGATCCAGAAGGTATTCGCGACAACCTTGAACGGGCCTCTAAATTTTCCTGTTACGCCCTGGTAAACAAGCTGGTTTTTCATGAGGCGCTTCTTAGACGTTATGGAGCCAAGATTAGAAAACTCGCCATACCCGCGCATATTGACAGGGCGGAAGACTTACGATTGCATCTCGAAATGTACTTTGAGGAAGCCAAGGAAATTACAGGCGATTATGAAACGGTCTTCGGAGAAGACCACACGCTAATTGGAAACCGTATCCCTTTTTACTCTGATAACGCTGTCCCTCACTGGCGGGAATTGATCAACCAGATTCATGAGTTCGACTTTAGTAAGCTTGATTATGAAATCATCGGCAATATTTTTGAGCGATTGATTTCTCCTGAAGAACGACACAAGTACGGTCAATTTTACACCCGTGTGGAAGTCGTTGACCTTATCAATAGCTTTTGCATCCATCGCGGTGAGGAGAAAGTCATGGACCCAGCTTGTGGCGGCGGTACATTTCTTGTGCGAGCCTATGCGCGAAAGCGGGAGCTTTCCCCAACCCGAAAACACGGCCAACTTCTTATGGACCTATTTGGCATTGATATATCCCATTTTGCGACGCACCTGACTACAATTAACTTAGCCACACGCGACCTGATTGATGAGGAAAACTACCCTCAAATCGCCCGTAATGACTTTTTCAATGTATCCCCCAAAAACCCTTTTCTTATTTTGCCAAAACATATCGGTGGCAGTATTCAAACACACGGTATGGGGGCCATCCAGCACCGAAAAGTAGAAATCCCGCTTCTGGATGCTGTAATTGGGAATCCTCCGTACCTTCGGCAGGAAGATATTCCAAAGGCCAAAAAGAAAAAAGGAGACGGGGGACCAGAACCTGGCACTAAAGAATATTATCAAGTGCTTGTTAAAAAAGAGAGTCACGCAGATTTTTCTTTGCGAAGCGACATTCACTGCTATTTCTGGCCCCATGCCTCAAGTTTCCTTAAGGAAGACGGTTATCTGTGCCTCCTAACCTCCAGCCAGTGGCTAGATGTGGAATACGGCTTCCGTTTGCAGAAATGGATTCTCCAGGATTTTGAGATTAAGGCGATCTTTGAAAGTATCGAAGAGCCATGGTTTGTTGGGGCCCGCGTTGCCACAACGGTTACTATCTTACGCCGCCAGCATGACGAAAAAAAACGTATGAACAACATCATCCGCTTTGTTCAGCTTCGCCGTCCAATTGGCGAAATCCTTGCCCATGATGGAACCACGGCCGGAGCGGTTCAAGCTGCCAATAGCTTTCGGGATGAAATCCTTTCCCTAAAAAAGAACACCGTCAATGAGCGATACCGCGCTCGCCTGGTCCGGCAGGGTGATTTGTGGAATGAGGGTGTCCGGCTAGGCGTAATCATGGGAAAATCTAAAGACCATGGAAACGATGATCCAGAAAGTCAGATAGGGGATTACTACGGCGGCAAATGGGGCATGTACCTTAGAGCGCCTGACCTGTGGTTTCAGATCATTGATAACTATGGTACGCGCTTTATGCCATTAGGGGAGCTAGCCGAAGTACGATTTGGAGTGAAAAGCGGAAAAGACGTTTTCTTCTTTCCTAAAGATTGGAGTGCAGAATGCCTGTCAAGATATGAAGATTCGTTTGAGTTCGAAGACACTTTTGGAGTGCCGCGAAAAAAGGTTGAATCAGGCAAGGTTAAACTCGTCTTTTGCGGGGAAGATTACAGCGAAATCAGACCTATCGAAGCGAAATATCTTGAACCGGAAGTGCACAGCCTCATGGAAATAGACGGCTTTACTGTTACACCTGAAAATTGCGCCCGTCAAATTCTCCTTGTAAGCAAGAAACGTTCACAGCTTAAAGGAACGTATGTCCTCGATTACATAAAGTGGGGTGAAGAAAAAGGTTACCACAAAGGATCAACGTGCGCTGCACGCGTTACTGCTGAAAGAGAATGGTATGATCTAACGGGCCATAAACGAGGTGTCCTTTTTTGGCCCAAGGCACAGCAATATAAGCACATCACTCCAATCAATGATTATAACCTCCAATGTAATTGCAATTTATATGATCTTCATTTGTCTGCTAAAGTAGAAGCATCGGTTATTGCAGGGATTCTTAATTCGTCTATCGTTGTCTTATCGAAATTCCAGTACGGTAGACCGGTTGGCGTTGAGGGTAGTCTAAAAACCGAAGTAGTTGACATGAACATTATGCAAATTCCCGACCCTACGAAAGCCACAGAAAAATCACGAAACAGAGTAGCCAATGCATTTGCCAAGCTCAAGCAGCGCAAAGCCCTGTATTTCCTCTCCGAGCGTCGCTTACGAGAAATGTCCTATACCCAGGCGGGGAAAATAGATGAACTCGGAAAGCTCTCTAACGAGTCCGAACTGGATATGCCCGACCGTCGGGAATTGGATGACGCGGTTCTTCAAATGTTGGGGGTACGGTCCAAGAAACGCCGCCAGGAGCTAATAGACGAGCTTTACGATTACCTTCGCGAGTTCTTCGAGCGAACCCGTCAGAAGGAAGAAAAGGCCATAGCCAATAAGAAGAAAGCCAAGCGGCGGGGTCCAGCCCGGCCAGGTGAAATTGCGGCCCAAATCTATCAGGAAATTAAGGAAACAGAAAACCACTTACTCCAACAGTACGATCCTGACTTCATTAACAAATCTAAATCTTTC
>JAFDGW010000065.1 GCA_019309115.1 Deltaproteobacteria bacterium
CTTCTCTTTGAACAGAACGTTGTACGTGGCCTTGCTGTTAAATGGCGGATCGAGGTAGATGAGATCAACGCTTTCGTCTTTTATGTACTCGCGCAGGATCGTCAGGTTGTCGCCATAGTAGAGTCGATTAACTGGTGTATCCATTTGCCTTGGATTATACAGACCATGGAGCCATACGTGTCAAACCTCTCGCCCCCCCCATGATATACTGAGGCAATACATTCAGAAGGGAGGCTACGTATGGCTCGACGAGAAAGAGAACAAGTTAAGGTAACAATCGGCGATATTGAGTTCGACCAATGGTTCGACGATATAGATCTCGGTCTACGCATGCTAACCCTTGAGCGCGTACCAACCGAGATAGGAGAACGGTGCTTGGGGCTTGCCAAATCTGTAAAGGCCGATCCTTTCAATCTATCGCTCGTCTCAGAGATGATGAGTTACCGCCTGGATTCTAAACGTGCATGGTTCGGGGTCGTCTGTTACAATGCCCGCGAGGATTTCTATACAATTACTATCGACCTCTAAGGGCGCTTTTAAGCCTCAGACATCTAAGATCTTTTGCAAGCTGGCGATCCCCTAACCGCTCAGCCCAAGATTCTAATAGTCTTAATAGTTTAATAAAGTTATTTGTCAGCCCCATCACCTCCTTGCTGTCTTGGTGGGATAAAGCCTAAATACAATGGTAGACCCTTTCACTTCCCTCCAAAATTTAACCGTAGACCCCGAAGCTGACGCTTGCCTGGACGTGTCCAGATCAGGTCAACATACTAAGAAAACGTCTTTTTGGGGGGCTCCTTCTCTAAGCCAAGCACATACCTGCTCTAAAGGGGGCCACACTAAGTCGCAGAGCAGCTCAAACTTCCGTCCAGCTTTCTGTAAATCCCTCCTTTCTCGCTGGTCATTCGAGATTATGCGCTTGTCAGCAGCAAGTGCTGTGAGTACCAAGTGCATGTCTTTCTTAACTTCTCCAGTTCTTTCCCGTGGGATTCCCGACAAAATTCGCCCTTCTAAGGTATGATCAAGGTCGTATCTTCTCACTCGTTTACGGCTCTTCATCTCAGTGAGCCACCTATAAGAATACAGTGAGATGTAGTACTCCCATTGCCCGGCTGGATTATCCCTTTGTTTAAACCATTCCGCCCAAAGGGGTGTGCTGATTGCTAATAGATGTTCAGTTTCTAGAAACGACAAAAGTATGTCCCTGAATATTCTATTCTTCGCATTATTAGTCGCTCCACGAACGACGTCTGTGTCTATAACGATGGCATACTTTCCGGACATCTTACGATCTTAAAGCAGTGTCAGAAGCAGCCGTCAAATACTCATGCATTAACCGCAAACTAATGTCCGCAAAATCTGTCGGCATTTTCGGGTTGTTAAATGATCCTTCCTCTGAGAAAGTGGTGCTAGTAATCTCTGTTCTTCCTTGGTTATCACGGGAGAACCAATGAAGGAGCACGTCATTTGGATTCAATTGCTGCTGAGCTATGGCTCGTTGAATGCCTAGCAGAATGAGTTGACTATGAGTCTCCACGACAACTTGTACACCTCGATTTACCGCATCTGCTATGAGGTTTGTTAGCGCAACTTGGGCATCAGGATGAAGATGTATTTCTGGTTGTTCAAGATACACCAGCTGGTCTGGCTCAGAGACCAAAAGAGCAACAATAATAGGTAAAGACTGAGAGAGACCAAACCCTACATCGGTAATATTGACTAAGTCTTTGGCACCACCGCGCAAAGGCTGCTCTGTACGTCCCACTTGTAGTTCTACTTCAGCGTCATTACGTTGATAACTTCTTACTTTCCAGGTAAGTTTCATGTTTGCTAAGGCCCGGTTTAGTTCTTCCATTTTCTCTCCACGTTGCCGCTGCCATCTCGCAATTATGCTAGCTACGTACTCTTGGAAAAAACCAGAATATTCTTCTCCTACGGACCTGACAGGGTAGGTACGCTGGGGATTCCCACGCAATCCAGGAACGTGAATGATGCGTTTTAAATGGTGTTCTATTTCAGTACTCCATCCCGGAAATGCGAACGAAACTGGCCCGAAAAGCGTACTGTGCCCCTCGATAACAAGGAAAGAGCGTCGTCGACTGACTTTAAAGCTTAAAGAAGAAGAGCCATTATTCGGAGTGGATTGTTGAGATTCTTCTGCTAAACCAGACAATTTATCTTTAAGAATCTTTATTTCCTCAGAAAAACGTTTTTTAATTTCATTCTCGGATAAAGAAGGGGTTAGTTCAATGGGGGGGGTATCAGGATTATCCGACCATATACACTTAACAACTTGAAGAGAAGGTGCCCCTCTGGGTTTCCTTCGTCGTTGGAAGAAAATCTCTACTCGCCGTACTTGGCCTTTCAACGAGAGTTCTAATCCGATATTGAAACTCAATCGCTCTCCTTCTCCAGGGGCATGCCACATCATCTGCTCTGCCCGTGAAAAGACTACATGAGGACCGTTTATGCGAAGAGGACCTGGATCTGATGTATCCTGTAATGTTTGTTTTAACAAAAGTAGCGGTTGCATAAGGGAAGACTTGCCAGAGCTATTAGATCCGGCCAATAACGTGAGCGACTTAAAGGGTATTTCTTGGCGTACACGGAAAGATTTAAATCCCTCCACAATAACTTTTGAAAACACCATTTACCCCCTAAAAATAGCCGTAAATTGTATTATACAAGACTACTTAATGAAAGTATAGCTCAGACTTCCAGGACCAACCTCTGGCATTTTCTACCGCCTCCAATGCAGTACGTACAATCGCATTATAGGACTATCGCCGGATGATACAAAATCAGCGGGGCATCAACTCCTTCACCCGAGAGGATAGCTCTTGACGTCGGCTTTAAGTGCATGAGCGACGGCGCGGGAGACGGCGGCGTGGGCGGCCATCAGCGGAACCTCGCCGATCCCCTTCGCCCCGAACGGACCCTCGGAGAACACGTCCTCGACGAAGTCGACCACCACGCTCGGTGGGACGTCGTGGATCGTGGGGATCCGATAGGTAGTGAACCCGTTCGCCAAAAGGATCCCGTCCTTCTCCACGATTTCCTCCATCAGCGCAAACCCGAGCCCCTGGGCGACACCGCCCTCGACCTGACCCTCGGCCA
>JAFDGW010000043.1 GCA_019309115.1 Deltaproteobacteria bacterium
TCCGACTCCTGAGCTTTAAGCTCCAACCAACCACTCTCCTACTGTACCAGTCAATGATCACCACAAAATAGGCCCATCCAAGACATTGAATCATAACCTTCGACATATTAATGCCCCAGAATTGTAACGGGCGTACTGCTCTGGGCTTCTTTCCATTGTTGCTCCTGCGTTTGGCTTTACATCTTTTAACCGAACACAGGAGATCGTTTTCCCGCATAAGCCGATAAACTCTTTTCTTGTTTATATAAATGCCCTGGCGATAGCGCAAATGAGCCCATATTCTTCTGTAACCCCAAAAGGGATGTTGCAGCTTGAGCTCCTTTATGCAAGAAAGAACGACCTCATCATCCCTTGACTTACTCGAAGTTCTCCTGACAGCGCAATCACGGGATTTCCTGTTCCGGTAATAACTTGATCTACTAATACCCAGACATCGGCAGATATCTGTCACTTTATAACCTTTGCATCGTAGTTCTTCTGCTATTCTGTATTTGTTTTCCCGTACGATTGAATTTTTTTTAAAATCTCAATTTCACCGTCTGTTTGCCAATAATACGCTGAAGCTCTTTAATTTCATTTTTCAATTTGTCGGCTTTGCTCGTCCCGGAGCCCTGCTCTAGCGCTTGCCGACCGCCTTCAAGAAAACGATCCCGCCACTTATAATATAGACTTTCCGCTATCCCATACTTGCGGCAAATATCTGCAATCCTTGTCTCACCACGCAATCCTTCCAATACTACCGCCATCTTTACTTCCGCAGAAACTCGCCTCCGTCCCATTCTAACAAAAACGTTTTTGTCCATGAAACTATACCTATATCAAAGTGTCTCATTCAAGAGGGGAGCAGTATATTCCTTTTTCTTTTGCTCTTTTGAGGGAGAAGAGGCTTCTTTTTATCCTTTCCACTATTCCCTGTCTCATCTGGGAGGAGAGTTGTTTTATTTCTCTCTTCTCAAGTCCCTGTCTTTAGAGAGATTCTGGAGCTTAAGTTGATAGACTCTGGAGATTTGATTTCCCCTGCGTTGTCTGGTTGCATTTAGAGTGTTTTTAATCTTTTGAGCTTTTTCCGTTCTCATTGCTATTTTTGATTATACCCCACCCACCTCCCCCAATTCATCCCTGCTTTAAAAAGCAGGGCTTTCTTAGCGACTTTTCTGTAAAGAATAATCCTAAACCTCTTTGATAATCGGTGATTTCGAGCCCGGATATCCAAGCGATGCCAGGTATCTTACCTGCTCCCAGCAGTCAGTTTGATGCATTTCGTTAAGTCTTGCAGTGTCAATACTCTCAAAACTGGCCGCATCAATGGAAAGGGCCGATACACCAGCAAATATTCCCACATCTGGTCCTATCATCTCGGCCTGCATAGGACCGCAATCGCAAAGAGAACTCACCGTTACAACGAAATTCACGAAGCCAACTTTGCCGGCTTTAAAAGTGCTTAGAACAGCCTTCGCCGCAATAGCAAGCCCCTTGCACAATCGTTCCTTGTTTTCCAGGATAATAACACCTTCTGGACAGGCACTACTGCAAATGGGACACCTCATACAATTGGGATCATCTATAACAACATGACCATCTTCAATGCGGGGAAAACCAAACCGACAAGCCTTCACACATGATTCACAGGCCTGGCATTTTTCGATTTCAAGCCTCATATCAACGAGTCTATGCTGAGCTAATTTTGATTTCTTAGACACGCCACCCATTCCGAGATTCTTTATAGCCCCGCCCGCACCGGCAAGAGGATGTCCTTTCACATGGCTCACAACAATCATGGCGTCGGCTTCGTAAAGAGCGCCGGCCACTTCAATTTCCGGTATCAGAGGGTCACCCGTTTGCACCGGGAAAACATACCCGCCCTTCAGCCCATCTGCTGACATGAACCTGCCAAAGCCAAAGCCGTTAGCAATTGCAGTGTCTTCATGATCGTATCCGTTCCATCGCCTTTCCCTGTAATAAGTGGTGGTATCCGTTATGAAGGGTTTCCCACCCTTATCCACTATCATCTCCATTAACCGTTTTACAAAAAAGGGTCGAATATAGTTGGGGTTGCCCAGCTCGCCCACATGAAGCTTAATGGCAACCAGATCACCGCGGTCAACCACATCCAGCAAATGAGCCTTTTTGACAAGTTTTTCGAATCTGGTGAGCATATTAGCATAGGGCCGCCATTTTGCAAAAAATACCCTTTCCTCACTCATAATTTCCTCCATCCTGAGGTTCTGTTGGTTTTAACCATATTACTTGTTCACCATCACGGATCCAGCCCAGCTTTTGTCTTACAACAAATTCCCGAAATTCGCGGTCGTTACGAAAACGCTCTATCCGTTCGTAAATCTCCCGGTTTTCACGCATCAGTCTTTCTATTTGCATCCTGATCCGATTAACTTCCGCTCGCCCTTTGAGGTACGCTTTCATTCCAGAAGGAGCATAAAAAATTCCGTAAAACAGCAGGACAAAGGTTACAGCGTAGAAGATCCACAGCAGTCTGGAAAACGACATTACTCTAACCCCTCGCAAGCTCGGGAATCTTAACGGACGGGAAAAGCTTTGGATCGGTGTGAGGAATAAAAAGGGCCCCACGAAACTCATGCATTAACTCAACGTTAACATTGAGTTCAATATATGTAATCATGTCACATATGGCATCAATCTCATTCATAACTGTCCGATCCAGAAGGAGACAGGCGGCTCCTTTCCCAGATGTGTTCCCCAAAGGTACAAACCTATTCAGAGGAAGATCCGGCAGCATTCCTATACGTATTGCCATTGCGGGATTTATATGATTTCCGAATGTTCCGGCTACGTAGATTTTCTCCACATCGCTTACATCAAGCCCTACCTTTCTGCAAATCACGTTCAGTATTGTGAACATTGCCGCTTTGGACTTGAGAAGGATTCCAATATCAATGTCTGTAACGACAAGATCCCTGCCATCACCGGTTTCATTTGCAAAAGCAACCACAAAAGCGGTGCCATCCTCCGTGTCAACGATTCTGTTCGTCCTTTTCTTCAATTTGGTGTTAATCTTTCCCTGAATAGTCAGGAGACCAGCCTGAAACATTTCCGCAATAAGGTCTATAAGACCCGACCCACATATTCCTATTGGCTTCTCATCACCAATGACATGGTAGGTAAGTTCCAAAGTTTCGGGGTCGATACGCACCATGTCTATGGCACCAGGTGCAGCCATCATTCCTCGTTCGACCACTCCTCCCTCTAGGGCAGGCCCCGCCGCTCCCGCACAGGCTATCATCCAGTCCCTGTTACCAAGTACAACTTCTGCATTGGTGCCAACATCTATGAGCATTGACACTTCATCTCTTCTGTGCATCCCGGAAGCTATTATCCCCGCTATGATGTCCCCTCCAAAGTAAGAACCGACATTTGGAAAAACGTATAGGAAGGCTCTTTCATTGGCCCACAGCCCGAAATCGGATGCCCTGAAGAGTGGAAACCTGTTCACCACCGGAATGTACGGTTCTTTACATATATTTGACGGATCCAGACATGTAAAAAAATGACTCATCGTCGTGTTACCCGCAACGGAAAGAGCAACTACGGAACCACGGTCCATGCCCAGTTCATCTAGATTTGAGCGCAACGTATCGTTAAAACAGCCAATCAGGAGAGAATGCAATTCTCTGAGTTTATCGATCGTTCTCGCATACACAATTCTGGTCAGAATATCTTCTCCATATGGGATCTGCGGATTGGGAACCGAAGTGGTTTTCAATATCTCACCGTTCAACAAGTCAACGAGGTAAAGCGCTATTCGGGTTGTCCCAAGATCAAAGGCTGCACCTATTGCAGGCCTATTAAAATCAAGAGGGAAGATATCAAGTACTTCCCAGCTATGCCTCCTGAAGGCAAGCCTCACCTTTCCCCTGTAATCACAAGCCCTGACTGCGTAAGCAAGCTCCCCTAAACGCTTCGTCGCTACATCAATTGGCCAGAAACCTTTCTTCTTTAAAAACCTAGTAAGCCTGTCCCAATCGGCCGTGTTATCATCCAGTGATGGTTTTTCCAGATCAAATTCGATCTGCTTAACCACAGGGTCAATCTTTAACCATTCAGGAACCAAATAAGACATCTTTTTAACCCTCTAGCCATTCTATAGGACGGCAACCCATTACATTCACCATAAATTCAAGCAACCCCGGTACCAAAAACTGAGAAAGCCTGAAGGGCAAAAGTTTGTCAAGGGACAACAACATCTGAGAAACCATTACTGATTGTTCGATATTTACAATCTGTCTACGCCAGGTCTCTTGCTGATCAGGGCGACAGAACCTTGGAGGGCTAAAACTGTAATGAGAACGACAGACTATGGGACGGTACCTGTACAGCTCACAAATGCCCGCATCGTTGTTCAAAAAAGGACAAGGACATTTCTTAGCAAAATACTCCCCAAGAATTTTGTTCTGACAGTCCAATCCGTGATTCGCTCCACCCGTTGCAAAATGCGAACTTCTATCTAGTAACCTCGCAAGGTAAAGATTCCCTGGCCTTTGCCTCCAGATACCCTCGTACAGATATAAATACTCAACAAAAGACATTCCCCCCGGCATCTGAAAACAACACCAACTACACCCTGGCTTGCAAAAAGGTTCAATCCCATGTTCCCTTTTTAACCTTGCCAGATAAAGCTTGTTCAGCTCGTCCAGCAATGAAAAGAATTTATCAAGCAAACGAAATATATCAACAGGTAACGAACCCTTGTTTAGAAATCCATCAAGATAGCGCTCAAAATACTGGCGGACCTCTGCTAAAATCATAACCATCCTATCATGAATGGTTTCCGCCTGTTTCCTCAATGAAGAAGTACTTGAGCCCATGAAAAGCTCCCGCAATGGGCTGACTAGGAAGCCTACCGCCCTGATCGAATATAGCTACAATGGGTCACCATCCAAAACGATACCTCCAAAAATCAAAACCTCCTGAATAATACAACACAAAAGCTTTACTCGCTACGCTTTTGCCATTTATTGATCAGATGTTCACAAAGCAATGTGATTATTTTTTCAAACACCTCCTCCAATCCGCTTGACAGTGTTGTTTTTTTCCGTAAGTTATTGTGCTTGTGATGGTTTGATAAGGAAGGATGTAGCTTTTCCGGCAAATGGCGCCGATCCAACCATTTCCAACAGTAAGGTCCTGAATGGAATTCAATTGAGTCAGATGGATTTTAGGGTGGAGAGTTCAATCCTGTAAACTTCAAGGAGTGGAGTGGGCGCAATGAAAGAACTCAAAAAATTGGTGGAGGTCATAGCTCGTGCACTGGCTGAACATCCGGATAAGGTGGATGTGCGGGAAATTGAGGGACAAAACACCTGCGTGATTGAGCTACGAGCAGCCAAGGAAGACCTCGGGAAGATCATTGGACGGGAAGGCAGAAATGCTCATGCCATAAGAACTATACTCAACGCCGCAGCGACAAAGCTTAGGAAACGCGCCGTTCTTGAAATCATAGAGTAAGGTTCCGTCAAAAGACATGCCGGACAATCCTGAACATGTTCCTGAATGCTTCGGAAAAAGGGAGAAGGTGTGTTCTAGGAACGAGGATGGTTTTATTGAACCTAATGTCGAGTGTGTAAGGTGTAAGATGCTTAAGAGATGCCTCAGGAAGGCACTGGAAGAAGATGGCGTACTGGACCCACCGCTTCAGGAAACACCCATTGTCCGGAAAACCAGAGCTTTTCTGAGTCGGTGGTCTAGGCTTAAAAGAGAAAAGGGTCGAAGGGGGAGGTGAGATTGGTTATATAGGCTTTTTCCATCGAGGTGCACTTGGCGATTTTATTGTTAGCTGTCCGATTATTCAGGCTTTTTACGAGAGTGAAGGAAAGAAGAAGGTATATTTTTGCACAAGGCAGGAATATCTTGGGTTTATAAAGAATAGTAGCTTTTTTGGAACCTTTTGCAGGCATGATGATCCTACTTTTTTGCCATTTTTTGATGACTCCGCATCCTTAGAGGCCATAATTCCTGACTTTTGCTTGAAAAGCGACCCGATACTTATCTTTGGACAGAAAAGCCTTATTTCTTTTGCAAACCGGTTGAAAAAACGTATTAAGCTGGCAAGGTGCTTTTGGATACAGTCCTTTCCTGACCCTTCAACTAAATGGAACCGACCTGTGAGGGAATTCATACTCTCCCAGTTTCGAAAACTCGGCTACGATCTGAAAATAAAGCCCTTCAGAACCATCCTGGACGACAAAGCTATAGATAAAGCGAGCCAAATATTGGGAAAAGCCGTAGAACCACCGATTTTCATTCATCCTGGCAGCGGGGGCATTCACAAGGTCTGGCCTTTGAAAAACTGGCATGCCCTCCTGGCTTTTCTACGCGGATCCTTCCCCGAAATCCCCGTGGTAATTTCCCTAGGTCCTGCGGAAGAAAAACTCGTAACTCCCATAAAATCTCTGACCGAGCGTTACGGAATAAAGATTTTGCCCCAGGTGGATCTTGAGACCCTTGCCGCCTGCATATCCCTATCAAGACTGTACATTGGCTGTGATTCCGGCGTTACTCATCTGGCGGCAACCACTAGAACGCCCGTGATAGCAATCTTCGGCCCCACCAACCCATCTGTATGGGCACCTTATGCTGAAAACGTGACAACTATAAGAAGCAGTTGGACCCGGGAAGAGGTACTCAGCTTCACTGAGGCACCCCTGCCCCAACTTTCTGCAGAAATAGTTGAAACACTTACATCCATGATATCTCAGCGAGAATTTCTTGGATAACCACACATCTTAATCGACAAACCCCAATCCGGGTAAAATCAACGACACCTTCCCAAATAAAACCTGCTGAAGATGTTCGTTTTTGAGCAGATCTTTCCCGGCACCAGTCAGTGTAATGTGGCCGTTTTCAATCAAAAACGCCCAGTCAGCTGCGCTGAGCAAGCGACGAACATGCTGTCCTGCCACTAGTAAAGTGATCCCGTCTTCCCTCAGGATATGGAAGGCCTCACAAAATCTGTCAGTAGCCTTCGGACTTAAGCCCAAAAAGGGATCATCTAGCAGGAGCAACCGACTATTGGCCATCAACCCTCGACCAATTGTCACCATTCTCTGCTCTCCTCCACTAAGCGCTGAGGCATTAACTAATCGCTTGTCCTTTAATTCGGGGAAAACAGAATAAACATAATCCAATCTGCCACTCAGGTTTTCCCGGTGCAGATAAGCTCCTACTTCCAGGTTTTCTTCCACGGACATGTGTGGGAAAATACTGGTTCCCTCCGGCACATACACTATCCCAAGCCGGACAATATCGTACACACCCAATTTTTCCACATGTCTACCAAGGAAAATAATTTCTCCCTCAACAGGCCTTATCAGCCCACATATCGCTTTAAGGATGGATGTCTTCCCTGCTCCGTTAGGACCCACCAGGGCAACGATCTGTCCCATCGTAACACTAAAGGTAACCTCAAAAATTACAGGCCTGCGTCCGTAACAAACACTCAACTTTCTTACATACAGAACAGGATCACCTTTTCCCATTATCTCAAATTCCCAAATAAGCAGAAACAACTGCCGGATGCTCCAGTACTTTTTTGACGGCTCCTTCGGCTACAACCCGCCCCTTATCCACCGCAACTAGCCTATCGGAGACTCTGACGGTTACGTTTAAAAAATGGTCTATGATGAGAAGGGTTAGTCCACGAGAGCGAAGGCTTTCTATGAGGGCAAGGGCTTCGTCTATAGCCTGAGGACTGAGGCCGGCAGCAAATTCGTCAAGCAACAGCAATGAAGGATCTGTCGCTAATGCCCTGGCAACCTCAAGCCTTCTCTGCTCCGAAAGCGTTAATAAACAAGCCGGAGTGTTTGCCTTATGGTGAATGCCCACCATTTTGAGGTGTTCCATTGCGCGGTCTCGTACCCAGGAATCACCAAATTTGTTCACCTTTGTTGATGGTTTTCCAAAAATTAAGGCGGCAATAACATTTTCCACTGCCGTCATTCCCGAAAAAGGTCGAGCAATTTGAAAAGTCCTGGCAATGCCAAGGTGGCATCTTCGGTCCGGCGTTAAAGTGGTAATATCTCGTCCTTGAAAATACATCCTGCCGGCGCTTGGCTTTAGAAAGCCAGTAATGACATCAAAAAGTGTACTCTTCCCTGCCCCGTTCGGTCCAACTATACTCACAATTTCCTTATTACACACGGTAAAGGAAACATCGCTCAATACCACTCGTCCCTTACGGAGGGCATCAATCCCGTCTAACCTGAGGCATTCTGTGGAATTCGAGCCAGCCATGCGCATATCCCATTGGGCATGAAAGACACAGTAATAACAATGGCAAACCCATACACGGCTTGGTGAGTGGATGGCAAAAATGGTGACAACAAAATTTGATCGACACTGTAAAGCAGAAATGCCCCTATCAAGGGACCCATTGTGGTAAATCTACCACCGAGAAAGCTAAAAACCAGCGGCATCGCCGAAATGTGAAGATTAAAAACCATAGATGGCTCTAAGTAGGTGACTCTGTGAACAAAAATTGCTCCGCACAGTCCCGTAATAAAGGCACTCACAAAAAGACTTACCATTCTCACTCTGGGGGGATTCACCCCAATGGCATAAGCTGCCAATTCATCTTCCCGAACTGTTCGCAATTGCAGTCCCCAGCATGTTTTGAGTGCCGCCCAGTGTATCAAAAAAGCAATTATTACTAACACCATTGTTACCAGATAAAATTCCGAGGTCCCGGAAAACAAAACAACAATATTCGTTAATCCAGAAGATCCCATTGTTAAGGAATCCCAGTTATCAACCACAACCCTTACTATTTCTGCAGCTGCAAATGTGGCAAGTGTATAAGCCCCCCCGCGAAGTTGCTCAAAGAAAAGATGCCACACTACTGCGCAACCAAGAGCGATGGTCCCGCCAACCAACAAAATTATCCAGGAACCAACCTTGAAATAATAAGCAAAAAGAGCAGATCCATAGGCACCCAAACCGAAAAAAGCAGCGTGACCCAGCGAGACGACACCACTGAGTGCGTGAATATTCCAGGCGAAGGCTACTGATGCAAATAGAAAGGCCATGGCAATTACTGAGATCACGTCTTCACGCCCTTGAAATTTCCACATGAACAGCAAAGATAATCCGATTATCAAAACCACACCCAGTGTCGCTTTTGCCACCTCTTGCTTCATTATTCCTTAAAAACCTCCACCACTTTTCACAAGAAACATATTGTCTATCAAACAGAATTCTCTCGACCGCGAGCTTCGCGAAAAATCAGGATAACAACAAGCACCATGGCACTAACAAATTCCCGCCATTGGGATCCTAGGAAATAAGCCGTGGTAGTCTCCGCCACACCCAACAACCATCCACCAGCAAGCAAAATCCTTATCCTTCCCATACCCGCAAAGAGGGTTAGAATAATGGCTTCAATGGTTGGTTCAATGCCGGCTGCAGGATGGAGGTACGATACCCGTGCGTAGAGAGGCCCAGCTATGCCAATTGCTATGCCACCTAGCACCATACCCAGCAGTTGCATGCGAGGTATCGGAATCCCGGCCATCTGAGCAGCGAATCTATCCTGTATTGTTGCCCTAAGGGCTTTGCCAATAAAAGTTTTTCTAAAAAGAATATATAAACCGCCAATAGCACCCAGAGAAAGGGTGATCAAATAAAGTTGAACTGAACTGATAAATACATGACCTCCCAATAAACTAAAGTACCTCGATTTGTGAAATATGATCCGGTAATTCGCAGAAAAAGTGCCAAGGTAGCAATTCTGCAATATCAAGGCTATGCCGAAAGTTATGATGAGTGAGTGAAGCTCACTCAATCGCCGTTGATGCAAAACGAAAGATACCACAACCATCAAAGAAACAACCGAAATAGCTATTGCAATGGGTAGTGTTTCCCATAGCCCCATACTGAGTTTCTGCTCAAGCACGTAAGCCACGTACCCGGCGAGTATTATCAACTCACCATGAGCAAGATTCAAAATATGGGTGACACTAAACACAAGTGCAAAACCTAAAGCCAGAAGAGTGTAAAAACTACCCAGGCTGAAAGATTGAATAAACAACTGTACGAACTGTTCCATTCAATTCTCGGCATCAGAATGTTCGTGATGGACCGGAACAATTTTGCCTCTTCGGATTTGAACAACCATCTGCTTGTACCAGCGGGGATCACCCTTTTCGTCAAATTCTACAGATCCCATAGGCGTCAACAACTTTGTTTTTCTGATAAAATTCGCAAGGTCAGGCCCAGAGAAAACTCCACCCTGTTCAAAAGCCTTGCGAACGGCTTCCAGCACAACCCTGGCAGATACATAGCCATGCATTGACGTGCTTGTGGGTATCCTGCCGAACTTTTTTTTATACAATTCTACAAATCTTCGGGATTCTTCCTCCGTCCCAGGGTAGGCGAATCCCGGCAGCCAGGCAGTAAGCCCGTAAAGCCCTTCGGCCATATTTTTCATTTCCTTAATGAAGCTTTCATAAGCAACACCCCACGGGCCAATATAACCTTTAACGGGTATCTCCATCTCACGCATTTGACGAACCAAAACGAGATGGTCAGCAAAAAACACCGCAGAAATGATAAACTCCGCTCCCCGAGCCTTGCATTTCAGCAGAAAAGGCGAAAAATCTGGTTGTCCAGCCCTTGCTTTTTCTTCCACAACAACATCTACTCCTGAAACTTTCAGCTTCTTTTCCACAGTGCGAGCAAACTCCGATGCCCCCGGTGTCGATGCATGCAAGATTGCAACTTTACGAAGGTTTTTCCATTTTAATAGAAATTCAATAACCGGCTGAGTTACACCATTCATGCAAGAAACGCGAAAAAAATAGGGATTTTTTCCCTGAGTGAGCCTACTCTGCAAACTGGCAGAAGCAACATAGGGAACACGATTTCTCTTGGCCACAACGGAGACCGGACCAACAAGGCTGTCCACATACCCTCCGATTAATGCCACCACCTTTTCCTTTAATATAAGCTGCTCTGCCTGGTTCATTGCAACATCAGGAGCGCTATGATCATCGCGTCTTTCTAACTCTACAACCATACCGCTATTACCATTCTGTTCATTGAACTCATCAATCGCTATCTGAATCCCTTCGTCAATCTCTATGCCGTGTTTGGCTAGCTTCCCTGTGAGTGGGTTTATAGCTCCAATTTTTATGACTCCAGCTGCAACTCGACTTTGAAACGAAAGCCCGAAAAACATCAAAAAGGCAGCAAAAAAAATCAGAAAACGGTTCATTACCACCTCCCGATGACACAATACCTCAGGTCAGACTTCAATCTGATAGCCCACAGGGGCAAAGTCAAACGCATTCGGGAACTCACAAGCGAGCCTGGCAGCAGGTTTCTGGCCTGTGCAGTGACTTACTGCGAGCTTTTCAATGGAGAAGCTTTTAAGAGCTTCTACTGTGGCATCTAACTGTTCTTTGCTGGAAAAACCAAGATGCGTGCCGCCAAGGACAGCGTAAATTTTATCTTTACCGGTGCGGTCAGTTACATGATTTAAAATGTTTATGATGCCGGCATGTGCGCACCCCAGTATCACTATAAGGCCCTTTGGGGTGTCCAGTACAAGCGAGTAATCGTCTTTAAAAGGATCGGGTACAAAATTATTGTCCTTCTTGACAGCAAACTTGGGATCGCCAGTTTCAAAATCGGTCTTCCTCGGAACCTCGCCGGTTACAAACACCCCCGGTGCAACCTCGGACCAATCAGTAACCCAATCAAAACGTGCTCCCCTGCTTCTCACGTAAGACTCAGGCCAGGGAATACCTATAGAAACAGGCCTTTCCTCACCTCCCACCGGCATGAAACGAAATCGCTCGGTTAGAATATCCGGATGGGCTACTATTCGACAGGGACCATGTACACCCAGAAAGTCCAGTAGTCCCCCTGTGTGATCATAATGCCCATGACTGAAAACCACTAAGTCCACACGTTTTAAATCCGTCCGAAGGCGTAAACTATTATGAACAAGCGCAAACCCCTGCCCTGTGTCAAAAAGGATAACTTTGTCCGGAGTTTCCACAAAAACGGACAGTCCATGTTCGCCCAAAACTCCGGGGCGTACTACCGAATTTTCACAAACTACCGTAATTCTCCAAGCCATTTTTTGCACCTCCTAGGCAAAACAAAAACAAAGATGACCCCACAACATCCTCTTGTTTCTATAACACCCCGTGTTGTGGAGTCATCTTCCCAATTTTCTCGTACCATACGGCGCCGTTACAACGGCACCGCGCATCAATCATCCTAATTGCTGCTACTGCCGCAATTTCCTCCTCAGTAGCTTGCCGGTTGGAGTTCTTGGCAGGGACTCCATGAACTCAATCACCCTGGGCAATTTATAAATGGCGATATGTTCCCTGCAGAAATTCAATATCTTTTCCTTCATCTCTTCCGATGGTTCATAACCCGGCTTCAAAACGATACAAGCCTTCGTTATCTGGCCTTTTTCCGGATCGGGAATACCCACAACTCCAACATCGGCAACAGCTTCGTACTTGGCTATGACTTCCTCAACCTCGGCCGGACTGATGCGGTAACCAGAACTCTTGATCATGTCATCCTCACGAGCCACGAAGAAGAGATAACCATTTTTGTCCTGATAAACAGCATCGCCAAGCAGGTTCCAGCCGTCCTTCACTCCCTTTTGCTGAGATTTCAGCAGCCTTTCGTCGTCAGCATAGGGCTTCCAGTACACTGTACCCGTGGGGCCCTTGACACAAAAACTTCCAACCTCATCCGGTTTTGCCTCATTACCTTCAGGCGTGATGACCTTGACCTCAAAGCCGGGCAGCGGCTTGCCAATGGATCCCGGCGCCGGCTCATCACCCATGGCGTTTGAGGTGACCAGATGGAGCATTTCGGTTCCACCAAGCCCTTCCCATATGGGCTTGCCTGTGAGTTCCAACCAGGCTTTGAACGTCTCTACGCCCAAAGCATCACCACCGGATGTAAACATCCTGACCTTACTGAGGTCGTAATTTTTAAATTCGGGAAACTTCATAAGGGCACGATAAGCTGTAGGCAAACCTGTGGCAACAGTAATCCCATGCTTTTCAAATAAATCAAGCATGTCCTTCGGCGAGAACTTGGGCAGCAAACTTATTGCAGAACCCCTGGCAAAGGGAATCAAACCAAATGTACCAAAACCGGCGGCAAAGGAAACCGGAGCGGAACCCCCGAGGACATCTTCAGGTGTAAGTTTCCATACATATTTACCAACAAGGTGAGACTCTATGTAGATCTCTCGAACAAAATGGACACAACCTTTTGGAGGCCCCGTAGTACCCGAAGTATAAAGGATGACACCGATGTCGTCCTTGTTCACCATTACAGGATCACAGACATCAGACTGCGACTCCATCATCTTCTCATAGGATTTGTAACCCTTGGATTCAACTTCCGCAGGATCCCCACCCACAACGATTATCTGAGTATCCTGAGCAAAGTTATCTTTTGCCTTGTCAACTTCTCCTATTAGAGGCTGATTAACAATGAACGCTTTCATCTCTGCGTTGTTGGCAACAAAGGCTACCTCCTCTTTGGACCATAAAGGAGAAGTGGGAACCGGAATAGCTCCTATCTTGAAAAGTCCGTAAATTGCCACGATCGCTTGCGGCATATTGACCACACGCAGGCCCACACGATCTTGAGCTTCAATACCGAGCTCTTTCAGAGCATTGGCGAACTTATTAACCATTTTCTGAAGCTCGCCATACTTTACTTTCTGATCCATAAAGTAGATAGCAACATTGTCACCCCGGCCTTCTTCTATGTGCCTATCCAGAAATTCCTTGGCAATGTTTAACTGCTCAGGCATGTCTTTGAACTCTTCGGGCATAGTGTATTCAGGCCACATATCTCTCGGCGGGAGATAATTCTCGGGAATCTTTCCCATCTGTTTCCCTCCTCTTCAAATTCAAACCTTCTCAAATTCAATCATCCTAACGAAACGCCGAAAACACTAGCATCCTAACTAACTTTTGAGCGACTCACCCCCTTTCCGTGCTTCAGTACAAACAACGTGAAGTCCCGCGTTTTCAAGCGCACCTGAAATGCGGGACATGTCTCCCTGCTTCAAATAAAGGGAGTACTTTCCTTCTTGAGAAGAATAGAGACTCTGAATTTTGCCTCCATTATCTTCCACAATGGACACAACTTTGGCCAACTCGACATCTTTCCCATCTTCCGGAAAAATCAAATCTAAACGACTGGCAAACCTAGTAATTCCTAAAAGCTCCATAGAAGCCTTCAGCACATCAACAACCGTGATAACCCCCACCACCTGACTATCATCTACCACCGGAAGACCGCCTATCTTCTTTTCAATCATCAGCCGAGCAGCATCTTCCACATAATCATCAGGCCTGATCGTAAGCGGTTTTCGCACCATTACGTCAGCTACAGATATTTCTTCCAGCATCGACGCAATGAGAACACCTCTTACATCCGAGTCCGTAATCCAACCCACAAATTCCCCTGAATCGCTAAACACGGGAAGATGACGGATTGAATGCTCCTTCATAAGCTGCAAGGCATCCTGAATGAAAGCACTTTCTCTAATCGAAACAACATTCTTTGACATGCACTCTTTGACTAACATGAGAAACCAATCCCGAATGCTTGGTCGTGAAACCTATTTCAAAAACACCAAATCAGCCGCGACAGCTTGGGAAATCAGGAAGAACCCGGATCGTCGAAACCTCAGGATCCTAAAGAGATGCCCTCATGGAAACAACATGAGAAATGCCTCACAGATACCTAATAGACCAAAACGTGCTCTATTGCAAGCATAAAGTGCACATGTACTTTTAATAACGTTATTACCTCTTTTGCAAGATGTTAAGAACCTCTTCAAGTTCCCTATCGATCGTATCCAGTTTCTTAACAACAAGACTTTTCTCTTCTCTGCCAAGTGGTTGCAACAGCTACCTTAAAATGTAAACATTCATCCACAAACATAGCTGTTGCTTTTGAGACTCCCCCTAGATTGTGTCCTCTTACGAGGACTTTTCAGGGAAATCTCAGGGGATACCACAGAATCCCTCTTCCCAACTCCATTTAGGAGATGGGATAGGTAGAGGAAATGCTGGTTAAACA
>JAFDGW010000001.1 GCA_019309115.1 Deltaproteobacteria bacterium
GTCAAGTTGTTTAATTCCAAGACTATTGCTCTTTTTGTTTTCATCTCTGCGGTTGTAGCTTATATTTACGGTTGTTTAGTTTCAAGGTGCTAACGCACCTGCGGGCTTTCATCCCCTCCCTTACGGAAGGGGTCTTCCCGCCCGCAAAAGATAAACATCTCTGACTTTGTTGCTTACCCAGGCCAGCTTTCAAGCTAGGGTTTAACTCGTATAATGGACCTTTCCCAAGACTCGCTTGGACAAAATTACTTAGTTTAGGACTGATTATACCTAGACTCTTAAAGGTGCTAATTATGAAATCGGCTGAACATTTTATGGAACACATTTTCAACGCATGTATAACATCCCTCGCAGAGACAAAACTATCATGCGTGGCAAGGTTTACCACAAGTTTCACAAGTGCATTGGGGTCCTCAGGAATATGGTGAGCTCTAAAACAGAGAATCAATGCCGGTTCTACATTCCATGTTCCGTTCCTAGCAGCAAGTTGTACTGACCAGCGAACCGCTTCTGGCATTTCATAAGAGGAAGCATCTAAACCTGAAAAGAGCCTGTCTTCCCAGGCAGAAGTTTTAGAAGGTGTAAGTGGAAGGATAAGTTTCCACTCACAAGCTAGAAGAAGGACATCCATGAGGCAATTTTCAGCTACTGTAATCAGTTGGTCCCGAGAGACTACGTTTGTGTTCCAAAACAATGAAAGAACCGAAGCCAACGGCATGACGAGATCTTCCTCGGAAATAAACTCAGACAAAGCCTGCACAAGATTACTACGTTGGTTCAACCGCATTTTGGATACTCTCTGAAATTTTGCCAATCTCCTTAAGTGCTTCTGCTTGAAAGACTGGCCCACGAGCGTGGACCGTCTTGTTGCCAGGGAGCTTATAAACGAATTTATACCGAACATCCGGCTTTAAATTGATCATCGTATCTCCTTTTTCTTGGCAATTATATTCGTACTTTTGGTTGCTGTAAAATTAGTTATTACCTAACGAAAGAAAAATAAACTCACCTTATGGAAAATATTGTGAATTGAGTCTAAGCTGAGCAACACTGAGTGAGTCTTATAAAGGCAGGGGCTAAGTTGAAATACCCACCTCGGTTTGCCTGTTTCCGATCTTGCTTGTACGTGGGCACTGTTGGGGAGGGAAGGGAAAGTCCCCCCCTTCTGCGAATTTAGCTATCAATTATGGCCAGAGCTTCTTCTCTATATGCATCCATAATGTAGGGAATGCCGGTAACTTTGGCGGCTTCCTCTGTGAGCGCGGCAAGGTCGTTTCTCGAAATAAAGTCCACCCGCCATTTTCTGGCTCCCGCCATAAGCTGCTGCAATCCCACGCGAATTTTCTCGGTAACGCTGTACACACCAATGGCGCCAAGAGGCATTTTGTCGACTTCATTTCCGTATTTTGCCTTGAGTTCTTCGTAGCAAACAAAAATCTCTTCCTTGGTGCTTCCGTATTTGGCAACGGTGCTCGGGAGCTTACCTTCTTCTAGCCACTTCTGAATATTCTTGCCCACCATGCCCGGAATCATGAGCGCACGTCCCATGCACACTGCCTTACAGTAAGGAGCGCCAAGAGCAATCGCTTTGAAGACGTGGTCTTCTGAGGAGAATCCGCCGGCGAAGGCCAGATCAGGTACATAGGCGCCTTTTGCGGCAAGTCGTCGGCAGAGCTCATACGCCATGGAGTGAAGATAGATAGAAGGAACTCCCCACTCACACATCATACGCCAAGGGCTCATCCCAGTTCCGCCGGGGGCACCGTCGATTGTAAGAAGGTCAATGCGTGCCTCTGATGCCCATTTTATGGCCATGGCCAGTTCCCTCATGGGGTAGGCTCCCGTTTTGAGGGTCACTCTCTTGGCACCGAGCCTTCTCAGCCGCTCTACCTCTTTCATAAAGCTTTCCTGATCTACAAACCCAAGTCTTGAATGACGTTCGAACTGCTTGATCGCTCCCTCTTTGAAAGCCGCTTCTACCGCGGGATCATCGGGATCAGGCGTTACAATGTACCCTCTCCTCTTGAGTTCCTGTGCTCGTTCTATAGAATCCACCTTGATTTCGCCGCCAATGGACTTTGCGCCCTGTCCCCATTTGAGCTCAATTGTTTCTACTCCAAGCTTTTCCACGACATACTCAGCAACACCAAAACGGGTGTCTTCCACGTTAAGCTGAACAAAAATGTCGCCATAGCCTTCATAATAGCGCCGGTAAGTTTCGACTCGTCGGCGCATTTCGGGGGATTCCTTTACCTTACCGTTAGAATCCAGCTCAAGCTGGGGATCGATACCGCAGACATTTTCCCCACAAACAATGGTGATTCCACTGATGGCGGCTCCTATTGCAAAATGTTCCCAATTCTTCCGCGCAATATCGGTACTTCCCAAAGCACCAGTAAAAATGGGCACTTTCATGGTGACCTTGTTTTTAAATCCGAAGGACGTTTCGGTATTCACTGCAGGGAAGGTGGCAACATTCGGATCAGGATCCACTCCAAAAGCTCCGATAGCATAGCCCATGATGTTCAAATGAGAATAATCCACCGGGTAATCCTTATCGCTTCCAGCAGTGATTTCCCCAAAGGGACCAGGATACAACAACTCGCGGCTTCTAAAGGTTGCATTAAAAAGGTCACAATTTCCCGCGCATCCATCAATACACCTGCTGCAGATGCCCGACTGAGGGGCAACATTGCGGGAACGGTTTTTTGTACCAAGTGCTTCATTGGCATTGGGTCTGTGTAGGTTCATTGTTTCCCCCCTCACTTTTGGCATTAATTTTCCGGCATTTACTTGCCACTGGCATTTGAGTGCCAATATCTACATCCACTATCGACAAAGTCAAGCGGAAAATGCCAACAACCCCGCAATCTAGAATCGGCAATTTTTGGCATTTTAGTAGGGCATCTTGGGCATTTATGCCAATTGTACTACTATTATAAATGTAACAATGAGGTTTGTTAGGTTGCAATTTACACGAGTTTTTGGTAATGGTGCCAGAGTGAGCAAGAAAATTGGGCATTGTTGCCAGTTTCTGTCGGGAGGAGTAAATGAGAGAAGACATCAAGGTGAATTATTTGAGAATTTTAAGAATTTTATCTCAGGCCAATGGACCTCTTTCCAGCCGAGAGATCACCCGTCGTTTGAGTATGCGCGGATATAACATGAGTGAACGAACGGTACGACTTTATCTGGCACGAATGGATAAAGCCGGATTTACCGAAAACCTCGGCAAAAAGGGACGGATAATAACGGAGCTGGGGAAAAAAGAAGTCGAAGAGAATACCATTTTCGAGAAAGTTAGCCTCTTGTCTTCCAAAATCGATCGCCTGACATATTTGATGACTTTTGACGCTCGCACCAAAACCGGTACGGTGGTCATTAACATAAGCGTGATGCCTCACGAAATACTCATGGAAAATCTCTCTTACATCGAAGCGGTTTTTGAACACGGCTATGGCATGGGCAAGCTAGTTACGGTCTTTAAGCCGGGTGAAACCATTGGAGGGATTACAATTCCAACGAATCACGTTGGCATTGGAACCGTTTGTTCGGTCACTTTGAATGGCGTGCTTCTCCACCACGGAATTCCGGTAACATCTTTGTTTGGAGGACTGCTTGAGCTTAGAAATCATAAACCTCATCGTTTTGCCGAAGTTGTGTACTATCAGGGAACTAGCATAGATCCGCTGGAGGTTTTTATTCGCAGCAGGATGACCGACTATACTGGGGCTATCACTTCGGGAAGCGGAAGGATTGGAGCAGGTTTCAGGGAGATGCCTGCAGAGAGCAGAAATCAGGTTATAGAGATAGCTCAATATCTCGAAGAAGTTGGCCTTGGTGGATTCATGATCATCGGATGGCCTGACGAACCAGTCCTCGACATTCCCGTACCTGCAGGACAAATCGGATCGGTAGTCATAGGAGGACTAAATCCCGTAGCCATCATAGAAGAAAAGGGAAATAGTATCTCATCTAGGGCTCTTGCAGCCCTTATTGACTATGGAAAGCTATTTCCTTACTACGAATTGAGAAAGCATATCTAGGAGAATTCGGTACTTCCAAGACGAGTCATTTTTCAGTAGCCGTTTACATAGACCTCCGTTAATCTATTCTAAAAACAAAAACCGCCGGAAAATTGCTTCCCGGCGGTTCGCTCTCCAGTATTCCGGATGGAAGAAAACCTAAACCTCTTCTACTGTGATAGATCCGGTTTCGCAAACTTCCACACAGCTTTCACAGCCCAAACATTCCTCAGCATTAACAGGTTCAGCTTTACCGTCTACCAGCTCATAAACATCAACGGGGCACACTTCCACACACTCACCACACCCTTCACACGTATCCTTATTAACGGTAACTTTCCACATCTTCATTTCCTCCTTCAGATCATCAGCCAAGCAACTCTATCGCTGCCTTGTCTAGCGGCTTTCCATCCAGCAAAAGGCAGCCTAACAGCTAGCTGTCTCTTACCGTTACCTTTTTCCTACTCACAGCTTCCTATTTCTGCTCAAATGAACATCCACTTCAATGAGCTGTGGAGCCAGACGTAACGGCTTACGTTGCCTGACACCGTCGGAGACAAGCCCCTCAGGTTGCCCACAGCTCATAAATCTATGACACCATAACTCGCTTGTGTACATGCATACAAATAAGCAAATAAAATCAAAAAATCAAGTAACTGTTAATAACCCTGGTAAATTACACGCACCCGGTTGGCTTAGGCAATCCAGCCATCTTACAAGCACCCTTACCCGGTCCAGAAGGAAACAGTTCATAGATTTCTTTCAACTTGTAGCCAGTTACCTTTGTCAGAATTCTTACCATTGGAGCAATGCCATGCTTCTGGTAGTAATCTTGAAGCATATGGATGACCTTCCAGTGACCTTCAGTCAGCTCCTCGATTCCCTCAGACTGCTTAACAAACTCAACCCATTCAGGACACCACTGATCAAAGCTTTGAATGAAACCGTCTTCGTCGACCTCAAACACCTTTCCTTTGAACTCTACCTTTTGTGCCATCTTACTTTTACCTCCTTTGTCCTGAAGTTACTGCCCATTCTGGTCTTTTCAAAATCACGGGGTTTAACATCGAATATTTTCCCCCTTTTGTCCTATCCCTGTAAAAGTGCGCTGCTTCTACGAACCGTAAAGCCCATTCTCTGTTGCTCAAAGCATGAATGTGAGCGTAAGAAGCAGCACAATTTTTATAAACCATACCATCAAAATGTTCAACAATTCCGTAGCCTTTTTTTAGTTTCACGCTCAATTCCACAGAAGGCTCAAAATTACTTACACGGGAGTAATGAAACTCGTGACCCTTGAGCCACGATCCTCTACTAAAAAAGGGATTGGAACCAACTACCTTTCCAACCACATACCCATGGCCCTGAGGCTTACGGGACATAACAAGATCAACAGGAAAAACACCGACCATGGGATAAGACCGTTCCATGTAAGACACCGACCTGCACAGAAACATCAGTCCACCACACTCAGCATACACGGGCATCCCCGAATCAACGGCGCGCCAAATTTCTCGTTTGAGCGTTTCGTTAGAAGCCAACTGCTCAAGATGAGTCTCAGGAAATCCACCGCCTATATAGAGGCCATCAATGTTGGGAGGTAAATGAGCATCTTTAGAAGGGAAAAAGCAAAGATCCGCCCCCGCTCTTTTCAAGGCCTCCAGGTTCTCCGGGTAGTAAAACTGAAATGCCTCATCCCTCATCACCCCCAGCTTTATCTGACCCGTTTCGTAACCTTGAATCGACTTAGATTCACGAGCAAAGCCACCTCCATCAATCACCGACGCTGCCACTTCCAGCAATTGCTCAACATCGACATAGCGATCCACTATATCTGCCGCGAATCCAATAGCTTCATCAACCTCACCATGTTCAGGAGCCGGCAATAATCCCAGATGCCTTTCAGGGAAAAAATTCTTCCCCTGACGCGGAATAGCTCCAACCACAGGGATACCGCAGTCCCTTTCAATTGCCTCTCGAACAATTCTTTCGTGACGCAGTGTTCCCACCCTATTAAGGATAACCGCCTTTACGACGACATCAGGATCAAGGGTTACACATCCCTTAACAACAGCTGAAGCTGTGCGCGTCATTTTTGTAATATCTAGAACCATGACAGCAGGAACACCAAGAAGCTTAAACAATTCCGCCGTTGAACAAGTTCCATCTGCATCGACCCCATCGTAGAGTCCACGATTACCCTCAATAACAGCAACACCACCAGCTACGGCACCGGCAAAAAAAGAATCCACCACATCCTCCGGCCTCATCAGAAACAGATCCAGATTTCGACAAGGAACACCTGCTGCTGCCGATAGCCAGCCCGCATCTATGTAATCAGGCCCTTTCTTGAAGGGAATTACCGCATACCCCCTTCTTTTCAGCAGCGCAACCAGCCCGATGGAAAGAATGGTTTTACCCGTTCCTCCTCTCAGGGCCGTTATCCCGAAGGCTTTCATTTAAAAATTCCCATTTAAAAAGGGGATCTCCCCCCTGGGAAGACCCCCTTTACCCGTTCAGATTAACCACTACCACTTGAACTGTGTTGTGGTCCGCCAAGTTGTCATAGCCAGACGGTAATCGTCGATATGCTCGTGGCGGAACTCCAATCCTGTTTTTTCGAAGAAACGCTCCCAGCCAATCCGGTCAATCCATTCGCCTATTCTCTCGTACCTGCGGGCATCGGAAGCATAGGTCTCAACAATCTTCTTGATGGTTTGAACAATAGTTGGCCATCTGGGTGGTTCGTTAGGAATGTAGGGAACTGCGAGTTTGGAGAACTTGGGTGGAACTCTCGAGTTTGACACCTTTCCACCGACCCAGATCGCCGCTCCGTCACCTTGACCGTCTGCAATCGGGAGAGCCGGACACATGGTGTAACAGTTTCCACAGAACATGCATCGAGCATTGTTGATTTCTACACTTTTGTATTCTTTACCATCAATTTCCACCTTTTTGGGCTTAATGGCCGCGGTAGGACATGCAGCGATTACCAACGGAATTTCACATACATTCTGCACACGGTCATGCTCGATAAAAGGCGGCTTCCTGTGGACGCCCAGGATAGCAATATCGGAGCAGTGAACAGCACCGCACATGTTCAAACAGCAGGCAAGAGAGATTCGAACTTGAGCAGGAAGTTTGTGTGAACAAAAGTACTCGTAGAGTTCATCCATTACGGACTTCACAATACCGGAAGCATCAATAGCCGGAGTGTGGCAATGTACCCAGCCCTGAGTGTGAACGATGTTGGTAATGCACGCGCCGGTTCCTCCGATTGGAAAGCGGTTATCCCTGCTTTTGAGGTCATCGATCAGAGGTTGCAGCTTGGATTTGTCGCTTACGAGAAACTCAATATTATTGCGTGTCGTCCAGCGTACATAACCGTCACAGTACTTGTCTGCAATCTCGCACACCTCGCGGATGAAGTCAACACTCACCAGTCTGGGCGTTCCAACACGCACCGAGTATAATTCATCACCTGTTTCAGACACATGAACCAGCACTCCGGGCTGAATAATTTCATGATATTTCCACTTCCCGTAGTTCTTCTTGACTATAGGCGGAAAGAACTTATCGAATTTAGGGGGACCAATGTCTGTGAGACGATCTTTCATTATGTCGTTAGGATCGAAAGGCATATCTTCACCTCCTCACTGCTACTACGGTTGATGTCTTTCACGAAATGCTTTGGTATCACGTTCCCAACCACCTGGTACGTCGGCTGGGTCAAAGAAAATGTAAGGATTATACCTCGGCGTATTGACCATACGTGGATCAGGCTTCAATCCGGTAACCTTCAGAAATTCTCTCATACCAAGACGCTGAATCAACTCACCCAAACGCTCACGGTTCTTACCATGCTCCATCCACCAATCCCACATCTTTTCAACAAATTCATGGAATTCCTCGTAGGGCGGTTCCATCTTCATGAAGGGAATTACTACACTGGATAGCTGAGCACCTTCAAGAATTGGAGCCTTAGCACCGACAAGGATGGTAGCACCAACATCTTCACCCGGCCTCAAAGCTCGAGGCATAACGTTGATGCAGTGCATGCAACGAACACATTCTTCATCCCAGATCTTCAGATTTTTGCCGTCCCATTCCATACACTTGGTCGGGCACTTGTCTATAACCTCGGCCTGAATGTCGAGGGGCCTCTTTTCGAAGCCATGGGCTCCACCATTGGGAACAAGCTCACCGCCTACATAAGCACGCACCGCTTCCTGATCGATCCTTATGTTATCCCTCCAGGTTCCGATAATAGAACAGTCAGCTCGAGCGATAGCGGCAACGCAGTCGTTTGGACATCCGGAAACCTTGAATTTGAATTTATAGGGAAACATAGGACGGTGAAGCTCATCCTGATACCGCATGGTGAGGTCATAAGTTAGATCCTGAGTATCCAGGCATGACCATTCACAGCGTGCTCTACCCACACAGCAGGATGGGGTTCTCAGGTTCGATCCGGACCCACCCAGATCCATGCCCAGCTCATGGGTCAGATCGTAGAAAACAGGCTCAAGCTGATCGGTGGTCGTTCCAAGCAGGATTATATCACCTGTGGAACCATGAAAATTGAAAAGACCGCTACCCTTTTCTTCCCAAATATCACAAAGCTTTCTTAAAACATCTGTGGTGTAAAACTTACTGGCAGGTTGATTGACACGCAGGGTGTGAAAATGTGCTACATTGGGAAACAAGTCAGGACGGTCACAATAACGACCGATGACGCCACCGCCGTAACCAAACACGCCAACGATTCCGCCGTGCTTCCAGTGACCCTCTTTGTCCCTGTAGGAAAGTTCGAGAAGACCCAGCAAGTCGTCACATTGCGGCTTTCTTTCAGCCAACCGCTTTATGTCCGCGACGAAGCTTGGCCACGGACCAGACATCAGTTCATCAACCATAGGAGTCTTGTGCTTTAACGCCATTCGTTCACCTCCCCAACTTAAGTCATCTTGTCTTCTTCATCTTTTACATCATCAGCACCGGGAAGCATGTACATAGTAGTACTTCCGCTTGACCAATAACGAAGCTTCCCCTCGCTGACCAGCTCGTTAATCAACTTCTTCGCCTGGCGCATACTCAGTTCGGGCACAGCCTTGCACAGGTCGTTGAAATAGTGCTTGGTCTTCTTTTGAGATTTCATCCACTCCAAAATTTTTTGTTTCGCCTCTTCACTCATTTCGCCGCCTCCTTCCAGAAGCCTTTCGGCTTCATGCAAACCCATTAGAACGATATATAACAATCTGCAACCTACACCGGTTGCTGCCTCGGCTATTTCCTTGTTAATCCATCATTTCACTCCTACTAGTGAATATCTTCACCACCCACAATCTCTATACTCTTCTGGTGGGAATGTTGTCAACTAAAAACCTGTAACATACAAGATTTAAGGGAAATTAATGGAATAGAACATATTGTGATAATATTCACAATAACGCAAATCCCCTGATCTTTCAAATACATCTTTTTTGTTACCTTGACTCCGGTTCTACACTGTTGCTAAGGTTACGCTACCAAACATCGTGTAATGATAAAGTCGCTCAGCCGAAAAAAGGAGAATGTTTCATGAGAGATGCAGAAGACCAAAAGGATATGCTAAAGGACCTTGAACAATATATTCGCTTTCTGAAGGAAAGGCTTTTTTTCGAGCCAGAGTCAGCCGTTCTCCATTACAATCTAGGAGTTGCTTATCTTCGAAAAGGACTGAGGGAAGAAGCCCGCTCAGAATTCCAGCAAGCCGTCCAGTGTGATCCAAACCTTGCAGAAGCATATGTCAACATCGGTGGAATCTATCTCCAAGAAGGAAACCTGGAAAAATGCGTAGAATACAACCAAAAAGCCCTGGATAAAAATCCAAACCTAGCGATGGCTTACAATAATCTGGCTTTTGTATATCTGAGGCAAGAAAAATTCCCGGAAGCCATTGAAGCTTGTGAGAAGGCAATAGCGCTTGTACCGAATTTGTTGCAGGCTCACCATAACCTTGGACTGGCTTACTTTTACACCGGAAACTATGAAAAAGCAGCCGGTGCTTTTAAAAAAGCCCTAGAAACAAATCCTCAGTTTGCTGCCGCTTGTTACCACCTTGCTTTGACCTATCATAAACTCAATAAGAAAGACAAAGCACGTGATTACTTGGAAAGGGCGAAATCGCTGGGCTACCCCGTAGAAAACCTGGAGCTGTAAAATATGGAGATTCGCAAAAATTGCTTTGTGGTCATCGAGTATATGGTAAAGCTCGAGGACGGAACCGTAGTAAAAGGAGAAAACGAACTTGCTTCCATGAATTTCATCGCCGGATATAATCAAATCTTACCGGCCCTTGAGTACCGATTGTTGGGAGCAAAAGAGGGAGATGCTCTAGAGTTTACAATCCCTGCTGTCGAAGCCTTTGGTCCTTACAGAAAAGAACTGGTAAAATTCAAAAACTTTGAAGAATTTCCGGAAGGCAAAAGCTTGTCGGTAGGTAAATGGGTTGTTGCCACAAATCCAAAAACCAGAGCACAGTATAGCTATTTCGTGAAGGAAAAAACGTCAGAGGGCGTCTGGCTTGATTTTAATCACCCTTTGGCGGGTAAAGACTTGCATTATTTTGTCAAAATCATAAAAGTTCGACCGGCATCACTAGAAGAGCTTGAATACCTACGTCCTTGCGAATTTGGCAGGGAACAATTCGATGACTAATTTTGTCGCAATCAATCCCCAGTCTGCCAGCGCATTACAAGGTCGCTTGACAGAGCGCTAGCGGAGTTTATATATGAAGTGAACTCAAGGCCAGGGAGTAAGCAAAGATTCTCGGATATAATTTCAGGAGGTTGTTGAAATGCCTATTTATGAGTACGAATGTACGAAGTGTGGCAGAGTTGTCGAAGTAATGCAAAAATTTTCAGATCCCCCATTGACGGAATGTGAACACTGCCATGGAAAGTTGAGGAAGCTTATTTCCATGAGTACTTTCCATTTGAAGGGAACCGGTTGGTATGTAACTGATTATGCGGGAAGGAAGCAGACCGAAGCCCAGTACAGCGGCAAAAAAGAAGGAGAATCCAAAAAATCCGACAAATCAGCTTCTTCGTCAGAAGATTAAATTTCATTTGGAAGTTTCTATGAAAGCGTGAAGGCGTCCAGAGGACGCCTTATTATTTCCAGAACGGATTTCTTTACTCTGGATTTGTCAAGATTTCTTGTAATGTGTTAATTCCTTTTCGTCATCATAGGTTTTGATATTTGTATTCTCGCTAATTCACCAAGATTGCTAAGGGTTATTAACAGTTACTTGATTTTTTGATTCTATTTGCTTATTTGTATGCATGCACACGAACGAGTTATAGTGTTATAGATTTATGAGCTGTGGGCAACCCGAGGGGCTTGTCTCCGACGGTGTCAGGCAACATAAGCCGTTACGTCTGACTCCACAGCTCATTGAAGTGGATGTTCATCTGAGCAGAAATAGGAAGCTGTTAGTAGGAAAAAGGTAACGGTGGAACGATTGAAACCAGCCAGTCAATCCATGCTGCGGTATAACCATGCAAGGAAGGTGGCTGAAAAAATTAAGGGGAATGTTGTGCCAGTTACAGGTGAGATATACCCTGCGGTTGCCAGTGTAAAACCGACTTGAAGCATACCGAAGGTAACAGCGTATAAGAAAGTTCCTCCCAAGGCAATTTTGATGACATTGCTTGCAAAAAACCGGTTATTGGCGCAAATCGTAGCCGTAGCCAGAGCAATCAACGCCATCAAGCATTCCGCCATCCTCATAAATAATTCCAGAACGTAGGGTCTTGGATTTACTTTTTCCTGTTTCATAAGCCGAATTAGATGCACCAGTTGATTAATTGTAACCGTCTCAGGTAAGGAGCGAATTGCTGCGAAATCCTCTGGCCTTTCATTTATCGAAAGATTTTCCATATCCTCCGAGTAAACCCGAATCCTACCACCGGAAAGTTCGAGCTTTCTAACATTGTAGAGGTACCATTTTCCTCCCGCCCACTGCATAATGTCTGCCTCTATCTGGTACTGAAGCCCGAAGTTTTCGTCTAGAAAAAATATGGACACTCCGTGGAATGCCTGTTTCTGAGGATCGTAATATTTCATATGCATTACCATCTTGTTCGTGGCGTACCAGAGTCCGCCATCTTTGAGACGTGCAGAGCCGTGCCTGAGAGAGGCTTTCTTTGATAGCCACAAATTTTCAGCACTTTGGAATAACGGTCGCTCAACGTATTCCCGAAAAAAGAAAAAACAAACCGTCAGGATGAAGCCTACCACTATTGTCGGAATGGTATAAGTAACTGGCGAAATGCCGGCTGCTTTCATGGCCGTGCTTTCTCTGTGGCGGTGCAGTTGGATGTACAGTAACATTGCAGCGATCAGAAGGGATGGAGCAAAGATTTGGCTTATCATGTATGGGATTCTGAAGGCAAAGTAATGAATTCCAGTGCCGACGGAGACCTTCATTTCAATGAGATCGTCTATTTTTTCAAAAAAGTCGGCACTTAAAAACAGGGAAAGGCTGGCAAATAAAGCAACGATCCAAATGCGCAGAAAAGAAATTATGACAAATCGATGGAGTATTTTCATGTTTCAGTGCTCCGTTGCCGGAACCAGAAAATAATAGTTATAGTAGCTATCAGACAGAGTGGAAACCAGACAGCTACTGTTGGCGGTAATAGGCCATTTTCAGCCAGTCCTTTTCCCATAGAAATCAAGAAGTAATAGCTCAGGTATATGGCTGCAGACAGAGACATGCCCCAAAGTACAGATCCGAGTTTTCCAATGTAAGTTACTATCTGAGTCAGGAATCCCAAACATATGCAACTCAAAGGCAGTGCAATGCGGAGATTATATTCTATTAAAAATCGTCTGGCTTCTTTCGGGCCGGACGTTTTGGCTGCTTTTTTCAGTTCTTCCATAGTCATTTCGTTTTTACCGCCTCCAGCATGGCTCCGATCTATCAATTTGCCCAGAGGTATTCTGATTTCATACTTTTTGAAAAACACCACTCGCCCCCTAGAGTTCCTGTTGGAAGTCAGCCGGGTAATTGTTCCATTGGTAACGGAAAAAGTAATACCTCTGTGTTTTTTGTCGTAAAAAAGGCGCGCCTTTTCTGCTATTATGCGAACGTTCAGTTTCGGGTTTCTAGCGTCTTCTATAAAAACCCCCATGGCTGTGAGTTTTGCCGTATCGACCTTTTGGAAGTAAAAAATAAATCCTGGAATTATGTCTATGAAAATCCCTTCTCGCAGAAGGGTGCTTGCACTTGCTGCACCTAGGGAATTTAGTTTTTTTCTAAAAAGGGCGTTAGAATGAGGTAATAGGATAATCGAAGATGTAGCAGCAAGGGCCATATTGACAAAAGCGAATGCCAGTACCGGTTTGTACAGATTCAGAGCGCTGATGCCATTTGCTTCCAATGCCGTCAATTCCCTGTCCGCCTTCATTCGGCTGAATACCAGAGATATTGATAGCACTGTAGCAAGGGGAAGAGCGTAAAGGCTTAGTTTTGGTACTGCAAATAACACTAGAAGGAGAATATCCGACGGAGATATGAAGCTCTGGAAAAAATATCTTGCCAGTTGGAGTAATCGTCCCGTTATCAAAAGCGCAAAGGTGGCGGCTATTGCAAGGAGGTATGTTTTAAATATTTCACGGAGTATGTAACGTTCAATTATGAGCATTGTTATGTTGATGATTCCTTCTTGAGTTATTATAAGACGATGAAAAACTACACATGGGTGACGTGGTGAGACAAGATTTATTTATCAGAGACGAGTTAGAAAAGCGCGAATATTCCATTTTGCATCGGAAGGCGCAAAAGGCTGATCAATCCAGGGGCAGGCTTTATCCCGAAGAAGAATGCCCCTTGAGAACATGCTATCAACGGGACAGAGACAGGATTGTGCACAGCAAGGCATTCAGACGCCTGAAGCATAAAACTCAGGTCTTTCTGGCGCCAATGGGAGATCATTACCGAACACGCCTTACCCATACACTTGAGGTTTCACAGATTGCACGAGCGATCGGCAGAGCCTTAGCGCTTAACGAGGACCTAATTGAAGCCATCGCTCTGGGACATGATCTTGGTCATACGCCTTTTGGACACGGTGGCGAGAAGGTTCTAAATGAGCTTATGCCTGGGGGCTTTCGTCATTATGAACAAAGTCTACGGGTCGTGGACGTGCTTGAAAAAAACGGCAGGGGGCTGAACCTGACCTATGAGGTTCGGGACGGAATAGTGAAGCATTCAAAGGGAAGGTGGGGGTCGATCCCCGGTGAGGGTGAAAATCGGCCTGTAACACTAGAGGGTCAAGTGGTGCGGGTGGCCGATATTATTGCCTACCTCAGTCATGACCTTGATGATGCCATGAGGGCAGGAGTGTTGAAGGAGCAAGACATACCTCGGGAGATTGTCAAATGGCTTGGCGACAGACACAGCATACGCATACATAGCTTGGTGCTCGATGTGGTTAGGAATAGTCTTGATAGAGACCTCGAATTCATAGGTTTCGGTGATGAAATGCTACAATGTGTGAACCAGCTGAGATCGTTCTTGTTTGAGCAAGTTTATGATTCAGAAATTCTCGTTGCCGAAATAGAAAAGGCAGGTAGGGTCATCAAGGAGCTATTTTACATTTTCATGGAGGATGATCGACTTTTTGAGCAGGAAATAGGCGCCATCAGACAGAATATGCCTCGGGAGCAGCAGGTTTGTGATTACATTGCTGGCATGACAGATAGGTACGCCCTCGATCTTTACAAAAAGCTATTTCTGCCCCGACCCTGGATGAAGGTTTAACAGAGAAGATGTAGCTTCTTATCGAACGGCTCTATATAACTCTCGCGGTTTCTCATTCTTCCTTAGATTGTAGCGTTTTATCTTACTGTAAAGGGTGCTTCTGCTTATATTCAATCGTCGAGCTGCCTCGTGTTTGTTCCAATTGCAATCTTTCAGGACCTTTTCTATCAGGCGCCGCTCGTGCTCTTCCAGTGTGGTCGGTTGACCATTTTCGCCAACAGACTCTTTTAAAAATCTAGGCAAGTGTTCCGGGGTAATTTCATCGTCAGGGCATAGGATAACCGCGTGACTCAGAGTATTTTCCAGTTGCCTTACATTACCGGGCCAGTCATATTCCATCAGAATGCTCAATGCATTCTGGGATATTGATTTAACCTTTTTATTTTCTCTGATGTTGTACTTTTTGATGAAGTGATTGCAGAGTAATGGAATATCTTCCTTTCGTTCCCGAAGGGGTGGAAGATGTATGCGTATTACATTCAGACGATAAAAAAGATCTTCACGGAAACGCCCGGTTCTGACCTCTTCCTCTAGGTTTTTATTTGTTGCCGCCAGAATTCGCACGTCTGCTTCAAGAGTTTTTTCTCCACCCACCCGTTCAAACTTTCTGTCCTGTAAGAATCTCAGGAGCAACACCTGTGTTGCCGGTGCTATGTCTCCTATCTCATCGAGAAAAAGCGTTCCCCCCTGAGCTCTTTCTATTCGTCCCTTCTTTTGTTTTATGGCGCCAGTAAATGCCCCTCGCTCGTGTCCGAACAGTTCGCTTTCCAGAAGTGTCGGTGAATATGCAGAACAGTGAGCGACCACAAAGGGCCCCCGACTCCTTGGGCTCCTCTGATGAATTTCAAGAGCCACAAGCTCCTTGCCCGTTCCGTTTTCTCCGGTGATTAACACGGTTGCTTCCGATGCAGCCACAAGTTCGATCAGTTCATACACTTCCCTCATTTTTTCGCTTCTGCCGATTAACCGACCGAACCTCGCTACCACCCCAAAGTCCCAGGATACAGACCTACTCTCAAGCTCCCTGAGAACAAGCTGCCTTACATGTCCTGCCACCTGTGTCATAAAGGCATGCAACATGTACATAGATTCTCGATATTGGGGCAGCCCATCCGAAATGCCCAAGAAAAAATAGCCTAGGATTCGCTTATGGGTTGCTATGGGAAAACCGAACCACTTTGGATAGTTAGCGGCAAAGGGTACTAGGGGTTTTGGGAGGTGCGTTGGATTGTTAGGGGTGGCAATGGAATCGGTCGCCGGGATGCCCGACAACGTGGCATGGAATAGTGCAAAGGTGTCAGGTCGCATGCTTTTACGGAAGTCGAGTTGTAATGGCCACTTTTCGTCTTGTTCTGGAATCCACACAAAGCTTCGGCTTTCTTCGTCGAACAACACGAGCAATGGATCTGTATCTTCCGAGAAATGTTTTACAAGCAGGGTATCAAGATATTCGAGGAACTCGGCTAGGTTTTCTTTGTGGGAAGCTTCGCGAGATATTTCAAAGAGATATTCCATTTCGTAGTGAGGAAAGGATTTCGAAAATCCAGATGTAGCGCGTCTAAAGGCAAATCCGACCATGCCGATCCGTCTTCCGTTGAGGGTTATGGGGAGCATCTTGATATCGCATTCCACTTCAGGATGACGTTTGACCGAAGAGCGGATGAAAACGGTTACATTGTTTTCGTTGATGTTACCTGGCTGGCTATGAATAGAAATAATGTCGTCAAGAGAGCGCCCAAGAAGATGAGAAAAGGGAAGACGCACAAGTTGTTCAAAAGGGCGGTTCATTCCGGTTATCCTGAGGTGTTCGTCCGTTGTAAACATGGGAATGTCAAATAGGTTGAATAGACCCTTGAGAAAGAGATCTTTTGTACGGTTTTCAATAGTCAGTCCGCGTTCTTGCGAAAGATCCTTCCATAACTCAAGAAGGATTGGGCCGCTGGTGTCGTTGAAGATAGATACATGCCTTTCGAAGTAACTCTTATGTCCGTCAGGTAACACTATTTCGCCCGATACGTGCAAAGGCTTGTTTTCCGATCGAACTCTGTAAAAGATACAATCTTCACATTTTCCTGGTTTTGCCACGAGCGATGAAAATAGCTCACATGCCCTCAGGTAACTGAGGTCATTGTACGTTTTTAAAATTTCCTTTTTGCCTTTTTCATTACTTCCCACAATGTGGCAGGCGCTATCATAATAAACGACCGGATCTGGCAGGGATTCCATGAGCGACCGAAACCAGTTCGGTATGCTCATGTTGTCCTCCTTATCTTATTTTGCTGAGCAGTGATTGTTACTATTGAACTTCAGCCGGAAACCTCAGGACTTTGAATTCGGATTGATACTCAAGGAATTTCCGACTCAGAACCTGCTTGATGAAAACTCATCTTCGCATAATATAATGAACAAAAGAACGCTTTTATGTCAAGATTTTAAAAATGGGATGTCAGTGACAAACAATCTGTTGCCAAATCTTGGATTTTACCAGGGGCAACTCCAAGTTGCCCCTGGGAGATATTCCATGTGTGTCCTGTTGCCTACTATGTCGAAGTCATTGAGAATTTCCGAGGGATTCGATTCGCTTCAACATTTCTTCCGCCTTTTTACCTTTGTTATTTTTAAGAAACTTAGATAGTATCTCTTGCGCTTCATCATTACGATTCTGATTGCAGAGGAATTGAGCAAACCTCACCACGATCTTTTCACTATCGGGTTTTATTTCAAGTGCTGCCCTGTAAAAATTTTCTGCCTCTTCCGGGTGTCCAAGATCTTCGTGAACACCGGCCAAAAGCTTTAAGGCATCCAGGTGATCGGGCTGTATCCTTAAGGCTCTGTGCAGCGCTTCCGCAGCTCCGTATGTATCCCCTTTTTTTAGCAGCTTCCTTGCCGTTTCGGCGTAAATTTCGGCTACTTCAGGGGACAAATTGGATGGATCCCAATGGATCATTTCGTCAATGGAGCTTAACTGATCATACATTTTCCAGGCTTCCTCATTAAAAGGATTTTGCTGGATGTGTAGCTTTATAAGGTCCTTGGCTACATCGACGAGGTTTGCTTGAACAAGAGCATGGAAACTATTGAAGACAATGTCTGGATCTTCTGGACTTTGGTGAAAGGCTATTTGAAAGTGTTCGAGGGCCTCGTCCAGCTTGTTATCCTGCCATAGCAAAACACCGAGGTTGTTGTGTGCCTTAGCGTGGTCAGGGTCGTGCTCAAGGGCCATCTCAAAGCATACCCTGGCCCTGTCCGATTTCCCTTTCTGAATCTGTTCTTCGCCTTCTCGTGTCAAAATATCGGCAACGCTGGGCTCCGCCGCCTTCTGAGCTGTGCTATCTTGAGATACCTGAGGTATCGGTAGAGCCTTTGCATCGGTGGACTGAGCTTCCAATCTTTTTGCAAATTCTTCAATTTCAACATCCCAAGGGTTTCGCTCCATGTAGGCTTTGAGTATTTCCAGAGCGTCAGTTTTTTGTCCTACGGCGGAAAAGATATTGGCGCACTGCATGATCACATCTGGATCGTTGGGATCAAATTCAAGAGCCTTAACTACCTTTTCCGCGGCTTCCCTTAACTTTCCCTGTTGCCAAAGGACCTTACTTATGCCACACAGTGGCTGAGGGTAAAAAGGATCCAATTCCAGCGCCTTTTCAAAAGCCTTCAACGCTCCTTCCAAATCCCCGCGGTTTAAACATTCCTGTCCCTCTTCGTACCATTCATGTGGTAACTTAAATTCGTTGTCGACTGAAATGTGATCCATCGGTTATTCCTCCGATAGTCTCGATAGTCCAAGTTTCTTTTGCTATATTCAAGTCTTTAAAAAGCAAAAGAAATACCATTCTTTTGTGAGCATTTCCCATGTTGTTTCGAGTTTTCCGTGGAGACGTTCGAAAAAATCGCACACATTGTTTTGGTTTTTGGCAGATTTTCCGAACACCCCAGTTTCCTGTTGAAAAAGACGGCGGTTAACTTTATAGTAACCAAGACCATATTCATACCACACCGAATTATTCACTCAAGGATTTTGAGAGGGAATTTTTGGATTGTTGACAGTTAATGCTGAAAAGGGAGGATTTTATGCCGAGGAATACCCTGCAAGCGGGTATCAAGCATGAACTTTCGCTAACGACGGGGCCGGAGCATTCAGCCAGACGTTTTTTTGAGAATCTTCCTGATGTTTTTGCTACACCTTTTCTTAGCGGTCTTATGGAACAAACCTGTGCCGAGTTGGTGCAGAAACATCTGGAGCCGGGAGAGCAATCGGTTGGCACCGCGATGGATTTAAAACATCTTGCTCCTACTCCTCTCGGTATGAAGGTAACAGTTAAGGCTCAATTAACCAAGGTAAGCGGAAGGCAGTTGATTTTTCACCTCGAAGCCTACGACGAGGTGGAAAAGATAGGTGAAGCCACTCACTACCGTTTCATCATCAATGCGGAAAAATTCAATCAACGTGTTGCTGAAAAAGCCCAGAAGCTTTCCGATTGACCTTCGAATCATTTCATTTGGCCAGTTTGATTTTGTTAAGTAGTGTCCTTGAGTAGGTCGAAAGGAGGCACATTTTCAAAATGTTTTCAAAAAGATAACACATGGAGGGTGCCTGTCATGGCTCAGGAAGCTTTGAGGGCGTTGTTTCAACCGGGGAGTGTGGCAGTTATCGGTGCGTCCGATAACCCGTCGAAGTTGGGACATGAAATACTTAAAAATATTATTGATAGCGGTTTTCAGGGAGCCATTTATCCAATCAACCCGAAGAGTGAGAGAATTCTCGGGTTGGCCTGTTTTAAGAATGTAATGGATGTACCGGACCGTGTGGATCTTGCCGTAGTTGTGGTGCCTGCCCGCTTTGTTCCGGATGTTATCGAGGCCTGTGGGAAGAAAGGGGTACGGGCTGCGGTGGTCATCACGGGAGGGTTTGCTGAAGCCGGTCCGGAAGGCGAGGAACTTCAAAACCGGGTTGTTGCCATAGCCAAGGAATACAACATCAGGCTTTTAGGACCTAACTGTCAGGGGATAAATGTTCCTTACCATCCCCTTTGTGCATCCTGGCCTTTGCTTAAGCAAAAGGGTAGAGTAGCTATCATCAGTCAGAGTGGCACCGTTGCGGCGGCTATGATGGACTGGTTTTCTTCTGAAGGGCTCGGCGTTTCTGCTTTCGTGAGTATGGGAAATCGGTGTGATATCGACGAGGTTGACCTTGTTGAGTATTTCAATAACGATGACAAAACTTGTGCAATTGCTTTATACATTGAGGGCCTCAAAGATCCTTCGCTTTTCAGAAAGACTCTCGAAAATGTGGAAAAGCCGATTATTATCCTCAAATCTGGAAGAACACCTAAAGGCATCAAGGCTGCAGAATCTCATACGCGGTCACTGGCGGGAGATGATGCGCTTTATGATGCTTTATGTAGGCATTATAACCTGTGTCGGGCGGAAACAATTGAAGAATTCTACGATTTTGCCAAGGCTTTTGCTTATTTGCCCAGGCCGGCGGGAAATAGAATTTTATTTGTAACCACTTCAGGGGGGGCTGGTATACTGGCTACTGATCAAGCGGAAAGGGAAGGGTTAGATGTAATGCCTCTTCCTGATTCTCTTGCCCAAGATCTCCGCAAGGTTATTCCACCCCATGCCATTTGTGCTAATCCTCTTGATCTGACCGGTGATGCTACGGCTGAGATGTTTGGGGAAGTCGTAAGACTTGCGAGGAACCATTACGATATCATTGGAGTTATATTTGGAGATCCCGTTGAGGGGGCTTCGAGTGTAGTGTCGCCCGGCAGTAACGAGCTGGTGATTTTCCTCGGCGGTGCTGATGTGGAACGAATTGAAAAGGCTAAGATGCACGAGAAGGGTATCCCCGTTTTTCCGACACCGGAGCGGGGTGTTAGGGCAATGGCTCAGTTGGTCGTTCCATCGATGAGAAAGCGCAGAGCAGGGTTTTCCCGAGTTCCAAAGATGGCGGGACATTCTGACTCGGTGTTGATGTTGTCACCTTATGAAGCACTGGAATTTCTACGTTCCCATGGATTGCCTTGTCTCAGCTTTGAGCAAGTCCCAAACGAAGGAGCAGCAGTTCACTGGGCGCACATGATGGGGTTTCCGGTAGTGCTCAAGATCAATTCTTCCAAAATACCTCACAAAACGGATGTAGGCGGTGTTTATCTTCAACTCGGATCTGCTCAGGAAATACGGCTGGCTTTCAATGAAATTCGGAGGCGATACTTGGAAATGTTTCATGATGATCCATTTCCAGGGGCTTTGATTATGCCTATGGCTGAAAAAGGTCAGGAAATCATCATGGGTGCTCATCGAGACAGAGACTTTGGAGTAGTTATCCTTTTTGGGTTAGGCGGAATTTATACGGAATTGTTCCAGGATGTTTCTATTCGTTTGCTTCCCGTCGATAGAAAGAGTGTTGAGGAGATGCTGGATGAAATTCAGGGATCGGTGATTTTTGAAGGTTTTCGTGGAAACCCAGCACTGAACCGTGATGTTATCATAGACGGATTGTTGAAACTTGCCGAGATTATGGAAGCGGATGACTCGATTGAAACGATTGATATTAACCCGGCGATTATGTATCCAGAAGAGTATGTCATAGTTGATGCGCGTGTGATCAAGAGAGCTGAGGAGAGCGCAAAGTAATATTTAAGGAGAAATCGCTGTGTTAGGTTGTCTTTCCGAATGCTACGTTGAGTTTCTTCAATTGCTCCTTCGTTAATCCGGGTGGAGTTTCTCCTCTGATGATGGTTGCCAGCATGATTACATAGGCGGCATGTTCGAGTTTTTCCAGAGCAAAATAAGCTTTTTCTAGGGTGCTGGAGTACGTTAATGATCCGTGACGTTCCAGCAATATTGCATTGTGATCTTTGACAAAAGGCTCAATAGCTTGTGGCACTTCTTGTGTGGACGGGGTCGCATAGGGTGCCGTGGGCACCGGCCCTATGGTTACCCAAACTTCAGGGAGCCATGTGGCATCAAAAGGAATACCGGCAAGTGTCAGTGCCGTAAGTATTGGAGGATGAGCGTGGATTACAGCTTTCACGTCTTTCCTCATGGCGTAAACAGTCAAATGCATTCGAATTTCGCTGGATGGTTTTCCTGTTCCATCAAGCACCTTTCCGTCAAGCCCGACAATTACGAAATCTTCTGGGGATAATTTGCCTTTATTTACTCCCGACCTGGTTACAACAATCCTGTCGTCTATCCTCACGCTCAGGTTTCCATCCGTGGCCGACACCAGGCCCTTTGAATATAGCCATTTTCCCGCTTCTATGAGTTCCATTTTGACCCGCATGATGTCTTCCATGAGTTCCTCCCTTGTGATAAGAAACCTTCGATCACCATAATAAAATAGTTTCTTGTGTAGGAGAAGTTATATGATCAGGTTCTTTAAACGACAGGATAAGGCTGTTGAGACCAATAATGGAGGATTACTAAAGAAGCTCGGTAGCGGTTTGCAGAAAACTCGGGACCATTTTACATCTCGCATCACCAGGCTTTTTAGCACTGATGGGAAACTGGACGAAGATTTTTTCGAAGAACTTGAAGAAATCCTTATCACGAGCGATGTTGGAGTGGCGGCTACCAAGCATCTTGTGGATAGATTATCTGATGAAGCCCGTCGTCAGGGAATTTCCGATGCCGAGGCCCTTATGAACATTCTTCAGAGGGAGATAATTGATATTTTAGAAGTCCCGGCGGAAGATCTGGATATTGCCCGCCATAAGCCCTTCGTTATCCTGGTAATCGGCATAAACGGTGTTGGTAAGACCACAAACATAGCCAAAATGGCATACATGTGGAAACAAGAAGGTCGTAATCCTTTGATCGTTGCGGCGGATACGTTCAGGGCAGCGGCTATCGAACAGCTGACCATGTGGGGGGAGCGGATCAATGTTCCGGTCATCAGGCAAAAGGCTGGTGCGGATCCGTCGGCTGTGGTTTTTGACGCCCTTGATGCGGCCATGGCCAGGGAACATGATGTGGTGTTAATTGACACGGCCGGAAGAATGCACACCAGGACGAACCTCATGGAAGAATTGAAGAAAGTGAATCGTGTAATTTCCAGAAAAATTCCCGGAGCACCTCACGAAACCTTTTTGGTTCTGGATGCAACAACCGGGCAAAATGCTATTTCACAAGTACGTCTTTTTCGTGAAGGCGTTGACATAACCGGCCTGGTACTGGCGAAGATGGACGGAACAGCTAAAGGAGGCATTATTATAGGTATCTGTCATGAGTTTCAAATCCCAGTGCGATTTATAGGTGTTGGTGAGGGTCTTGAAGACCTGAGACCCTTCGATGCCGGGGAATTTGCAAAGGCTCTATTTGAGGATTTTGCATAATAAAAAGCCCGGAGCGATAATGCTCCGGGCCTTAATTACCGGTTCTCAGTTATGGGCGTTCCGTTTAAAGCTTTTTCACTCTAACGGCTTGCGGTCCCTTGGGGCTTTGCTCTACCTCAAAGGAGACCCTTTCGCCATCTCTAAGGGTTCTGAATCCCTTGCCTTCGATGGCTGTGTAGTGAACGAACACATCACCCTGGGTCTCGGTTTCAATGAAACCATAGCCCTTCTTCTCGTTGAACCATTTCACACGACCTTCAACCATTGAACCTCTAACCTCCTTGATACTTAATGAACACTATACGCTGGCAGGAACATCACGGAAAGCATCCAATCCCATAACCGGACCCAGGTTTTTGCTTTTCCGCCGTAGTTCCTCCCAACAAACCACACAACAAAAAAGAGCGATACCACCTTCCCGATGGTGCCGCTCTTAATTCCAAAACTTAAAAACTTAGAAACAAACATATAATTCCTTTACAACATATCTAACCTAACGGTTTGAACTATACATCATCTCAAAAAGGGGTCAAGCAATTTTTCTTCAGGAGGGAAGATTTTTTTTCAAAAGAAGTGTATGGAATTAAGCCGAAAACTGGTACAGATCGATAATGCGAGGGACGTTAACTCTATGTGGTGGATTCACAGGGTTCGTAGAGGAGTAAATCTTTATTCCGCACTTTTAAAAACCTACTGGCAGGTTGTCATGGAATATCGCGGAAGCATGATCATGTGGATGCTCAGTAACATTATGCCTCTGGTTATGCTCTTGGTTTGGGTATCTCTGGCAAAATCTGGCCCCATCGGCCATTACGATTCCCGCGAGTTCGTGAGATACTATTTAGCCTTGTTGCTGGTGCGCCAACTCATAACCGTGTGGGTAGTGTGGGATCTGGATAGGGAAATAAGGCTTGGAGAACTATCTTACAAGCTATTAAAACCGCTTAATCCTATCCACTACCATGTGGCCTTTAACCTGGCTGACAAAATATTCCGACTTTTTACCCTGGCTCCCGCCGTATTTTGCGTTTCTTTTGTTATTCCAGGTTTGCGTTTCGATATGTCTCCGTTACACATTTTCTGTTTCACCCTTTCGCTCATTTTTGCATGGGGTATTAGATTTCTGTCCCAGTATTGCATTGGCCTTTTAAGCTTCTGGATAACTCAATCTTTGGCCATAAACGAAGCGTTTTATGCTGGACTGCTTATGTTAGGCGGCGTGATCGCTCCTTTGGACCTATTTCCTCATAAACTGGCTCTGATCGTCAGATATACGCCGTTTCGCTATATGCTATCACTACCGGTGGAAATACTTCTTGGTAACGTTCCTGCGAACAAATTATTGTTTCAGCTTCTTACTCAATTTTTATGGCTTGTTGTGTTCTTCTTTTCTTACCGACTGTTGTGGAAAAGAGGACTGGTTCGATACAGCGCAGTAGGAGCGTAGTCTAGACCCATGAAACGGTTGATGAAAGACATTAAATTGGTAGGTCTTTTCATGAAGAATGCCGTGCTCATAGATATGGAATACAGGGCGCACTTCTTGGTAAACACTTTGCTGAGCATATTCTGGTTGTGTTTTTCCATTTTGACCCTCAAACTCTTCTTCTATCATCGCACTTCCCTGGGGGGGTGGGCATACGAAGAATCGTTGCTCGTTTTGGGGCTTTTTTCTTTTTTTGGCTCCTTCATAGAGGGAGTGTTAGAACCCAACGTGGCAAAGCTTGTGGAAGACATACGCTTTGGGAACTTTGATTTTATACTTCTCAAGCCTGTAAACGTTCAACTTATCGGGACGCTCCGCTCCTTTTCAATGAAGAAACTACCCGCCATGTTTGGTTCAGTAATTATTTGTGTTTATGCCCTCTATCAGCTGCATTATATGCCTTCTATACCGGACATTGCCCTTTTTTTAATGTTTTTCACCTCCGGCTTCCTTATACTTTACGGGTTGTGGGTGGCCTTAATTGCCACAGCCTTCTGGTTTATCCAAATAGATAGCATCATGGAATTCGTGTTTGCCGTGTTTGAAACAGGTCGTTTTCCAATAACTGTGTATCCTACCCCCTTGAGACTTGTGCTTACCTATATTGTGCCTATAGCCTTCATAACCACCTTTCCTGCTGCTGCTATAATTGGAAAGGTTACATTTCATCACGCTTGTATGGCTTTAGGACTTGCGGGAATAATACTTTTTGTGGGATCATGTTTCTGGAAATATGCCCTGACAAGATACAGCAGCGCGAGTAGTTGATAATCTATGGATCTAAATTTTCAATGGCCACGATCCGATAGATTCTTGTTCCAGAAGGGGTTTTCACCTTTACGACATCACCTTCGAATTTTCCGAGGATAGCACTGCCTACTGGCGAGTTTGATGCAAGCTTGCCATTGGAAACGTCCGACTCTAGTGGTCCAACTATCGTGTAACGGTTTACCTCGCCCGTATCCACGTTTTCGAGGTCAACCACCGTACCGATAAAGACTCGTCTAACGTAAAACCTGCACCCAACAAGAATCTCGCTGTGGCTTATTTTTTCCTCGAGTTCCTGTATTTTGCGCTCCAGTAACCTGTGCTTTTCTCTCGCCAGCATGTACTGGCTGTTATATATGTTAACCCCAAAGGCTCGCGCTTCCTGTAGTTCTTCTATCACTCCGGGACGAACGACGTGCTTCAAATAATGAAGCTTATCCACCAGACGCAGGAAACCACTTCTTGTTACCAAGGGTTTTTCTTTCATGGCCGTAATTTCCCAGATTGGAACCACTTCTCGATGATGAGCAGAGAAATAATGGTCTTGCCATCTACTATTTCACCGCTAGAAATCATGTCAATTAATTCACTCAGAGGTTTAATTTCAACGGATGATATTTCATCAATATCAAGGGGCTGTCCCGCTTTCTCGAGGTTGGTGACAGCGAAAATTTCAATAACTTCGTTGGAATAAGCAATAGCCGGGCAATAGGACAGTAGCCTGGTCAGCTTCCCGGCTTGATAGCCCGTTTCTTCCATAAGCTCACGCCTCACAGCCGATTCCACACTCTCCCCTTTATCCACCTTGCCTGCGGGAACTTCAAGGGTTTCCTTGCCGACGGCGTAGCGGAATTGACGTACCATAACGATCTGTCGGTCTTCCATGACAGGAACAATCGCAACAGCCTTTGGATGATCAATTCGCAAACGCCTCGATACCTTGCCCGTCTTAAGCCTTACTTCATCTAGGGAGACGCTAAAGTGAGGAACCATCAACATTCCCAGTGTAGCAATTTTTTCTTCCATTGGCATCAATCCTGATTCACCTGTTTTCACTGACAAATCTGTTCCACATCTGATCGGCCATCTGCCCGGCAAGTTTAAGCCTCAATTCGTACAACCTGCGCATGAGCTTCATATTTGTCCTTCGCTTTCCTGCCTCTGTAGATAGGCGGATCACCTGCCTTTCCGGCAACTCATCCGGAGGTTCGTAGGTTTTTAGAAAGGCTTGAAGATGTTCTATCCTGGCATCGCTGGCTTCACCGGTTCTGAGACTTCTCTTTTCTAGACGATTCTTTAGCGCGTCTAACGGGGCTTGAGTTTCAATCCACAGCACTGTGCAGGGCAGGTCCTTCAGACGGTCGCTAAAAATCTGCCTCCATTTTCTCAATGAAAAAGTGGCATCTACCACCACAGACCTGCCTCTTTTAACACCTTCCCTACACCGAGCGGCAAGTAATTGATATATCATTGCTTTCTTATCATCGGAATATGCTCCCTGTCCAAATGGGCTGACCGTCGCATCTGGCATAACCTCTTTACGTATAACATCTGATGAGATGTGGTCTATATGGAAATAGGAAGCCACCAAAGAGGCATGAGCACTTTTACCCGAGGCTGGAAGGCCCATGAAGGTAATGACCACGGGAGTATCAAAAGCCGCAGTGTGGCTCAACGCCATCTTCATAAAGTTCCGGGCCGTTCCAAAGAGGGATTCCTTTCTTGAAGCTTCTTCTTTCGATAAACCAAGAGTCTCCAGGCAGGCGACCTTAGACCTTACCAGCGCTCTGTAAGCAGTGTAGAAATCAAGAAGTGCCCAGATCTGTACATCCCCAGAATGATTAACATATTCGTCAATTATCTGAAGAGCAGCATCTCTATAGCCTAGTCTTGTAAGGTCCATAAACAGAAAAGCCATATCAACTGCCACGTCACCGTAGCGGAGCCGATCATTGAATTCAATGCAGTCAAGCACCTGCACTCCATTGTAAAAATAAATGTGCTCGGCCCTTAGATCTCCGTGCCCGTTTTTTACGAACCCCCCGGCAACTCGGTTCCTAAAAAGAGATCTGTTCTGAAGGGTGAATCTGTGAACGGCTTTTTTGAACCATAGCAACAGATCTTCGGAACCGACATTACCGACAAATGGCCGTAATTGCTGGAAATTCTCGTAAGCATTGAAACGGATGTATTCAAGGTCGCCATATTTTGTGAGATGAGGTGATGTAACGGTAGATTTTTCGTAAAAGCCGGCGAGATGTTTTGCTATTTTGCTGTACGACTCAGGCCCTGTAGATCCACTTTCCAGAATTTTTTGAAAGCAAGCCTTGTCTGGAAGCTGTTTCATTACAACAACACATTCAACAGGATCTTCACATTCTCCGAGATAGAACGTTTTTCTGCCGTTTCTACAAACCGATGTGGTGCCGAGATAGATGCCCGTTGTGAGCCTCTGGTTTAACCTGACCTCTTGTTGGCAATAGAAACGGCGCAACTCTGGTGTTTCGTAATTCAAGAAGCCGAAATTCACTGGTTTTTTCAACTTGTAAACCCTTTCACCTGTCAGGAATACTATGGATATGTGAGTTTCCCTACGTTCTATTTCCGATACGTGGTGATCGTAAAATGCTGGATGTTCAAAGGCTTTGGCAATAGATTCAATATCAGAATGCAACCCTTCCAGTCCCCCTTTCTATAAATGCATAAGCGCTATGGTTGTGTATTGATTCGAAATTTTCAACGTCAACGGCAAACCAGGTGATGTTTTCATCATTTTTGAGCTTAAGGGCAATGTCTCTTACCACGTCCTCGACAAACTTTGCGTTTTCATAAGCCTTTTCCGTAACAAACTTCTCGTCGGGACGTTTCAAAACCGAATATACATCGCAGGAAGCTGAATTTTCCACCAACTCAATAAGGTCCTCTATCCACACGAACTTTTCAAACCGTACAGCCAGGCGAACAAGCCCTCTCTGATTATGTGCCCCGAAGTCACTGATTTCTTTGGAACAGGGACAGACCGTTGTTATGGGAACTATTACTTCAACAATGAGGTCATAACCGTTCGTTCGATCAATTGAGCCAATGATCCTGCAACCGTATTCCATCAGGCCTCGCGCCTGAGTGACAGGTGCTTTTTTTTCAATAAAGTAGGGAAAAGATATTTCCATGTGGGCCGATTCTGCGTCCAGTTTTTCCCTTATTGTTTCCAAAATCCTGTGTATGTTTCTCAGGTCGAAGTTGCCATAAAATTCGTTAAGTATTTCGATAAAGCGACTCATGTGGGTCCCTTTGAATTTTCGCGGCAGGTTGACGTACATGTTGATGGAGCCCACCGTATGCTGAAAGCCGTGTGATTTGTCGAGCACAGTAAGGGGATATCGTATGTCTTTTACCCCGACCTTGTCTATGGCAATGTTTCGGTAATCTCTCCTGTTTTGAACATCAACAATCGATGGTTTCAGATAACATACAGAATTCATAGCAGACTCTCTCAAGGGTTGTTCATTTTCATAATTGCCTGACCCACGTTTTCCAGTGCCAATCGCGTTGCGGTGGCCATATTTTCGGGAAATTTTCCCTGGATGTCTGCTTCTATAATTGCTTCATCGTAGGGGATGAAACCCAACATGGTGAAATTGGATAGCTGGCTTTTCAAAAAATCTTCGTCCTTTTCGGAACGCACCTTGTTGGCGACCACGCAAACCTGCTCCAGACCAATGTCTGCTGCAAGAGTTCTGATCCTTCCGGCCGTTTCTATGCTTCGCTTTCCCGGCTCAACCACCACAACGAAGGCGTTAACCCCCCGGGCAGTACCCCTTCCCAGATGTTCTATGCCCGCTTCCATGTCCATAATAACCACTTCATCCCGCCTGAGCACGAGATGATGAACAAGGTTTTTTAAAAGAACACTTTCCGGACAGACACAACCCATGCCCCCCTTTTTAACTCCGCCCATAACCATAAGACGCACGTTATCACCGCAGGGTATAGCAATTTTTTCTGGCAAATCGTCCACTCGCGGATTCATTTTGAATAAGCCTCCAAAAGTGCCGGGAGTTGATTCCGTCCGTTCCGCGATCAGATCTTTCATTTCCGCAATTGGTGTTATCTCCTCGGCATTGGGAACACCTAAGGCATGGGCAAGGTTTGAATCGGGATCGGCATCGATCGCCAGAACAGAATGTCCTCTTGTACCAAACCAGCGTGCCAGATAAGCCGCAAGAGTGGTCTTCCCAACTCCACCTTTTCCCGTAATGGCTATCTTCATTTTTCCGTTTTCCTCCCCTTAGCGTTGCTTTAATGAGCGAGCAATTCCCATCATCCGGTACACTATACCACCACTCATATACGCTATATCTTCAGCAGGCAGGTATGTGTCAATGTTTCGGTCAAACAGTACAGTGGCTTCCGGGGGAAATTCGTCGTCGCCACGCCACAGAACAATTTTAACTGCGATTCTGGGAAATACTTGGAAGACAAAGGTAATATCGCCTATGTCGTCGGCGAGGGATCCGCCTATCATGGGAGCAACCTTTGCAAAAAGCTCCGGCTCTTCGCCGAATGCCTTTAAGAAGGGATCTCTGGCACGCCTTTGAAAAGCATCATAATAAAAATGCCCGTCCGGAATATCCCTGAAGGTTATCCATTCACCTGTAGCAGGCTCTCCAGATGCATTGAGAACATAATGGGCAATTAAAATTTGGTCTGTCAGAGATATTTCATCCTCAGGACTTTTGCCCCAGATGGAAACTTCCTGAGTAGTCGGATTGACCCGTATAGTACAGGGCTGGTTCAGGAAGGTAAGCCGAATGTCAATAGATCCATCCTCATTCAGCTCGGTACTTCCTCCAGAAAGTTTTGCCAGATGGTGTACGTTAGCAACAGCAAGCTTCTCTTTCGCAATTCTAAGTGCTTCCTTGTAGTCGTCTATCCTTGGCACGATTTATATATCCTCCATTCTTAAAAGTTATGCACAGGATCATTTCACCTAATATTTTCAGCATCGGATCGTATAATAAGATTTCACTATAGACCATTTCCGAAGCCAAGGAAAGACAGATTGATGGGGTAGCCGATAAGAAGCTTTTTGAAAGGAAATTCCGTTTGCATGTTGCAATTTTACCGTGTTTGAGTTATAGGACCAAATCAACAGTTGTCGGGCGGGTAACTCAGTGGTGAGAGTGCCATCCTCACACGGTGGAAGTCGCGAGTTCGAATCTCGCCCCGCCCACCACCAGTTTGGCACTGGCCTTAAGGGAAAAGTAAGCGGGAACTTTTCTGATTCGCAACAGTGCAGGCCCTGTAAGCTTTATTATCCAGCTTGGTTTCAGTAAAGAATTCTTAACCAAATTTAAGAATCCACTTCTGAGATAGGCAAGATGTCTGAAATATTGAGTTAAATTTTCGGAACTCTGTCTGAGCTTCTTGTAGATTTGCTGCAATAAAGCGACCGGCTATTAGAAAGATAACAGTTTAATGAACCAAAATTGGTTCAATTATCTTAACTATAACCGTGACATTCATCTTGTTTTTTGAGTTGCTATCCCCCTTGACTACATAGCTTCTGAGAATTACCAATTATAAATAATATATAGTACTTTTAAAAACCGCATTGTTCACCAGTAAAATTGGAGGGAAGTCATGCTGAAAAATGCAGGGCTTACGGTCAAAATCTTTAGTGGTTTTGGCGTTGTACTAGCCATTATGTTAGGGTTGGGATGTTTGGTTGTATTAAAAAGTATGAGAGGAGTGGCTTCATCTCGAGCTGTTGCGGATTTTTACACTCCTCAGTCTAAGGTCTTCAGCGAGTTGCAGAACAGCTTTTTGCGTGCCATGGCTCATTACCGCCTGTTTATTGCTACAGCTGATCCCGAAGAAGAGAAGATGGCCAAAAATAACATTGCCGAAGCGGAGGCGTGGCTTGAGAAAGGTTACAAGCTGGCAAATCGTCAGAGTCAACTCGGCACTGATGATCTAAGCAACGCATTAAGTCGTGTCTCTGCGGCTCTTAAGAATTACAAAAGCGAAGCGGCCAGAGCTGTGGTGGCCAACAGGGAGATGGTTGAAGCGAGGAATGCCATGGGAAAGGCTAGTGATTCGTTCGTTGATCTGTGTAACGAAATTCTGGCGTATCTTGGTAACTCGCTAAGTGAGCTAATGGCAAAGTTGGGAAATGAAGATCTGATAAAATTGAGAGCTAACATGGAGATAATAAGAAATGTACTGGTCCAGGCGAACCGTTTGCAAGCACTGACATTGCTCAGTCAAATTGAACGAAATCCTGCGCTGCTATCCAAGGCCTCTCAAAATTTTGAAGAAATCAGGAAGTTGCTTAACGAAGCCCTGACTGCACCACCGGACGCAAAGGTCGCAGCCATGCTAGACAAAGTAAAAGATGCTGCAGATACGTATGGGAAGGCTATGGAATTGCTTCAGCAAAGCTGGGAAAAGGCGCAAGGTTCTGAGAACAAGCAAATTGAGATAGGGGAAGACATCTTAAAGCTGTCAAAGTCAAATGCAGCTCATGGTCTGAAAATGGCTCAAAATCGTGTGTCTGCATCGGCTGACGATCTTCGAAAATTACAGTTATTATCGATAGGCGGAACGGGGGTTGCGCTGATCGCAGGTATAATCCTGGCAATATTGCTTGGTGCGAGTATAAGCCGTCCCGTAAAGCGAAGTGTGTCCGGAATTGGGGAAGCCTCGGATGAGGTAAGTTCTGCAGCGGAACAGGTATCGGAGTTGAGTCAATCTTTGGCTGAGGTGGCTTCGGAGCAGGCAGCAGGCCTTGAGGAAATCTCATCATCCCTTGAAGAGTTATCTTCAATGACAAGGCAAAACGCCAATAGCGCATCTCAGGCAAACGCACTGATTGAGGAAGCTAGTGGATTTATCAAAAGAGCTAATGAACTCATGGATCGCCTGAACGTTGCAATGAACGAAGTTTCTAAAGCCAGCGAGGAAACATTCAATATTATAAAAACCATAGATGAAATTGCTTTTCAAACAAATCTGCTAGCACTGAATGCTGCAGTGGAAGCGGCGAGAGCAGGTGAGGCTGGAGCGGGGTTTGCTGTGGTGGCGGATGAAGTCAGGGCACTTGCCCTGAGGTCTGCTGAATCGGCTAAGAGTACTGCCGCTCTTATCGAAAAGACAGTAACTGAAATCAAGAAGGGTGCTGGGTTAACAGAAGAAACGCATAATGCTTTTTCGAAGGTTGTCAACTCTATAGCCAAGGTATCGGAACTGATTAGTGAAATCAACGTGGCTTCCAATGAGCAGGCTCAGGGGATTGAACAGATAACCAAGGCTATTTCCGAGATGGATAAGGCCATACAACAAACAGCAGCCAGTGCCGAAGAAAGCGCAGCATCAAGCGAACAACTAAATGCCCAGGCAGAGCATATGAAATCCATGGTAGATGAGCTGGCAACCCTGGTTGGCGGTCAACTTGATCATGGAGGCCAAGCCAGACTTGCTTTACCAAAATCTGGAGCCAAAACCGAGGGTTCCGAGGAAATTCACGCTCTACCATCCCCTTCCGATAGATAACAATCGGTAAATGGGGGGGGGGGAGCGTTTTATGGGATTGGTGCTGAGGTACATCGTTGCTGTTCTGTGTGCGCTTGCCTTTACGGAAGGCTTCACAGCCTCTGGTATGGAAGTTCCTAAAAAGATTACCGTTGTAATGGACGATAATTATCCTCCTTACGTATTCAGAAACGATAGAGGTCGCCTCGTCGGTATACTTCCCGAACTGTGGCATCTCTGGGAAAAACAAATGGGCACTCACGTTGTAATAACAGCCATGGATTGGTCAGAGGCCCTGGAAATAATGAAATCCGGTGAGGCTGACGTCATTGATACTATATTTAAAACGCCTGAGCGGGAAAAGGTCTTTGATTTCTCCAAACCTTATGCAGACATACCGGTAAGCATATTCTATCACAGGTCAATATCAATCCACGACGTATCGGATTTGAAAAACTTTGTCGTTGCCGTAAAGCAAGGAGATGCATGTGTTAACTGGCTACAGCGAACCGGAGTGCATTACCTAAACTTACAGCCCAGTTATGCAGTCATAATGGATAAAGCTAGAGAAGGGGAAATCAAGGTGTTTTGCATGGACGATCCCCCGGCTTTTTACTACCTTACGCGTCTTGGAATTGCCGACCAATTCATGAAGGGACCAACCCTTTATGTAGGGCAATTTCATAGGGCCGTTCGCAAGGGCCATAAGCAGTTGTTGACATTCATAAGATACGGTTTTAGCACGATCCCGGAAGCCAAAGCGAAGGCGATCTACGCAAGATGGCTCAGCACTTCTTCACCCTACTCGGTTTTCGTAAGGTACGCATTTTGGGTCATCCCATGTATTGCAGTAGTGTCGCTGATAGTCGGATTGTGGATCTTTGCTTTAAGAAGGGCGGTGGCGCAGAAAACGTCTGCTCTTCGTAAATTATTAAAAGAGGGCGCTATGAGGGAGCAGCTTTTGAGAACTACTCTCTACAGCATAGGGGAGGGAATTATAACCACCGATATAAACGGACTTGTGGACAGGATGAACAATGTTGCTGAGAATCTCACCGGCTGGAAAGAAAAGGAAGCTCGATCCAAACCGCTGGCGTCGATACTCAAGTTAGTTGATGAAAATGGAAGGGAGTTGACGGAATCTTTAATATCAAGTGCAATGAAGCAGGGAATAGTGTACAATTTTTCAGAGGCGACCTTTCTGGTTTCGGAAAAGGGAGATAAATGCGCTGTTGCGGGGAGTTTTTCTCCGGTTAGAGATGAAGAAAAAAACATTTTAGGAGTCGTTGTGGTATTTAGAGACATCACCGCGGAGTTGGAAGATCGGCAAAAACTGGAATTTGCTTACAAACTGCTCGACCTTGCAATGGAAGGAGCTGGCTTCGCTGTGGAGAACATCAATGTACCTGAGGGTTTATGTTACAGGGATAGAAGATGGGCAGAGATGGTAGGGTTGGAGTCAGGCGGAGTTGTGCAATCTCTGAATTCGTGCATGGAGTTTGTCCATCCTGATGATAGGGAAAGGGTTTGTGCAGCTATTAAGGCCAATCTAAGAGGTGACACAGAAACGTACGATGAGGAATATCGTTTAGAGCATAAGGATGGACACTGGATTTGGGTAAAAAGTAAGGGAAGGGTGATAGAACGTGATTCCAAGGGAGATCCCAAGTGGTTTGCAAGTGTTGTCATGGATATAACAGAGCAAAAACAATCCCAGGAAAAGGTAATATCCCTAGAAAGGCAACTTAATCGTGTGGCGAAGCTGGAAGCAGTGGGCAGGTTGGCAGGGGGTATTGCCCATGACTTTAATAATATACTCCAGGTTATATTCGGACACGCCGAACTTGCTCTTGCGGAGCTGGAACCAGACTCGCCGGCAAAATCCAGAATAACTCAGATTCTAGAAGTGGGAAGGCGAACCAGCAATACGGTTCGTCAACTTTTGGCGTTTGCGCGTAAGGAAGCAATAGAGCCGGTTAGGCTCAACATTAATGGGGTTATAGAGCAGTCCGTGAGAATCATCCACAAACTATTAGGCGAAGACATTTCTTTGAAACTGGAACTTTGTGAAGATCTGTGGGATGTTTACATGGATCCGGGTCAGCTGGATCAAATTCTGATGAATTTACTTATAAACGCCAGGGATGCAATCAGTGGAGTTGGTACAGTAAGCATACAGACAAGCAATGTTATAATTTCGGGTGGTTGTAACATACTTGCCGGGCATGCTCTTGTCTCACCGGGTGAATACGTGAGGCTTTCAGTGGCGGATACGGGCTGTGGCATTCCCCCTAGCGTTCTTGAACGCATTTTTGAACCATTCTTTACAACCAAGGAGCCAGGAAAAGGAACCGGACTGGGCCTCAGTGTAGTTTATGGCGTGGTTAGGCAAAATGGGGGCTGGATTGACATAAAGAGTGAGGTTGGAAAGGGCACGGAGGTGATAATCTATATTCCCAGATACACTGGAGAGGCGACAAAAAAGGATTTAGCCGCTTTCGAAAGTATTGGCGAAATTCAGGCGAATGGAAGAATGTCAAAAACAATCATAGTTGTGGAAGACGAGGAATCTATTCTATCGGCTATGGTGGAGTTTTTAAAAAGATATGGGTACAGAGCTTATGGTTTCGGGTCGCCTAAGGACGCCATTCAATGGGTTACGGCTCATCAGAGCGAAAGGGTAGATTTGTTGATAATCGACGTTGTGTTGCCGTCTATGAGTGGGGTAAAGTTGTGGGAGGAGATCAGAACCATCATGCCAGAAGCACAATGTTTGTTTGTTACCGGATATGGTGGTGAAATTTTGGAGAAGTACGGTCTGACCGGGGAAAATGTTAATCTACTCCGGAAGCCCTTTTCAATGAAAGATCTGGTGAATAAAATGAATTCGCTGTTGAGCATTGAACAGGGCAAAGGAAAAGCAAGATGAAACTAAAGCCTGAAATGTTTAAAACAAGTTCGTAGCTCCTTTTAATGACCTGATACCGTCAATGAAAAGGATTATCCCAAGTATGCACAGAACACAGCCGAGGAGCCTGACCACAATGGAATATAGGTTTCGCCTCATGAATAGCCCTCGTGTTTTGTAAACAGACAGCGCAAGGAGAACCTTGGATCCTACCAGACAAGTATAAAAAACAACGAAGAATCCAACTACCACCGCTTTCCCCGACTTTGAAGCTTCCACAACCAGGGGACCTCCTACAGTGAACCAGAACAGGTAAGGATGTGGATTGAGTAGGTTTACCACCGACCCCTTTACGATGGGCAATCCTGGATTTGCTTTGTTAACTTCTTCGGGGGTTGGTTTGCGAACAGTCTGAAGGCCTATTGAAAAAACCACAATCGCACCACATAAGGACAATATACCCAGGATTCCCGGAGAAGAAGCAAACCTTGTCAGAACAAAAAGGCTAAGCAAAATAATAGGAAGGTCTGTTATCAAGGGAGCTAGAGCTGTTTTAATTCCCGCTCCTAGACCATAGCGCAAGGTTTCCGTCACAACAAGGGTCAGAAGTGGTCCGGGTGATAATCCGGCGCTGAGTCCCAGAATCAGGGCTATCAAAATCATAAAATGACCCCGGTTATTTTACCACGTCATGGGGCTATAATTACCTGAGGTTCATCGGATTTCAAAACTGTTCCGATTTCCGCAGCAAGGCTGAGCCCGAGGCCGCGGAGTTCTTCAACCATTTTAGCCGCATCTGCCGCATCTAATGCCACGAGCAGGCCACCCGATGTTTGGGCATCGGCCAGAAGATCGACCAAGACGGGGTCCACCGACTCAGAAATTTCGACCTTACTGGAGCAAAAATCCCTGTTTGCATACGTACCTGCAGGTACCATACCAATCGAAGCCATATCGTAAGCTCCGGGAAGCAGCGGTACCTTGCCGGCCTGAATTTCTATTTTGACCCTGCTTGCAGTTGCCATTTCAAGTGCGTGGCCAATAAGGCCAAAGCCTGTTACGTCGGTGCAAGCGCTTACACGGTACTTTTTCATAACTTCCGCGGCTGTTTTGTTCAATGTGGCCATCCATTCCACGGCTTCGGTGAAGTCGTCTTCGCCTATCAGTCCCCCCTTTAGTGCCGTTGCAAGTATCCCCGTTCCTATCGGTTTGGTCAGCACTAGGGCATCTCCGGGGCGCGCACTGCTATTGGTTTTTACCTCCTCCGGTCTGGCTATACCTGTTACGGCCATGCCGTATTTTATTTCCCGGTCCTCCACACTGTGCCCACCCAGCAACAAGGCTCCCGCTTCGTGCAATTTATCCAGTCCACCTTTTAATATTTCCCTCAGGTACGCCAGATCCATGGTTTTGGTGGGAAAACAAACGATATTTAAAGCAGTTACCGGTTCTGCGCCCATGGCATATATATCGCTCAGGGCATTTGCAACTGCTATCCTCCCAAAATCGTAAGGGTCGTTTACGATAGGGGTAAAGAAATCCACCGTTTGCACCAAAGCTATCTCATCCGTGAGTAAAAACACCCCTGCATCGTCAGAGTTTTCACGGCCGACCAAAAGCCTTGGGTCTTTTTCTAAGGAAAGCTGGCTAAGCAGGTCTTGCAGGACACCCGGTCCTATCTTTGCCGCTCAGCCCGACGCCGTCACAGTGGTTATGAGCTTGCCTCTTTGTCGGTTTTGCATAATCTTTTGGTGTCCTTCAGGTGATTGGTATGACTTTGTCCGCAAGCTGCAACGTTGTTACTATATCTAACATGTTCGTAGTTTCACCAATCTTCTTTTTGTCCAGAAGATTGAAAAAATCAAGACAGGTTCCGCACACCAGTATATCTACACCGGATTGTTCCAGCTTTTTCAGGGTATTGAGCACAGGTGAATCCTCGATGGTCAGTTTGACACCGCCGTTAAGAAAAACGAGCCGCCACAGCTGAGGCACCATTTCGTCCAGGGTTTTTAAAAAGTTAAGCATAAGTTTTTCGCCCAGGGCTTTGTCACCTCTGCCTAATCGGTCGGTGCCCACCAGGACAACAGTTTTGCAGGAATCTCTTTCTTCGTCGGTTATAATCTGGCAACTGTACTCGTTCACATCCTCTGAAGCATCTTTAAGAGCTGTTATAAAAATCTCATTATTCCCTTCTTTTGATGAAAATTGATAACCTGACTTTTTGAGAAAGCGACCGACATTTTCCCTGGCAGCAGGGTTATCTACGATTATAATAATTTTTTCAGGGTTCTCCTTTTCAATGACTTCCTTGGTTTTTAAAACCGGTGCAGGGCACGCCAGCCCACGACAATCTAACTTCCTTTCCATTTTGACCTCCCTGATGGTGTAACCACAACTGGACGATTTCATTACACGATTTGGGGATACTTTTTGAAATAGGTAATTTTTATTGGTTCTTAACATGTCTATTCATTATTTCGATTGATCAGCTTGATTGACAGCATTCTGGGTTTCCTTTAGCATTCCAATTCGGGTTTTACGGTGTTTAATTATCTTCATGGGGAAGGACGATGATAATAGGACTTGACGTGGGTGGAACCCATACCGATGTTGTCCTTGTAGATTCTCAGGGATTGGTTAGGCAAGTCAAAGTGCCCACTGATATTGATAATCTCTTCGACAGTGTACTCGGGGGGCTAGACGAAGTTTCGAAGAATATTGATGTTTCTAGGGTTTCCAGGGTAGTTTTAAGTACCACGCTTACGACGAACGCCATAGCTTCAGGGCACCTCGATCCCGTGGGTATGATTGTGTCGTCGGGGCCAGGACTGAATCCTGAAATTTTCCGAACGGGGAAGCATTATTATTGTGTGCAGGGTTCAATAGATCATAGGGGGCGCGAAGTCCAACCGATAGAACCCACTGAAATTGAAGCTATTGCTTCTCACCTTAGGGCCGATGGCATCGAAGCTGTTGGTGTGGTCGGAAAGTTTTCGGTGCGAAACCCCTGTCATGAAAATAAAATTGTTAAAATTCTCGGTAAGAGTTTCAATTACATACTGGCAGGACACAGGGTGTCGGGTAATCTGAATTTTCCCCGGAGAATTGCAACTGTCTATCTCAATGCTGCTGTTTATTCAATTTACAAAAATTTTTTCGACGCCGTTTCAAATGCCTTGAGGGCAAAAGGATTTGTTGCTCCGATCTTGATTCTCAAAGCCGACGGTGGAACGGTGTCTCTTGATGCGTCCCTCCAGTACCCGGGGCAAACAATACTTTCCGGCCCCGCTGCCAGCATTATGGGGGCTGTTCCTTATGCGTCCGAAAATGGCGAAAGCATCGTTATGGATATTGGTGGAACCACCACGGACATAGCGGTTCTGGTGAAGCAGGTTCCGCTTTTGGAACCGCTGGGAATCGAAATAGGCCAGTACAAAACTCTCATAAGAGCTTTGAAAACCATTTCAATTCCCCTGGGAGGGGATAGCGTAATTAAAGTCAAGGATGGAGTTCTCGACATCGGTCCTGAGCGAGTGGGCCCTGCCATGGCCTTTGGGGGTTCGGAGCCAACTCCTACCGACGCTTTGGTGTTTTTGAAAAAGATGGAAAGTGGGAATTTTCAGAAAGCCAAGATGGCCATGGAAAAGGTAGGCGGCTTGCTTGGGTGTTCACCTGCCGATGCGGCTGAGCGAATTTTTTCTGAGTTTTGCCATCGCTTGACAGTGGTTGCAAAGGATATGGTGACTTCGATCAATCAGAAGCCCGTTTATACGGTTCATGAGTTTTTGGAAAGTTACCAGGTTAGCCCAACGGAGTTGCTTGTACTGGGAGGCCCTGCTTCCTGTTTTGCCAGCAAGCTTTCGGAAGTTTCGTCTCTTCCAGTGCGGGTAGTTCCCAATGCCAGGGTGGCAAACGCATTAGGTGCTGCACTTGCCCGGACAACCTGTGAAATAACTCTCTTTGTGGACACCGAGCGCAGGGTGGCCTCAGCGCCTGAAGAAAGTTTTTACAAACCCGTTGATGATAGGTTTTCCGTCAAAGATGCAAGGGAACTGGCCTTTTCCCTGCTCAGGACCAAAGCGCTTCAGTCCGGTGCCAAGATGGAAGACATTGATATGGAGGTTACTGAAGAGCTTCAATTTAACATGGTAAGAGGGTTTTATACTACCGGTCGAAATATTCGCGTAAAAGTTCAGGTAAAACCCGGCTTGATTTCCGAATACAAGCAAATTACCAGTACCGAAGCATAGGGGGGTTGAATGATTAAAGCTGCAAATAAAACAGGACTCGTGTTTTTCCCGGCTTTTGATTGGGCCATATCCCCCACGCATCCCGAGCGTGAAGAACGACTGCTTTACACGCAGGATCAGGTTTTTGAAGAGGGTCTTCTTGACGTGGACGGGATAGTGGAATTCAAGCCTGATATGATAAATCGAGACGATATAAGGCGTGTTCATTTTTGCGTACCCGATGAATGGGCCGTGACCACTGAATCCCATCTCCTGAGTGCCGGTGGAGCAAAGGCTGTAGGATCTGCCGTTCTCGAAAAAAAGGTGCAAAAGGGATTTGCGCTTGTTCGTCCACCTGGTCATCATGCAATGAGGGTTGTGCACGGAGCGAGAGGGTTTTGTAACATAAACATAGAAGCCATTATGATCGAATATTTACGAGATGCCTACGGGGTGGACAGGGTGGCTATAGTTGATACAGATTGCCACCATGGAGATGGAACTCAGGACATATACTGGAACGACCCAGATACACTTTTCTTATCCCTTCACCAGGATGGTAGGACACTATATCCTGGTTCCGGGTTTCCTCATGAATTGGGAGGACCAACCGCCTTCGGAACAACCATAAACGTCCCATTGCCACCGCAGACATCTGAAGAGGGATTTCTGTATGTACTTGAAAATGTGATTATTCCAGTGCTTGAAGATTTCAAGCCGGAACTGGTAATAAACTCGGCCGGTCAGGATAATCACTATACCGACCCGATTACCAATATGAGATTTTCTGCTCAGGGCTACGCAAAACTAACAGAGAAATTATCTCCTGACATAGCGGTTCTGGAAGGGGGCTATTCCATCGAAGGAGCATTGCCTTATGTGAATGTGGGTATTATTTTGGCGCTGGCAGGAATGGATTACTCGACGGTAAGAGAACCGGACTATGATTTTGAGAAGCTCCGCCAGTCGTCGGCGATAACCGATCACATTCGCAAGGTTTGTGACCGAGTTATGGATTACTGGCAGGAGGCTCCTTCGCTTCGCGAACAGATGCTTGATAGTGGTGGTATAACGGAGCGAGAAAGAACAATTTATTATGATACAGACAACATTCTTGAAAATCAAAAAGAAAAAATCGTCGTGTGTAGAGATTGTCCAGGGGTGTGGAGCGTAGAATCCTGGACGGACAGGGGAAAGCGGATTTATGCTGTTCATATTCCGAGAAAAGCTTGTGAAAAGTGCGTTGACATCGGCATGGAATGGTATGAAAAGACCCCATTCCGCCACTTTGATATAATTTTCCTTCAGGATAGAAAAAATAAAGTGTTTAAGTCACGCAGGCCTTCCTGAAGTATGAGAGATGGACGGTATCACATACGGAATTTCACTTTGCCTGAGCTGGAAGAGTGGGTGCAAAGGCTCGGAGAGAAGCGCTATCGAGCTAGGCAGATTTTCCAGCATCTTTATGTGCGAAATGTGTCATCCTGGGATGCTTGCACCGATTTGAGTAAATCTTTTCGTGCCAAACTGGAAGCTATTACTATCTTTGACGCTTTGGTTTTAAAGAAAGAATTTTGCTCTTCCGATGGCACTCGCAGGTTTGTTTTTGAGTTAAGAGATGGCTATCAAATAGAATCGGTTTTCATCCCTGATCCCCCCAGGTATACTCTCTGTGTGTCTTCACAAGTTGGTTGTCCCCTGGGTTGTGCCTTTTGCTATACCGGATCGCTAGGCTATCGCAGAAATCTTACAGCGGGCGAAATCATAGAACAGTACAGCCAGGTACGGCGGGCCTTGGGCAGCAAGCCGAGGATAACAAACATAGTTTTTATGGGAATGGGGGAACCCTTACTTAATGAGAAGGAACTCTACAGGTCGCTTGCCATTTTCCTTGATTCTCGGGGCGTTTCTTTTTCTCATCGGCGAATTACCGTCTCCACCGTTGGAATAATTCCTGCCATGCGCCGACTGGGGGAGAGTTATCCCGTCAATCTGGCGGTAAGTCTTCATGCACCAACGGACGAGCTGAGAAACGAGCTCGTGCCGATTAACAAAAGGTATCCCCTCTCTGAGTTGATACGGGCATGTCGGGAATATCCGCTACCTCGCAGAAAGCGGATAACCTTTGAATACGTTTTGCTGAAAGGAGTGAATGATAGTGAATTTCACGCCCGAAAGCTGGTTTCACTTCTCGCTCCAATTCGCTGTAAGGTAAACCTGATACCGTTCAATCCCTTTCCGGGAAGTTCCTTCGAGCGACCGTCTGAGGAAAGGATCCTGGCATTTCAGAGGGTGCTCTTGGATTGCAACATCACGACTACCATACGAACAAGCAGAGGGCTTGACATCCTGGCTGCTTGTGGCCAATTAGCGGGGAATCTTGATGCTAGGGAGGATTTGAGACAATGGTAGAACCCAATTTTGAGAAGGGTAGGGGACTTTTACCCGTTATCGTTCAAGATGCCGAGACCAATAGGGTGTTGATGCTTGCTTATATGAACAGGGAAGCATGGCAAAAAACGGTTGAAACCAGGAAGGCTCACTTCTGGAGCAGGAGCAGGGGAAAAATCTGGCTTAAAGGGGAAACTTCAGGTAATGTTCAGGAAGTGCGTGATATTTATGTAGATTGTGATATGGACACTATTCTAATCAAGGTTTATCAACATGGCGGTGCTGCGTGTCACGAAGGCTACGAAAGCTGTTTTTACCGACGTTTAGGCGATTCCGGTGATTGGGTAGTGGAGGAAAACAGGAAATTTGATCCTAGGGAGGTTTACCAAAAGTGAAGCAGCTGGTTTTGGGTATACCTAAAGGGAGTCTTCAGGATGCTACGGTTCGCCTATTCCAGAGGTCAGGCTGGAACATTACCATTTCGCACCGCAGCTATTTCCCTGAAATAAACGATGCCGAGATAAGCTGTGCTATTTGTCGTGCTCAGGAAATGTCCAGATATGTGGAAAACGGAACTTTTGACGCGGGTATAACCGGAAAAGACTGGATACTGGAAAACGATTCCGACGTGGTGGTCGTGGCAGATCTCGTCTATTCGAAGGTCTCTAATCGCCCAACTCGATGGGTTCTGGCCGTTCCTTTTGACTCGCCGATCAGGGACGTCAAAGACCTTGAGGGCAAGAAAGTGGCCACTGAGTTGGTTGGGTTCGCGAAGAGGTACTTCGAAAAAGAGGGAATTCATGTTGACGTGGAATTTTCGTGGGGCGCTACAGAAGCAAAGGTTATTGCGGGGTTGTGTGATGCAATAGTTGAGGTTACCGAGACGGGATCAACAATGAGGGCAAATGGCTTGAGAATTGTTAAAGAGCTTATGACTTCCTATCCTCAGCTTATTGCCAACAAACATGCCTGGCAGGACTCCTGGAAGCGCGAAAAGATCGAGCAGATTTCGCTTTTGCTCCAGGGTGCGTTGCGGGCTGAAGACCTGGTTGGTTTGAAAATGAACGTTCCCGAGGATAGGATAAACGACGTGATGGAGATACTTCCCAGTTTGAATTCCCCCACGATAGCACACCTTTATCAGAGTTCGTGGCTTTCCGTGGAAGTTGTGGTTTCCAAAAAGGTGGTGCGTGAGTTAGTTCCCCAGCTGATTAAACGGGGAGCAGAAGGAATTATTGAATATTCCCTGAACAAGGTGATTTAAGTTTATGGGGTTTCGGTACCATAGATTGTCGTGCAGGCGAGTTCTTATGGTTTTATACCTGACGGTGCTTTTGTTTGGCCCTGTGTCATGCGCTACGACGCGATCTGGTATGCCGTCAGGTGATACGGGACGGTTGATGTCTATTGGGGAAAATTATCTGGCTGCGGGTGAATACGGAGCTGCACTTCGATATCTCAAGGCTGCGGAAAGAAAAGGTGAGAAGAGCCCTAACCTCTACTATGATATTGCGCTTGCCTACAAGGGGAGGGGCTTTACAGATCGGGCTTACGAATATCTGCTCAAGGCTCTGGACAGAAAGAAAGATTATCCTGAAGCTCACAATGCGCTTGGAGCTCTGCTGGCAGAACAAGGGCGGTTGAGTGAAGCAGAAGCAGAATTTAGAAAAGCTCTGGAGGATCCGTTCTATCAGACCCCTCACTTTGCTGCCTTCAATTTGGGGCATCTTTATTACCGTCAGGGAAAGTACAAAGAGGCCAAGAAATATTTTCAGGAGGCCATTGACCTAGCACCAAACTATCCTCAAGCGCACTTTGAACTGGGACGGACGCTTGAGATGCTTGGGGATAAGAAAAAAGCCTGGCTGGAGTATAAAGAAGCCGTACAATACGCACCTCGCTGGGCTGAAGCACACTTCCATTATGGCAGGCTTTCTTATCAGTTCGGTAAGATGGTCACAGCCCGCTATTCCTTTGAGCAAGTTATTAAGCTTGCTCCTGATACTGAAATTGCGAAGGCTGCTTCGGCTTACCTGAAAGAGATAGAGGCTTCTTCTTTGAAAGACTCATTGAAAGGACTGTCGGGGAAATGATTTGTCGAAGAGCTGCGACAATTAAGTCTTTCATAGTGATGGATGTGCTTGAGCGAGCTCAAGAGCTGGAAAGGGAAGGGCATGATGTAGTGCACTTGGAGGTTGGTGAGCCGGATTTTGACACGCCAGAACCCATAGTTGAAGCAGGAATTGAAGCTTTACGAAGGGGGGAAACCCATTACACACATAGCCTTGGAATTCAGGAGCTTCGGGAGGCTATATGTCGTTACTACGAGGAAGAGTACGGTGTGAAGGGTATAGATCCCGACCAGGTTGTTGTAACGTCAGGGTCGAGCCCTGCATTTCTGATGATATTTGGAGCCGTGCTGGAAATTGGGGACGAAATAATCATGTCTGATCCTACCTATCCGTGTTACCCGAATTTTGCCCGCTTCGTTCACGCTGAACCTGTTTTCGTTAAGATATACGAGGAGGACGGGTTCCAGTTTAGGCCTGAAGATGTCAGAAAAAATATATCCAGGCGTACTAAGGCGGTGATGATAAATTCACCGGCAAATCCAACGGGGCACTTGCTTGATGTTGAAAGGATTGAAGCCCTGGTTGATACAGGGCTTTGGCTTTTCAGTGATGAAATCTACCACGGCCTCGTCTATGGTGGGCAAAAAGCCCATTCGGTGCTTGAATTTACCGACCGCTGCTTCGTGTGGAACGGTTTTTCAAAACTCTATGCTATGACCGGCTGGAGGCTCGGTTATGTGATAGTTCCGAAAGAATTCATACGACCCATTCAATCTATGGCTCAGAACTTTTTTATTTCGGCCAATTCGGCTGCCCAACACGCAGCTCTTGTGGCCTTAACTGATTCCAGGGTGCAGAAGGCTGTGGACAGAATGGTCGGTCTTTACGATGAGCGAAGGCGTTTCATGGTATCAAGGCTGAGAGAAATTGGATTCGGAATTGCCCATGAACCTCAAGGGGCCTTTTACATTTTTGCCAACTGTCGGAGATTTTCCCATGATTCGTATAAGCTTGCCTTTGACATTTTGGAAAATGCTCACGTCGGGGTAACGCCGGGAATAGACTTTGGTGCCAACGGAGAAGGGTTTATTCGTTTCAGCTATGCCAATTCGATTAATCGAATTGCCGAAGGGCTTAACCGGATAGAGCGATACCTGCTGGCTTCACGGTTTTGATAATGAGAGGAAAAGTGAGTGAAAATAACCGGCCGATTGTCATCAAAGATGCGCGTTTTGTACACTCTGCTTATTCACCGAAGGATTTGCCGAAACCTGAACTCCCTGAGATTGCCTTCGCCGGGAGATCCAACGTAGGCAAGTCTTCGCTTATAAATTGTTTGCTCTTGAGAAAAAAGCTCGTCAAAACCAGTAGCACACCTGGCAGAACGCAGAGTATAAATTTTTTTCTCATCAATAATTCCTTTTACTTTGTGGACCTGCCCGGGTACGGCTATGCAAAGGTTTCAAAGGCTGTCCAGGCCAGATGGCGCCCTTTGGTTGAGAGTTATCTTAAAAATCGGGGAACACTAAGGGCAGTAGTCCACATAATTGACAGTCGTCATCCACCTACTCCGGAGGACATTCAGCTTCAGGACTGGTTGCGTATTCATTCGATTCCGGTAATTACGGTTCTCACGAAAATTGATAAATTGAGTCGAAACGCCTGGCAGAAGAATAGGGTTCAGGCGTCGAGAGCTATCGGGGTGAATCCGGAAGGTGTTTTTCTTTTTTCGGCTACCAAGAAAATCGGTCGTGAGGAATTGCTGGCGGAAGTAGTGAGACGTCTGGCCGAATAATAAGGAGGGGAATTTTCAGTGTTAGTGGGGCTTTCCACTTCGTGGTTGGGCGACAAGGAGAGAAGTTGGCGGGAAATAGTTTCCGCGATGGCCGATGTGGACATTGACGGTGTGGAAATAAATTACCGAATTACGCGCGAAGCCTTTTTCGGGCTTGTCAGGGAATTAAAAACCCGAAGTGTCAAGGTTTTCAGTCTTCACAACTTCACGCCAATTCCGGAAGGTATTCCCTTTCACAGAGCCAGTGGGGATGTGTTCAACATGGCAAGCCTCGACCAAGATGAAAGAAGGCTTGCGATACGATGGACTTCCAAAACTATCGAACTGGCAAACGATCTTGAAGGTCCTGCCGTGGTTGTGCATTGCGGAAAAGTGGATGTTGATCCTGAGTGGGATACAATACGAGCTCTGTACAGAAAAGAAAAAGGCGTTTCTGAATCGATTAAGACACTCCTTGATAGAAAAATTAGCGAATGCCGTCAGGTTCACTCAAAGCATTTGGATGCCCTTTTGAAAAGCCTTGATGAAATATTGAATTATGCCAGTCACCTTGAAATTACGGTTTCTCTTGAGAACAGGTTTTCCTTTCATGAACTTCCTTTTTATGAGGATTTTGACTTTATTTTCGACGAATTCGAAGGTGCACCGGTTACTTATTGGCATGATATTGGTCACGAAGCTGTCAATGTGGAACTCGGATTGATTGAGCCGGGATTTTGTCTGCAAAGGTTCAGGCACAAGCTTTCAGGTTTTCATGTCCACGATGTGGAGGGAGTGGACGATCACCTGCCGTTGGGACGTGGTAATCTATTTGCGGACAATGGAGTTTTGGAGTCTTTTGATGTTCCATATATTTTAGAACTCAAGGCAGGTACCGATTGCAAACATGTGGTTGAGTCTGTCGGGAAACTCAGGCAGTTTCTGGAGCACATAGGAAATGAAGAAAAGGGGAGTTAGCCTTTTTTTGACGTTGATCGTTTTTTGGGCGATCACGGGGCTGTGCTGTAATGTGGAAGGTAGGACAGTCGAAGCAGATGACGAATTTCGGCTACAGTCCAAGGCTGCCGTTCTTATAGAGCCAATCACTGAAACGATGTTGCTTGAGCGTAATGCCGATGAGCGGTTTCCTCCAGCATCGCTTACGAAGATAATGACGCTTTATTTGACCTTCGAAGCGTTGCGGAAAGGCACGGTCCGTTTGAATGATTATGTGTGGATAAGTAAACGTGCCTGGAAAACGGGCGGTTCGAAAATGTTTGTTGAAGTAGGCGACCGCGTGCTTCTTGAAGATTTAATCAAAGGAATCGCCGTTGACTCCGGGAACGATGCATGCGTTGCTGTAGCAGAATATGTGGGCGGGAGCGTAGAGGCTTTCGTGAGGATGATGAACGAAAAGGCAAAGGAACTTGGTCTTTCTAATACCCATTATGTTAATCCCCATGGATTGGATGACCTTGATCAATACACCACAGCCAGAGACGTAGCCAGGCTAGCCAGTTTGTACATAACGAGGTTCCCCGAGGCTCTTAAATATCACTCCATGACAGAATTTACGTACAACGGCATACGTCAATATAATCGCAATAGGTTGCTTCTTAGAGATCCGACGGTGGACGGGCTTAAAACCGGGTATGTTTCCCGTGGAGGTTATCACCTTGTAGCCACAGCAAAAAGGGACGGTATACGTTTGATAGCTGTTGTCCTAGGAGCGAAAAAACCTCGAATTCGGGAGCAGGATGCTTACTCACTTCTTACCTATGGCTTTCGTCACTACACCCTTGTTCGGCCGTTGAACAGTGAGCGACCGGTAGGGGTTGTGAAGGTGTGGAAAGCCAACATTGAAAGTATTGAGGTCTTTCCGGAAAAATCTGTTTCTGTTGTATTAGGGAAAGAAGAAGCTAATAATGTGGTTAAGAAAGTAAACTTACCAGAAGAAATAACGGCTCCAGTTAAAAAAGGAAGCCGCGTTGGTTCCGTTAGCATAGTCTTGGGCAATAAAGTGGTTGCCGAAGTACCACTGGTTGTGCGTTCGGAAATTGAACTTGCTCCTTTTTACAAACGAATATTGCAGTCTTTTGCAAAGCGATTGCGCATATTTCAAATTTTATTGTCCAACAGAGGGATACGATTGGCGGTTGTTTTCCCTGTTGTGGCTTTGGTTGTTTTGTGGGTTGTTCGAAAGAGACGCAAGCGACGACGCCGTAATTTTACGAAAATTCGTTACTTTTAACGTAAAGGGCGCACCAAGCGCCCTTTTTTAATTTCTCGATTTGTTCCTTTTCTTTCGATTTCGATCACCGATCGAACACTGGCTCGTGGCTCATGTAGGTATTCCGAGTTTCGGAAATACCCATCGAGCTAAAACAAACCACGCCACCACTATTCCCACAAATGTAAGCCATTCCACTGAAAGCTCCTTTCAAAAGCATATCCGGCAACCTGCCGACAAGGAATATTAGGCTCAGGAGAAACCTGTTGAACCACAACTAGCAGTACCCCTACCTACGCCTGTTCCAGAATCACTTTTCGCTTTCCCAAAGGAAAAGCATGTGGACACAAGGCGATGAAATTCACCTGATCCACATTGTGGACATTTCAAATTATTTTCATCCCCTGCTGAAAAAATCAAAGCCTCAAATTTTTTGCTACACTTATCGCATTGATATTCATAGATAGGCATAACCTCGACCTCCTCTCTTTTTTCATTTGGTTTTTCTATTAATCCTTTCTTGCGAAAAACACAACCTTATTACATAATTACATAGCGTTGAAAAATTCGTGATCGAAGCTTCTTGCAAAAACTGGCATGATTGACCTCGTGGGACACCTGGGAATGGTTATCTTTCAAGGAGTTCCGACAGATTCTTTTAAAGCTGGCGATCTGTAACGTAATCCGCAATTGTCGAAAGATTTTTTTTGAATTTTGGTTTTGGGAAGTTATTATCTAGAAAAAGTGGGGCATGAACTTCGATTTACCGGAGGAACTCAGGATTCTGAAAGAAGAAGTTTACAATGAGGGGAGCCGAAAAATTGACGATAGTAAAATGGTATTGAATGATTACGCGAAAGCTTAAAATTATTAGTGAGGATGTTCCTTTTCGTAGGTTTGGTCGTCGGCGTCAACCGAAGAAAACCGTTGGGATCTTAAGCGAGGGTTGCATTGACTTTTTAAGGGCTTTGATGGTGAATTCGCTTGACTTTGACTTGGTTCGTGTAGTAGAAGGCTCTCAACTTTTTGGTGGTCCCCATCGTCTAGCCAGGTCCAGGACACCGGCCTTTCACGCCGGCAACAGGGGTTCAAATCCCCTTGGGGACGCCACTTTATTCATGTTTTTATGCCTGATTTTAAGATATCTTTTTCGTTCATGTCGAACCAACTACTGGGGAGAACACCAGACGTGGGGGAAAAGGTTTATTCTCACTTCTTTATTGTTGATTATTCTTGCAATGAAGTTAGCATTTTTATCGGCTATTTGTTATGGCGCAGAAAAAAAGCTTCTTAATGTGGGGGTTTACGAGGATCCACCTCTCTCATTCATGGACGAACAAGCTCGGCCTCAAGGGGTTTTTATCGACATTTTGCGCGAAATTGCCAGAAAAGAAGGCTGGCAATTAAAATTTGAACCCTGCGTCTTTAAAGGATGTCTGGATCGTGTCAAGGTCGGTTCTTTGGATCTTCTTGGTCCTGTAGCTTATTCGGACGAACGGGCGAAAATCTTTTCATTTAACAGAGAACCTGTCTTCACCAATTGGGGTGAGCTATATCGAAGAAAAGATATTGGATTTACAACTGCTGAGGATATTAAGGGGAAAACCATTGCTATGGCTTCCAGAGATATATATGGGCAACGCTTTTTGAGACTTGTCGATAATTTCGGCTTTAATTGCAAAGTTCTATATGTTAGCGATTATCCTCATATTTTCCGGGTGATGGACGAAGGCAAGGCACAATTTGGAGTGGTAGCTCATCTTTTTGGTATGATGCATTCCGCCGAACACAACGTGGCAGCGACCACCTTTATTTTTTCTCCCGTTAGGCTGCATTATATAGGTACGCCGGGCCGCATGGACGATGTTCTCAGCTCTATTGATCATTACTTGCTCAACTTTAAAAGCAAAGAAAATTCTGTGTATTATCAGACAATTCGTAAATGGCTGGGACTCAAGGGAAAAGCCTATTTCCCACGATGGATTATTTACGCTCTGGTGACCATCGGGGCACTAGCATTACTTTTCGGGCTTGGGGTTTTGCTTTTAGGGATAGTGGTCAGGAAGCGAACTGCTATGTTGAGACAAGAAATTGCTGCCCGTGAGGCTAGTGAAGCCAAGGCCAGAGAAAGTGAATCTATTTATAGAGCTCTTTTTGAAAACCTACCAAGCCCCGTTGCGATTCTGGATGATGAAGGGAAGATCATTCGATGGAACAGAAGTTTTGGCACTTTCTGGCAAGTTTCGGGTTGGGATGCAGGCAGCAAGTATTTGTGGGAAATGTTCAGCGATTTGGAAAACTTTCGCGCACAGCTAATTAATCAGGCCATTGACTGTGCTTTGCTGGGTTTTCCTCGCGAGTTCACAATAGAATGCACAAGAAACGATGGAAGCTTTCTAGCTATGAATATCATGCTTCGTGGAATATTTATCGGCGGTGATGTTTGTGCTCTCTGCATAATGCATGACATAACCCAACGAATGCGCCTTCAGCAATTCTATAAGCAGCAGTGGGATGTGTTACGTCACGTTATTGACGGTATGCCGATTGCCACGATACTCATAGATCCGGAAAGCAATGTTGTAGTGTGGAATAGGGCAACTGAAATCCTTACGAACATTAAAAGAGAACACGTTTTTGGACGTAAGCTGGATTTAAGACCGCTTTTTACTGGTCGGGACCTTCCTGTGCCAGCACGTCTATTACTAGAGAAAAGCCCGGGAGAGATAGAGAAAGAGTTTCGAAGACGAATTCGTGTTTATAAGTATCACAAAGAAGCAGTTGAAACCTACGGATTGATTATCGTTCGCGGGGAAAAAAGAAGGGTACATGTGGTAGCAGCAAAGCTGCGCGATGATGACGGAAAGTTGATTGGTGTGGTTCAATGTGCCCGGGATATTACGGAGCGATACCAGTTAAGAGAAAGCCTGGCACATGCACAAAAGATGGAAGCCATTGCCAGACTTGCAGGTGGATTTGCTCATGATCTTAATAATGTACTTACCTGCATTCTTGGCTGTTGCGATTTGATATCTTTATCGGCTCAGGGCAATTCTGAAATTACCAGGTATCTTGAACTAATTCGGTCCACAGTTAAGAGAACCGGTAAGCTGAATGAGCGGCTTCTCGGTTTGGGTAAAAAGCAGTTTCTTGTGTCCCGCATAGTTGATGTTAACGAGGTTGTTCAAAAAATTGCTATGGATTTCAAAACATTAGCCGATGAAGGGGTGGTATTGCAGGTTGATACTCCCGATGAACCACTTACCGTTAAGGTTGATCCGGAACAGCTAGAGAGTAGTCTCATAAACCTTTTGATGAACGCTCGTGATGCTATGCCCGAAGGTGGAACCATCCGTTTAAAAACAGGCAGGGTGTTTTATGACCAACCGATTATTGTGAATCGCTTCGAAGTCCCCGCCGGTGAATATGTTGCTATTTCCGTTGCAGACGAAGGAGTTGGAGTAAGCGAGGAAATATTGAAACACATGTTTGAACCCTATTTTACCACAAAGGAAGGCGGTTCTGGTATGGGACTTGCCGTAGTACATGGGTTTGTTAAGCAAAGTGGCGGTGCGGTAGCGGTTAATTCTGAAATGGGCAAGGGAACTGAGGTTATTATTTACCTACCACTGGTTGCCTCCCCCTACTGTTATAATGTAAAAGAATCGACGGTTTCTCCGTCCGGCTCGAACTTCAGAAGCAGTGATAAAAGAAATGTTCTGGTTGTGGAAGATGATGAATCGCTGGCGACTTTGATAGAACATACGCTGACTTCGATTGGATACAAGGTCTTTAAAGCCTCCAATGCCGGTGATGCCCTAAAAGTTCTTCGGGAAAACCGGGAAATTGAAATTGTAATTCTTGACATTGTTCTGCCAGATATGAATGGGATAGACCTTGTTAAAGCAGTTCGAGCCACGGCAGAAGATGTGATGCTTATAGGAATGTCTGGTTACAGCGAGAGTGAGCTGGTGAAACAGGGCATAACAAAGGAAGTTTTACCGGTTTTTATTTCTAAACCCTTCACGGGGGCAGAGTTAATCCACGTGGTGCGAACGGTAGCTTCGAGAAAGTTGTAAGGACAGGTATGAAAAAGATTTTGTTAAAGATTCTGGTGTTAAATTTTTGTGTTCTTTGTACCTTTAATGTATCTGCGCGGAAACAGCTACCTGCTGGGATACCTTCGATACCTTCCGGTATTGCAGGGTTTGAGCTTGGAGAACCAGTGGGTAAGTTTGCTTCTCGTCTTGAGATGAACCAGTATTTTGTTGGTATTGAACATCCGTATCTAAAGGCTTACAGGGTATTACCCTTTGCGGGGTTCCGGGGCGGTTATGTTCTTGTTGGAGCCTGCACTGGAAAAGAGGCAGTAGTGAGGATTAAGCTAAAGTACAAGCGGTACGATAAGGAATTTTTCAAAAAATTGAAACGAGCAATAGAAAAACGATTTGGTAAACCATCTGAGTACAGAGGTGATCCTTTTCACGTTTACGTTGCATGGAAATGGCGATTTAAGAAAAGTGATGGCAAGATTATTAGTATGCTGCTTGAACGTTATGAGGGGGATGACGAGGAATATTCGTCGGGCACCTCGATAAAACTAACGCTGGTGTCTGAATTGAAAAGAGAGATGGAATGTTACAGGAAGAAAACAAAAGAAAGTGCAAGCGCTACTGGAGAACCTAGCAACTTCAAACAGTACCTCCCTTATTAGAAAGGAAGCTTGAGGAGTAACCTATCGTTCCCTTTTGGTGTAGTCGAAGAATCAAAACCAAGACCTCAGGTCTTTAATATCCTGATTCGGCTCAATTTCCGCTTTAGATCATGCTTTTCTATTTTCTTTTTTTTAAAATCCAATGCGCGGAGGAACCACCGTCTTCGAATTAAGGGCACATGCTGTGCGTAGGTTTCAACAAAAATCTCCTTAAATTTACTGAATGATGAATTGTTGAGGAAAAACGAGGCTGAGAACATGATCTGTGCCAGATCTTTAAGGATATAATATGTCGTTTGAACAGGATTATTAGCTTTTCTTACCCTTTGAAAGTCAATGAGAAAAATTTCTCTGGAAGAAGGTTCCCAGAAAAAGTGTGAAAAGTAGAAATCTTGATGAGCATATCCCAAAAGGTGGAAACGACCTGCATAAGTAGCGAGGCTGCTCACAACCTGTTCAAAATCGGTGCATTCATGTTTCAGAACCCAGTCTTCCAGTGAGTAACCCGGCATGCGCAGAGTTATGACAAAAGCACGGTTTTTTGAATATCCGAAAGCAACAGGACAGACGGTATTGAGCCCTCTGTTTCTCACCTCGCGAATTCTTTCCCATTCGTTAGAAGCTCCATAGGTTTCTCCATGCCTGTAAGTTGTGAATTTCTTGATAAAATAAGCTTGACCTCCCACTTCCCATAAGAGGATTTTTCTGCCTTGCGCCGATTTGCTGAAGACTTCAACGGAACCGGGGCTTTCCCATAGATATTCCCAGCTGAATTTACGAAGAGGTCCGCCAAACCTTTCGTCGAATTCCAGGTAATACATTTTCGCTCACCAGCTTGAAAACATTTCCGACCGTTATGGATCTAACGCATTTGTCATTATCCACGCATTTTTTCTTCAAGCAAGGACTGCAAGGAAGGGGAGATTGTAGAGAGCGGTGCAAAGGCCCGTCAGGGCTGTTTCTAAACGCGCTTGTTGCACGATAAAGAGATACGGTGGGCGTACCAACAAGGCCCGCTATGTGAAGAGGGCCAGTATCGGGTGCCACGAAAAGATCAAGGAGGGTCAATGCTGCCACAAGAGATCTCAGCGATCCCCCTCGCCACAAGAAAACATTATCAGGCCTGACCGCCCTGATACAAGAAGCTTCCTTTCTTTCTGGTTCATTTCCCCAGAATAAAATTACCGAGCCTAGGTTGGAATCCACAATGCGTCGGGCAAGTTCCGCCCAGTAGAACGTTGACCATCGCTTTGTCTGCCATGTGGTTCCAGCATGTATACCTATGAGCCTATGTTCAGGCGGGACACCAAGACTTTCAATCCACATTGCTTCACGCATTACGCTGGCAGAAGGGGCACGAAACCCATTTTTTGATGGGCAATCGTTTCGTTTGAGCTCAGGATAGCCGACAGTTCTGAGGGCATAGAGGGTTAGCATTTTCAGTTGTTTCCTGATGGGCAATTTCTTGGAAAGCTCACGAGGCCTTAGATTGGTGGCAAGAACATTCAATTTTTCTTTTGCCAGGTGGGTTGGAAAACCGGCCCTTGCATGAGCCATTGTAGCCGCGGTGAAAATCCCGCTTTTTACATTTCCTTGGAGATCGATAACCAGATCGTAGTGTTGACGCTTTAGCTTTCCGAACGAGTGGATAATTTCCGAGATGTTTTCGACAAACCCATGACGGCCGACTTCCCGCCATTTTCGGGTGTTGACCGTTATCGTAACGTCCACGTGCTGGTGAAGTTTTACAAGTGGGGCAAAGCGAGATTCCACCAACCAGTGAATTTCAGCGTTGGGTGCGGTCTCATTTATTAGATCTACCGTTGGGAGCGCATGGGCAATGTCACCAAGAGCACTTAACTTAACTATCAGTATTCGCATTGACCAACTCGGACTCTACGAAAAATTTTTCCGCCGCTTTTATTACATCTCCAGTCGTGATGGACGTCATGCAGACGTGATCTCCAGGACAATGCCTGTACTTGCAAGGAGAACAGCTTACCTTTCGATGGATCACCTTGCAATGTTTCACCTTGGGAGCAACCTTTAGGGGGTCGGTGGGGCCAAAAATGGCCACCGTCCTGGTGTTCACACCACAGGCCGTGTGCATTGGTCCGGAATCATTTGTGATTACCAATTTAGCAGCGGATTGCAACGCCAGCAACTCGCGTACGGATGTCTTCCCGCAAAGGTTTACGACCCGCCGTGAACTTACAAATCCAGAGACATCATTGCAAATACTGCATTCCCCATCAGATCCGGCAACAATCACCATCAACCCATAGCGTTCGGCGAAATAAGCGGCTACTTCGCCAAAGTTGCTGGTGGGCCACATTTTGGCCGTGCCGTATGCAGCCCCTGGATGTAACATTATGTAAGGTTCGGTTATTAAGAATTTTCTCAGGGTTTTCCGAACTTCAGAGTCTGCAACGAAAAGTCTCAAATTCGGTGGCGAGGAGATTGTGGAATTCCTGCCTATAAGGACTGCTACATAACGGGCTATATGAAAGAATTTATCTGCTTCATGGCAAAAGGACCTGCACGAAACCCTGTGGGAAAGAAGAATACTTCGGCAGTCTGCCGGTCTTCCAATACGTACAGGGATGCCGGCAAGCTTCACTGCAAAGGCGGCACTAATTGCGTTTTGAAACAGAATGGCTATGTCAAAATTATACCGCTTTAGCAACCTTGCTGTTTTTAAAAGGGTTTTTAAGTTATTGATCCTTGCAAGCGGTATCAGATTGACCTGAGGCCTGTGATGTCTGAAGAGTTCGCACACCTTCGAAGGCCCCCCCACAAAGACTTCTGCATCAGGAAATAACGAGACCACAAAAGACACAGCAGGGGACGCCATAACGGCATCCCCTATCCAGTTGGGTAGGCGAATCAATATCTTTTTAGGACTTGGAACTAGTACTCCAGAAGCTTCCATTTGCCGTCCACGATCTTCACAAGTACCAGCGAGTCGGTTCCCAATCCATTGTGATCTTCTGGCGTGAGGTTGTAAATTCCGCTTACTCCAATGTATCCCTTGATTTTCTCAAGTTCGTCTCTGATGGCCGCCCGATCTGTTCCTGCCTTCTTCATAGCAATGGTAAGAAGCATAATAGCGTCCCAGGCGTATCCAGAATGAGTGTTTATAGGATATTTTTTATCGTAGTGATAGACTTCCTTGTAAAGACGTATAAACTCCTGGACGACCGGTTTCTGAGGGTCATCGTCTCGCAGTTGGTCTGCCACCATCAATCGCGTCGATGGCATGATAGTACCATTAGCTGCATCGCCTGCCAATTCTATATACTTTGGATCTGGAAGACCATGACACTGAAAAAGGGGCATCTTTATATCTAGCTGTCGATAATTTTTCGCCACCTTTGCTCCTGCCGGTCCAATTGTCCAGCAGATAACGACATCGGCTCCAGTGTTTTTCAACTTTACGAGCTGTGTGGTCATATCCGGATCGTTCACTCCAAAGGATTCCACACCCACCACTTTCAGTCCGAATTCAGGTGCAAGGCGCGTTAGCCATCTCAGCCCATCTCTGCCGAAACCGTCATTTGCATGAAGAATTGCCACCTTCTTCATGTTTTGCTCTTGAAGGTATCCATAGATTTTTTTTACGGCTACGAATGTTCTCTGAGGGGCTTTGAATGTCCATTTGTAAGGTCCGAACTTGCCGCCTGCTATTACCGGATCCCCACCAACAGTCATAACTGTAGGAATGCCCTTTTTCTCAATGTAAGGTTTTACAGCCATGCCGGTGTCCGTCCTCGTGGGTCCTATCAGCGCCACTACCTTCTCGCGCTCAACCAGCCTCTTCGCGACCATCAACGCTTTGGTCGGATCACTTTCAGTGTCACCGATTACAAGCTCAAGAGGCCTTCCGTTAATGCCACCTTCTTTGTTGATTTTGTCCACGACCATCTGGGCTACCAATTTTGTGGGCGTTCCGATGGACGAAGCCGGCCCCGATAGGGCAAAAAACGCCCCGATTTTGATAGGTTGCTCAGTATTTCTCTCCGTTGCCTGTATGACTCCGGTGGCAATTAAGCCGATCGTAAGAGTTACAATGATTAACAACCATTTTTTCATGGTGCATCCTCCTTTTATTGAACTCTGTTTGTGCAATAAGAGCTTACCTTACGCCCCCATCCTTAATTTCCGTTATCCAAGTTTCTATGATCAAAAACTCTCTTGCTTTTTCTATCCGTTCTTGGAAGACTTCCGTAATCTACGATTTCTACGTTCGCTCTCACCAGGATATTACGACGGATTGCCTGAGCTATCATCTCCGCCAGCTCTCCATCGCCTTCAACTCTACGATTCGGCGCCCGTTCGACCTTAATGACCATGACATCACGCCCATCTTCACGATGATACAGATGAATCTGGTACTCACTTCCGACTCCCTCAATCCTGGAAAGAACATGTTCTATCTGGCCTGGATAGATGTTGACTGCGCGAAAGGTGAACATATCGTCGGATCTTCCAAGAATATGGTCATGACGAGGGAACGGGTTTCCACATTTACACGGTTCGGGGATTAGGCGTGTGAGGTCCCTGGTTCGGTAGCGGATAAGGGGAGCGGCTTCCTTTCTAAGTGTCGTCACAACCATTTCGCCGATTTCCCCCGGCGGCACCGGCTCTAGGGTATTCGGATCCAGTATTTCCAGAATGTAAAAATCTGCCCAGTAGTGGATACCCTCGTGAGCCATGCACTCAAGTCCCGTGCCAGGTCCGTACAGCTCGGTCATGCCCGGGATATCGAAAAGATGTTCTGCCCCCGTAAGTTCCTGAACGCGCTGCCTCATCCGCCGGCTATGCCTTTCCGCTCCGAATATTATTTTTTTCAGAGCGATCTTTTCACGCAGTCCTCGCCTTTCTATCTCTTCAGCCATAAGCAGAGCCATTGATGCGGTGGAACAGAAAACCGTGGTTTGAAGATCAACAAGCATCTGACAGTGAATTTCCGAACTAGAGGGCCCGACCGGAACGGCCATTGCGCCGAATCTTTCGCAGCCCAGCTGAAATCCAACGCCGGCAGTCCACAGCCCGTAACCGACGGCGATCTGAACTCGATCGGTTTTCGTCAGGCCGGCCATTTCAAAACACCGTGCGAACATAATGGCCCAGTCGTCTATGTCCTTTTGAGTGTAGGCCAGTATTTTCCGCTTTCCTGTAGTTCCAGATGATGCGTGAATTCGCACGATTTTCTCAAAAGGCACGGCCCTCAAAGGAAACGGATAGTTCTTTTGTAAGTCATCGGCCGTGGTAAAGGGAAGCCTACGAATGTCGTCGAGGGATTTGATCTGTTCCGGTTTTACCCCGTGTTCTTCCATGCGCTTGCGATAAAAAGAGGAATTTTGATAGGCATGATTTACGGTCCATTGAAGCCCGCGGAGTTGAATATGAACGAGCTCCTGAGGTGAAAAGGTGGGCATGAATGTGGCAACAGTCATGGTTGTTCTCCTTTCTTCTTTCCAAGATATGCCTTTCTAAGTATTTCTTCCTTTTGAATGAGTTGTTCTGGAGCACCGTGAAAGACAACTTGCCCTGTTTCAAAAAGGTAAACTCTTTGGGCAATGTTGAATATGCGTGAAGAGTCCTGTTCTACTATGAAAAGGGTCAGGTCATTGTTTTTACTGAGTTCAACAAGAGTCTGATAGATTTCATCCACCACCAGTGGAGCAAGTCCCAGGGATGGTTCATCCAGCATCAAAAACGACGGGTTGGTCATGAGAGCTCTGGCTATGGATAGCATCTGCTGTTCCCCTCCGCTCAGAGTTCCGGCTGGCTGATTTAATCGGTCGCGGAGCGGGGGAAAGAGATCAAGGGTTTGTTCCATTAAGGAAACTGCAAGATGGTGCCCTGTTCTGTAACCACCCAGTTCCAGGTTTTCTCGTACCGTCATAGGAAGAAAAAGCTGTCGATTTTCGGGCACCAGTACTAGCCCTCGTTCAACCCTTTTATGGGTCGGAAGATTCAGCACTGATTCATTGTTAAAGATTACGTCTCCCTTGTCCGGTTTATGGAGGCCGGCCACGGCTCGAAGCATCGTGCTCTTTCCAGCTCCGTTGCTACCAAGCACGCCGACTATTTCGCCACGATGAACTTCCAAGTCGATGCCATGGAGAACCTCGATTCCGTCGTAACTACAAACAAGGCCCTTTACCTTCAACATTGAAGATCTTTCCCCCTTAATGTTTCTTGTCCCAGGTAAGCCTTGACAACATCAGGGTGATTCCTCACCTCGTGAGGAGAGCCTTCACATAAGATCCGGCCTTGGTGCAAAACCACCGTACGGTCAACCACGTTCATCACCACGTCCATGTGATGATCAACAAGCACAACCGTTACACCGTGGCGATGAAGCTGTCTGATGCATGATATAATTTTGTTCTTCTCAGCTTCGTTCAATCCGGCACATGGTTCGTCCAGCAGGAGATAGCGTGGACGTCCGGAGACGGCCCTAGCAATTTCCAAAAGTTTTCTTTCAAAGAAGCTAATCTCACCGGCGGGCGTGTTCCTTACGTGAGCAAGTTCAAAAAAATAGAGTAACATATCCTGGAAACTATTATTACCTTCTCCGGCGGCAATTAGTAGATGTTCGAAAACGGTAAGTTCCGGAAAGATTTGAACAGTCTGAAAAGTCCTTGCTATTCCAAGCCTTGCCCTTTTATAAGGGGGCAATTTCGTTATGTCGTGCCCACCCAGCAGGACCTTCCCTTCTGCCGGCCTAACGAAGCCGGTTATAATGTTGAACAGCGAGGTTTTCCCGGCGCCGTTAGGTCCGATAAGCCCGTAAATCGTGCCTGGTTCAAAAGTCAGCGATATGCAGGAAAGTATCTGCAATCCTCCGAAATTCAGGCTAACCCTTTCCAGCCTGAGAGGCAGGTCATCTTTATCGGCATGGCCGACCACTCCAGGAAGAAGAGTTATCTGTCCGATATTTTCCTGACCGCCAACCTTCTTCAGAGTAGGGGGCCTGACACCTTTGGAGCAGTGCCATTTCTTTATGACCGAACTGACCGTCGGAGCTAACCCTTTCGGGAAAAAGACCAAGCATATTATGAGCAAGAACCCGTAGAAGAAGACGTGCCACTCGTCGAATTTATGTAAAAATTCCGGAAGAGCGGTCAGCACTGCCGTGCCGATTAATCCTCCTGTTATATGACCCATTCCTCCAACGACTGCCATGGTAACCCACTGAAGAGAACGGAATATGTTGAAAGTCTTCGGGCTGATAAAGCTCATATAATGGGCATACAAAAAGCCGGCAAAACCTGCATAAAGACTGCTCAGGACGAAAGCAAAAATTTTGTACATCTCAACGTTAATACCACTTGCTGCAATGGCCGACTCGTTTTGCCTTATGGCCTTGAATATCTTACCAGTTTTGCTCTGCATCAAAATGAGTGTCATCGTGACAAAGATTGCCAATGTGCTGGTGCTGATAAGAAAGAAGTTTCTGTCTCCGGATGCAATTTGAGGAATTCCTGGAAACCCGGAAGGTCCGCCCGTCAGAGATTCCCACTGATTAAGAACGATGCTTACGATTATGTTAAAGCCGAGCGTTGCCATGACCAGATAGTGTCCGTGCAGGCGCAGAGTTGGAACGGCGAGAATGATGGACATAAGGAAAACCAGACATAGCGAGGCAAGACAACCTGCCCAAATAGGCCATCCGAGGTGGACCGTAACAAGAGCACTAGTGTAAGCGCCGATTCCGTAAAAAGCAGCGTGCCCAATGGATATCTGACCTGTGGCATCTATCAAAATGTTCAGTCCGGTTACGGCAATCGCCTGAAGTGCAATAATGTTTAATACAAGAAATATGTAGTCGTTTTGCAGAAAAAAGTAGCAAACAGCGAGGGATACTGTCATCAATGCAAGAAGAAAAGCATTTAACCGTGAAATCTTTAATTTCCTCATACCCGCCTTACCTGAACCTTGCCGAATAATCCTTGAGGTCTGCAAAAAAGGATTGCCAGCAACACTAGAAAAGCAACGGCGTCCTTGTAAGTTGAAGAAACAAAACCAGCACCAAAAGACTCCATAAGGCCGAGCAGAAACCCGCCGAATACTGCACCAGGAAACGAACCAAACCCGCCGAGAATTGCTGCTGCAAAGCCTTTAAGGCCCAGCATGAGACCGCTTTGGTAACTCATGGTGGTTAGAGGAGTTACAAGGATGCCCGCAATAGCCCCAATGGCTCCGCTTAAACCAAATGATGCAGTCACAAGTGCCCTCACAGGAATGCCTATTAGCGCGGCACCTTCAGAGTTTTCCGATACAGCCCTTATTGCTTTTCCAACCATTGTCCTATGAAAGAAAAAGTAAAGCAGCAAAAGGAGCACAGTAACCACGGCAACGATGACAATGGTTTGAGGTATTACCGAAGCATTAAGGACTCTTATGTAGTGATAACCACCAATTGGTGGGAGAGTATGGGCATCCTTGCCCCATATCACCATGCCGCTTCCTTGAATAGCAATTGAAGCGCCCACCGTTATCATAACAAGCGTCAAGGGTGACGCATCCTTAGAATGCCTTATGGGGCCTTTTTCAAGAAGTAATCCCACGGCGGTTACTATAAAAACGGACAAGATTGCGCCAAGCCATATTGGAAAACCAAGGTCGGACACGAAAGATATGGTTGTAAGGGCACCTAGCATTACAAATTCGCCTTGGGCAAAGTTAACAATTCTTGTGGCGTTGTGGATAAGACAGAAACCCAGGGCTATAAGGGCATAAATACTACCTGCCGTTATACCAGACACAAAATATTGTGGTAATTGTTCTGCTATCATGATGTAACCTCCATAAAACCCGCTTCAAAAGCTCGAAGATTTTCTTCTGCCCTCGGCCCGCTGGCATTTTGCAAGGCTTTCCTGAGCGAATCCGCCTCACAAAAAAGGCATTTTCTTGCAGCCGCATATCCCAAAAGCACGATGTTTGTCAGAAGGCCGTTTCCAAGCTTCAAGGCTATACCAGTAGCATCAATCATTTTCGTGTCGTTGCAGATGAGAACTCCGCCTTTTTTCAAGAAATGCCCATGCAGTTTTGCTCCTTCGGGATGGAAAGCTAGCAAGACATCGGCCATTCCAGGCCTGATCATGGGACTGGTAAATACCCCTTCTCCGTTGCCTCCGAAAACCTTAAGGTGGCAAACTACGTTTCCACCTCTTTGAGCCATCCCATGCGTTTCGGAAGAGAGAACATGCAGATTCATATCCAGCGCTGTTGCTGCAATAATTCTGGTAGCAAAAAGAACTCCCTGTCCGCCTAATCCGCTCAGTATTATCTGCTGCCTCATTTTTTCACTCCTATTGCTTCAAAAGGACAAACATCTACGCAAACCCCACACCGGACACACAAAACAGGATCAATCACGGCGGGTTCTTTCTTTTTCGGCAAAGAAATGGCGGGGCATTCAAACCGTTCCACGCAGTACCCGCAACCGTTGCATTCGTCCGTTATGAATACCTCGATTTCCGGGAAACGGTGCTGTGCTCGCCTATCCATCCTGCAAGGCTTTCTGGCTATTACCACGGCGATGCCTTTTTTATCTTCAAAGGCGTATTTGCCTGCTTCTTTAAGTATTTCTTCCAAGCTCTTCAGATCATAGGGGTCAGCAACCCTTACAAATTCGACCCCGCATGCTCTGACCATGTTTTCTATGGAAATGGGGGGTATGGGCTGGTGCCCGGTCATAGCAGTGGTTCTATTATCGAGGATTACCAGAACGAATCGTGCTCCCTGAACCACGCCGTTTATGAGTGGCGGAATACCTGCATGAAAAAAGGTTGAATCACCAATAGTTGCCACAATTGGTGGCATCTTATCGTTGCCGTTGAATGAATGAAAGAAACCGGCCGCCTGAGCTATAGACGCTCCCATGCAGAGTACCGTATCTACGGCTCCTATGTTAATCCCCAAAGTATAACAGCCAATATCCCCAGGATAGATGCCTTTAGGAAACACCTTGCGTATTGCGTAAAAAACAGGACGGTGGCCACAACCGGGACAAAGTGTGGGACGTCGGGTTGGAAGGTCTTCAGGTACGGGACGCTTTGCCTGTTCAATCCCAAGCCATGACCGAATTATGTCTTCAATCTTTTCAGGCAACAACTCACCTTGGGAAGGAACGGTCCCGTCAAGGCGTCCGCTAACTTTTTGTCTATCACGGAATTGATATTCAATAACCGGATAAGTTTCTTCCAGCACGAGGACTTTTTGATGTGCGTTCAGGACGGTTTTAAGAAAGGAATCCGGGAGGGGATAAGGCATGTTAACCTTGATGAGATGTACGCGATCGTGAAGATTAAGCTCATCCATTACCTCTTTTGCATTGGCCCATGCGACCCCTGAGGCCAGTATGCAGGTTGTTGAACCATTGCCGGGAATAGAAATTTCGTTGGCCGACGCAATTTCTCTAAGCTTTTCGTTAAGTTGCTTGTGGAGTAGAAACCTAAATTTCGGCGTCGCTGCCCATCGAGACGGGTTCTTCTCGAAAGTCGGACTTTTAGTTTCAACGTGCTGATAGCCTTTTACGATTACATCCTGGCGGGCGTGGCATACTCTAGTGGTGGGACGGATCATGACCGGGATTTCATATTTCTCCGATGTGGCAAAAGCGGTGGATACCATGTTTTTAGCTTCTTCGGGTGACGAAGGATCGAGGACAGGGATTTTGGCAAGCATTGCGTAAAACCTACTGTCTTGCTCGGTCTGAGAGCTGTGAGGGCCTGGGTCATCGGCAGATATAATCGTAAAACCACCTTTTACTCCGGTGTAAGCCGCACTCATGAGTGGGTCCGATGCCACGTTCAGCCCTACCTGCTTCATCATGACTGCCGATCTCAAACCTGAGTAAGCGCCTGCGAGAGCGGTTTCAAAGGCTACCTTTTCATTGATAGACCATTCTACGTGCAACCATTCTATTGACTCAGAATCCTTCAAGCGAACAAGAGTTCCCATTATTTCAGATGCCGGGGTTCCAGGATAAGAAGCAGCAATCCTGCAACCTTCTTCTATCAGGCCGTATGCTATCGCTTCGTTTCCAAGTAAGATTTTTCTTTCTGCCACGAAACTCCTCCCGACCGATTTTCACAAACAAATAAAAAAGCCGTGAGCGGGTGAGCCGCCCACGGCTTTGTTTCAATCCCTCGTTCCGGGGTTACCGGTGGGCAGATCTCACCCCTCTGGCAAACTGCCACCACCAGCACCACCAGAACACACCTTCAACTTTATATCGTTCTGGATTGTTCACCATTGCTTTCGTCATGGATGGTTTCCCTTTTGACAAAACCCTAACGACACTGGCAATCTAGCAGATACTAGCGTTGAGGTCAACAATAATGGAGGCTGTTTAAAGAAGATGTTCCTTAAAGAAGTGATAATGCATCCCGACGTTGCTGTTGAACTTATAATAGGAAACAACGACGAGATCAGAATGGCCGTTGATTGTGCCACAAAGGCAGGGGTTACGGTCTGGATCTATGGTGGTAGTATTGGAGAAATCTTCAAGAAATTGGAGGAAAAAACCGATAAATCGACAGCATGGAAAGATGTTACCCAACTTTGTGGCGAGTTTCAGATTCTCAGCGTTCTGGCATCAGACTTTCCGGTCGGCAATCATGATATTGAGCCTTCTTTCTCGTCAATTCTTGAATACCAACTTTGTAAAGCGGTGGAGCGTCTGGGCAAAGGAGCTTTTTTGCTGGTGCCGGAAAACTGTGATGAATTTAATGGCTTTTCAGCTTTAAAATCTAATGAACTTATTTCCTTACTTTCCTGCCGCAGGAATAACTCGCGGAACATTCCATTCATTGACCTGCATGCTCAGCAAGATCGAATTCGCCCCTTACTTGAAGAACGCATATGGCGAGTGATGCGCCATGGCCAGTATGTTATGGGACCGGAAATAAAGGAGCTGGAAGAATCACTGGCTTCTTATGTTGGGGTATCTCACTGTATTGCCTGCTCCAGTGGCACTGATGCTTTGCTCATGAGCCTTATGGCCCTTGGTGTTGGTCCCGGAGATGCAGTGTTTTTACCATCTTTTACCTTTATTGCCACGGCTGAAGTGGTACGTCTCGTCGGAGCCACCCCAGTTTTTGTCGACATCGATCCTGAAACCCTCCTTATAGACGCAGATCACCTTCAAAGAGCGCTAACGGCCCTTCGGAACAGAGATCCATCCCTTTACCCACTTCCCCTTTGCCACAGCGAATTGAAACCTAAAGCAGTCATAACAGTAGATTTGTTCGGAAATATGCCGGATTATGAAGCGATTGAAGCTATAGCCGAGAAAGAAAAATTGTTTCTCGTGGAGGATGCGGCACAGTCTTTCGGCGCCAGCTTTTCTGGCAGGCGAGCAGGGGCCTTTGGCGATATAGCATGCACATCATTCTTTCCAGCGAAACCTCTGGGATGTTACGGAGATGGTGGAGCTGTTTTCACGGATAGAGAAGAGCTAGCTCAGATTGTAAGATCTATTAGAATGCATGGAGCTGGTTCTGATAGGTACGAACATGTTCGTCTGGGACTTAATGGGAGAATGGATACCCTGCAAGCAGCAGTTTTGCTGTGTAAGCTTGCCATTTTTAACGATGAGTTGGGGCGAAGAAAAAATACGGTGGAGCTATACCGTAAGGAGCTTTCGCAGGTTCCCGGTGTGGCTTTTCAAAGGGTGGAGGACAACGTGCAGAGTGCCTGGGCTCAGTTTTGCATTCTGGTACCTGACCCAGACACGCGAGACAGAATAAGAGAATTTCTTGCCGCCGAAGGCATCCCTACAGCGGTTTACTATCCACTGCCTCTTCACCTGCAGCCTGTATTTTCCGACCTCGGGTATAAGCGAGGCGACCTTCCTGTGTCCGAAGGATGTGCAGAAAAGATATTGGCTTTACCGATGCATCCCTATGTCGAAAGATGTGTCATTGAGCAATGTGCAAAAATAGTGAACTACTACGTCCTTCAGGACAGGGCTTCTGGTAGAGGATCATCTCCCCATCCAGAAGACCCGCAAAGGGATTCTTGCTTCAGCGAGGAATAGCAGCATAATGTACTCCTCTGAATAACCCCTATCCTGCACCACGATCCTATTTTTTCAAACAGGCTCTTTCACGTTTGACAAAGAAAGTTTCTTTCTGTTTAAGAGGGGAAATCAAAGTGTGGTCTCGGGTTTTGTGATGTTAACTGTGAGATGGTGTTTTTAATCGAGGAGGATTGGAAATGAGAAGGTTTTCGTGGATTGTGACCTTTTTAGCAGTTCTGGTTTTTATCTTTGGCAGTGTTATTTCTTCCACAGCCGGCGAAATAAAAGTAGGTCTTATGGGGCCTATGACTGGTGCGTGGGCAAGTGAAGGTCAGGAGATGAAGCAGGTTTTGGAATTGCTGGTTGAAGAGACAAACAATCAGGGTGGCGTTAACGGTCAGAAGATAAAGCTTATAGTTGAAGATGATGGCAGTGATCCTCGGACAGCTGCTCTGGCGGCCCAAAGGCTGGTTACCCAGGGTATCGTTGGAGTTATAGGAACTTACGGGTCTTCGGTTACAGAAGCAACTCAGAACATTTACGATGAGGCCAAGGTTATTCAGATAGCTAATGGTTCGACAGCTATTCGTCTCACAGAAAAGGGGCTTAAGTACTTTTTTAGGACATGTCCGAGAGACGATGAACAGGCTAGGGTTGCTGTTAAGGCTATAAAAAATCTGGGATTTCACACTATTGCTATTTTGCATGATAACACTACCTATGCTAAAGGCTTGGCTGAGGAAGCAAAACGCCTGCTAGAGAAGGATGACACTGTGAAGATTGTCTTTTTCGATGCCCTCACTCCTGGAGAACAGGATTACACGGCAATTCTTACCAAGCTCAAGGGAGCCAACCCTGATGCAGTATTTTTCACCGGTTACTATCCCGAAGCTGGCCTTCTCCTCAGGCAGAAGAAAGAAATGGGCTGGGATGTTCCGTTCATCGGCGGGGATGCTACTAACAATCCAGACCTAACGAAAATTGCCGGTGCAGATGCCGCTGCTGGCTTTTATTTTGTCAGTGCTCCGCTTCCGAAGGATCTTCCGGGAGAAGAAGCAAAGAAATTTCTGGAAAAATTTGCCAAAAAGTATGGAAACCCACCTAATTCGATTTACTCGGTTCTTGCAGGAGATGGTTTCCGGGTGCTTGTTAAGGCCATCGAAGTTACCAAATCTACAGATCCCGATGTACTTGCTGACTATCTCCACAACAAGCTCAAAGACTTTCCAGGACTGACCGGAAAAATCTCGTTCAATGAAAAAGGAGATCGTGTGGGCGAGGTTTATCGGGTTTACCGGGTTAACGAAAAGGGTGAGTTCATCTTGCTACCGTAAGCTGAAAGTGCTAGAAAGCGATGCCGCCTCCGAGGCCGAGGCGGCGTTGTTTTTAAGGTGCTATGGAAGAGGACTAATGGCAGAATTCCTGCAACAGTTCGTAAATGGTCTTGCTGTGGGAGGTATTTATGCCCTGATCGCTCTGGGCTATACAATGGTTTATGGTGTTTTAAAACTCATAAACTTTGCTCATGGCGATCTCTTCACCATAGGTGCATATCTGGGGCTCACGCTGCTTACGTCTTTTGGTCTTGCCGATCGTGTGGGTCCTGGTGTTGCCGTGCTCTTGCTGGTGGTGATGGTGATGGGCTTTGTAGCCGTTATTGGAATAATTCTGGAAAGGGTTGCTTACAGACCCCTCAGGAATTCTCCACGCCTTTCTGCCGTTGTGTCAGCATTGGGTGCTTCCATATTCTTCCAGAATGCGGTGATGCTGATATATGGTGCCCGTTTTCGCGTTTACCCTCAAAATCTCCTGCCAAAGATTTCCCTTAACCTGCTGGGCATTTATATCCCTCTGGTAAAAATCCTTGTGTTGGTTGTATGCGTTATCATGATGGTGGGGCTGTATCTATTTATTCAACGGACCACGATTGGCACGGCAATTCGAGCTGCTGCTATTGATCAGGAAGCGGCGAGGTTGGTGGGGATAAATGTTGACGGAGTTATCACCCTGGTATTTATCATCGGCCCAGCACTAGGTGGTCTTGCCGGGCTTATGGTGGGAATTCTTTACGGCCAGATAAAGTTTACGATGGGTTGGATATACGGTTTGAAGGCTTTCACGGCAGCAATTCTCGGAGGTATTGGCAACATTCCAGGGGCGATGCTGGGAGGGTTGATTCTTGGCGTGGTTGAAGCCCTAGGATCGGCCTATATTTCAATCGCATGGAAAGACGCTATTGCCTTTTGTGTGCTGATATTGATACTCGTTGTTAAACCGACAGGTCTTCTTGGCGAGAGAGTAGCAGAGAAGGTATGAAATTTAACAGAAAAAGATTTTACCTGGCGGCTGTTCCTATATTTTTTCTTGTTCCTCTTATACTTAACCCTTATTGGGTGGATGTTTTAAATAGCATCGGGCTTTACGCTCTTCTCGGTCTCAGTCTTAATCTCATAGTAGGATACGCGGGTTTGTTTAACCTAGGGCATGCCGCCTTTTATGCGGTTGGTGCTTACACGTCGGCCATACTGAACACCACCTACCATATCCCTATATTGTTACTTCTCCCTGTTGCCGGTCTGGCGGCCGGAATTTTTGCCCTTATTGTTGCTCGTCCCATAATACATCTCAGGGGAGATTATCTCTGCATAGTAACCATAGGTGTCGGCGAAATCGTACGCATAGCCCTCATAAACGACGTTTTTGGCATAACTGGAGGAGCCAACGGGATCTTTGGTATTGCCCGTCCCAGGATATTTGGCATGGTCATACGGACTCCTCACCAGTTCTTTTACCTGATCTGGCTTTTTGTCGCGATCACTGTTTTCCTTTTTTATCGCTTGGAAGACAGCAGAGTTGGCAGGGCTCTTAACTATATTCGAGAGGATGAAATGGCTGCCGAGGCCTGTGGGATAAACGTTGCCCATTACAAATTAATATCCTTTGTTGTTGGTGCTACGTGGGCTGGGATGGCCGGGAATATTTTTGCCGCCAAGATGACAATAATATCCCCCGAATCTTTCAGCTTCTGGGAGTCTGTGTTGATGTTCACCTTGATAATACTCGGTGGTGCAGGGAGCATTGAAGGTGTATTGCTCGGGGCATTTCTCATAATCGGTTTACCGGAAATTTTTCGAGAGTTGTCAAATGCCAGAATGCTTTTCTTCGGAGCGGCCATGATAGCGATGATGATTTTTCGACCGGAAGGACTTATTCCTCCTGTGCCGAAAAAATACCGTGTGTTTTCAGGAACGGACAGGGGAGAGACTACTTAAGATGGCATTGCTCAGTGTCCAGCGGCTTACCAAGTCTTTTGGCGGATTACTAGCGGTTCACAATGTTTCCTTTGATGTCTTTTCCGGAGAAATAGTTGGAATTATCGGGCCGAACGGAGCCGGCAAGACAACGGTTTTTAATCTTATTACCGGTATTTACAAACCGGATCAGGGTGAAATCGTCTTTGATCAGCACAGCATCGTGGGTAAAGCTCCACATGATATAGTCAAACTGGGAATCGCTCGAACATTCCAGACAATCCGGCTGTTTTCCAACCTCAGTGTTCTCGAAAATGTTATGGCTGGTGCACATTGCCGCATGTCGTCGGGCGTTTTGGGAGCTATGTTGCGTTTACCGGGACAGCGTCGGGAAGAACGAGAGAAAATTGAAGAGGCCATGGAGCTTCTAGGGCTGGTCGGACTTCAGGATTTTTATGATTATCTTGCTGGCAGTTTATCTTATGGAAACCAGAGGTTGCTGGAAATAGCCCGTGCTCTCGCCACCCATCCGAGATTGCTTATTCTTGATGAACCTGCAGGTGGAATGAACGAAAGAGAAACGGAAGAGTTGATAAAACTCATAGGCAAAATTCGGGACAAGGGCGTGACGGTATTACTGATCGAACATGATATGAACGTGGTTATGAAGATATGTGAGCGGATAGTCGTGCTTGAGTACGGTTCGACGATTGCGGAGGGGACACCTGAGGAAATACAGAGCAATCCTAGGGTTATTGAAGCCTATCTTGGGACAGACGAGGACGAGTGAATGTTACTTCAGGTGGTCGATTTAAAGGTATCTTACGGTAACATAGAAGCACTGCATGGTATTAATCTGGAAATTAAGAAAGGAGAGATTGTAACCATTCTGGGAGCTAACGGAGCAGGCAAGAGCACGACCCTGATGACTATTAGCGGCCTGCTCAAGCCGACTCACGGCGCTATTTATTTTGATAAGATACCACTCCATAAGATGCCCGCTCACGAGATTGTAAAGCTGGGAATTTCACAGGTTCCTGAGGGACGCCGTATTTTTGGAACACTTACGGTAAAGGAAAACCTGACACTCGGGGCATTTACTTGTAAAGATCGAACAAAACTCAGAAAAAACGAGGAATGGATTTACGAGCTCTTTCCCATTCTGGCTGAACGCCGAGATCAGCTTGCAGGGACTCTTAGTGGAGGGGAACAGCAGATGCTGGCCATTGCAAGATCACTCATGAGTGATCCGAGCATTCTTCTGCTGGACGAACCGAGCCTTGGACTGGCACCTTTGCTTGTAAAGAGTATTTTCCAGGCGTTGAAAGAAATTAACCGGCAGGGTGTAACGATTTTGCTGGTTGAGCAAAATGCTCGTGCAGCCCTGAGACTTGCTCATCGTGGGTATGTTATGGAGCTCGGACGCATAGTTATTGCTGATACCGCAGAAAATCTACTTGCGAACCCCGAAGTTCGTCAGGCTTATCTGGGCGGGTGAATTCTCATTCAAATTCAAATAGTGCGTTTTGTTTTGCGAATTTTTCTGGCCTCCCGTTTCCAATCTGGCCCCTTTTTACGCTCTTTCCTTTTGCCGTGACCGCCTCCTTCATCATTTTCAATTCCAATAGCTTTCTGGAAGTGAGTAACATCAAGAGTGAAAGAACCCGGGGTGGGTGCTGTGGAATGTCCGGACAGCTTTGTTTTTTTTGCCCGCTTTTTCTTTACCCGTTCTTTCTTCTCGTGTATTTGTTCAAGAGCCTTTTGCTTGACCGGAGGAATGTGCAACGCTCGAGATGGAATGGAAAAGCGCGTTAGAAACATGGATGTTCCGGCCTTCAGAAATACTACCCCTTCTTCGATGGCTCTTTCAGTATCAACGGTTACGATCAACCTTTCGTCAGATGATGGCTTGCTAAATTTAAGAGCCAAATTTTCAATTGCCCACAGAGGCAGATATGAGCGATGCGGCGGAGGATTAAGTCCATTCTTAGATATGGCATCGAGTGCCGATAGTGAAACGACATGATAAAGATGTGGAGGCGGTTCCACTGTTGGGGAATATTTGGGGCGTTCCCAGATCAAGTAGAGCTTGTTGCCTTCAAGCTTGAACGGTATCGTTTCACCAATAAGCATGAGTTCTTTAAGATGACTCTGCCGAATATACGATAGCCCTTCTATTTTCTGAAGTGCCCAGTAAAATTCTTTCCAAGGCATTGAGCCGTCTTCGTCCCAGTAAAGGCCGTATTCAGAACTTTCGTAGTAAGCTACTGTGGTCAATACTTTTGCTAGACGTCGTGGATCAAGCTTAGCCATAATCAGACACTTTTATTGTTCAGGGTTAAAGGCTTTTTATTATCGGTGGAATAAGCTGAGAAGCAAGGTCTCTTCTCGATCCGCCCCCAAGAACCACCACAAATCGACCATCGCACACTTCAACGGCCGTTTCCCTCAGTGTTTTTGCTATGGAAAGGTATGCATCCATTGTGAGGCCCAGATCTCCGTAGTCTCCTCGGTGAGTATCAAAACCAAAATACCAAATTAGCATGTCCGGGGCGAATGAGTAAATCAGTGGCACGAAGTTATCTTTGATAGCATTTGCATAGGCTTTATTTCGTTCCTTTTCCGTGCCACATCCAGAAAGTATCCTGAACGCCGACAAATCCACTTTAGTTCCGTCTCTGGAAGTATAGTCTCTGGAGCACACGCAGCAATGGAGTACCTGTGGGTCGTTCTGTACCAGTTCCCTTGTTCCGTCCCCGTGGTGGGCGTCGGTATCGATTATGGCAAATTTTCGTGCCAACCCTTCATCGCGCAGGACGCGAATTCCTATAACCACATCGTTAAAACAGCAATAACCCCAGAAGTAGTCTTTTCCCGCATGATGACCGCCGGCTCCGATAAGTGCAAAAGCCCGATGCGCTCTACCTTCAGCTACGGCTTTCATTGCTGTTACGACGCTTCCTACCGAGTGCCAGGCAGTACTGCACAGGGGATCCATTCTAACTTGATCGATGTGTCTGGGAGAGTGAACCTTGAGTATCCATTCTTCTGGTGCAGCACTTACATGCACTATTTCATATTCCGGGTTTTGAAGAATATCGTTAAGAACCTCAGGGAAATCCGACAGTCTTGTTCCCTGAGTGAGATAGCTCCGACGACTAAAACTTTCATGGTAAGTTACTATTATTCGTCTCATAACGCACCCATCTTCATGGTTTACGTCGGTATTCAGAAGCTACCATAATTGATCAATTGCATTCCGTTCGATCTCTCCGCTTGGAAAGCTACACCAGCATTGTTGCATAAACAATGTGAAACACAAAGATCCCGCAGGAAAGCGGTATTTTTCGAGCCTTGTTCCTGTGGGATTTGTTCCACACGCAACCGATTTCATGCTTTTATTGCGATCCACTGAAGCCTTCTTCAATCATCCTTTTCTCAATAGCCTTCGCTAGTTCTTGATTACTAATAATTCTCGGGAAGTTAAGCTCTACATAACCAGCTTTTACTGCTGCATCGTCATAAGGATAATAGAGCGTGGCTTTGGTGGTAAATACGTACCCGCTTAAGGTTCCTTTTTGTCCATGGCAATCGACACAGCGCAAAGCCTCTTCTTTGGGGCGCACGTTATGACTTACCGAAAAGGGGTGAAAGGTTGTTACCAATTTTACCTTAACGTTTGACGTGCCGGACTCTTTAGCAATGACTCTGGTAAAGGCCTGGACAGCGGCTTTTACTTCAACCAAGGTATTAATTTCCGGAATTCCATCTTTTCCATTGCCATTCAAGGAAGTGTCATCATTGATGGGAACATCTTCAGAGTCAAATTGATCGTTAAAATTCACGTCGATGTAGTTAGGTAGTGCATAGGCCAGTATAGCGCTTCCCTCAGCTAATGACTTGTTCTGAGCGATTGAACCCATATTAGGCTGGATATTGAGATATCCCCTTTTCCCTTTTCTCTTTGGAGTTCCGATTATTAGGTAAAAAGTAGGAAGGCTGGCATCAACTTTTAGTACTTGCGATAGGTATCTTTCGGGAAGAACTTTAAAAACGCCGGTGGAATTCTCTACAAAATAAGGTAACCCTACGACATTGACCGGTTTATACCGCCAAGTGATGGTACCACCCGGCTCCCGCTCAGGAAATAAGCCTAAATCTTCATAACTTCCCTTATCTGGGTCTCCTCCTAAATAGGGCATTCCAACGAATACATCGTGAACCGTGATCCGCTTCGATTTCCGATCATAGTGAGCAAAATAAAGGGGTTCAGCCTCATCAATTAGCTTAGCTTCAAAACTGTACTTTTTGCCGATGTGGCACAAAGTGCAACTAATTTTATCCATATGAAGCTTGGCATTGGAGCTTGGACCGAATGCGGGTGTGTGGATTGCAACAGGATCGTCATGACAATTTCGGCAACTCGCAGTTCCGGCTAACTGATGCCAACGCACACGATGCATGGGACCAGTATTGCCCTTGGCAAAGTCATGAGATGGTCTTTTGTGGCTGGAAGCACCCACCGGCGCGTGGCAATCAATGCAGCCTAGGCCCTTATCTTTATGAATATCAATGCGCTTCGGCACACCATTTGCGTCTAGATCTCGATCGTTATAACTCCAGAGCCAGGCTTCTTTAACAGTATCAGGTTGGAGGAACTTCAGGTCAAAAAACTGGATGATTACGTCTTTATGCGTAAACTTACCATCTTCATCAATATCATCGGTCCAACCAGCATGACATTGGACGCAATGTTCGTCCAGCGGTTTACCGATGATGTTGCCATTAATTTGGATACCCGGCCTTTCGGGATCGACATCCAGACTTATGTCATAGATCAATTTTCCCGTATTTTCATCATAGGAACCAGCTAGACCTCCTCCCAGTGTGTTAGCCCCAGCGAAATAGTGTTTAAGGATGGCAATACGATAGTTGAGCAGGCAATCACGGTTGTAAGCGGTTCTCGTGGAATGACATAAAAAACAGGAAGGCTCTGCGACATTGTTCAAGCCATATTTTTTCCATTCAAATGGAACAAACTTTTTTTCTTTACCGCTCCATACCACATAGTCCCCAGGTATGTTACCAGCTTTCAGTTCGGCAGCGATTTGCTCACCGGACTTTTGATACAGATAGTGATCGGTTCTATCTTTCTCCATGGGTCCACCGCCTACGTGACAGACCCCGCAATGAGCACACCATTCAGGAGTGGTCAGGTTAATTTCTAGAGGTTTTTTTGTGTACCTGGGACCTAGCGGCGTGGGATGAGGACAGAGGATCAAATTGCCGTACATACCTCCATCTACTTTCCCACTGAGGGATTCTGTGAGAAGCCGTTTTTGCTTTATGTCGATCGATTTGTTGTAGTAGTTTTCTCTGTACACCTTGGACGACAGGAGTGCCAACCGACCCTGTTGGAAGTGATAACCATTAGCAATAAAGTCGATATGATGGCACCCACCACAGCTCTTTCTCACACTCACAGGATAACCCGTCTCTAACACGGGGTTTCCGTTTTGATCCTTCAAGGTAACTTTAGGATGCTGTGAGGTGCCAGTAGCCCATGAAGTTCCTATTGAAAAGAGCAACGCCAAAGTACCAATCATTAATCTGAACATTTTAGCACTCCATGTCTCAAAATTTCTGATGTTCAACTACTCACCCAAGGCGATTCTATTCTTTCTCATAAAAAGAAAAAGATGACTCAAATCGTAACTAGTATAACCGACAAACATCAAACTAAAAAAATGTCCTCCATAAAGAAGATTACCAGCAAGTCAAAAGATACGCAAGGAGCGGGAAGAGTTGCTGGTAAGAGATCACAAGGTAATCATGGTGGAATTACAGATTTTATACACAGTAAGTAGCTTTACGATATGTGGAAGCGGTCTGAAGGAAAGTAAGCGATCACAGAATATTATGATTGCCAACATCGGTTAACCATTCAAGATCAGGTTTTTGTCCCCTGAAATAAGCAGAGAACGCGTCCACAAGGACATTGAAGGTGGACTTGCATTAGAGCTTACAAGTATGGCGCGGGGATAAAATTCGCTCATATCGTTTCTGGTACCCTGACTTCTCTTACGCCACAAAGCTCCAAAGCGGATAGTTCGTTCGTTCAGCCAGATTGTTGGTGGGTTCCATTTCTTCCTCCAACCTTCGGACAAACTTCCCCGCTTCGCTTTTGCTCTCACGATAAAAACCAATAAGACGACACACCTGGCATAAAAAGCACTCCATTGACCCGCACTTAGAGGAACCCTTGCCATATGCACCAAGGTGCGCAGTTCCTTCAATGCCCATTTGCCACATTTCGATAACTCGGGATTGAAACTCTCTGCCAACCTCTTCGCCTTCCTTGTGAGATGACTCAAGCAAGTCTGCCTAGAGTTACTAGCCCACTTCTTATAAACACCATAACAATCACTAACGAGAATTCCTTCCCGCTGCCCGATCAATTTTTAAACGCTTCTTTTGAACGTCTCTTATGAACCATGAAAAAAGCAATCACAGGAGTAATCCTAACCCATAGCCAGTGTAAACCGCCTGAGTTATACCACGGAGCTTCTCTCCTCTATATGATTCACTTTCGATGATCGAACCTCTTACCCTGGATCATTTCATAGTGAGGCATAATAGCTTCGGAAGCACAGTCAATTACTTTTTGAATTGCTCCAAGACTAACAGGCAACCCAACAAATAACACCTGAGGAAATTTTTTCAAAGCTTATTTTCCCCAATGCAATCATCAATCTCCCGTCAGCCCATGTGACGGTTATCAAGACCCGAGGTGAACAACAAACATGACGTACCACGAAAATGGTCATGCTTCTGCAAATTTTATCAAAAATGTCTTGCTTTCAGGGGGCATTACATATTGATGATCTCATAAAGCCTAGACAAGTTCATTCTAGTAAGTCACCTGATGGAATTGCGGTGATTTTTGAAGTATAAATGGCCCTGCGGCAGCAAAGGGACAATGCTAGAAAAGATTTTCTAGCCGATTACTTTTGGAGACGCTGATGGAAAGCGATTTTACTATCAGGACGATAGCTCTTTCGCCGAGGGTTTGGTTATCTGCAGCAATTGCCCTTATTGTCATTACGGCTTTCTTAATATTTTGCTTAAAAGCAAGACACGAAACTGAGGTATCAAGTTGGAAAATTCCATCTTTAGAGGGCGGGGGACAAAGGGGGTGGATAAACCGATGGGATGCCAGGTTAAAAATTTTTTCGCTTATGTTTTTTTCTTTTGCTGTTGCCTTTATTAATAACGTAGCGGTTTTGCTTTTTGACGCTGTGTGTATTGCTTGCCTCGTTGTTGCAAGTAGAATTGCTATCCGAGCATTTCTAAGACGGCTATCTCCAGTATTCTCTTTCCTTACTTTTTTGGCCATAGTTCTTTTGCTCACCGCTCCGGTAAAACAGGGTGATACGGTTATAGTGTTGGAACCATTTTCAATGATAAGGCTTAACCTTGGGATTATCCGGCTTATACTGAGGATTTGGCTAAAAGCCGTGATTATTGTTGCAGTCATGCCTGTGGTTTTTGAAACGTCACCTTACTCCATTACAGTAGCTGCCCTCAGGAAATTGGGATTGCCGGAAGGCTTTACTCAGATGCTTTTGCTGGCCTACAGATATCTTTTCGTTCTCAGAGATGAAGCCTCAAGAATGTATCGCAGTATGAAGCTCAGAGGCTTTCGATATAGAACCGGATGGAGGACACTGGTCATTCTCGGGAATTTTTTGGGCATATTGTTTGTTCGAAGCTACGAGAGGACTCAGCGTATTTACGAGGCAATGACGGCCAGGGGTTACCGTGGGAACATGCCCCTGGCTGTGAAGTTTAAGGCTAACTGGCGAGATATAACCCTTGCAGCTATGTGGGTTGCTGTGGCTTCATTGTCGCTAATTGTCGATTTGTTACTACAACATGGTTTTGCACGGATGATTTAACATGCATGACGTTGCACAAGAGTATCGCTTGACTGGTAGTCTTGCGGGAAAAAAAGTTATTTTACAGCTAAAGGATGTGAGTTTTATTTACCCGGATGGTAATAAGGCTCTCGATAATGTAAACCTTGCTGTTTACGAAAACGACCGCCTTGCAATTGTGGGACACAATGGATGCGGTAAAACCACCTTGGCTAAAATTCTTTGTGATATTTATAAACCCACGAGAGGATCTGTTCTCAGGGAAAATGTCAGGGTAGGGATGGTTTTTCAGGATCCTGATGATCAGCTATTTTCGGCCACGCTTTTTGATGATCTGGCCTTCGGACCTCTGCTAATGTCTCAAGGAATAACCGTCACAGACGCCACTCTTCTGGAAGCTAAAATTTCAACTGTTCTCGATATGGTTGGCTTAAGAGAATATGCCTATAAAGAACCTCACAACCTCAGCTACGGACAGAGAAAGCGGGCGGCTCTTGCAACCGTTCTGACAATGGATCCCGATGTACTGATACTCGACGAACCCACAGATGGACTCGATCCGGAACACGAAGAAGTGTTCTTGGATCTTTTGAGTTCCTTTAAAGGCACGCTCGTTTGTATAAGCCACAACCTTTTCTTCCTTTACCATCTGTGCGACAGGGTGCTCGTTTTGAAAAATGGCCGAGTTCATCACGATTACACAATTAAAGACCTGATTTCTCATCCACCGTCTCTTCGAGAACATGGATTGGACTTTACGTTTCGACTGTCTTGTTGTGGTGATAATGGAGGCCACATACTTCAGGTAAGGACCGAAGTTCCTGCTTCGTCTGAGGATAGTCCTATAATTTACCTCAACAATGTGAGTTACACATATCCTGATGGTAGCCCTGGATTAAAGAACGTATCTCTCGTTGTTCACAAAGGAGAAAGAATTGCCGTTGTGGGCGAAAATGGGGCAGGAAAATCCACCCTTGCACTTGTTCTTACCGGGATTTTTAAACCCCTAGGGGATTATTACATCGACGCTGAGATTGGGCTGGTTTTTCAAAATCCCATGGATCAGCTTTTCTGTACCAGTTGCTGGAATGAAGTAGCCTTTGGGCCTGAAAACATGGATTTAGCCCGGGATGTGGTGAGTGCCAGGGTAAAGGAAGCGCTGCACTCGGTTGGCCTTGATGGTTATGAAAACCGGGTACCTCATAGGCTCAGTGGTGGTGAACAGAAAAGGATTGCTATTGCTTCAATTCTCAGCATGAAACCGGATGTTTTGATTCTGGATGAACCCACAAACAATCTTGATCCTGATGGTGAACGTCAACTCATAGAAATTTTGGATTCGCTGGAACAGACTCTCATCATTATTAGCCATGATTTATGTTTTTTGTCGTTTTTGTGTGATCGTGCGGTAGTAATGCACGAAGGACGCATTATTGAAGATGTTCCATTTGAGGAGTTGTTCCGTGCTGAGTTCAAGCGCGCCCATCTTCATCACCATCATGGGCACCATAAACGCTGTTGCCAGGCGATAAGGGAAATATTCTTTGGGGGATCAGTGACGTAACCTGTTAAATAGACCTCCTGCTAGTTGACCAAGAAAAAAAGCAATTACGAATATGGGAAAGGTTATGAAACGCCATCCTACCTTTGAAATCAGTCTTATAGCAATTACAAGTGGTATAGGAGCATGTATGGCAATAAACCAGTTTTTAGAAAACCTGGGTGAACGTGCGCGCCAGTATCCGAAGGGGACGTTTATGGCAAAAACTACAGCCGATGCTACAAAAAGTCTTGTGGTGAGTGTGTCCATTTCTCAGATCCTTTCGGGTAATTACAGGTTTGCAGGGCCGATTACGTTGAGAAATAGCCTGATCGCCCATCCTGCTTTTCATTACAACGCCAGTGGTCAACAATAAGATATGAGCTTTTGGACTAAAGAGCAAAAAATTCATATCGCAGCTCTTTTACTGGGATCAAGCGTTTTATTGTCCCGATTTATGGGGCTTATCAGGGATAAAATCATTTCTTTCTGGTTTGGAGCGTCTGTAGAGTCTGACATTTACTTTACTGCCTTTGTAATACCGGACTTCATCAATTACCTTCTTGCAGGAGCCTACTTTTCCATAACCCTGATACCGCTTCTCAGCGAGTTATTTGCTAGGGATGAAAAAGATGGTTGGCAATTTTTTTCATGTGCTTTCCTGTGGATTTCTGTGGTCATATGTGTGTTGACTCTGATAGGCGAGCTCGTGGTTCCCTGGTGCGTTAAGTTTGTTGCTCCTGGATTTGACAAATCAAGCCTTGATAGATTGATAGTTTTCATCAGGATAATTCTGCCGGCACAGGTTTTTTTTCTGACTGGGGCGTGTTTCAATGCCATCCTGTATTTGAGGAAACAGTTCGTGGTTCCTTCAGTAGCGCCCCTTGTTTATAACGGATTCATAATAGGTTTTGGAGTCCTGTTAAGAAAATATGGAATGATCGGTTTCTGCTGGGGTGTACTGGTAGGAGCCCTGGTGGGCAATTTTTTGCTACCTCTTCTGAGTGCTTTTCGTGGTGGGGGTGTAAATCTGAGGCTCAGGTTGTGGCATCCCAAAATGAAACGTTTTATTTTTATGGCTCTTCCGCTTATGTTAGGACAGTCCATAGTGGTTCTAGATGAGCAATTCGTTCGCATCTTCGGGTCTTTGGTTGGGAAAGGCGCCGTAAGTCACTTGAATTATGCCCGGAGGCTTATGTTTGTTCCTGTTGGAGTTGTGGCGCAGGCAGCTGGAGTGGCTTCGTATCCTTTTCTTGCTGAGCTATTTGCCAAAGGAAAGTTAAAGGAATTTTATTCCCTTTTGAATAAAGCATTGAAGAACACGCTTTTTGTGATTGTCCCAGTGACGTGTGTCATGGCGCTTTTGGCAAAGCCTATTGTGGGCATTATCTTCCAGCAGGGTAGGTTTATTATGGCCGATACCTTGAGTACTTCAACGGCTCTTAGGGTTTTTCTCATTGGAGTACCTTTCTGGGGATATCAGCAGATATTCGGTAGAGGTTATTACGCGGTAGGAAACACGGTGATTCCTGTTGTGGTCGGGACGGTTGCCACGGTTGCTTGCATTCCTATTTATTTCTTTGGTGCAAAATTTATCAAAGAAGCGGGAGTGGCGTTGGGTAGTGTATGTGGAGTTGCTTTTTACTGTGTTGGCTTAAGTCTCTGCTGGGTTAAATGGATGAGAGATAGCACGGTTTTCGGATCTATTTTTCGTTGTTTAATAAGGTGTTTTGCTGTTAGTGGTTTTGGGGTGTTAGGCTCGAAATTGGTGTGGTATCTTGTGTCCACTAATTTGAAAGATCTTAACACTTGGGAGCTTTATATTCTGGAATGTGGGGTGAAAGGGAGTATTTTTGTGTTCCTGTGGTTTCTCGGTGCAACTCTTTTTATGAAGGAAATGCTTTGTGATGTGTTACCTGACCGGGTGGGTAGGCGATTTTCCTCAAGTTTGAAACGTTAAAGAATTAAGGAGAATTAAGGAGGTCAAATGGAAAAGCTTCCTCTTGAGATCGAACAGGTTATATATGTTAAACCTTTGAGAAAGAGTGGTTCACCTCACAAAGCAAGAAGCCAGGTTGTCGGTGCCAGACACGGTGAGTTTGTGATAATTAACGAACCGAAGATATATATCAGTGATCACCTGATAAGCATTGTTGAAGGAGAATTAGAGTGTTATCTTGAAAACGATGGAGAAGTGTACATCTTTAGGAGCTTTTTACGTAAGGTCATAGAAGACGGGCTTGCTTTTATAGACTATCCTCGATCTTTTGAAGTTAAGCAATTACGGAAATATTTCCGGGTTAGGGTGAATCTGGAAGCTAGGGCACACCTTGCGAGATTAAGAGAAGTGTTTTCAGGGGTTGTGCAAGATATAAGTAAAGGGGGTTGCCGTTTAGTGCTCGATTCCCTCATTGTTGTACCTTTAAACGCTGAATTGACGCTGGATTTTGTTTTGCCAAACAACGTAGCAGTCAATGGAATTACAGGAAGGGCCAAGTCAGTTAAATATGATCGACTCCATCAGCATACTGTAATAGGCGTGCAATTTACCGGCCCGAAGAGGGAAGTGGAAAAGATAAGAGGCTTTTGTGAGATGTGTGAGTTCTTCAAGGTATAACCCGATAGTTTGAAGGCAATTTTGACAACTCGTTGATTGGACATTAAATTTTATTAGCACTCTCTTATTAAAGTGGCTAATAAAAATATGTGAGGCGGAGCGTGAGTGAGCTCAGTTCGAGAGATCAAAGGGTTCTTAAGGCAATTGTTATTGATTATATCCGTAGTGGAGAGCCCGTCGGATCCAGGACGGTGTCAAAAAAATACATGACAAATCTGAGTTCGGCCACAATTCGCAATGTAATGGCCGACTTGGAAGACCTGGGCTATGTGTATCAGCCCCATACATCCGCCGGACGGGTGCCCACGGAAAAGGGACTTCGATTTTATCTGGAAAGCCTTATAGAGCCGAAGAAGCTTGGAAAAAAGGAAAAGGAAGCCATACGAAAAGCGTACATTGATATTAAGGGCAGTGTGGAAGAAATCCTGAAAAAAACTTCACACCTTTTGTCTTCCCTTTGCTCACAAGCTGCTGTGGTACTTTGGCCAAGATTAAGTGCATCTAAGTTCAGACACATTGAATTTATACGCCTTTATGCGCACCATGTCCTAACAATCCTTGTTGCCGAATCAGGCATCGTGCACCACAGATTGGTTGTGAGCGATGAAGATTTTTCACAGGATGACCTCGATAAGTTCAGCAGGTACCTGAACGATATCCTTAAAAACTTAACCCTTGAAGAGGTTAAGTATAAAATCCTCGAGGAGTTAAAGGAAGAAAAGGCAGAGTTCGATCGAATTTACGATCGGGCAATTGACATTGTCAAAAAGGCTTTACAGGCTCAACATGAAGAAACCGAAGTTTATATTGAGGGGCAATCCAAATTGCTGGATTATCCAGAGTTCTCGGACATAGACAGACTTAAAACTATTTTGCGGGCCTTTGAAGATAAGTCAAGATTACTGAAGTTGCTAGATATGACCCTCGAGTCGGGAGAAGGAGTACAGGTTATACTAGGACCAGAAAGCAGGGTTCAGGAACTTCAAGAACTGAGCATTGTTTCTTCACCTTATCGTAAAAAGGATGTAGTTCTTGGTGTCATAGGGGTAATTGGGCCACTTCGTATGGATTATCCCAAGATTATTCCTATTGTTGACTACACAGCGCGGGTGCTTAGTGAAATAATGGAAAACCCTGACGGATAGCTCATCGCTGATTTAAAAACGCCCTTTGGGTTAAGGAGGTTTGTGAAGCTATGATAAAAATTGAAACTAATGAAATCAAAACAGAAGAAAATAAGGTCAAGAAGGCTGATATTGACTCTGAACGGTCTCAAGAGGTGGAGGCTGAGAAGACCGCAGAAAATGACGATGCTTATGCAGAGCTTTCAAAAGAAGAGCTTGTAGATTTGGTGAAGCAGAAGGATGCAGAACTGTCAGAATTGAATGACCGATATTTACGTCTTGCCGCAGAACTGGACAACGCTCGTAAGAGATTTGAGCGAGAACGGCAGGAAGCAATTGCGTATGCCAATGAACAGATCATCCGGGAGTTGCTGCCGGTGATAGATAACCTGGAAAGGGCTGTTCAACATGCGGATGAAGATACAGATGTAAAGAGCCTACTCGAGGGTGTGGAGATAACGTTAAGGAGTTTCTTAGCTACCCTTGAGCGGTTTGGATGCAAGCCCTTTGAATCGGTAGGTAAGCCTTTTGATCCAGCTTATCACGAGGCGATCATGCAACAGGAAACTAACGATCATCCCGAAAATACGGTCGTTCAGGAATATCAGAAAGGATATGTGCTGAACGACAGGTTGCTTAGGCCTGCCATGGTTGTCGTAGCCAAGCAGCCCAAAGAAGAAGCTGATGGGGACGGCAATCAGTAACGTGATGGGAGGCTGATGAGTGGGTAGGGTTATCGGTATTGACCTCGGCACTACAAACTCCGTTGTTGCCGTGATGGAGGGTAAAGAACCAAAGGTTATAGCCAATTCGGAAGGTAGTCGTACCACGCCATCAGTTGTGGCATTTACTGATTCCGGGGAAATGCTCGTTGGTCAGATTGCCAAGCGCCAGGCTATTACAAATCCGGCCAACACGGTTTTTGCCATTAAGCGTTTAATCGGGCGACGGTATAATTCGCGGGAAGTTCAGCAGGATATTGAAATCCTGCCGTACAAAGTGGTCAAAGCTGAAAATGGTGATGCCTACGTTGAAATTCAAGGGAAAATGTACAGCCCTCAGGAAATTTCAGCGTACATACTGATGAAAATGAAGCAGACGGCGGAAGACTACCTAGGGGAAAAGATCACCGATGCCGTGATTACGGTTCCGGCTTATTTTAACGACAGCCAGCGACAGGCAACAAAGGACGCTGGCAGAATAGCAGGCCTCAATGTTCTGAGGATAATAAACGAACCTACTGCTGCATCGCTAGCTTACGGCCTCGATAAGAAAAAAGATGAAAAGATTGCGGTGTTCGATCTTGGAGGGGGCACCTTTGACATTTCAATTCTTGAAATTGGAGAAGGTGTCTTTGAAGTCAAAGCCACCAATGGAGACACTCACCTTGGGGGTGAGGACTTCGATCAGCGAATAATCGACTGGTTGATAAGTGAATTTCTTGAAGAGCATGGTATTGACCTCAGACAAGACAAAATGGCACTACAACGCCTGAAAGAGGCTGCAGAGCGGGCAAAAATAGAGCTTTCCACCACCATAGAAACCGAAATAAACCTGCCTTTTATAACAGCGGATCATAACGGCCCAAAACATTTGGTGAAAAGATTTACCAGAGCAAAATTTGAATCTCTTGTGGAAGATCTCGTTGACAGAATGTTTCCCCCTGTTGAACAGGCGTTGAAAGATGCAGGCCTTTTCCCTCGCGATATTGACGAAGTTATACTTGTCGGTGGTATGACCAGAGTTCCACTGGTTCAGAAACGGGTCCACGATTTCTTTGGTAAGGAACTTCATAAGGGAGTCAATCCTGATGAGGTAGTTGCCATAGGAGCGGCTATCCAGGGTGCTGTTCTTAAGGGCGAGGTAAAAGATTTACTTTTGCTGGACGTTACCCCTCTATCTCTTGGAATAGAAACTCTTGGTGGTGTGATGACTAAGATTATCGAGCGAAATACCACCATCCCAACGAGAAAAAGCCAGATTTTCTCCACTGCTTCGGATAATCAGACTTCCGTTATGATTCACGTTCTTCAGGGTGAACGCGAAATGGCGGCCGATAACAAAAGTCTGGGCAAATTTGAACTCGTGGGAATTCCTCCTGCGCCGAGGGGCGTGCCTAAGATAGAAGTTACCTTTGATATAGATGCGAACGGCATTGTACATGTGTCAGCGAAGGATCTGGGCACTGGAAAAGAGCAATCAATAAGGATTACGGCATCAGGGGGGTTATCGGAGGAGGAGATCCAGAGGCTGATAAAGGAGGCGGAGACCTATGCTGAAGAAGACAGGAAAAAACGTGAACTCGTAGAAGCCCGCAATAGGGCTGATCAGATAATTTATGGTATCGAAAAGAGTATGACTGAACTCAATGGGAAAATCGATGCAGAATTGAAGCAAAAAATTGAGAATCAAATTGCTAAATTACGTCAAGTTATTGAAACTTCAGATACTAACATCATAAAAGCTGAAACTGACGCTCTGATTCACCTCTCTCATCAAATGGCTGAACAGGCCTACCGAAACGCCGAAAAAAGTGAAACCGACTCTTCTGAGGCGACGAATTAAAGCAGCATGTTTGCCCCTTCTACGAAAGATGGTCATTTTTCTAATCAAGTCGGGCAATAAGCCTGTTCAGCAACGATGTGCATGCCCTAGAGAGTGACTGCATATCGCCCTGGGTTATTTCGTTGGCAGCGGCAATAATTTCACCCGACTCTACGTCTATTAATCTCGCATCGATTCTCAAGGTGTTACCAAGCCGACTAACTGACCCTGTTAATATGGCTGATGCGCCAACCATTCTACCGATTTCCCTGGCTTTGCCTTCCTCAACTATGCCACTTTGTCCCAGCTCAAGTTCCTTCATTACCTTGTCCAGTAGGCTTCGTTCCACAATGTCAAATCTACCGGAATTGGCGGCCGATGTGGTGAGAAACTCGGCTATCATTCTGCCGAGCGGATCCTTTCTGCCTGACCGTTCGAGAAAGTCCAGCTCCAATATTGCTATTTTTATTTTCTTTTTGGGCGGAGTAGGTTGGGACGGGACAGGCTGGGCAGTTGGCGGAGACGAAACGGGTCCGAGATTTACCAGTTCGACACGCCTATTTTGGGCTCTTCCCCAGGACGTGTCGTTGGACGCTATCGGCCTTGATTCACCATACCCAACAGTCTCTAGTCTGGCCGGGTCAATGCCAAAATGTTCTACGAGGTATTTTTTAACACTTTCGGCCCTTCGCTCCGAAAGTTGCAGATTGTATTCTGCATTTCCCACGTTATCGGTATGGCCTTCTATCCTTACTCTGCACTTGCTTAACTCTGGGCTGTTTAAAGCCCGGGCAATTTCCTCAATCTGTTTGTAAGACGTAGGGGAAATGGTAGCACTGTTTGAGGCAAAATGAATTTTAATGGGAATACTAGGGCGAACATTAAGACCTCGAGTTCTTCTCGTCAACAAATTGGTTATAGCCTGAGCTGTCACCAGTTTTGATGTTTCTCCACCTTCCTCCAAGACTTTCCGCTCCTCGGCTGTCAGCTTCTGTTCTGCCAGCTTAAGATTGCCTTCCACGTATGGTATAAAATTGGTAACGTCTGGATATTTCCGTTGCACCTCCTTGGATGTTGCCAGATCTAAGAATTTTCGATATGCCTTTACCGCTTTAAGATAGTGCCCTTGTTTTCTACAGACGTCCCCTATGCCGGCAAGGGGATGAGGAAAAAGGGGATTGACTTTAGAAGCTTTCTGATAAGCATCAAGGGCTTCGTTTAATTTGCCTTGTTCTTCAAGCACGAGCCCTAGGTTGTTGTAAGCTTCCGCGAAAGCGGGACAAATTTCCACTGCCCGTTTCAGAAGTTGGATTTGTTGGTTTTGATCTGTCACGTTCAGGCTTTTGTCAAATAACTCCTTTGCCTTTTGGCATTCAGGTGTCAATGACTGGGCCATGCCTGAGCCCGCAAAAAGGACGGATATCACTAGCATAATTACTGAGGCTAATATTTTGATTCGCAAACGATTCATCTGTTTCCCCCTTAGCTACTGCTAGTTATGGCGATTGGAAAGTCTTGTACCGTTTGCGGTTTTTGCACAATCGGAGTTTGCTCACCCTTGGTGAGCTCTTTTACACGTTCGGAGATGTATAAATCAAGATAATCTATTGTTATCTTACCTTTTTTCATTAAATCTGCCTTTCCAGATAGACCTTCTAGAAGAGCCTTTGTGAATGCTCCGTTTTGCCATTCTTCGGATTCAAGGGACCTCTGAGTCCTAGAAGACGATGCAAAGACAACCGCTCCATTTTCAGCACTCACAAGTTCATTAACCACCCCCATTACATCTCCCGTAGCTCCAACAGCTATCCCTCTCGTTCTCCTGCCCTTCAAGATGTTCGCAGAATAGCAGGCATCCAGAAAGAGTAGCACCTTTCCGGGTATGGATGCCACGGTGTCTTGGAGGTAAGTTGCCGGTATCCCTGTTACCATAAGCTTTTCGGGGTTGGCATCCACAGGCAAGAAGTAATATGTGCCGCTCCGATTGTCCGTGAGTCCGTGACCTGCCATAAAAATCATGGCAACGTCACGAGCAGTGGTTTCTTTTCTGATCCAGTCGAGCCCTTCTATTATGTTCTCCCGCGTGGCTTGCTCGTCTGTGATGACACGAACCTGAACATCTCGATAGAGTTTTCCATTTTGGGTTTGCATCATCCTGGCAAAATCCCGGGCGTCTTTTGCCGGATACATGAGCATCATTTCTTCTCTAGGGTACTTCCCAATTCCAACTGCGAGAACATATAGTTTTGGCTTAATTAAAAATCCCTGCGGAGCAGTAGGTTCGGGTAGTTTAGTTTCAGCCACCTCTGGAGCCGGAACATTGACCGATCTGGCTTTGATTTGGCTATCGGAAGGTACCGCTGTTTTGGCCACCATTGGAATGTTGGTAGTAGAAGCAGAGGGCGCAGCAGCTTCAAAATGTACCTGAGCAATGGCGGGTTCACTTGCGGCAAACCTATTTATGGCAATGACTGAAATGATCGAATCTTTTGGTGGTATCGTTATAGTTGCTTCTCTTGTTACTTCTTCCCCTGCCGCCCAGGTTCCTTCTTCAACTTTCACCGGCCTACCATCGATCATAATTTTGACCGTGTTTACAGGAGCGTTCTTGGTGGATCTCATTGAAAAGCGGAGCCGCAGTATCTGTTCTGACGTAGAATACTTCTTGGGAGGATCAAGGAGCCTGACCACCGGTGGCAGCATTTCTTCTGGTTTTACATCCGAGCTTTTACGTCCCCATTCCTTTGCAGCGTATCGGAGGGCTTCTTGCTCGTCGAGGGTCTTTAATATTGCGAGCGGCAAATCAGGTCTGTAGTAGATTGACCTGAAACGACCTATAGGGAAGAAGTCAGCTTCAATGTCAAAAGCTCTGTTGACATGCCAGCCAATGAATTGGTCAGCACCGGCTGAAGCGTCGTAATATCCCGACGGAGACCACATAACCCATTGCTCGCTTTTGGGAATGAAAAATAGACTCAGTAACTGACGACCATCCCTGAGTCTATGCCATCGTATCGCACCATCAGCATAAGCTGCTACAACAAGACGTCTATCCCTGGAAATATTTACAGCCCTCACTGGGGCAGGGGTCGTCACTTTCCACATGAGGTTTCCACTGCGATCAAAGTATCTCAACGACCATTCTGCGCCTATTACAAAGCCCTGCTTGTCCGGACTGATGGCAAGACAGTAGGAACGTTCATAAGGGGCCAGAGCTAGACGTTTTTTCCCAAGTCGCGGATGGCCGCTTTTTTTCCAATTTCTGATTGGAAGAGCATTAGTAATCGGTGAATAAAAATCCTTACGATTTTGCGGATTGATTTCAAGGTACCTGTCAGGGATTGAAAACAGCCCTTTATATGTATTTTCGGCCCAGTAAAATTCGAAAAAGACCTCGGAACCGTCCTTGTTTACAAAAAATTTTTCTTGTTTGTCTCTAAAATCCGCGTTGTCTGGTAGGTGAACAAACTGAAACGAACCATTGGCGTTTATTATTCCCATTGCGGGATCACCGGAAGCAAAGGCCAGCTGACTGTTGGGCAGACTCTCAAGACTCAAAATGGTGTCCCGGCTTTTTGTAGGAAAGTCCCTGTATTTTCCAGCCCCTTTGTTCTTCCAGCATCGTATCGGGTTGGTACCGTCGGGTTTACTCCAACGTCCGGCAGCACATAATGTGGTTCCGTCACTGAGCCAGGCGACGCTACTTAGGTTTCCATTGGTAATTCCCCTCACACTGGCCGATAGTAGAAACTTCAACATGGTGCCGGAATATATGTCAACTCTTCTGCTGGCGAGATAACCAACTGCTATTCTGGACCCGTCAGGTGTGAAGGATACAGAAAAAGGCGCTTTACCCGCCGTTTTGCGTTTTTTAAGAAGCGCAAACTGCTGATCGTACAGCCTTAGGTATCCATCATCAGATACAGTGACCAGACGACCCTTTGAGTCAAAATCCACGCCGTATACAGAACCACCATATTGGAAATCTTCCAGTGCTATGCTATAGTCTCTTGCATTATAGACTCGAATGCCCTGTTTCTTGGCCAACCCGGCTACAAGGTAATTACCATCAGGAGAGTAGGCCAGTTCAAGGACCGGCGTGGGAAGGCCTCCCAAACGGTAAACCATTGAACCAGTTTGCCAGTTAAAGACGTAAATGGCAAATTGTCCCCCCCAGCTTTTTCCTGTGTAACCTCCACAGGCAACAAACTTTCCGTCAGGGGACAGCGCCACAGCGTAAAGCTTACCTTCATTACCTTTGCCAATGGGCGGATGGAGGGTAGCGAGGAGGTCTCCAGAAAGGGTGTCCCATATTTTAACGGTCTGATCATACGACACGGTGGCTAAGTAAGTGCCCATAACATCTGTTCTGATCTTACGAATACTGGCGGTATGAAACTTTGTGTTGATTTTAAGAATGGGGACACTATCTTGTGATCCTACCGACAGGCCTGACAGACAAAAAACGATAAAGATTGTAAAGCATTGAAGTAGCCGTTTCATATCCACACCCACCATAAACATCATTAAAGGTCTTCCAGTTTTGTTGATGATGGTGGTGGCGGAGAATCACTGTTGTTTTGTTGATTCCCTGCTGATGGAACCGAGTGCCCCTTTCCTTTTTCAGTAAGGGTAGTATGACCGGATTCAAGAATATTCAGCCCGCGCTTGCAATACTGGGAATAAAGGTTGTCCATGATTCCAGTGATATTTTCTTCAAGTATGTCATAGGCCCTTTGAACAACATCAACTCCGCCCGTTTTCTTTGACCAACTTACGGATGAAATCAGACGGGCTGTTTTTGCATCCAGGATTTTCAGTGTCAGAGTAACGTAGACAGACTTGATGGATGTATTTAGTCCACGAATAACCCGTCCCTTTACCCTGAGCTGTCCCACCATAAGTAGGTCGGCCCCCAATTTTTCTCCAAGCGTTATCGCTCCAACTGTGTTTCCCCTGAGTATCAAAAGTTTTTCCTGCTCGGGCAAAATCTTCTGCAAAACCGTTTGATCAACAGGGTTTAATCCCCTGTTTGCACATTCTCCTTCAATGAGAGCGGTAACATCTTTCACTAGCTCAGGCGTAGCATCAAGGGATGCACTCCCTACAATTACCGCAATCTTTCTGTTGATTAGCTGTGGAGGACAAACTCCTTCGGCGTATGATATCGACGCAAAAGCAAGAAGACCGCTGAAAATAAAGAGCAAAGGGCTAATGTAGTGCGCCAGCTTTTCCCTATTCAAGGGGTACCCTCTCGATCGTGTCACTTGTTAATTCCTCTTTTTTGGTTTGAGGATTGAGCTTGTAAGTTCTGACCTTCACTTCTCTGTATTTTTTACCATCTTCTTCAACGAGCTTTACAGGTTCTGCCACCACCTTCTCCGTCTTATCTTCCTTAACAATAACCACCCGCTTATTTTTCAATGCTGCTTCTTTCATAGCCTGTTGGCGCTTTTCATAAGCCCAGCCCGACAGTGCCCCCAAGGCTCCACCAGCAATTGCACCGGCTACCATTCCTTTCTTGCCTCCAAGAGCATAACCTATTAGGCCTCCAGTAATTGCCCCAAGAGCTCCACCTGCGACCGCTGCCTGTTGTTGTTCTTGACCCTGCTGGGTCGTTGCACAGCCCATGGAAACTGCTAACCAGGCACATATCAACGTAATAGCCACGACTCTTTTACCAAACATAACACCCTTCCTCCCCTACATTGTTTAAAGGTTCAACACATCTTTGTATTTGTCTTCGAGTTGAGGGCTTTTTACAACCTCTTTTATACGCTCCTGGCTAACGTTTGCCACAAGTTGTGTGGGGACACCTTGCTCAAGCTTTTCGCGTGTGATAGCCCGAGGATTGTTAACCTGAATTTTAACAATATCTCCTCGCTCTTCTCTGATAGAAAACGTATCTTTACCATATTTGGCATTAAGAGCCTTCAGTATGATGCCATCTAGTATGTCAGAAAATTGTTCGCGAGATCCCGCAAATTCCACTTCAAAAACCGTGTCACCTCCGGCTAGAAATTCGCGAAAAATCACATTCAGAACAGAGCGAATACCAAGAAGTTCCTTTTTCATGAGCTTTGCGAGCTGCCTGTCCGGCATTCCTGAAAAGGTCAAAATAACATCATGAGTGGGCCTCAGAATGTAGTCCTTGAAAATATCCTGGCTGAACACGTCCCCGACTTTTGATCCAACGTCCATTATTGCTTCGTCTTCGTCATTATACATTACGCCTTGCGGCGGTCTGAAATTTTCGGAAAAGATTATTTCCGTAGTATGGTTATCGATGGCTTCGATTGACCATGCTGTTAGAAGAGTTGTTTGTACTTCAATTCCACTTGCCAGACGTACCCGCTGCGAACGCCTGAGTTTGATTACGCCGTTAATGGATATGTCTGATGGTTTCTTTACAATTTGCGATGCTACTTCGCGGGTTAGCCCTTGAGCCAGCAAGAGCTTTATTCTTTCTTGAAGCTGTCTGTTGGCTTCATCCTCTGAAATGACTTTATAGCCAAAACTCCGCAAACGATTGGCAATCTCCCTGTTGCAGACTTCACATGGGACCCGTCTTCCCCAAGAATCCGGTGATATTATGTACAATCCCACAGAAAAGGTCGGATTTCCCCTTTCCTTGATGATGGAAATCCTCTCCATTCGTGACAAGGCCTTTACAGCGTTTCTGATAGGTGCAGCTAATACCTCTGCTTTTATCCACACATGATAAAATCCATCGGGCTGTATGCCACCATTTACCACTTTTAGTATCCGCTTTATGGCACCTTCGGATTTGGAAATCACGCGATCCCTAACGAGTGTGTAGTTTTCGACAATGGTTTGAGAAGACACATAGCAACCGACAGCCTTTTCTATGGCCTGGCGTTTTGCATCGCGCAGTGCCTCATCATAAGCCAGAGTTTTGTCTTTGTAAAAATTGGGGTCCGCGAGTCCCTCAGCTGAAACAATAATTGTTGCGGGTTTTACCTGCGGCATTCCTGTGCTGGGAAAGGCCATGAGAAATATAACAAGAAGTATTACATAACAAATTCCGAGCTTTTTAATTCCCATAGGCACACCTATTTGTTTCGGTTTGAAGCCGGAAAAGGCGATGCAGGTAGAAGTAAGTATCAAGCCTCGCCTTTATTTCCAGCCTTTTCTTCTTTCACTGCTGAGCTTGAGGAGGTGTTGGGCCTCCTGGAGGAGCAGGAACCGCCTTTAGCTCTCTTTCTGCAGTAGATCCCGTTGGAACTGGCAAAGACCTATACTCAGTACCGTGCAACCTTGATCCTCCAGGAGCACCTTCCTGCGGCCCACTCAATTCGTCCTTCTGAGCACCTCGACCTATAACTTCAACGATATTGGGCCCTTCATACCTTATGTTCTGTCCAAGGATATCTCGAACCTTCCTTACATCAAGACGAAGCCTCACGAAGGCATTCCCATCTTCGTCCCATCCCCAACCACGATTTGGGTGGTCAAGATCTATGTTGGGGATATATGCTCCATATACAGCAGCGAGAACCTTCGAGCGATTTATATCGTTAGTCAATATAAAATTTTCTGCTTCACTCACACTCATGATGCGTTCACCAACAATCTTTGCGGCAAGTTCGTCATAGGCATTTAACAGAGCCGCGCGCAGAGCCATAAGCGGTGGTTTTGACGATGGTGTCATCGTTCCAAAACCGTATCCACGCACTCTAACGTTTTTAAAGGACATTCGCTCACCTACCACGTTAATGACATCGCCGAGGTCTATGTAGCCCGTGCAAAAGGCTATGTCTTTTTCTTTGTCGTAAATCATTTTTTCAACATTAATACCCTTTATGAGTGCTCCGGCCTTGGTTTGGATTCTGTAATTTGGATTTTCCGTCAGTCCAAATTGACCCTCGCTGCGAACCTTGTAACCCACCACCATTTCGACCAGGTTGCGTTTTAAGTCTTGTTTGGCCATTTTTTCTGACATGAGCTGCTTATTGCCGGCCCACCCGATTGACCACAGGCAAAATGAAATCAAGGTTGCCATAAGTGTGCTTTGACCGAATTTTCTCCATTTCATTTTTTCCTCCTATTTTCCGAAAAGTTTATGCCAGAATCTCTTTTCCCCTTCGGGTTTTTTATCACGAAGAGAATCCTTATCGTCCTGCTCCTTTCTATTTTCGGTTTTTTTAGACTGTGATATGGCTTGATCTGGAGACAGAGAAGGCTCTGTTGGTTTGATAGACATAATTTCACTCGTAACCTTGCCACTTCTGATCTCAATTGTACCGGTTGTCCAAAAAGGAGAAGGGTTGCGGGGGCGAAAAATTTCTTCAAACTGGCTTGCTATTTCATCAGATGGGTCGGTAATCTGAGGTAAAGAACCTGTTGAAACAGAATTAGCTTTTCGGGGATGAACAACTAGTTTATCTAGGGCTATTTCCAGTTCTCCACTCTCGGTGGGTTTTACTCGAGCAGAGAATTCCACGATTCCGTTTTGGGGAAGTTTCCCTTCTTTTCGAAGTCTTTCCACGATTTTACTCGTTATTTCGCGTTTGCTGGTCACCCACTTGTCCATGAGTTCTTTCTGACCGGCATGGGCATTTTCGTGAAGTAAGTAGAAACCCCACAACAATAAACATATGATAAGCCACGCCGTAAATTCGTATGTTTTCACAGCTTTCATGAATCTGTTCCCATCGTAATTGCCTAGAAGTTTTCGGGGCTCAGGGCTTTACCACCACCCTGGAATTTTTTCAGTTTTTTGACGGGCCTGTGATATGGAGGGCGTCCACACAAACGCTGGGCTCGCTTTAACCCGTCTTTTGCAGGATAGAATTCAGAGTTGATTTCCAGTGCCTTCTTGAACATGTTGCGAGCTTTCAGACAACATTTCTCGGTCAGGTAAATCTCCCCAAGTTTTGTGTATATTTCGGGCAACACAGAGTTGAGATTTACCGCCATTTCTAACTCCGCTTTTGCTTCTGGAAAACGATTAAGGCGGTATAGTAACAGCCCCAGCGCTTCATGAGCCTGGATATACCTTGGATCAATGCGAATTGCGTCCTTATAAGCCTGTTCTGACTGTGCATCCATACCTTTCTTTTCATAAGCCTGGCCTAGGTAGTAATGGGCTTCTTTGTAGGCTGGGTTCATTGAAATTGCCGCTTTGAATTCTGAAATTGCCGCGTCGTAGTATCCATCGTTCAGGTAAGACATACCACTTCGGAAATGATCCTCAGCGGTAGGTTCAGGTGGCGGAGGGGGCGGTGGTGTTGCACAGGATGCAAGAGCAATACCCACAATAATTAGACATAAAAATCTTAAAAGGCTTACTTGACGTTTCATAATTGTTCCTCCCTGTTTTTGGGTTCGTTAAAATGCTTCCATAAACCTTCTATAACCTCCCATCCGAAAACTATTCCTTGGTGAAAAATGTAACCAACAGTTGGGGAAAGAAATGCTCCAGCCAAAATCACGTTATGCCATAACGCTGCGCGATAGATATGAACGGCGTCGGCGGGAGAGACTTTCCATAGGCTAGCCAAGTCATAAGCCAGTAGAAATGGAATGATTAAAATTACTATAACAGCCAATTCAAGCACCAACAATAGGAAAATCAACGATTTAAAAATACCCAATTCCGGGATGACTAAAACTTCTGCCTTATCAGTTAATTCATCAAAATTAATGCCCAGCAGATTCTGGTTTAGTAATATTGAAAAAAGCTGGAAGAAGAAAAGAGTGATTATAAGTCCTGCCAGGAGAAATATTAAGGAACCATGAGTTACACTGAGAACAAGCAAACCCACTGCGCTGATAATGGCAAGGAGCAAATAAATACAAGCGATAACTTCTTTAAGAAAAGTAGGAATGTAAAACTTTCGCGAGAATACCCCGGAAAAAGTTTTAAGATACGTAACCATTTTATACCATGTCAAAAACAGTATCGGTATGGTTAGAACTAGAGCTGATAGGATCAATATCGGTTCGAACTTTTTGAGCCTCACCGCCAGGGATAGAAAAAGCATCACGTTGCACAAAAGACCTAAAGCCATAGTAAATAAAAGTAAGATTGTGATTCTAAAGATCCAGTTTATGTAAAACCTATTTCTGCTTTTTCTGGGTACCAAGGAATTAACAAGTTTGAACATGAAATTTGCGAACTTGTCAGGCAAACTAGCCCTTTCTTGATTGCTCTCCTCCATATCTTAAACCACCCTTGCCCCTCTTGCCTCTCATGAAGCTTGCCTAGGAAGGAAAGAGATGCTGGAGGCTTCACGAGATTAGTTATTTTTTAAAAATGTTGCCTTATCCGTACCGAGAAAATTTGAGCATCCTCAGGTTGGGTTCGGGTTTTAGTTTTTTAATCAATTTCTCCAGCATTAGCAACGATAATTTCGCTAAAAAGAGTCGTTTTCAAAAAAATTTTTTTGCTTTTGGTGAGTGATCGTTGCAAGATAAAAACTGGTTGACAGGGCGATAGGGCTGTGCTTTCAAATTAACAAGTGAAAAAAGGGACAATGGAAACCTATGGGTAGTTCACAAAGGGAGGATGATGCATGCTCAGTGCTGTTCTTGCAATCGGTGGTCTGGGGCTTGTTGCGGGCCTTGGGCTCGCTGTGGCATCTAAAGTTTTCTATGTTTATACGGATCCTAGAATAGATGAAGTACTTGATGCACTTCCTGGTGCGAACTGTGGCGGGTGCGGTTATGCTGGATGTTCCGGCGCGGCTGAAGCTATCGTTAAAGGTGAAGCTCCGCCGAATGTGTGTGTTGCAGGAGGAGATGAAGTAGCAAAAAAGATTGCTGACATTTTAGGGATTGAATTTGCAGGTGCTCTGCCACAATTCGCCGAGGTTGGATGCCATTTTAGTGTCGAAGAAGCCGAGGTTAAGTTTCAGTATGAAGGTGTGCAGGACTGTCGTGCTGCTGTTATGTTCGATCATGGTCAGAAGGTATGTGAGGTTGGGTGTCTCGGACTGGGTACCTGTGTTCGTGCATGCCCTTTCGGTGCTTTGAAGATGGGGAAAAGACTTCCTGAGGTTGATCCAAAGAAATGTACTGGCTGTGGCACCTGCGAGCGTGTATGTCCTAAAGGAGTGATCAAGGTTATAAAGATAACTCAAAAGCTGACATCTTTTAACGAAGAGGGCCAGTGCCTTGCTCCCTGTCAACAGACATGTCCTGCGGAGATCAATATCCCGCTTTACATAAAGAAAATTCGCGAAGGGGATTACGAAGGGGCATTGCTGGTTATAAAAGAGAGAAATCCCATACCTTTAAGTATCGGTCGAGTATGCCCAAGGCCCTGTGAAACCGCTTGTAGGCGACAGTTTGTAGATGAACCTGTGGCGATAAATTATCTGAAAAGATTTGTGGCAGACTACGAGATGAATTCCGGCAGGCGTTATGATTTACCGGTTGCTCCCCCCACTGGAAAGCGGGTGGCAATCATAGGAGGCGGTCCGGCAGGGTTAAGTGCTGCCTATTTCCTCAGGCGTTTGGGGCACGACGTAACCATTTTCGAGGCAATGCCTAAGCTTGGCGGAATGCTGAGGTATGGTATACCCGAGTACAGATTGCCGAAGAAAATTCTCGACTGGGAAATTGAAGGTATATTGAAGCTCGGCATTGAAGCTAGAACGAATCTACGGTTTGGAAAAGACTTTGACCTCCAATCACTAGTCGGAGCGGGTTATCATGCTGTTTTAATTGCTATAGGGGCTTGGAAAGACACTCGTTTGAGAATTGAAGGGGCTGACCTTAAAGGTTGTTATACGGGCATTGAGTTTCTTAGTAAGGTTGCTCTGGGTGATGTTCCTCCGATTGGCAGGCGGGCGGTAGTTATTGGTGGAGGAAACACAGCTATCGACTGTGTGAGGACACTTAAGCGCCTGGGTGCCGAAGATGTTATGATCGTGTATCGAAGAACTCGCAAGGAAATGCCCGCAAATGAAGAGGAAATAGTTGCTGCGGAACATGAAGGAATTAAATTCCATTTTCTGGCAGCTCCAAACAGGATCCTCGGTGATGAAAACGGTAACGTTACGCACCTGGAATACATAAAGATGGAATTGGGAGAACCAGATGCTAGTGGTCGCAGAAGGCCAGTGCCTATAGAGGGTTCGGAGACGTTACTAGAAACTGACATGGTCATAACAGCAATAGGTCAGTCGCCTGACTTTTCGTTTAAAGATCTCGACGAGAGGCTTAAAGATTTACCTCTTACCAGATGGAACACCGTTGACGCAGACCAAAGAACTCTCCAGTGCCCGGAAATTCCGTATGTTTTTGCTGCTGGTGATGCCTTTCTAGGGCCAAACCTTGTGGTAGCTGCTGTCGGAACTGGCAGGCGTGCTGCTGTAGCGATTCACAACTACTTGCTAAAGGGCACAGCGGAGTTGCCGGAAAAGGCATTGCTTGGGAAGAAATTGCCGGAAAGTGAGTTTGAGGATGTTAGCGGTGTGGAAAAACGACCCCGAATTCATCAGCCTGAGCTCCCGGTAAAAGAGCGTATTGACAATTTCAGGGAAGTTGAACAAACCATTTCGGAAATTGAAGCTAGGTACGAAAGTACAAGGTGCCTATATTGTGGAATTACATGTTATCATGAGCAACCATTACCGGAAGATGCAAAGGTTGTGTTGAAAAAGAAAAAAGAAGAAATGGAAGCTGCTGCCTGATTGGTGGGTGGGTATCTTGACTTTGGAAGATAATATTGGAAGCTGGCTGAGGGGTGTTTTCCTTCGAGTTGTGGAGGGTGGGTTATGCACGACGAGAATCATGGTTGTCATGACCATCATCACGAGGAGTTAGGGCTTACAGAGCGAGAGAAATTTCAAAAAAGGATTGAGCATTGGCTTCATCATAATACAGAACATGAAAAAGCATATCTTGAATGGGCTGATAAGGCCAGAGAAGTTGGACTTAATGATGTGGCACTTTTGCTTGAGGTGATCGCTGAGCAGGGCAGGGTACAAAACCGGTTGTTCGAAAAGATCATGAACCTTTTGTAAAATTAGTAGTTTAACGTGCTTAAAATCACAATCGTCTTGACCTGTGGATGTTCTTGATGGTAAAAGCTGCTAGAAGTTTTGAGGGGTAAGGTGTTTTTGTGATTTTTAACACAGGCAGGAAAACCATTTTATGGGAATGAAGTGGGAAGATTTTGTTGCCAAGCACAAGAAAGCCTTTGTTGAACACTGGTTTGAAGATGTTGTTTTAACCTATCCTGAAGAAACGGTGAGGTTTATAAAGTCGGAAAAAAACCCATTTTTGAACCCTGTTGGTGCCGCGATCAAAGAAGGAATAGAGGGGGTTGTGGACTGGCTTGTGGTTGGTTATGGTGAGAGTAAAGAGGAGGAGGGGGCTGAAGAGGAAGATTCAGGACTTGTAACCTTTCTTGATCGCATTATCCGGGTTAGGGCAGTACAGGAATTTAAACCTTCTGAGGCCTTGCGATTTATTCAGTCATTAAAGAGAGTGTTCCGTAAGTTGCTGGCGTCTTCTGATGATGAAATTGAGGGCGGTGAATTGGAAGAATTTGATTCTGTTGTTGATGAAGTAATGTTGAAGGCGTTGGATATTTATTCCGCGTGTCGGGAGCAGCTTTACGAATTGAGGGTTCAAGAAGTTAAAAACAGAACTTTCAGGTTATTGCAACGGGCTGGGCTGGTATATGAAATTTCCGGCGAAGAGGCTGGTCAGGAAGGACGGGAATAGGGTGTTTTGTTTGGTAATAAAATAGAACATTTTGCAGAGGAGTGAGGGAAGGTGCTATGGGGATGAAATTTGCTTTAAACGTTGTGCTTGGGCTTGCTCTTTTCGCTATAGTGGGAGTCAAGCTCTTGGGGTTGAATTACCTTTTTGGTGTCGTAATTCCTTACTTGGCCGTGACCCTCTTTTTCCTTGGTTTTATACATCGCATCTTCATGTGGGCACGGTCAGCGGTTCCATTTAGGATCCCTACTACTGGGGGACAACAGTATTCGTCGCTTCCTTGGGTTAAATCTTCTAAATTCGACAATCCTCATACAAAATGGGGAGTTGTCGTGCGGATGGCGTTGGAAGTTTTGGTTTTTAGATCGCTATTCCGTAATACGAAAATGTTAAAGCGAGAAGGCAAGATAACCTACCACTGGGAGAAGTGGCTGTGGATTGCGGCTTTGGCTTTTCATTATTCATTCCTGGTCATTTTTCTTAGGCACTTGCGGTTCTTTACGGATCCTGTACCCGGGTTTGTACAATTCCTCGAAAAAGCAGATAGTTTTTTCGAGATGGCTTTACCGGGGTTGTTGATGAGCGATATTGTTCTTGTTGCTGCGGTTACTTACCTACTGATACGTAGGATAATTATCCCACAGGTCAAATACGTTTCTTTACCGGCTGACTATTTTGTGCTGTTCCTGATTTTGGGGTTAGGTTTGACGGGCATTTTGATGCGTTATTTCTGGCGCGTCGATATTATTAAGATTAAAGAATTAACCATGGGGCTGGCGACTTTCCATCCAGTTGTACCGGATGGGTTAAGTGTGATCTTTTACATGCATCTCTTCTTTGTCAGTACTTTGTTCGCTTATTTTCCGTTCAGTAAATTGATGCACATGCCGGGTGTTTTTTTGAGTCCCACGAGGAATCTTCCTAATGATACACGCATGAGGCGTCACGTGAACCCGTGGGATTATCCGGTGAAGGTGCATACCTATGAAGCTTATGAGGAAGAGTTCAGAGAAAAGATGGTTGAGGCAGGAATTCCCGTTGAAAAACCGTTAGAAAAACCGGTAGAGCAACAAGAGGAGTAGGGAAATATGGCAAAGCTTCCCAAATCTGACGAGCTTTTTCAAAGTATAGATCATACTCCACCAGAGAAATGGTGGATGGATGTTCCGGTCGAGTTCAGGCCGGGAACGTATTGTTACGCTGCTAAGCCACAGTATTTAGAAACTGTGGATATGCCTTTTCCGCGGGAATGGAGGCCTACGGATGAGGACTGGAAACTTCCACCGAATTGGAGAGAGATTTTCTTGGAAGGTATGCGGGAGAGGCTAGAGCGGTTTAGGACCTTCCGAGTTTTTATGGACATCTGTGTAAGGTGTGGGGCTTGTGCAGATAAGTGTCATTTCTTTATAGGTAGTGGAGATCCGAAAAATATGCCCGTTCTGAGGGCGGAGCTTTTGAGGTCTATTTACAGGCGTTATTTTACAAAGTCTGGTAAGCTTTTCGGTAGGACGGGAGGAGCCCGAGATCTGGACGAGGAAACCTTCAAGGAACTCTGGTACTATTTCTTCCAGTGTACTGAGTGTCGCAGATGCTCGGTGTTTTGCCCTTATGGGATTGATACAGCAGAGATTACGATTATCGCACGAGAGCTCATAAACCTGCTGGGATGCAATATTGACTGGATAATGGGGCCCGTTGCAAACTGTTATCGAACGGGTAACCATCTTGGCATTCAGCCCCATGCCTTTCGTGACATGATCGAGTTTTTCTGTGATGAGATTGAAGAAGTTACCGGAATCAGGCCTGAACCCACTTTTAACAGAAAAGGGGCAGAGATTCTCTTCGTGACGCCTTCGGGAGATGTTTTTGCAGATCCGGGGACCTACACATGTATGGGTTATCTCATGCTCTTCCACGAATTGGGTCTGGATTACACTTGGAGCACTTATGCGTCGGAAGGTGGAAACTTCGGTTTCTTTACGTCTCATGACATGGCTAAGCGCCTCCATTATAAAATTTATGCGGAAGCCAAAAGGCTTGGGGTCAAGTATATTATTGGTGGCGAATGTGGTCACATGTGGCGTTTGATTCACCAATATCTGAACACATTTTGGGGACCACCAGACTTTTTGGAAGTTCCTGTGTCACCTATAACTGGAACAAAGTTTGAGCATGCCAAGTCGACAAAGATGATTCATGTGGTTGAATTTACAGCGGATCTCATAAAGCATGGTAAGTTAAAACTTGATCCAAGTAGAAATGATAATCGTATTGTGACCTTCCATGATTCTTGCAATCCTGCTCGTGCCATGGGGTTCTTTGAGGAACCTCGCTATGTGTTAAAGCATGTGTGCAACAACTTTGTTGAAATGCCACCTGAAACGACAAGAGAACAAACCTTTTGCTGTGGTGCTGGCTCGGGGCTCAATACCGATGAGTACATGGAGATGCGTATGAGGGGTGGTTTACCCAGGGCCAACGCTGTTAAATACGTGCATGAGAAGTTTGGCGTTAACACTCTGGCCTGTATTTGCGCAATCGACCGGGCTGTGTTTCCACCGCTCATGGATTACTGGGTTCCCGGTGTCGATGTAGCCGGCTTGCACGAACTGGTCGGAAATGCACTTGTCATGAAAGGCGAAAAGAAGAGAACTACGGATCTCCGTGGTGAACCTTTGCCTGGTATGGAGGATGTAGAAGATGAGGATCTATAATGCAAAACCCATTTTTATCGGGTTGGTGATATTCTTTGGGTTTGCTACTTTCCCTTTCTGGTACAATGGGGGTAGGGCGGCTCCACCGCCAGAACCCAAATTGGACACGCCAGTGATTCAAAAACTTGAGAAGAAGGAATGTGTAGCCAGCAAGGATTATATGCGTAAATCCCATATGGATTTGTTGAACAAATGGCGAACGGAAGCAGTGAGATTGGCAAATCGGTATTATGTATCAGCTGCTGGAAATACTTATCCGGCAAGTTTGCAGAGAGGGTGCATGAAGTGTCATTCTAATAAGACTGAGTTTTGTGATCAATGTCATAACTATATTGGCCTGACACCTTATTGTTGGGACTGCCATATACCTCCAAAGCAGGTAACGCAGACAGAACAAGTAGCCAAAAAGGGAGAGTAAGGAATGGATAAGGATAGACGTCAGTTCCTTAAAATTACCGGTGCCTGTGCTGTGGGTCTTTCCGCTCTGCCTCTAGTCAGGGCTGTAGCCAGTGAAAGGGGACCTGCTTATATAAACATCCCCGAGGCGCTTCAGGGGAAGCGCTGGGCAATGGTAGTTGATGTTAAAAAATGCCAAGAATATCAGAAAAAAAACGGTGAATGTAGCAAATGCATAGAAGCATGTCATTACATCCACAATGTTCCCACGAAGATCGAGAATGAAGAAGAAATTAAGTGGATATGGAAAGATAGTTTTGAACATGCCTTTCCGGGGACGGCTCATGAGTTTGTGCCTGAGGAATTGAAGGAAGGTCCGTTTATACTCCTCTGCAATCATTGCTCAAATCCACCCTGTGTTCAGGTTTGCCCGACTCAGGCCACTTTTCAGCGAGCTGACGGCATTGTTATGATGGACCATCATCGCTGCATTGGTTGCCGATATTGCATGGCAGGTTGTCCATTTGGTGCAAGAAGTTTCAACTGGAGGGATCCACGGCCGTACATTGAAAAACTGAATTATGACTATCCGACAAGGCGTAGAGGTGTTGTAGAAAAGTGCACATTTTGTGCGGAAAGGTTGGGTGAGGGGCTTGAGCCGGCCTGTGTTGAGGCTTGCCCTGCTAAAGCTCTTATATTTGGTGACCTTGAGGATCCGGTTTCGGAAGTGCGGCGTATACTGAAAGAAAAATTCACCTTGCGCCGTAAGTATGAATTGGGGACGTATCCGAATGTGTATTACATAATTGAAGTCTGAAAATGAGGGGGAACCATGCTAGACAGGGTATTCATAAAAATTGGGGAAGAATACAAGAGGTTGCTTCTGGGCCTCATGGTTCTCATGGGCCTAGGTTTTATTTGTTATTTGTTTCAGTTTGTCAAAGGCCTTACCATAACAGGAATGAGTAGAGACGTAAGCTGGGGTCTTTACATTGCCCAGTTTACCTTTCTTGTCGGTGTTGCCGCATCTGCGGTTATGGTTGTGCTCCCTTACTATTTGCACAATTTTAAGGTATTCGGTCGAATCACCATATTGGGAGAATTCCTTGCTATTGCGTCTGTTTCAATGTGTTTGCTTTTTATCATCGTTGACCTTGGTATGCCACATCGGTTGTTCAATGTGCTGCGCTACCCAACACCTCATTCGATACTGTTTTGGGATATGATTGTTTTAAACGGCTATCTGTTGTTAAATATCTTTATTGGGTGGAATGTTCTTGACGCGGAAAGGATGGGGGTTGCTCCACCCAAGTGGGTAAAACCCCTGATTTATGTATCTATCCCTTGGGCAGTTAGTATTCACACCGTTACAGCTTTTCTTTATGCCGGTTTACCGGGACGTCATTACTGGTTGACAGCCATCATGGCGGCACGCTTTCTGGCTTCAGCTTTTTCTTCCGGTCCAGCTTTGTTGATCCTGCTCGCTTTGTTGATTAAAAAGAAAACCAAATTTGATCCCGGTGAAGAAGCAATACAAGCTCTTTCGAAAATAGTGACCTACGCCCTGATAATTAGTGTGTTCTTCGTGCTCCTTGAGCTTTTCACAACCTATTACAGCCAGATTCCCGGACACATGGATCACTTTAATTATGTCCTTTTTGGGTTGCACGGTCACGCTAAGTTGGTTCCATGGACCTGGCTGTCCAATATTCTGGCCGTTGTGGCTTTGGTTCTCTTGATAAATCCAAAAACAAGGAAACAGGAGAAGACGCTTAAGCTAGCTTGTTTTGCCACTTTTTTCTCTTTGTGGATTGAAAAGGGAATTACGCTCGTTATTGCCGGTTTTATCCCCAATCCCTTTGAAACTATAACTGAATATATGCCCACGATCCCGGAGGTTTTTATAACTATTGGCGTTTGGGCCATTAAGGAAGAGATTGGTGCTTAAGCTGTTTTGCTAAGGCTATTATCATAAACCCACCCTTCTTGAGGGGGTGGGTTTATCTTTTGCGGGCGGGAAGACCCCTTCCGTAAGGGAGGGGATGAAAGCCCGCAGGTGCGTTAGCACCTTGAAACTAAACAACTGTCCCAAGTTTGTCAAAATTCCTTGTAACATATTGATATTATTAGAAGTCGGTTCTTTTTTCGACACTACAAATTTTGTTTATCTAACTTTTACAATAACTTACATAAAAACCTTCCTGAGTCCTCCTAAAATTTTCCGGTTAGGTTTATAGATTGGCCATCATCTGCCGGTCAAGGTCTTTTTATCAGGACGGGAACAAATCTAACTCAGGAGGAACAGGCCCTACTCCGCATGAAAAAATACCGAGCAAACATAATATCTGTTTCTACAGAGAGATGAGAGCTATCTGTGGGAAGGTGATTTTTGTGTTCGACTGACTGAAAGTTTGTAGTGAAAATTTGTAGTGTAGAAACAAAATGGTTTATTAAACAATATCAACAACTTATGTGTTATAGTTGTTTAAAATGACAAACTTGGGCTGTGAGTATAGATTACAACTGCAGAGATGAAAACGAAAAGAGCAATAGTCTCGGAATTAAACAACTTGACAGAAGAACAGCAGATAATACTTGGACACCTCACCTACCACGCTGGAAAGCTCTGGAATCAAGCCAACTACCTCGTAAAGAACAGATTAGCAAAACCT
>JAFDGW010000020.1 GCA_019309115.1 Deltaproteobacteria bacterium
CCGTACGCACGACGAAAAGTTTCGTAGAAGTTCCAATACTTCTTTTGCCGTTTTAAACTCCAGTTTGCATGAAAGAGTTATCATTTCTCTTTTTCCCTTCACGAGAACCATAAACTCTTGCTGCAAAGAAAGTCACTATAGCTATTAAATCCTCAGCAAGTTCTCTGTGTCTATCTTCTTCATTTTCTTTTCCATTAACTATTACAAGTTCCACTCCAAAACTTTCTAAGAAAAACTTCAAATACTCATAACCAAATCTCGCTAATCTATCAGGATATTCAATCACTACCTTTTTAACTTCTCCTCTTTTAACTTTGTTTAAAAACTTCTTTAAACCTCTCCTCTTTTCATTAACTCCGCTTGCTATTTCTGAGATTACTTCGTAATTCCAATCTTTCTCCCTTGCAAAGCATTCAAGTCTTTCAATCTGATTCCTTAAATACTCTTCCTGCTTTTTTGTTGATACACGTGCATACAAAATTACGTCAGCTTTCTCTATCTCTTCTTCACAAATCCCAAGTAGCTTCTCTATATCTTTTTTCCTATATCTTCTCCTACCACCCGGCGTCCTTACAGGTTGTAAAAGACCCTCCTTCTCCCATTTCAGCAGAGTATTCCTGTGAATACCAAAAAGCTCTTTTATTTGCTGTGCACTTAACAACCATATTAATGTATGCTAATGCGCACTATTTAGCAACTGTTGTCAACCTCCTTTTCCGCGACTATTTCCTTCATTCCAAGTTCTTTCCCCTCCCTTGCAACGATTTCGTCAATTATATTTTCCTGCCCCGGCGAAATCTCCAGCCGAACTATTCCCGCTTTTCTGTCTTCGGTAGTAACTACCGCGACCCCTTCGTAGGCTTCTATAATGAAGGTGAGAAAGTGTATTTTAGGCGGGTCGATTAAGTATCGACGAACCGTTGAAAACGTCGGAATCATTAGATCTTTCTCCACCTCTAGGGATATAGCTCCGTTGCACACCCAATTGTTGCATAGAAAGTGGAATTGGGGCAAGGTCATGCTTTGAGGCAGAGTCAAAGATTTTGTTACGAGCGGCATCGGATTGGCCATCAGGGCGATATTTTGATCAACATCATGAATTCACTTGAGAAATCGCCGTCTTTCTGTTATTGCTTTCTTGCTTTCTGCTTCTGGATGCTTTCATTCACGGGAGGGGTGTAATGACCGTTACAAAGGCTCACATTGTTGAGAGGCTTTTCAGGTGTGCTCGAGGAAAGCTGACAAAAAGCGAATGTGCTCGTATTGTAGAGACCATGTTTGAGATCATAAAGCAAACTCTCGAAAACGGGGAAGACGTGCTCATAAGCGGTTTCGGTAAGTTTTCGGTTCGCTCAAAGAGCCAGAGAAGGGGGAGGAACCCCCAGACAGGAGATCCCATGATCCTGCCTGCAAGAAGGGTGGTTACGTTCAAGTGTTCGGGAGTTTTGAGAAGCAAAATGAATCAAAACTGACGGGAAGCCTTATGGCGTTCCGTCCTAACGGTTCAAAGCAGCGTGTGAATGTCAGAAGGTGTTTTTTATCTTGAAAGGCTTTCCTCTCATGATGAGCTCCGCCGTTTCTGGTTAGCCATTAAGAACTTCATAGAAACAAGAAAAACTGGTTCCATTGAACTCGTGATCGGACCAGCAGTTGCGCCCGGTGCAGCCATCTTTGTTTTTATCCGCCGCGTGGAGTCTCTATGTGCCGAGAGAGGTGTAGAGTTACACCTGAGGTGGGAGGATCCGGCTAAGGGTTCGCAGTTTTCTGCAACTTTCGATGTTTTTAGGGCAAAATTTGCTTTTCATGAACAACCTTCCACAAAGGTGTCCTGGCTGACACGCTTGCTGGAAGGAGCGGGACATTGGGTCTTTCGACTTTGCCGAGAAAGTGTGACTATAGCCTCCTTTGTAGGTCGTTTGACGGAGGGGGTCGTCGGGCTAGTTTTTCGCCCTCGACGTTTCAGAGTGGAGGAGTGGCTTTTCAACATTGAACATGTTGGCGCAAGAGCAATGCCAATTGTGGGGGTGATGAGCTTCCTTATCGGACTTGTTACCGCATTCCAGGCATCCGTTCAGCTTCGACAGTTTGGTGCCAACATTTTCGTTGCCGATCTTGTTGCTCTCGCAATGGTTCGAGAACTGAGTCCCCTTATTACGGCCATACTCATGGCCGGACGCACCACATCGGCTTTTACCGCTGAAATAGGAACAATGAAAATAAACGAAGAGCTCGACGCCCTTAAAACTCTGAATGTAGATATTTTTGATTTCCTTGTAATTCCCAAAACAGGAAGTAGTCTGATTGCGGGTCCATTGCTGACGGCTTGGTCCTTTTTTACGGGCTTACTTGGGGGCATGACGGTTGGCTATCTGAGCCTTGAAGTGTCGCCGAGATCGTTCATGCGAGAGGTTTATGGGATTCTTACCGTTGCTGATGTGTGGGTGGGGTTTTTAAAAAGCATTTTTTTTGCTTTCATTGTTGGTGTAACGGGTTGTTATATGGGGCTGGCGACCGAGCATGGTGCCGACAGCGTGGGGCGTCAAACCACCGAAGCTGTCATCAAGGCGCTTTTTTTTATAATTCTTGCAGATGCTTTCGTTACGGTGCTTGCTCATGTCTTTAACTGGTAAAAGCTCTTTAGATGGAGAAGAAATAGTACGGGTTAGCAACCTATCGGTGGGGTATTCAGGCCATCCGATTCTTGAAAGAGTTTCATTTGCGGTAAAAAGAGGACAGATTGTTACAATACTTGGAACCAGCGGATGCGGAAAAAGCACGCTTCTCAGGTGTTTAACAGGTTTGCTGGAGCCCATGGACGGTAAGGTGTTTATTTTCGATGTTGACGTATGGGATATGAATTTTCCGAAGGAAATTCGTACCAGAATGGGGGTGCTCTTTCAAGCCGGCGGACTCCTTGGCTCTTTCTCCGTTTTCGACAATGTGGCCTTTCCGTTGAGAGAATCGACCAATTGGCCTGAAAGCTGGATCAGGGACATGGTTTATTTAAAATTAGAAATGGTGGGACTTGCGGATTTTGCCCATTATATGCCGTCGGAACTGAGTGGTGGAATGAAGAAACGGGCTGGACTGGCCCGCGCCCTGGTGTTGGACCCTCCACTGGTTTTTTGCGATGAACCCTTAGCTGGACTTGATCCCCTCACGGCACGTGAGATTGACAGCTTGTTAATGGAGCTGAACGAAATGCTGAATATAACCTTGGTTGTCGTAACACACGAACTGGTAAGCATAGAAAGAATATCTGACCACTGCATCATGCTTGATAGAAGTGTAAAGGGAGTCATAGCTTCCGGTACAGTTGGAGAATTGAAAGAACATTCGCACCCTGCGGTCAGAGATTTTTTTAGGCATTAAGGGAGCTTCAGCAAATGCCCAGGAAAATACAGCCTCTATACGTTGGGTTCTTTGTTATAGCGGGGTTAACAATATCCGTGGCTCTTGTCCTGTGGGTAGGTTTTTTTCGTTTTTTCGAAAAACACAAAACCTACGTGACCTATTTTGATGAATCCGTAAAGGGGCTTCAAGAGGATGCTATTGTCAACTATCGAGGTGTCCCAATTGGCAGGGTTGGACGGGTAAGCATAGCCCCGGACGGACGACTGGTGGAAGTATTGCTCTTTCTAAAACCCGACTTTCCCGTTGACGATACCCTTGTTGTGCGCCTACGCGAGCAAGGAATAACGGGGCTGAGGTTTTTAGAAATAGATAAGGCACCGGAGGATGTGAATTTGCTCACTCCGAAAATCAGCTTTAAACCTCCTTATCCGCTGATAAGGAGTTACCCATCAGAAATTACTGCAATAAAACTCGCTGCGGAAAGGCTCTATAGCAAGTTGATTGACCTCGATTTAAAGTCATTTCTGAGTGAATTACAGAAGACAACGATCGATCTAAGAGAATTTGCCACCAACAAACATCTTATGGGGTCGCTGGTTTTGTTTGAAGAAAATTTGAGGAACCTGAAGAAAGTTACAGGTGAATTCAGCCAAATAGCTTCTGACCACAAGTTACGGGAAATAGTTGCGGGAATTGAAGATACTACCGAAGCTTTTAGGGAGGTTGCAAGGTCCCTGGACGTTTCCGCCTGGAACACTACAATGGCGGAATTGAGGCAAAACCTCGTTGCGTTAAATCAGACTGTTAATGATCTTAATGTGGAGATGCTGGTTACCTTTCGGAAAATGCGGGAAGTGCTGGATGAGTTCAGATTGACTCTTGGAGAAATAGGGAAATCTCCAGGTCGAATATTTATCAGACACAAACCTTACGAACCCTTTGACGAAGAGGTGGGAAGATAGTGTCGCGTCCATTCAGCGTGGTGATCTTAGGGCTATTTTGTATTTTTTGCTTTGCAGGGTGTGGTGGGGGCCTGTTTTTAAACGAAGAAGCGCCCGTTTTCTATACCATTTCCTATGATGTTACAAGCGCTTGTGATGCACTCTGTTCGCACATGGAGCAGCCGATAACAATTGCGGTGTGGGATTTCGATGCGGATTCTCCTTACAATAAAGATGGGATGGTCGTAAAAGCGGGAGAGTTTGGCATAAGCCAATCTGCCAGGAATTACTGGGTTGCCAGACCAGGTAAAATCCTTGCCGATTGTCTTGTAAGAGATCTCAATGAAGAAAGCTGTTTTTATGCGGCGGTGGTGCAGAGCCTTAACATGCCTGCTGTGTTGAATGTATCGGGGCGAATTGAAAAATGGGTTTGGAACCGTGTTGCCCGAGGGCGATATCGTGCGGAACTTACGGTTTTTATGCAGGTGTGGCGAACGAAGACCGACAAGCCGACTTCAAGGCTTTTGTTCAAGAAAAAGTACATTTTTTATCACGACGCTACGAATGAAAATTCAGCAGAATTATTTGCTTCTCAAATGAGCCTTCTTGTTAACAAGTTGTCCAAACAGTTCCGGAGGGACTTTTGTAGTTACCTTAAAAAGGGCCCAGGGCACATCTAGTTTTTAGCTTCCTGGAAAGAAAATCCACATGTTTCTGGATTGTTCCGTGTTTTCCAGAATCCAGCGCCTGTTGAACACTCTTTACACCGTAAATTACCGTACTGTGATTTCGACAGAAAGCCTCACCAATAGACTGATAGGTTTCTTTCGTATATTCCCTGCACAAGTAAAAAGCTATCTTCCTGGCCAAAGCCACGTTCTTTTTCCTGCTGGGGGATACAAGGTCTTCCTTGCTTATCCTGAAGGCTTCGCATACCAGATCCTGAATCAGGGATATGTTGACCTTTGGAAGCCTGTCCAGAACGGTCATTGCCACATCCCTTGCCAGAGATAAATCTATAGGTGTATTCAGGATGTTACTCTTTGCGACGAGCCCGACCAGGCAGCTTTCAAGTTTTCGCACATCTCCTTCAATTGTTCCTGCTAGGTATTCAAGAACCCTAGGTGGTATATTCACCCGCTCTAGCGCGGCTTTTTTCTGAAGTATTTTAAGACGGGTTTCAAAATCTGGGTGGTCAATAGGGGCAAGGAGAACCCCTGACAATCTTGATCTAAGTTCTTCGTGCAACCCGGGTATGTCACGAGGAAGTTTGGTGCCTGTGCAAACGATTTTTTTGCCTCTGTCCAGCAGTTCATCTATTGTGTAGATAAGCTCCGACTGGATTTTCTGTTTGCCGCCTAAGAATTCAACTCGCTCAAGAAGTAATATGTCGCAGTCTTCACGATACTTTCGCTTAAAGATATCCATTTTGTCCTTTTTAATGGCTGCTATCATTTCGTTTGCAAATTGCTCGGCCGTAACGTAGCGGACCCTGAGGCGCGGATTCCTGCGAATTACATAATTTCCAACGGCATGAGAGAGGTGACTTTTCCCCAGGCCCGAATCAGAAAGCAGGTAAACAGAAGAAACATGGAATGAATGTCCTGTGGCAATGGCCATAGAAGAAGCGTAAGCCAGGTGGTTACATTCGCCCACGACGAAGTGGTCGAAGGTAAACCGTGGATTAAACGGTGACGGCCTGAGCTGCAGTAAATCCTGAAAGGAAATCTGACGGGGAATGTTGCTTCTGTTTTGTTCTTCCGATTCGCCGCGAGCGTCTTCTTCCACGTCATCTTCTGGGTCGTCCAGATCTTCGGAGATTATTTCATATTGAATTGAATGTGCTTCCGGCAAAACCGTTTTCATGACTTTTTTGATTTTTTCTTCCAACCGCTCTCTTAGCCACTGTATGTGGAAATTGTTGCGACATCCCAGAAGGAGCGTACCATCTTGAAGACCAAGGAAGTGAAGAGGCGCAATCCACAGGTCGTACTGCCCCTTGGTTAAAACCTTTTTCAATGCCCCTCTTAGTTGGGACCACTTGTCGTTGCGATCGGATGTGATGGAAACCTTTCTACGCCCCATCTTCCCTCTATTGTAGTAATTTACAAAAGATTTAAGAAAAAATCCGATTCAAAGATTGCTACCATTTCCTACAGGAAGGGTCTCCGGAAATCAAAGTCGGTTATCTCCTTTTCCAGGCGGTTTGATTTCCCAATGGCGGTTTTGGGTATAATGCCTGACAATGAGAGGTTAAGGAAAATCGTTACGTAACTATTTGACACTCCAGTTTTTTCCTGGAGACACGAATTACTATTTATACTGAGGAATTAGATGGTCGGAACGATCTGTCCACGATTTCCCCCATGTTTGAATTGCATCAAAACTTTTCTTTTCGCAAAAAAATGCATCTATTGAAAATATCCTTTAGGCACGACCACAATGCCCCTGGGAGTTACCCTGAAATATTTGTTGTCTTCCTTCGGGTTAATCCCGATGCACGTTCCAGGCGGTATTTTGTTGTCTTTATCTATGATTGCTTTTTTTATACGGCAGTTTCTACCTATTTCCACATTGTCCAGCACTACCGATTCATCCACCTCAGCGCAGCTATGAACAAACACATTGTAAGACAACACCGAATGGCGCACTATCCCTCCGCTTATGATACATCCAGGGGAGACGAGAGAATCGAAGGCCGTTCCAATTCTGGGTGTTGAACCATGTGCTTCGCTGAAAACAAATTTTGCCGGTGGATATGGCCTGCAATACGTTCGAATCGGCCACAATTCACCGTAGAGATTGAAAAAAGGGTCTACACCTGTAAGATCCATGTTGGCGTTCCAATAGGCATCCAGCGTGCCGACATCCCGCCAGTAAGATGAATCACGAGTTCTTTCTGTTTTTATCTTTTTTCTTATCCCACCGCTCTCAGGATCGTGCCAGGCGAAGTCAGTAATAGCGTTAAAGCGACGGTAGGGGTAGCCGAATACCCGACACGATTTTATTAGTTGAGGTATGATGTCTTTTCCAAAATCGCTCATGCCCGGATCGGAAAGAGCTTCTTTCAGCACCTCCTTTCGAAATATGTAAATGCCCATAGATGCCAGCGTCCTGTAGGAATCGCCTGGTATAGGAGCAGGATGTTGCGGCTTTTCTTCAAACTCAACAATGCGCAAATCTTCATCAACCCTGGCTATCCCGAATTCGCTGCCGATTTCTATGTCCACTTCAAGAAGGCTTATGGTTACGTCGGCATTCTTTTCCTCGTGAAAGCGCTTGAACAGGTCGTAATTCATCTTATAGACATGATCTCCGGAAAGGATAAGAATATGAGAACAAATATCACGCTCAATGAGATAGAGGTTCTGACGAACAGAGTCGGCCGTGCCCTTGTACCAGTATTCCCCATATCTCTGCTGAGGAGCCACGATTTTCATATAGTGCCCGAGGGGCCTTGAAAAGAGATGCAGCCAACCGTCTTCTAAGTGATCAACTAGAGACTGAGATTTATACTGCGGAAAGACGAGGATCTTATAAATTCCGGAATTTATGCAGTTGCTTAAAGGAATATCGATTAGTCGATAAATTCCTCCAAAAGGCACCGCCGGCTTGCAACGGTCCTGTGTGAGGGGTCTTAATCTTTCTCCTTTGCCACCGGCCATTATTACAGCAAGAACATTTTTCATGGTCTAGCCTCTTTGAGTTGTGTTCAACCATTTTTTTACGTCGGGCAGTTGATGCCCCCAATAAACGATCTTTCCTTCACGGTTTATAAGCACGAAAAGCGGAACACCGAATGCACCGTAGGTAGTGCTGATTTCACTCTTTCGGTCATACAAAACTGGTACAGCAAATGGATTATGTTTTACATAATCGACTACACGCTCCAAAGGGTCATTCGAACCAATATTTATAGCAAGAATTGCTAAGCGTCCCCTATCTATTTCCTCTCTCAGCTTATCAACCTTGAGTTTTACCTCCCGACAAGAAGGACACCAGGTAGCCCAAAAATAGAGAAGCACCGGGGTCTGTCCCCTGAATTCTTTTAGTTCCACATAGCCGCCGAACAATCTAGGAAGCCTAAAGTTCAGAGCTTTCTCGTTTCCCGTAGGCGTCATGGGCATGGATAAGTCAACCTCTTCATATTCAGGGGAATTTTTCCAGATTGCGACTACAATCCCAATCCCCAACATGAAAAGAGCCATCAGCACAAACACCTTACGCAAGACTACCCTCCTTTTGCGCATTTATCAAAAATGGTTGGGCTGCTACACCGGGGTCACCTAATGTCCTACCATCCTCCCGGCCTTAATTAGAAAATATTCGGCTACAACAATCATGATAAGAGCAAAAAACCGTTGGATCTTCAAAAGCCATTGACCTGATTTCGGCAGTTTTGCGAGTACTCCACCGAACAGGCCGGCGAGAATGACAAGAAATGAGAGGCCGTACGAGAAGGCAAGAAAAAACAATGTGGCTCGCATGATATTTTTGCCACTTGCAGCCAAAGCCAACAATGCCCCAAGAACGGGCGTAGTGCAGGGACCAATAATCAGGGCAGAGGTTGCCCCCATGGTGAAAGCTCCCAGTATGTTGCTCGCTTTGACAGAACTCTTTGATGTGAGTGAAGTCATGAAAGAAGGAATCGGAAGTTGAATTACGTCAAGCATGACGAGAGCTGCAAGCAAACATACATTGCCAACAGCAATGTAGAGGACATAATTCCCTGCCCAGGAACCAAAAATAATGCCCGTTGTTGCGGCCATTACTCCAAGGGCTGTGTAAACCGTAGCAAGCCCCGTGGCATAAGCAAATGAAACTAAGATCGATGAGCCTTTGCTGCCGGAAATATGGTGGCCCAAAAATGCAACGGTCAAAGGGATAACCGGGTATGTGCAAGGGGTAAAACTAGCAAGCACCCCAGCCCAAAAAGATAGAAGCAGGGCAATGAGCGGATTTTCTGCTACAAGCTTTTCAAAATGCATGGCCCAGTAAGGGATCATTCTGGTATTTGCTCCCTTAAAGTTCGTCATGTGAGAGAAGGAGCTCGGTTCCCAGCCTCACCCCTATCTCAAGTGCACGCTCATCAAAATCAAAGAGCGGTGAGTGAAGAAGCCTTTTGATAGGTTCATCGAGAAAGGCACAACCCAGATAGATGAACACACCGGGCCATTTTTGAGCAAAGTAGGCAAAATCTTCCGAACCCATACGCGGCGCTTCTGTCTGAACCTTGTTTCTTCCCAAAACACTGCCGGCGATTTTTTTCACCCTTTTTACCAGCTTTCCGTCGTTTACGACAGGTGGGTATCCGGGCGTAAAAGACACTTTTATGTCGCACCGAGAATAAGCTGCAATCCCGCTGCATATTTCTTTCATTGTGTCCTGTATGTGTTTACGAACTTCCTCCCGGAAAGTTCTGATCGTCCCGGCAATCACGGCCTCAGATGGTAACACATTAGGAGCAGAACCGGCATGGACTGAACCAACCGATACAACCGCCGAATCCAGGGCATTTATTGACCTGGAAACGATGTGATGTGTTTTTGTTATCACATCGGCTGTGGTCAGTATAACATCCGTTGCAACGTGAGGGTGAGCGCCATGCCCTCCCGTTCCGACGACTTTTATCTCAAACATATCAGATGCGGCATTGCTTACGTCCTTTGCAACTCCAACTTTTCCCAGATCAAGCCCTGGATTCAGGTGAAAGGCATAGATTGCTTCCACGTTCTCATCTTCCAAAGCGCCACTTTCCAACATCCTAGCAGCTCCGGCTCCACCTTCTTCAGCAGGCTGAAAGATGAAAAGAATTTTTCCTCTGCCCTTTTCGGTCCACTTTAGCTCAACGAGTTTCCTCACAATCCCAAGAGCGATTGCCATGTGTCCGTCGTGGCCACAAGCGTGCATTATGCCCTGATGTCTGGATCGGTATGATACATTATTTTGCTCTTCAATGGGCAGGGCGTCCATGTCCGTTCTAAAAGCCCTGACCGGCCCGTCTGATCGGGCTTTTAGAAAAGCGACTACCCCGGTTTCAGCCACAGGGTAGATAAAGGGAACGCCCAATTCTGTAAGTATCTCTCTTATCTTCTGGGAAGTCTTTATCTCCTGATAGCCGAGCTCTGGATATTTATGAAAATGACGTCGTAGCTCTGTCAACCACTTGCCGAACGCAACTTCCTCTGACATCTTTATGTTCCTTTCATATCAAAAAAGGAGCGTCCATAATGTGACGCTCCTGAAATTAATCACAAACTCAACTGAATAACAACTACACAGGAATATTTCCGTGTTTTTTCGGCGGCAGGGCTTGCTTTTTAGTTCTAAGTACTTCAAAGGCTTCAATAATGCGCAATCGGGTTTCACTAGGCACAATTACCCCGTCTATGTAACCACGAGAAGCGGCAATGTATGGATTATATAAAAGTTTCCTGTATTCTTCGATTTTTTCTTTTCTCTTTGCTTCTGGGTCTGGCGCTTCCTTAATTTCCTTGCGGAATATGATGTTCGCAGCACCTTCCGCACCCATAACGGCAATTTCCGCAGTGGGCCATGCAAGCACTATATCCGCTCCGAGGTCACGCGAACACATAGCCAGGTAGGAACCTCCGTAATCTTTACGAACGATAAGGGTTACCTTTGGTACCGTGGCCTCGGAATAGCACCACAATAACTTTGCGCCGTGTCTTATGATTCCGCCCCATTCCTGATCCTTGCCGGGCAGATACCCCGGGACGTCGGCTATGGTCAGAAGTGGGATATTGAAAGCATCGCAAAAGCGAATGAATCGGGTAGCCTTGTCAGAAGAGTTTATATCAAGACACCCCGCAAGAACCTTTGGTTGATTTGCAATAATTCCCACAGGATGGCCGTCGAGTCTTACAAATCCAACCACTATGTTTGGTGCGTAATGCTCGTGAATTTCGAAAAATTCGCCATCATCGGCAATTTCCCTGATGATGTCTTTCATATCATAAGCGCCCATAGGGTTGTCGGGGATTATAGAATCGAGGGCAGGGCAGGGGCGATCGGGATTATCGGTCGGAGGAACGTAGGGTGGATCTTCGAGGTTGTTATCTGGCAAGTAACTCAGCAGCTTTTTGATCATGTCTATGGCGTGCTTGTCGTTTTCGCAGGCGAAGTGAGCTACTCCGCTCTTTGCGCAGTGAGCCATTGCACCACCTAGCTCTTCATGGGTGATGACCTCTCCCAACACCGATTTGACCACGTCTGGGCCCGTTATGAACATGTAACTGGTGTTTTTGACCATGAAAACAAAATCGGTCATAGCCGGTGAGTAAACGGCTCCACCTGCACAAGGGCCCATAATTGCCGAAATCTGAGGTATAACCCCCGACGCAATGGCGTTCCTGTAGAAAATTTGGCCGTACCCTGAAAGGGCATCAACTCCCTCCTGGATGCGCGCTCCACCCGAGTCGTTAAACCCAACCAGAGGCTTTCCCGTCTTCAGGGCAAGGTCCATAACTTTGCATATTTTCTTTGCGTGCATTTCACCAAGGGTTCCAGCACGGGCAGTGAAATCCTGCGAAAAAACAAATACTTCCCGTCCGTTCACCTTACCGTAGCCGGTGATAACACCGTCGGCCGGTATTTCCATTTTGTCCAATCCAAAGAGGGTACCTCGGTGTTTTACAAACATATCCAGTTCGCGAAATGTACCGGGATCGAAGAAGTGATCAATGCGCTCCCGAGCGGTTAATTTTCCCCTTTCGTGCTGTTTTTCTACCGCTTTAGGGCCGCCCATTTGCTTGATCTTTTCTTCGCGCTCTCTCAATTCTCTGATTTTCTCAGCAACCGTTGACATACCATTCTCTCCTTGCTCTCTATTTTGCATTACGCATTTATAACCACGAGTACTAACACGTTTGTGATCCTGCCAGTACCAGATTTTATCATCATCAACCACAACTAAAAATTGTTTGAGCATTCTATAGCTAGCCCGAAATGTGTCAAGCTTGCCACGCAACAGCAAGAAGAAAAATGGCTTTCGGCATTGTTTTGTCAAAACCATTGTTGGTGGGCCGTTTTTTCATTATAGGTAAGGAGTCGACATGAATAAATATCAGCGTGAAGTGAAAATAGACTAAAGCAGTAAGGGGTTTAAAAGTGAAGAAGTCTTTGCCGGTTTTGTTTTTGATATGGTTATTATTCTGGTTATTCTGGTACCGAACTGCGTGTTCGGTTGCAGAAGAAATCAGATTTGTGGACGACACCGGGAAAGTCGTGCAGCTTTCTAAACCTGCTCAGCGCGTTGTTCCCCTCTACGGCGCTTTTCTGGAAATGCTTTTTGCCATTGGTGCAGGGCATCACGTTGTGGCTCGTACGAAGGCAGACGCCTATTTTGAACCGGCCCTTAGCTTGCCTTCCGTCGGCACCCACATGAAACCCAATGTGGAACTAATAATTTCGCTTCAGCCGGATCTTGTCATTGCGACGGTAGCTCAGGAACGCCGGTGTCCTGAGCTTGCTCGTATAGCCGATGCGGGCATACCCGTTGCGGCTTTTGCTCCCAAAAACTTTGAGATGATATTCAACACAATGAAGCGCCTGGGAATAGCAGTGGGTATGCTGGAAGAAGCGGAAACCACTGTTAACAATCTGCGCAAAAAGCTGAAAAATGTCCGTTCACATGCTGCCCGATTGGGAAGGAAGTACACCGTATTTTACGAAGTCAGAAAATCGCCTCTTACTGCTGCCGGCAGGGCTTCGATTGTAAATGAAATATTATCCGTTGCGGGTCTCGTAAACATTGTTGATGTCAACAAGAAGCTGGTTCAATACAGCGTGGAAGCCCTGTTGGCCAAAGATCCCGATTTCTACATTGTACAGCGTGGTCCAATGAACCCCCATCCGGGATCGCTTGATAAGAGACCTCATTTTAGATTGCTAAGAGCGGTCAGGGAAGGAAGAATTATCGTGGTGGATGAGTTTCTATTTTCTCGTCCGGGTCCGCGCTGCGTGAAGGCTGCTGAGCTGCTGGTTAGCGAGATTTACAAGAGACTTCCTGACATGAAAGCAGCTGCTTCAAGGTAAAGGCATCTTCTAACGCATAGCCTTCAAAATCGTTGTTGAAATAAACAAAAGTGGGTAAGTTCCAGGCTTTAATCTTCTCTGCCCATTCTTCTAGTCTTTTGTCTCCATATCTGGAAGCATAAAGTTTGTCTGGACCGTGAAAACGAATATACACAAAATTTGCAGTAAGCACTTCGTCGAAGCATGGAAAACGTCCCGAGGAATGGGATATACATAATGCAATGTTACAGGATTTCAGTGTTTCAATACAGTCATCAATGAGCCATGATTTGTTGCGCACCTCTAGCACGGGATACCTTAATTTTTTAACGAGATGACCAAAATCTTCCAGTACCTTATGGTCATATTTCAGACTGGGTGGAAGCTGAAAGAGAACAGGACCGAGCTTTTCTTCAAGAAGCTCCATTCTTTTCAGGAATTCTTCCAGATATTCATGAACACCCCTCAGCCTTGCTATATGGGTTATCTTTCGCGGTGCTTTTACTGACCACAGAAAGTCGGCGGGTGTTCGAGTCTTCCAGCCTTTGACCGTTTTTTCGGAAGGAAGCCTATAAAAGGAAGCGTTTAACTCTACAGTGTCAAAGTGTTCGGCGTAAAATTCCAGCCATCTGCGCATGGGCAGATTCTCCGGGTAAAACTTTCCTTTCCAGTGTCGATAATTCCATCCGGAGGTTCCAATCCTGACTGTTGAATTGCCTACAGCTACCATCTGCGACCTTTTATAACTGACAAAAAGGATTATCACCTACCTCGCAGTAAAGCTGAAGCAAAGCAAAGGCTATCATTCTCTTTTGATGTCGGCGACTGCCCCACAAGGGCCAACACCTCATCTCTTTGAGTATTCGCACAAGATCGTTGTGAAAGTACTGTGCCCGCTCGAACTCCTGAAAAGACCTGCCGGTTAAAGGGTCTCTCACCGGGTACCAGACGAAGACCCAGCCGTGAACATTTTCGTCGTATCCGTTCCATACCGTGTAAGGATCAACATAGTGGGGTACCGTTTCCCAGCAAATTTCCGGAAGGGGTACCGACGGATCGAAAAATACTTCCAGCAAGGGATCCGGCTGTCTGCCCTTTCTTTCAGTTTCACCATCCTGATTTTGACTCATCTTTTCCTCTTACCTTTGGATCACTATGCCTTCCATTTTTTCCTTTTTGTTAAATAACTCTACAAACCTAAGCGCATCTTCCCTGGTCTCGAAATTGCCAACCAGGACACGATGCCATGTTACATCTTTTATTTTAACAGTCTGTTTTGTAACAGGGTATCCTTTTGATTTAAGGATTCTTTCGAGATTGGATGCATTTTTCGGCTCTTTGAAAGACGCCACCAGCACAGTAAATCCAGCCGTCCCGGTATTTTCCTCATCGGATATTTCTTTGGGTTCCTCTTCAGGCTCAGGCTCAGGCTCAGGTTTAGGTTTTAGTGTTTTACGTGAAGGAGGTGCAGGTGTAGTGAGGGCTTTGTGGTACGTCAGAGAAAGCTCCATCTTTTCTGCTTCCTCTATGGCCTTAGAATATGAAGGAGGCAAGAGTGGAGCAGCCGGTTTGTAACCCAGCTTTATAGCCGCTTTTTGAAGAAGGTTTTTTGTTTTTTCCCCGGTGTCAGGAGAAATACCTCTTCCGACCGTAAGCCCAAGACCAAACATCCAGAGCATCAACCCGCAGATAACTGCCCCGAGAAGTAAAGCCTGAGGGATGGTGAGCTCAAAGCGAATCCCTTTCTTCTTATTTCCTTTCTGGAACCCCGTTTTCACATCTTCTCCGGTGCTGATACTCCCAAAAGGTCCAGCGCATTTTTAATGACTATCTGAAGTGCCCGTGCGAGGTAAAGCCTTGCATGAGTAAGCAATGGGTTTTCGCCGATTATTCTATGATGGTTGTAGTAAGAATGGAAAGACGATACCAGGTCGTGAAGGTAATAAGATATGCGATGGGGTTCAAGGAACTTTGCACTCGATTGCACTACGTACGGAAATTCTCCCAAAAGTTGTATCAAGGTGGTTTCCTGTGGCTGGTCCAGTAGGCCTAATTCAGGAATATTCCTTTCGTCAAAGTTAATTCCCCGTTCTCTTGCCACTTCGAAAATGCTGCAAAGGCGAGCGTGGGCGTACTGCACATAGTAAACTGGATTCTCGTTACTCTGCTGTTTTGCCACTTCCAGGTCAAAGTCGAGGTGACTGTCCGATCGGCGGGTCAGGAAGATGTACCTGGCGGCGTCAACACCGACTTCGTCCATAACCTCCCTAAGTGTTACAAACTTGCCGGCTCTGGTTGACATGGCTATCTGCTCTCCGGCGCGGAGCAGATTTACCAGTTGCACGAGGATTACCTGAAGCTGTTCCGGATTGTAACCGAGGGCCTTGACGGCTGCCTTCATTCGAGGCACGTATCCGTGATGATCCGCGCCCCAGATGTCGATTATCGTATCAAAACCACGTTTGAGCTTGTTCCAATGATAAGCAATGTCCGCAGCGAAGTAAGTCGTTGCACCGTTGCTGCGCACCACAACACGGTCTTTTTCATCTGAGAATGCGGTGCTCTTGAACCATGTGGCACCCTCTTTTTCGTAAAGGAAACCCCTTTGTTTCAGGAATTCTATCGTTTCTTTTACTTCACCACTGTCGTGAATAGATTTTTCGCTGAACCATCGATCGAAGAAAACTCGAAACTCTGCCAGGTCATTCTTTATATCCTGTAGTATTTTGTTGCCGGCATATTCTGCACAAATGTTGATGGCTTTTTCTTCTGGTAATTCTTCCAGGCTTCGGCCTTTCTCGTCAAGGAGTTGCCTGGCTAGATCAATCATGTAGGAACCCTTATAGTGATCGTCGGGAAAGTTCACATCTTTCCCAAGTAGCTCGAGGTATCGGAGATAAAGGCTTCGGCCCAGTATCTCCATCTGTTTTCCGGTATCGTTTATGTAGTATTCTCTTTCAACTTCATATCCACAGGCTTGGAGGATACGGGCCAGTGAGTCTCCCACGGCAGCCCCCCGGCCGTGTCCTATATGCAGAGGTCCGGTTGGATTTGCACTTACAAACTCCACCTGAATCCTGGTTCCCTTTCCCATATCAGACCTTCCATAATCGAAACCGGCTTCAATTATTTCCGGAAGAGTTTCTGCAAATGCCTGTGGTTTAACAAAGAAGTTTATAAAACCCGGTCCTGCTATTTCCACCTTTTCAAGAAAATCCGGCTCACTTGTGTTTATATGTGCTGTAATTTCTTCAGCTATGGCTCGAGGATTTTTGCGAAGATGTCTTGCCAGCATCATGGCAACATTGGTTGCGTAATGACCGTGTTCTTTTTGAGCGGGGATTTCTATTTCTGGCTCAAGCTGAATTCCAGGCGGAAGCAGCTCCATTACAGATTTTGTCAACAATTCCGTTAAACGATCGCGAATCAGTGCCATCTAAATTCCTCCTTTCTACGACTGGCTGGACTCAGACAGGAAGCGCTTTACTGGATTTGTCCCGATACGGCAATAGATTTCGTAGCTGATGGTACCGGCCAGATCTGCCACATCATCACCAAAAATAGAGGCACCTGATTGGCATCCCATGAGGACGACTTCATCTCCTTCCCGGACTTCTTTCAGATGGGAAACATTGACCGTTATCAGATTCATGGATACGCGTCCTACAAGCGGGCATCTCTGTCCCCTGATGAGAACGATTCCTTTGTTTGACAGTGCTCGAGGATACCCGTCCGAGTATCCAACCGACACGGTGGCAATTTTCATCCTCTCAGGAGTTGTAAAAGTTCGCCCATATCCTATAGGACTTCCCGGTGGAACGTCTTTTACCTGAATCACCCGTGCCTTAAGTGACATAACTGGCAACAGTTGGGGAGCAAAAAATGTTGGCCCATACAGGGCAAGACCAGGACGTACCAGGTTAAATCTTGCTTCGGGGAACAAAAAGGTTGCGGCGCTGTTGGATGCATGTACCCATCTTGGCCTGATATTCATTTCTTGGAAGCGTTGTACTGCCCGGCGGAAAAGATCACATTGAAGCCTGGTATAGGATAGGTCGTCGCTGTCGGCGTCTGCAAAGTGCGTCATTATCCCTTCAATCACCACGTTTTTACAGGTGGAAACCATAGAAAGAACGGTGTTTATCCTGTCTATTCGAAAACCGAGGCGCCCCATTCCGGTGTCCAGCTTTATGTGAATTGGGAAGTTTTTGCGGTAGCGCTCGGCTGTCTCCTGACACTTTTTCAGGTGCTCGGATGTGAACACCACCGGTCTTATCCCGCGATTTAGAGCTTCTTCATATTCGCCATCGATCACACCCGAAAGAAGTAGTATGGGAACTTTGATGCCCGCTTCCCGAAGCCGTACAGCTTCTCCTAGCTTGCTGACGGCAAACATTTCTGCTCCAGCATCGCGAAGCGCCTTTGCCGTTTCGACCATACCGTGACCATAGGCATCACTTTTAACCACGGGCATGACGGCCGAAGGATGAACCATTTTGCGGATAAATTCAAAATTATGACGTAGATTGTCCAGGTTTATTTCCACCCAGTTGTGCACGGTCTTTCCGGCTCCTCTTCGTCAAATTTTATGTGTACCAGTTCGTAAATTTCAGGTTTCGGAACAGGCGGATCTCGTTTAAGCTGCCGATACATCCTGATCATGACCGATTCCGGGAAGTTATCGAGTTTAGCTCGCTCCATGCATACAGAAAGGGGTGTATCGATCCAGACGATTTTGATGCTGTACCCGTAACTCTTTGCAATTTCTATCCATTTTGTTCGGACCTGCTCTATTGTGTTTGTTGCATCCAACACAACCGGCCGTTCTCTTTCCATGAGTGCTCTTATCTGTGCTTCCACGACGGCCCAGACGAAGGGTTCAAGCCGCCTGTCGTGACGTACGCCGAGCCCTTTTCTAATATCATCGGGGCATACAAGCTGATGAGATGGTAGATACTGATTAACGTAAGTTGATTTCCCGGACCGAGGAAGACCGACCATCAACACAAATTCTTTCCGCCTCTCTAGCTTCATGGGATTTCCAACCATGACATCCACTGAAAATTATGGACTCAGATTCAGACCGCCTTTGAATATTTGCAGATATTGAGGTAGCATGTAAACACAGTACTGCAAAGAAATATTAAGAAGCTTGCTCTCAAACCTACCGAAGAGCAAAAGCAGATACTTCTTGAAACCGTTGAGCGGTACATAGTAAAATTCATTTTGGTTGGGGGTGTGATGATTATTAAGGAGTTCGAAGCGTTGTCAACCGTCCCAATGTAGCAGTGCTACTTAGGAGGAGCTAGAAGTTCTTTCGTAAGCGATCACGGGGTGTTATACATTGCCAACTTCGGCTAACCATTCAAGAGCAGGTTTTTGTCCCTTGAAATAAGCATATAACGCATCTACAAGGACACTGAAGGTGGACTCCATTGGAGCTTACAAGTATGGCGCAGGGACAAAATTCGCTCGTATCACTTCTGGTACCTTGACTTCTCTTCCGTCACAAAACTTCAAAGCGAATGGTTCGTCCGGCCAGATTGTTGGTAGGATTAATACTCTCTTCAACCTCAATGTGTACAGGAATCTGCAACTCCACTATGATTACCCTGTGATCGCTTACAAAATTTTTGTATAATGTTTTTCGAGAGTTAAATTCCAGAAAGTGGAGGATGAAACGATGCAAATGAATAAAAAGATATTCATTGTTTTGTTGTTAGTGTTTGTCATTAGCTTAAACCTTCTTACTAAGGAGGTATTTTGCATGAAACCTATCATGGTCGAGGAGAGGACAAATCTTTCATATTCCAGAGAGAACAAGAATAAGTTTATTGTAAAGAATATATTGGTGGCTAAAATCGATAGTTATGAAATAACGGATCAATCAGGAAATTCATACGATATAAGCGAAGCTAAAATTATTAAAAATAGCATTGGGGCACCCAAGTTAGCGGAACTTTGGATTAAAGGTGGAGAGATAGTTTTGGTAATACTGAAATGAGGGGGTGTGTAATATGCAAAATGGAAAAGTATGGATGATTATAATACTTTTAGGATCTTTGATTACTGCACCAAAACAAGGTATTTCTTCTATGGAAAGATATTGCAGTACGCCCCCTTTCATAACTTCTGTGGTTACTCCCAATGTTTTGATAATACTGGATAATTCTAATAGTATGGATGAGGATTTCTTTGGAAATGCTGTTGGTTCGTACTCTTCTGGTAGCAAAAGCGTTGTAGCCAAAAAGGCTTTAAGGGATTTGGTGGATAGCTTGAGAGATAGGTTGCGCATAGGTTTAATGACCTATAAACTGCCAAATGATGTTGTGTCGCGTTATCTGCATAATTCTCAGTATTTTACTTCTTATAATCCAAAATCATATTGTCCAGCAAGCGCAACATCAAAGGTGTGTAGTAACGATACCTCCATTTCATGTAGTGACGATAGTGATTGTAATGGAGGGCAGTGCGTTGAGCCTTGTGAGGCTTATTGTAAAACTTTGCGAAGCGAGTTTAGAAATATATGCTCTGAGCAGTGTAGAAATCAAAATCCTGATTTCGAAGTTGATTATTTTGATGAGATAGTATCTGGCTATCCTTTGGGTTCTGAAGAGCGTAATAGATACTGCCATTTGGTTTATCCTAAAACACAGACCAATTTATTGAATGGCACCCATAACCAAGTGCAGGTATATTATAAGCAAGCGCTACCGTATTATTCTCCTAACAATGATGGTACAATGTTTTGTTATTCGGGTAGTTATGACTTCCATGAAGGTCCTCCTTATGATACTTATGATTGCTATGAAAATAAACAAGGCACTTCCGATGATTCCAGTGGTTATAGTGATTATGCGTTTGGACGCACATTTGTTCCCACTGATACCGATTTTGCTCTTGGGTATTATGATTTTGGGAGAAGATTAAGCTGGTATTATGTCGGTTTAACTTGGTTTAGTAATGAATCTCCTGGTGATGGATTTTTACACGTTCCTATAGGAGATTTGCAGGATGAAAATGGCAATACAACAGCCACATATAGTAATCTCATGGAGAAGCTGGATCCTAAAGAAAATGACGAAAGTGGATACATGTCATGTTCCCTGAGGGACAAAAACGGTTGTAGTTATATTGTAAATGCTGGCTTAACTCCTACCGCAGGGACATTACAAACCGCGATAGATTACTTTTCTGGGCCAGACACTCCTATTCAATATCGTTGTCAGAGAAATTTTATAGTTTATGTAACAGATGGATTGCCGAGTGTGGATGAGGATGGAAACACAAACACGGCTGATAACCTGATGCCCTCAGTTTTGCAAAAAATTGATCAACTTAGAGCACTTACTACGGCTAAATATGGAGGGGATGTGGTTTTTGATATAAGAACTTATGTTTTGGGCGTGGGTTTAACTGAGGATGCCAAAGCAAAGTTAAATGATATGGCCGTGCATGGTGGTACTGATGTCGATGGCAAGGCGTATTTTGCCGATAATCCAGAAGAGTTAAGAGAAGGATTGCGGAAGATTTTTAAAGATATATTGAAAAGGGTGGCTTCTGGAACGGCAGCAAGTATACTTTCTCAGAGGCCTGAATCTGCAACTGCGGTATTTCAGGCTGTGTTTTACCCAAAAAAGCGTTTTGGTTTGGCAGATGATGCCAAAGATGTAGATTGGATAGGGTATTTATTTGATTGGTGGCTTTTCGTTTCTGAAACTTCCTCAGGGTCGATCACCAATATAAGAGAAGACAATTATGGGGTAGAAGACGAAGACGAAGAAGGTAATAAAATATTAGACGTATTTAACCCCGATTCTACCCCTGGGGGAGATTACATCCTTGAATTTGGATTTGATAATGGGCTGATAATAAATGTATTTCGAAGCAATTTGAATGGAGAAAAATTTGGTAGTAGAGTAGACTCCTACAAAGGCTTTGATGAAACTATTCCTGTGTGGGAAGCAGGAGATTACCTATATGACTGTAGTACGCCCAAAGATGACAGGAATATATTTGCATTAGTTGGTCCTTTGGTTCCTTCATCTCCTCAGGAATTTGGAAGTAACAATGTTGCGGAGTTGAAAAATTTAAATCTGACAATGGATGATATTAGTTTCTTGCGATTATTTGGTGACGAGGACTTGGATGGAGATATTGACGAACCCGATGAAGCCTATCCTTTAGCTCAGAGTATATCTTTTTCTGATCTTCAGGACTTTATATATGGTATAGATGTTTCTGGACATAGAAATAGAACAACGAATGAAGATAAGGTATGGAAACTAGGCGATATCATTTATTCAACCCCTCAAGCTATACATTATGACAATTATACGGTTGTGTATGTTGGCGCTAATGATGGCATGTTGCACGCATTCAAGATGGGTTCCCTTCGTTTTGATGGTTTGCAAGCTCATCAGCAGGTAAAGCTGCGTAATTGCAAAGCCGGTGCTAATTGTGATTTTATCGGTGAGTTAGGCAAAGAAATGTGGTCGTTCATACCTAAGGATGTATTACCGTATTTGAGGTTTCTGGCTGATGAAAATTATTGTCATATTTATAGTGTAGATTTGACTCCTTATATTGTTCCCATCGATGAGAACGGAGATAAAAAGCCGGATCGTTATATTTTGATTGGTGGTATGAGGCTTGGTGGGGCTGTTGGGTGTTTAGGAGATCACTGTATTAATCCTCCGGAAGATACCTGTGGTAAAGTATGTACGGGTAGTAATGAGCCTTGTAGTTCGGATAGTGACTGTCGTGGTAACGAAAAGTGTGTGATAAGTTCCGAGTGTGTTGGACTTTCTTCTTATTTTGCTTTAGACGTTACAAATCCAGAAAACCCAAAATTTCTGTGGGAATTTAATCATCCAGACTTGGGTTTTGCTTACTCTGGACCAGCATTTATAACTTTAAGAGATCCCAATGGAGAACCGCGTCATTATGTGATGTTTGTTTCCGGTCCAACGGATTACGAAGGATATTCTGGTCAGGAGTTAAAAATATTCGTCCTTGAATTAAAGGATAATTACACGATAGATGAGCTTACCATTATAGATTCTACCACTTCTTCTGCTCTTTCCTCATTTAATAATAGTTTTGGTGGCCGATTGTTTACGAGGGGTATTGACTCTGATAAGGATGGTTTTACTGATATGGTGTTTTTTGGTGTGACTAGTAGAACTGGATCTTCATGGCAAGGCAATGTAATAGGAATAAAAACTAATAGTTTGAGTCCGGAGGAATGGAAAATAATGAAGGTATTCAATAGTGCACGGGAACCAGTTACAGCAAAGATTGAATACATGGAATGTTTTGATATGAATTACATATTTTTTGGAACAGGACGTTATTTCTTCAATGGTGATGAACCTGGAAAAAATAGTAATGATACCGAAAAGTTATATGGAGTTAGAATAGACAAATGTTTGACGGAAGAAAATTGTAACATTAACTTAGCTCATTCTGGAAATGACGCTTGTGAGGAATTACAGAGAGGGAACAAAGCTTTTTCTTGGTACCAAGAATTAAATCCTAAAGAAGATGGATATTTTAAAGAGCGGCTCATGTCAGACCCTACTACTACGGATATGAATGCCATATTTTTTACAACCACAGAACCAACTTCAGACTTGTGTAGTTTTGGGGGAAGATCACGTATTTGGGCTTTAAATTGTGCTACTGCAGAATCTTTGACAGAACAACAGTGTGCACCTTACATAACAGAGCGTATTGTAGGAACGTTGTTTTTACAAACATCCGTTGCTAAAATTAGTGAATATGATATTGACATAAATTCTCAGGGTACTTCACCGCATAATCCATTTACAGAAAATAATAATAGAGCAACTCCATGGACTCCTGGGGTAGCTCCTGAAACACGTACTCCCCTTTTCCAATTAAGTTCATCATTGAAAGGGAAGATTTTGCAATGGATAGAGCACTAAAATATTTAGGTTTTAGTCTTATTGAATTGATTGTAGTTATGGTTATATTCGTATTACTTTTGAGTATTTCTTACTCGTGGTATCGTAGTTGGTTGAGAAAAGTTCAAATTGAGCAGGATACTCGGGCCATCTATTCTGCAATAAATACAGCACGTACCAAAGCCTTTTCAGAAAAGATTGTGTGTGGGTTAAAATGGGCGGGGGCTAACTTTAAAACTATGGAGTTATGTTGCGATTCAAATTTCGATGATAGTATTTTGGACGAATCACCGATTAGAGTTTTAAACTTGAGATTTCCTTTCGGTGCCACAACACCTTCAAATTTCATTTACTATTCTCGCAACGGGCTGGCTAAGATTCTTGGTACCATATACAGTATAGAAAATAGCGAGGCCTTTTATGATTGTGTAGTAGTTAACAAGACAAGAGTTAGGATGGGGAAATGGAATGCAAGCAACAGCTCATGTGAACTTAGATAAAGGTTTTACTCTAATTGAATTGATGGTGAGTATTGTTATATTATTAATTGTTATTCTTTCTGTTATGTACTCTCTGAGTTTGTATGCGAGGCACAATATGAGGAATGCTCTGAGGCGAGAGGCTGTTAGAATTGCTCAGGAATGTGTTGAACGATTGCGTGTGGGAGAATCGTGTGATTCCACGGTAACAAAAAAAGTTAGATCGGCTTTTTATCAGTTTCAAGTGAATGCTCCTAATCCTTCTACCCTATCAGCAGGTACTAATTCGGTTAATGTTGCAGTAAGTTACAATTTTAGAAATAAGCAATACAATTATACGATAAATACGGTGATTTATAAATGATAGTTAAGAGATCGAAAGGAGTTACCCTGGTAGAATTATTGGTATCTATTGCCGTCGCTGTTATTGTGTTAGGAGCTGTTTTCCAGAGCTATTTGGCTATATTAAAACCACAAATTCAAGAGAGTAAAATCTCGGAAAGCTTTATAGGGAGTGGTATGGCTTTTGAGATATTGCGCAAGGACATTGAGTTGGCGGGATTTGGCCTTCCCTGGGATATGAATGGCAAGACATATAGTGAAGCTGCTTCCAGTGGTTCATTTACACCCAATCCCACAGTTTTTAACGATGCAACTTCTCAGGTACCGCGTGCTATTGTGTTTTCTGATAATGGTAATACGAATGCTTCCAATTCGGACGTGCTGGTAATAAAGTCAACGATTGCTTCATGGAATGCCGAAGCAATGCAATGGGGATATTTATATAACGATGGAGGCAGTGTTTCTTACCAGCCTTTAAGCCCGGAAGCTGGATCATCTGGATATTTTTCTGTGCTGGACGTTAATAAAAAATTAGTGGACTATAAGTATCAAAGTACGAATTTCCCTCTTCCTAGTTCCGGCGGAATATATCTCGCCTATGGATTAGCTTCTGTTTCACCTCGCATGCCGTTTAACAGAGTTGATTATTATCTTAAGCGTCCTACCAATAACTTTCCCGAAAAGTGTTCTAATTCGAGTTATTTGCTTTATAGATCGACAATTAACCATGGAGATGGCCGGAGAAATGAACAGCCAATAATGAATTGCGTGCTGGATTTTCAAGTTGCCTTTGCTCTCGATACAAATGGGGATGGAGATATAGATTCATGGGTTTCACAGGAAGCTAATTATCCAAATAATGCTAAAGATATTAGAGAAGAGGTGCTGGAAGTAAGAGTGTTCATTTTGCATCAGTCTGGTCAAAAAGATATGGGTTATACACAATCTTTAGATACCTGTGCTGACGATACAAAAGGTATAGTAATAGGGGATACGGCTACAGGTGAGTTAAAATGTGTGCATCTATCCAACGAGGATAGACATTACAGATGGATTGTATCTACCCTTACTATAAATACTCTCAATCTGAAGAGTAGGGAAAGATGAAACGCATGGTGTGCAATAATAAAGGTGTTGTTCTTATTACTACTTTAATATTGTCAATTATATCATTACTCCTCGTGGCGGTTTTAATGGAACTGGTCTTAACAGGTGCCAAACTGTCTGGAGTTATAAAAAGATATACTTCTGCCTTGGAAGCTGCCAAAGGGGGGGTAGAAGACTTTATTGCTGATACGTCTTTTGAGCATAAAGGTAATCCGTTGGATTCGGATTTTTCCTGTAAGGTTCAGAATGATACTACTCAATGGCCTGTCTCATGTGCTAATTACGATAAATGTTCAGGCTGTTCAAGTGATGATATCTCCAGTTGTCCATGTGTTGTACATTCGAACCCTAAAGACGTGCTGGATAATTACGACTGGTCACGATCCTACGGTTCTTATACTGTATATTGCAAGATAGTTGATACACGTGGTACTCCTGAAAGCTGGTTATATACTATTGATATAGTTGCCAAAGGGCAATCCACATCTGAGCTTGCATGGATCACCATTTTGTATTTACGAGAATATTAAGTAAAATTTTTCGTAAGCGATCACAGGGTGTTATATATTGCCAGCTTCGGTTAATCGTTCAAGATCAGGTTTTTGTCCCTTGAAATTAAGTAGAGAATGCATCTACGAGGACATTGAAGGTGGACTTGCATTGAAGCTTACAGATATGGCGTAAGGACAAAATTTGCTCGTATCATTTCTGGTGTCTTGACTTTTCTTCCGTCACAAAACTCCAAAGCGAATGATTCGTTCAGCCAGATTTTCGAAAGCTCGGCTATCGTCTTCTTATCTTCAATGCCCGCCTTTTCACGCTCAATGATAAAATGCCGAACCGCTGTGGGTGTTGTCTCCCAGCTCCCCTCTGACAGAAATCCCAAAGCTTCTGCGCCTAATGAAATATCAACGGTGGGTGCTTTCTTCCGCTTCAACAAGCTGCTCCCCTTAGAAGACCGTTTCTACATATCACAAAAACCGCTCAGTGTGCATAAAAATCTGCATCCTCACTTATGATTACCCTGTGATCGCTTACATAGAGGCCCAAGACGAAGGGCGAATAACCGATGCGCCAAATTAGACCAACGCTTCACCAGCATCTTCAGCGTAGCTGTAAATTTCGATTCCCAGTTTTTCAGCGACTTCCCTTGCTTTGTTATCAACCATGGGTGAGATTACAATGAGCTTGTGGGCCTTACGATTATGACGCTTTTCATAGAAGCGAGCCTTTCTTTCAAAAAGATACATGTCTGCCTTACTCATGGATGATTTAATTTCACAGATAATGAGCACATCGTTCTTTATTATAAGGTCTAGTTCTATTTGCTCAGGCCTACCGAAGAAGACCTCGCCATCATGGTCATATTCGGTAACGCTTATAACCTTAACATCAAAGAACTCTTCCAAAATGCCTTTCAGAGCGCTTCGGAAGGACTCTTCGGTGTAAAGACCCCACCGTGCTCCCAACGCTCCTAGGGTGGACTCAAACTTGCGATCCAGAGTTTCAAGTTTCTTAAGCATCTGGCGAATAACCTGCTGGTTTTCCTCCCATTTCTTATTTTGCTCTTCCCACTTCCTGCTCTGTTCTGCCCACCTTCGGTTCTGCTCTTCCCATTTTCGACTTTGCTCTTCCCGCCAGGCCTTTTGTTCTTCTCGATCCCGACGTAGTTCCTCAAGCAATCGATCAAACCGACTTTCCATTTCGACTTTGTCAGCAAAGTGTTCCCGAGAAAGGCGTAAAATGAGATCCTGCACTTCAGGATCCTCCTTCAAAATGCGGGGTAACTCCTCTAGGATGATTTTCTTTATTTGCTGGTTTTGCATTTGGGCCTCCATATCTTGCATTTATTTTGCTTATACCACAGAAAACTTCCAAAAGGAATTATGCCCAGGATCACAGACCAAGGTTCCAGCCTTGCTGTGTTAACCCAGCGTGCTCGTGCGTGTGGTGCTAAATTCGGATTCTTTACTGAAAAAGCAAGTTGCCCGGCAAATTGCTTAATTTGCACAATCTGCGAGCCAGGATTGGGAGGAAGGTAAACTTTCCTTGTGCTCCAGTAAACGAAAAAGAACAGCCATAACTATCAGTTCGTATTTTTTGTGCTCTTGCGAAAACCTTCGATTACCAACAGTCCAATAAGGACGACTATTCCGATGGTAATCCAGCGAATACTCGAAGATGATAGCTGTTTCGTTTCCTCAGGTTTTTGTTTTATTTCCTCCATTTTGTAGCCTTCCACCATCTTTTCCAAAGCTTCTGGACCATTTTCGACAGATTTGCGTAGCTTCTTCTGAAGACGCCTTCTCTGGGATGCTTGCTCTCTCAAAGATTTCCCAATGGCTTTTTCCACAGTTGCTTCAAATTTTTTTACCATCTCTGGATTCATCAAACCTGGGATGGATATTATGCTTGCTACCATCTGGTTCAGGAAAGGATTGTTGCAAGTGTGATCACAGCAGGCTATACCTCGCTCGACGACACTCTGGGCGTATTCCACAGCAAGTCGCCGCTTAACGCTGTCGTTCGCCTTCCAGTAACCCTTGCGTATCGCTTCCAACATCCTGGCTGTTACAGACTGATATGCCCAGGGATTGCTTTTGCGGAAAAACCTTTTTAAATCCAAGTCGTATTTATCTTCGATATAAACTTGGAAGATCTGTTCCCACTGCTTCTCGTTTACAGAATCAGGCGTCGTCACCTGAAAACCCCAGAAGTATTCAACAAACTTTGCCATCTCCCTTGCACCGGCGTATCCTTCCTTCTTCATGCCTCTGATCCACTTGGGATTCAGGTATCTGGAACGCATCTCGGATCCTAACACTTCCGCAAGGTCCTCTACGTGAACCTTCCCGGGCTGCCTTTGCATGGTGATTATTGCTTTCGGTGCCGTGCCTCGAAACTTTTTTGTCGCGAGTGAAAGGCCTCCCACATATTGAAACACATCGTCATTATCCATGGCGCCATAGATGTTAGATGAAAAGGAATGAACCACCGTGTCCACTCCGGCAAGCTGAGCTTTAAAAAGATCTTTTGCCTCCTTGCCCCAGACCTTTTCTCCGAAAATGTAGCCAACCCTGTTCAGGTAAACTTCGGCAATCTCATCGTCTCTTTTCCATACTCCGGACATGCCTGCAAGTTCTGCCACTCCTGTGCCGTAGGTTCCCGGTGGTTCCGAAAAGATTCTCGCACGGCTCAAAAGCTTTGCACTAGCTTCTCCATAACCCTGCTCTCGTAACCTCTTTTCCAGCTGCTTTGTGTGCTTCCTTATCAGATTTTCCACATCTTTCTGAACCAGTGCCAGTTTTACTGCCCGGTCCAGAAATTTCAGCTTATCGGGAAAGAGATCTCTGTAAAGGCCTGACGGATTTATGAGGACATCAATCCTGGGACGCTTGAGTTTACTTCCGGGAATGGGTTGCAGACCTGAGACCCTGCCCAGGCTATCCCAGATCGGTTTTATTCCCAAAAGGGCCAAAACGGTGGATTCATTCACTCCGCCGTTCCTTATCGTTTCCACTGCCCACAACACCACGGCAACCTTTTCAGGGTATGAATTTGACTTCTTAAGCCGCTCCTGAATAATTTGTTCGGCTGCCTTTTTGCCAAGCTCATATGCTTCCGGCGTTGGAATCTTTTCGGGATTGAACCCGTAAAAGTTCTTTCCTGTCGGGATTGCATTTGGATTTCTCAGGGGGTCATTGCCTTCCGCAGACGGGATGTATTTCCCTTGAAGTGCTGCCATGAGTGAGTCCAATTCAGCCGATCCCGATTTTTCCAAAGCATTCCGTATTTTTTGGTCCGAAACCGTTTTGCCGTTTTGCCGATGAACATTACTTATTGCCTTGATCATTTCTTTAAGGCCGTCTCCTGAAGGTGATTTGCCAAAGGTGTGAAGGCCGTGAGGTATGAAGGATTCACGGATTTTTAGGAGGTAGTGTTCCAGCTTTTCCAGCGCTTCTTCAGTGTTTTGTTTTGATGATGTTTCGGCAAGGGAAATCCCAAGTTCTTTTTCGATACCAAGGGCTTCGGCCATTTCAACAATTTCCCTAAATTGCTCCTGTACCGTTGGGCTACCCTGTACAATCGCTTGGTGGTAGTTTTGAATCCTCTCGTAGAGTTCGGCATATTCACCGTAAAGGCCGCTTTTTTTCACGGGTGGAACCAAATGATCTATTATGACACCTCGACCTCGACGTTTTGCCTGTATGCCTTCGCCCACGTCGTCAACAATGTAAGGGTAGATATTGGGAATATCGGTAATCAACACTTCGGGAGGGCAGGACGTGCTAAGACCCGCCTGTTTTCCGGGAAGCCACTCATGAGTTGCATGCGTCCCGAGGTGAATCATGGCATCGGCTTTGAAGTCGTGCTTCAGCCAGAGATATGCCGCAATATACTGATGGTGGGGATAAAGAGTAGGGGAATGATAAAGCTTCATCGGGTCGTCTCCCCAGCCTCTAGCCGGCTCAGGCATTATCACCACGTTGCCCAAAAAGAGCGCTGGCAGGATTATCCGGCCATTGAGGGTCATTATGGTCGATGATTCTGGTGGTCCCCATTGGTTTTCAACGTTTTGACGGAAATCCTGAGGAAGATTTTTGTACCGCTTCAGATAGGTTTCCATGGGTATCTTTACAACATCCTTTGCCGATGCCAGTGCCTTAAGCTCTCCCGGAGCCCAGCTACCCACGTTTCTTGCCGACGAAAGGATAAGATTTTTCAACGTTTCGGCATCAGGTATTCTTTCGAGATCCACCGTGTAGCCGTCGGCTTTCATCCTGAAAAGTATTGTTCTTATGCTTTCGAAGACGTTAAGGTAGCTTGCACCAATATTTTGCTTTCCCTGACTGTGGTTGTAAATCAGTATCGCCACCCTTTTCTCGGCGTTAGGCTTTTTCTGAAGGTTAAGCCATTTCTTAATGCGAGCCACAAGGTGATTCAGATTGTCTTCCACGATTTTTTTGGAAAACAACGTTTTGCCAGTTGCGGCGTCGTAGTGCTTGACCTTCCCCATAAGAACCGAAGGCTCTATGAGGCCTGATATTTCCGGGTTGGCCAATGTCCAGGCTACTCCGATTGGTCTGATGCCCTGAGGGGATTTTTTCCAATCGTCAATGGTACTTAGGACCAGATCGATGGCGTTGATAATTGGAACATCAAGTGATTTTATAATTTTTTTGGTTTCAGGCCTGAGTGCTGAAGAAAATTTCAGCGTAAATGACAGGATAAGCGAAACCCTCGATTGGGTTTTTCCATTCCGTTTTTCCAGAAAAAACCTTTTTATTAGTTCCCGATCTGGATAACCAAAAGCGGTGATGACGTTTATGCCTGCCGCTTCCAGTTTCTTTATAATCTTGTCCACCGGTCCCGTCTGGCCGTTTGCCACTGTCGGTCTAAAAACGGTCAGACCAACCCAGGGTTTTTCCAGAGCGTTCGGCTTTTGCCTTAAATACCAGCGCAGATAATCTTCTACGCAGGTAAATATGGAAGGTGCTTCGGGGTGGTATATGCCGAAGGTTGGGAAGGTCTCGGGCGGCTCGAAAGAAACGGACGGATCAATTCTGTCGTGAACCGCTTTCAGGATCATGTTAACCACGTTGTGAGCTGAAAGATAGCGATGATATTTGCGAATTGTGGTGTCGTAGATAAATCCACGCCGTGCGAGCTTGGTATCGTTTCGGGAGGCGCCAACAGCATACACGAAAGGGCTTTTTTCGGGCTTTATGTCAAGGTGACGAAGTACGAAATCGGCAAGGCGGTTATCCATGACATGGACAAATATGATATCTGACTCATGAAGCCGTAACGCAATGGCTTTCAGGTTTTGATTTTCGGCAGACTCGATTTCAGATGGTGTGAAAAATTCGACGTCGAAAAATTTAAGCTTGCTCGATTTCTGGAGAATATCATGGATGCGAGTTCCCTCCACATCCATTACGACAAACGTAATTTTGTAATGGCGCCTGTTTTTCAGCGTGGCTGCAGGTAATAATGCCACGGTAAGGAGCATTGAAACTAAAATTGTCAGCAGAATTGCAGTAATTGTGTTCCTGCCCGCCGTGCTATCAGGATGTGGAGGCAGCACATGAATTGCCCGTACGACGTCCGTGAAAAATCTTTGCACCTGGGATTTCATTTTCACTACTCGGAATTGATTATTGCATCCAGAGCCATGCCAAGAGGAACAGGTAAATCTGCGAATGATGGTACTTTTTGAGCTTTCGGAATCTGGAGTTGGTTTTTCCCAGAAAGCTCCCACTTTACACTGTCGCATAGGCTTTCAAAGAGCGAAAGGTCATGCAGGAGGCCTCGATCATAGGCGTCACTGATAGCAAATGCTATTTCTATGAGAGCGGCGTAACGGGGTTTCAAGAGGGTTGCCTGAACTTTCGATAAAAGCTTTCGTCTGTCATACGCTTGGCCACATCTACGAGGTTTAATCAGTCCGAACAGCTCCAGCTTTCGCTCATTGAGCCTTTCAAAGACCGTTCGGTTCTTCGTTATGCCATTCTGTTTCCTCACCGCATCAAGGACTCCGGCATAAACGGCTCGTGCTATGAGTTCTCCCAGCTTGGAATGACCCCCGGTGAGATTCGCCTCGGGTCCCCGACCTGATACCACAATAATTTCATCCGTTCCGGTGCCCGTCGCCTGCCAGGCCAGCGGGTTCTGAGTACTACGGATGTCCAAATCCTGAAGAGCCGCCGTCTTTGCTTCCGTTGCCGTGATAATGGCCCGCGTCATTGCTCTTGGTGTAAGGTATCTATTTGTAAGCAGAATGATGTTTATCGTGCCTGGTTCTTTGAAATTGCCCCTGTCTTTCGACATCCGTTGAGCATTGCCTCTAACTCCGGCCGTAACCAGTGCATACACCACAAACCCATCTTCTTCGACCTTTTGAACAGACAGGTTGTCCATGTTCGCTCCGGTAAAGAGCATGGAAGTCTTTTCCGGACTCAATTTCAGAACATCATACATATGTTTCCGTGTGGTTTCAAAGCTAAGGCGGTGATACATGTTCCAGCAGGGAGGTGGCGAGTAGCTGTTTCCAACAACAGTCACGGCCTTTCTCGGGCCTTCCAGTGTGGATATGATATCCATTGGTTCGGTGAAAGAGATGACCAGGGTCTTGTGCAAAAAGTCCCAGACTATTGCGTCTAAAATTTCGGCCGAAGCAATATAAGGAAGATTCAGGGGTGTATCCAACCGACGTCTGGCAACTATTCTTTCTCTTTCAACGAGGTTTTCCCTTTTGAGAAATTCGTCTTCGTAAATGGTTGCCGATAGCCACTGCACAAAGAGACCTGTGTTGACTGATATTCGGCAGGTGAGATCGCAGGGGAAAAAGTAAATGTTGCCGTTTTTTACAGCATCTACATTCTTCCAACCTGGCTTCAACAAAAAGGCCTTAACCAATTCGGCATCACCACCGCAACCGTATATAACCTGAGGATTGAAAGATTGCCACTGCTTGAGCGTGACTGGAACAATTGGCTCATTTTTTCCGAAAGCAGGAGGTATTCCCCCGGCAAGCTTTATCAGAAGATTTTGAAAAGATCCGGCACTTGGAGTGTAAATGGTATCAGAAGTGGCCCGGCCCATAATGCGCATGACTCGTTTTCTGTGGCTTTTCGGGATTCGGGCCAGTTTACGTGATATGATTTTTATCTGATCATGTATATTGCTTACGATTTTGTTGGCTTCTGCTTCCCTTCTGACCAGCCTGCCAATGGCACAAATGTTCGTATAGAGGTCGTTTAGGTCGTTAAAATTAAGCTTTTCTACCCGGGCGAAACGGGATAATTGTTCCCGTAGCGGTTCGTGCATTTCGTGAATGAACACAATGCCACTGCTTTCTCCCAATGCGCGTTTTATCTCTTCCACACTGGGCGCAAAAAAGCTGCCCACAATGCGAATGTTTTCAGCAACCGGTGCAGCCTGGTATTTTCGCAGGGTGTCCAAGTCATGAACGGTTATGCCCCTTAAAAAGTTGCCCACTCCGAGCATAAGAAAAATCTCCGTTACCGAGCTGTCCAAACTAACAACCCCTTTCTTGATTTCGGCGGTTTTCAGGGCCACAGGTAGTTCGGAGACATTGGAGCAATCAAAGCTCCAAACAGCTGTAGTGGTGAAAATGGTAAACAAAACCGACAGAACCAATATCAGAAATTTCCGCATACGTTGCATTCTCGATTACTCCTCCGGAACATAAACCATTGTGCCGTCCTGGAGCCTGTAGGCGGTGCCGAGTCGTTCCCCAAAACCTTTCGCCTTTTTACCTGTCACCTTCATTGCCTTGATTTTTTTGCCCTTTTTGACAATCAATTCCAAATTGCCTTTTCTGTCTTTTTTCAGGATTGTCATTTCTGATTGTTGGCTGAATAGGTCTGTTAACCGGTAAGCAGCGAACAGGGTAAGCAGAAGTCCCACAATAAACACCAGGCCGAGGTCGAACAGGTTGGCAACACCTGATAAGGGGTCATCCGGTTCAAAATCAAATCCCCGCCGATGCGCGCCTATCAGATTTGATCGCTTCTGCAGAAACGTCATTGTTTTTATCCCCTTTTTCTGTTTGTGGTGCTTTAGCAAGTTCAGCAATATATTCCATTTGCAGACAGTCTCTTTCGACCCATCGTTTTCGTATGGAATGAATGACATAAGTTAGCCCTGCCTGACCGAGCCCGACAACAGTCGTGGTGAATGCAATAACCAGGTCTGAAGACAGCCTGCCAATGTCTCCCTGGGATAGGGCAGCAAGCCCGGTTCCCATAGGAATCAGAGTACCCATAAGGCCTAGAGTCGGGCCAATGCGCACCACGGTTCTGAGCCAGTCGAGAGATTTTTCTAGCTCCTGCTCTTTGGAATATAGGAGGTAGGCGATCTGAGCTTCCTGGTCTTGGCCGTGTGATGAGATGATATTTTCAAGGCTGTTGTAGAAGCTGACGACGTAATGAGACGATGTGGTTATGTTAGTGGAATAATTGTCCCTCCTTATGATTAAAGTTTTTTCGTATTTCTTTCGAGTGAGCCAATCTCCAAAGAATCTTCCGATTTCCAGGATGCACCAGAGTGTGAGTACACTCAGCAAAAACAACACCGGGTAAAGCAAGGAACTGGAAACGAGGTAAATAAAAGCACTGAGCAATGCCCCAATCTTCATTTTTCCTGTCTCCTGTGTAAGCCGCTACCATATACGATTTCGATGACACCTGGGGCCCGATAGTATGCGTTGGCTGGTTTGTCTTTTCTGGCTTTTGATAGGGAACTTACAAGCCCGACAATGAACGCAACTAAGGTCGAGGCCCATAATATTACTTGCAACCGGGGGTATGAAGAATGCGGTGCTTCCTTTTGGGATACTATACGATATACTCGGATTGCGTCCTCCAAGGATGGACTCAAGAACATGGTAAGAAGTGTGTAGATTGAAGTAGCTATCATCACCGCACCGAGTGTGGTTTCCAGATCTTTTTTCAATTTTGCCGAAATTAGGTGATACAGACATGCGGTGAACAGGCCGATTGTTGTGAAGGTTATCCACACAATTCCCACGGTTGACCATATAGAACGAGAAGTTGCGGCGATGACAACAGCCACGGTGCAACCTATTGCCGTAAGACACACCGGACAGGGCAGCACCAGGGCCAGCCATGCTGCATTTCCGGGCTTACCATCATGGGGTTTTCTGGATATAATGAGGATTCCCCACACTATTAGACCGGTCGAAATCAAGATATGCAGGTCGGTGCCGTGTTGTAGGAGCCACTTGAGTGTGGAAGGTGAGCGAATGATGTCGTTGTGCGAGAAAAGTGCCCCAAGGGCTGTCATGACTGCCAGGTATGACAGCCCGTAAATCAATGGCAGGCCCATCTTTGCCAAAGTCTTTTTCTGAACGCACACACCGTAGTAAAGGCCTGCTCCACTTTTTACAGCAAACACACCCAGGGCAACGCATAGGCCGATAATGAGCGTTTTGAGTTCCATCGATTGTCTTCCTTTCTAAAACTTCATCTTAAAGCCGCCGGTCACCGTTATTCCAGGCATGGGGTAACCATCGACGTAAGAGTAATCTTTATCGGTCAGGTTATCTATGTACAGGTACGGGCTGAAATGTTTAACTGGATACAAGTCAAGTCTTAGCGAATAAGTGGTAAAACCGCCTTTATCCATTATGCTTCCGTAGTTCGGAGAGAAGAAATTCCAGTTCTGCACCTTTTGAGGGCCGTGATAATTTGCCCAGATGTTCAGGTCGGCCAGTTCGTCAAAGCTGAATTTAATTCCTGCAATGAGGTTTCCCTTTGAAACATAAGGAATCGTGTCAGTGCCCAGTTGTTCAGCAGATTCGTCGTCGTCTAGCTCACGCTTAAAATAGTAAATCCAGTCCAGGTAAGGTGAAAGCCCTATGTGATGGTTCCGGACGGAGAGTGAATAATCATAGGATATCGAGCCGTCTATGCCGATGTAGGTTGCTCCTTCAACATTTTCATACGTTGTCCATGAGCAGTCTCCGTCAACGCACTTCTGAAATCCACCGACGATACGATCAGAATAGTCAGTATAGAATACCGAAAAAGTGAAGGATGCACCTTTTAGAGAACCGTCGAATCCTGCTTCGTAGGTCACGCTTTTTTCGGGATCCAAGTCGGGGTTACCGATGATTTTAGTCCACATCCCTGACTCATACCTTCCGGCTAATTCATCTGCTGTAGGTGCCCTGAAACCGGTGCCAATGTGTACCCTGGCCGTGAGCCAGTCCAGAATATCGTATGTGGCGCCGATGCGCCAGCTGACATGATCAAAAGTCTCGTCATCTTCAGTTACGATTAATCCTGGTGTTTCTTTGAGTGTCTCATCGAATCTGTCGTAGCGTAGGCCTGCTGATATGTTGAGCTTGTCAAATGGGCTGATTCTTTCTTCGGCGTAAAAGGCGTAATTGTCGTATTCGGTGTCGGGGCTCCAAGGTGCCATGGTTGATGGCACATTCCACGATTCAACTTCAATGTGGTCCCAATCACTGCCGGCTACAAGTTTGCCGAGCCCGAAGGTAGGAATCTGCAGATAGGCTCTGAGCCCGCTCGTTTCGGTTTCAGTAACGGAGCTGAAGTAACCCCACGCTTGGGCTGGATCGTTCCAGGAACTTCTGTCATAAACGGAATAACCGCTAAGGTGCCATGATATCCCTTTGTCGCTTAGTTTACCATCGTAGCTCATGGACCCATAACGTCTAAGAATGCTTTTATAGTCATCCAGATCGAGGTTGTATGTGGCTCCTGGATTGCCCACGTCCCAGGCTCTGAAGTACTGGCCAACCACCATAATCCGTTGATTATCTGCTGGGTAAGCCGCGAGGCTTATTGAATAGGCTTCGTCGGAATATTCAGTATTATCTATGGTGTCTCCGTCTCCGTCAGAATAGTCGCTTTGTTGTTCTATTCTTCTCCCCGATGCGGATATGCCAACACGGTCGTTGAGAAAACTGCCATGAGCAGTCATAACTCCCTTGACTCTATTCCACCTTCCATACTCAAACTGAGCCTCAGCTGTTGGTTTGCCTTTTCCCTCGCGAGTTATGAGGTTTATAACACCTCCCATAGCTGCAGAACCATACATGACCGATGCAGGACCTCTCAGTATTTCCACTCGCTCAACGTTTTCAAGAGGGATCGTCGCTATGTTTCCCGTCCCTGCTCTGTGACCGTCGATTAGAATGAGAACTCTTCCCTTTATGTCTGATCCATGAGTGTCAGTGCGGAAGCCTCGGATGTCAACGGACGTGAGTGACCCAGGATAGCGATGAAAATGGGTTGGGAACTTCTGTATCAATAGCTCTGATAGATCCGATGCGTGTGATTTTTCTATTTCATCTCGAGTTATGACGTCAACCCTTACAGGAAGCTGTCGAACCGGTGTGGGTGTTTTTGTCGCTGTGACCACCACAGGTTCTAGTTCTATGGCTGACGCTTTAGTGGGATTGCTAAGAATCATGAATGAGATCAGGGATAAAAAGGCCACGAAGGCCCGCCAGAACTCCATTTTTTAACCTCCCTTTTTGTGGTTCAAACAAAAAAATCCCTGGAGCCCATGCCCCAGGGATTGCACCCTTTTTTGCTTCATCCCGTTACGCCCGCTAAGAGCCGCCCTCGACTCCTCAGCCGGCCGGTATCAGGCAGGTCTTCTGACTCACGGATCATCCTACTCCCCGCACCTTCCCATCCCTTACGGGACAGTGGCCTTTAGCGGGTTTCGTCCCCGTTCACAGCGGCGGGACCGTCCCCGACTTTCACGGGGTTCCCTTTTAAGCCCCAAAGGGCACCTGATACCAATTATTGATGATTACCTTGCGGTTCGTCCAACCATTATCAAAGGTATTGAGATGATGTCAATAGTCTATGAGAGTTGTGTTCGAAAAATGGTTTGAACAGCCATCCGAGGAGATGCTTGTTGACTTTTGCTCTTTCAAAACATACTATTAGCACGCACTTTGGAATTTTTGCAGGGATAAAAAGGCCACGAAGGCCCTTCTAAGCAAGGAGGGTTTTTGTGGCCTTTCTTTTTGGGGGACGAGTATGGGGCGAATGTTTGTATTTATCCTGACGAGCGTGGCGTTTATCTCATTTTTGAATCTGAGTTTTGCCGAAAAACCGTCGCTTTTATTTTTGTCCCTGTCTCAGGCTTTGAAACAGGAAAAACAAGCCTGTGATAATCACCGAAGGTGGGAAAAAGAAAGAGCAGCGATCGAGCAAAAGATTTTAGCCGCAAAGTTAAAGCTTGGGTACCTCAAAAGGCAAAAGGAACTTTACGAAAGATATAATGCTCTTGCGAAGAAAAGGCTGGATCTTTTGAAAGATCAGGAAAGAGAAACCGAATTTTTTGCAGAATATCTTGAGCCTTTCTTGTTGGAAATAGTGGAACGCCTCGAGAAAGCTGTCCGAAATGATTTGCCGTTTTTGCAAAAGGAAAGAATAGAGCGCATTGAGAAATTAAAAAGACTTTTGGGCGATTATAAGGTTCCGGCCGTTGAGAAAGCAAAACAGGTACTGGAGACGCTTGTCGCAGAAGCAAAATACGGAAGAACATCCGACGTTTATGATGGCACGATTAAGCTTGAGGACAAAACTTGTTACGTTCGGTTTCTAAGGGTTGGAAGGCTGGCCTTGTTTAGCTCCACTCCGGATGGGAGCTACGTTGCCGTTTATGACCGGGCGACCGGCACCTGGAAACCGGTTTCTGAGGAACAAAAAAACAATGTGTTACGTGCTTTCGATATTATTGACGGATCGGTTCCTGTGAATGTGGCAGAAGGAAATAACTGGCTTGTCGCGCCGATAGAATCTGAATTGGTTATGTCCAGAAGAAACTTGGAAAGCCAGGGAGAATAGCAGATCCATGAAAAGCCGGAAGGTACTAGTTTTCATGCTGGTCAGTATGTGGGTGAACGCGGGAGTTGTTAGGGCAGTGACCGGATGGTCGGATGTAGAAAAGGGGTTGAAACGAGAAATTGCAGAGTCTCAAAAAGTGACGGAGCAAATCAATCAAAGGATAGAGTCTGAAAAAGAGAGTCTGCAGAAAGAGCTGAAAGATCTTCAAAAACAGGCGGAAAAACTGGAAGCGGAGGTTAACTCCCTGAAGAAGAGTTTTGATGGAGTGCACGAACAGGAAAAGGCACTGGGACAGAAGGTTTCGGCTGCAAGAAAAACAGCTATGGATATCCAGAAAGATCTACTATCCATGGATGATGAACTGGAAGAGCTTTTCAAAAGAAACCCTACCGTTCTCAGCCATGGGGACTTGAGCGATTTACGCGCTAAACTTCGCGATCCCGATTACGTCTGCACATTTGGTGACTTCCGATCCGTCATCGAGGTGCTACTGCAAGAAATAGAAGAGGGGGGAAGGGTACGTAAACAGATGATGCCGGTTTATGTGGAAGATGGCTCACGTAAGAAGCTGGAGATCCTTCGGGTTGGAACTTCCGCACTGTTTGCTATTCATGACAACGATGTTCATCTTGTGAAATTGGCTCCGGACCTTTCGCTCGTTATTTCCAGAGTTCCACTTCCACACGAAGTGAAGCAACTGGTGAAAAAATACAGTACCGGTACAGGAAATCTTGTACCAATAGATCTGTCATGGCAGGCTGCTTACGAAAACGTGGAAAGTTTCTCAATTACATCGAAGGTTATTAGATGGTTTTTAAACGGTGGGACGGTGATGTGGCCGCTTCTTGTTGTTGCCATTGCATCAGTTGCGATTATTGCAGAACGCTTATGGTTCTTTAGAAAACAAAAGATGCTGGATGACAAAACGTGGCAGGATTTCCTGGGCAACCTCGAAAGGCGACGGCTTGATACATGCAAGAAGATTTGCAGTCTGAATCTTATGAATCCGGCCTTAAGGGTCATTTCAATGGCTATGGAAAAGCTGGATCATATTTCGTCGAATTTTCAGGACAGAACAGCTGTCGAAGACGCTGTGTATGAAGCCTTTTTTGAGGAGTCAAACCGACTGGAGAGATTTTTATCCACTATTGCGATGTTTGCAGCAGTTTCTCCTTTGCTTGGGCTTTTGGGCACGGTGAGCGGGATAATACAGACTTTCCAAACAATTACCGTTGTGGGGACGGGTAATCCAAAATATCTGTCGGCTGGAATCTCTGAAGCCCTTATAACAACTCAGTTTGGTTTAATGATAGCCGTACCGTTGGTGGTGGCACACCACTTTTTTGAACGTTACGCGGAAAGGTTTACCGAGGAGGCGGAAGAAAAAGCTATGAGGGTTTGTGAAGTGCTTGTGGGGAAGAAGGAGGCTGAAAGGTGAAGGGTTTGCTCTATGTGTTATGGGTTTATCTAAGGCAAGGAGGGCCCTGGATGGTTTTTCTGGGGCTGTGCTCACTGTGCACGTGGGTTTTGCTAACCGCCTATGTGTTCCCGTTGTTTTGGCCCCGCGCAAAGAGGAAAAATTTTGTGATCGAGAATCGGCGAGTCATTTCCACAATGGCAGTGCTCGCCATGGTGTCTCCTTTGCTTGGATTGCTTGGCACAGTGTCTGGTATGATTTCTGCCTTTGATACGCTGGCTCACTCGAGTGTAGTAAGTCCTAAAACTCTGGCCTCTTCTATATCCGAGGCGCTCATAACCACTCAGGTAGGCCTAACAATTGCGGTTCCGGCAATGCTTGGTGCACACGTTCTTAGCCAGAATAGGAACAGACGGGGGAAGAATTCATGAGGCGTTTGCTCTACTCCAGGCGACTCAAGCGACGTAGTGGAGTTGAAATTAACCTAGCCCCTCTTATGGACATGGTTTTCATCTTGCTAATATTTTTCTTGGTTACGACCTCTTTCTCGCGAGAAAGTGGAATCACGGTTAAGAGACCTAAAGCAAAGACCGCCCAGTCTTTGGATAGTTCCAGCTTCATGGTTGGTATATCCAAAAGTGGTGACGTTTTTATTGAAGGTAAGCGAGTTGACATACGCATGGTTAGATCCATGGTAGCAAAGGCTTTGCGCGAAAACCCGAAAACGGGCGTTGTGATCGTCTGTGACAGAGATGCCAAAACCGACATGCTTATAAGGGTTCTTGATGAATGTCGAAGAGCTGGCACCAGGAACATAAGTATTGCGGCCAGGAGGGTGCATGGAAGGGGGGATTAAGCCAAAACACATCATTGCGGGAATCATCTGGAATTTTCTTATGTTTCTTGTTCTTGCCAAGATGAGTTATTACAAACCCGCTCCAGTGTTTTCCATGGCCGGACCGGTTGGAGTAACTTATCTATCACGTGGTGTTGATTTTTCTCCGCCACCTGATAAACAAGCTGTGGAGGAAATGCCAGAGCCATTAGAGGATGTTCCTGAAGCTATTACAATTCCGGAAAGCATTTTAATGACAGATGTAGCTCCTGAAGAGAACAGCCCCGAACTGCCGGTTTTGGAACCCCCGAAGTTACAGCATAAGGTGCAGGTTAAAAGGCAAATAGTTCACGCTAAGGTGGCGGTTAGAAAACAGAGAAGCAGGGCTATCAGCAGTGCTATGGGCAACGGATCTAATCGTGGGGCAAGTACTTTAGGGTTTGGTGGTGGTGGCAGCGGTGGAAGTGCATTGGGCTTGGCCGAAGTAGATGAACCTCCCAGAATACTGCATAAGGTGGAACCTCCCTATCCCCTCAGGGCGAGAAGGCTTCAAATAGAAGGGCAGGTTGTGGTGCAATTTGTTGTGAATAAGCAGGGTAGTGTTCAAAATTTGAAAGTGCTTTCCGCTAATCCGAAAGGTTTTTTTGAAAAGTCTGTGTTGAATTCCCTGAAAAAATGGACTTTTCGACCGGGAAAATACAGGGGTCGTCCGGTAGATACGGTGGTCATCTTACCGGTAAAATTCCGTCTGAAAGATTAATGTAATTGAATTTTCTTGAAAGGATGCTCGTGCATAACCTGTTGAAGGTTTTCTTCCATACTGGGTTCATTATAGCGGGGATAGTGCTCGGTTTTTCATCGCCAGGAATGCCTTCTCAAGATGCAGCGGTTATCGCAAAAGCCCAACGGTACATGAAAGCAGGCAAATGTTCCAAGGCTGTGTCTATTCTTAAAGAGCATCTAGCTTCCTCTGGTAAAGACTCACCTGAAGTTTTTCTGGAGCTTGGTAATGCTTATGCACTTTGTGGGAAACCTGGGCTTGCTTATAGGGCTTACAAAAGTGGATTTGAGCGTGATCCAGGCAATTTTTCGCTCTGCAAGAGTGCAGCTCAGATGGCCTGGGAAATTAGAAGTTTTGTTGATGCGGGAAAGTATTTTGAACAGTGCGCGCGAATAACCAAAAGAAGAAGCGAAAGATCTCAAATGTTTTTTCTTGCTGCATCTGCCTTTAGAAAAGCAGGACTTCCAAAAAAAGCATTCAACATAGCATCTGTATGGGTGAGAAACACAAGATCGCCGTCCGTAAATTGGTTGAAGCTTCACATGGATCTTGCGCTGCAGTTAAAATTTTTCAACGATGCTCGAAAATCTGCTCTGACTCTGGTGGACATTAATCCCCTTGAAGAAACACCCTGGGTTGTTCTGGCTTATATAGCCAGAGAAAAGGGCGATGTTCCTGAAATGGCTGCCGCATTTGAGGTGCTGACACGACTCAAAAGTGCTGAAGATTACCAACAGGATTTGTTCAAGATTTACCGTTCACTAGGCATCTGTCGTCATTGCACGGAACTTTACGGGTCAATTAATGAATCTGGGAATTCGCCGGATTTTTTTAAAAAACTTATTTCTTGTAAACTTTGTGCAGGTGGTCCGGAATCTGCTCTGAAGTTCATCGAAGATACCGTGAAAGAGACTAATATTTCAGGATTTTTACTGGAAAAAGCCAGAATTCTTATCCGGTTGAGACGTTTTAACGATACCACAAGGGTGTTGAGGGAAGTAATCGAGAAAGACTCAATGAATTTACGTGCTTATTTGTTGATGAGTATTGTTTCTGTACATCTGGGGGATTGGAAATCAGCAGAACACGCCTTAGAAAGAGCACATGTACTTTGTAACCACAGCTCATCTGCCGACCGAAAATTGTGTGTTCAGGTACACACACTGTACCGCGTGAGATCTCGTTATTTTACTGAAGCCGGCACCGGATTTGAACCGGTAGCCGGAGCGTTGGATTAAAATTACTTGCACCTCACCGCGGAAGCGTAACGGCTATTAAACGAAGTTAAAAAGTCCCATGTAGCTGATTAAGCTCGCTCTCACTCAGAATACGATCAATATCCAGAATGATCTTAACAGAATCTTCCGTCTTCGCCATACCCAATATGTAATTGGTATCAAGAGATGTTCCAAATGAAGGGGTGTCTTCTATCTCATCTTCTTTAATCTGTGCAACTTCCGATACGGCATCAACCACTAAACCCATCACCAGAGGTTCACCTTCGAAATCTACCTCCACTACTATGATGCATGTTCTATCGGTATATTCTGCTTCCTCCATACCGAAGCGCAGTCTGAGATCTATCACCGGAATAACCTTACCGCGAAGGTTTATAACGCCCTTCACATATTCGGGAGTCTGGGGTATTGCCGTTATGGGCATCATTCCAATGATCTCTTTTACTTTCAAAATGCCAATGGCGTACTCCTCGTCACCGAGCTGAAAAGTAAGATACTTACCAGGCTGGGCTCTTCGCATCGGCTTCTGGGCTTCGGAAACCTCTTGAGGTGCAACCGTATTCTCATTTAACATGGCGTCCCTCCTGTATTTTTTTGTTGCATCAATTCACATTTAGGTATTAATCGGACATATTTGAATGTGTCAACAGATTTTGGGGAGAATAATCATGAGAATCATCGTGGTGGGAGCTGGAGCCTTGGGAGGTTTGATGGGTGGCCGTTTTGCCCTAGCAGGAAGGGACGTCACCTTTCTGGAAATTGACGACGAAATTGTTAAAACCATAAATGCAAAGGGACTAACAATCATCGAAAGAGACGGTAAAGAAAATATTGTTTCTTCTGTTCGGGCAGTCAGAAACCCTGAAGAAATCGGCCATTCCCCTGATCTAGTGCTTATTGCCGTCAAAAGCTATGCCACCGAAGGAGCTGTAAATTCAGCCCTGGGAATTCCAAGTATTGAAAAAGCGTGCTTCCTTTCCGTACAAAATGGCCTGGGCAATCTGGATGTAATTTCCAGATACGTTGACAAATCTAGGATACTTATTGGCACCACAGCGCAGGGAGCAACCTTGGAGGCTCCTGGCAGGGTGCGACACGGTGGAAGTGGGCCAACTTATATTGGCACTCCGACCAGTGGGGAGGCGGAAATGGTCAAACGTGTCCTTGATGTCTTCAACGATGCCGGTATGGAAGCCCACTATCGCGAGGACATAGAACATTTGATATGGGAAAAGCTTCTGGTAAATGTGGGCATAAATGCTATCACGGCACTTACGGGAATCCTGAATGCTGGAATAGCTACCATTCCCCACGCCGAAGCTGTGTCTAGGAAAGCCGTAAAAGAAGCGATTAAAGTAGCTAATGCACTGGGGATTACCATTTCTCAAAATTTCGACGACCGTGTATTGGAAGTTGCTCGGGCCACGGGAGCAAATAGGTCGTCTATGGGGCAGGATATTGATGTGGGGCGTCCTACCGAGATAGGTGCGATCAACGGTGCTATTGTCCGTCTCGGGAAACAGTTGAACATTCCGACACCGGTGAACTGGACACTCACAGAGTTGGTCAAAACAATTGAAAGAACGAGGAGTATGAACAATGAATAACCGGGTGACTGTTCCGGCTATTATGGAACTCAAGGGCAAAAGGAAAATTACGATGGTAACCGCTTATGATTACGTCACCGCTCGATGGGTGGACAAAAGCAATGTGGACATGATTCTAGTTGGTGACTCCCTGGCCATGGTAATGCTTGGTCATGATGATACGCTGTCTGTGACAATGGAAGAGATGCTACACCATACGAGGGCCGTGGCGCGAGGTGCAAAACGGGCGTTGATCGTGGGAGATATGCCTTTCATGTCCTATCAGGTCAGTGTGGAGCAGGCTGTTACGAATGCTGGACGGTTTCTCAAAGAAGCCGGTGCTCAGGCGGTGAAACTGGAAGGTGGGGCAGCGGTCGTGCGGCAAATTAGGGCCATAGTTGACGCTGGAATCCCCGTGCAAGGACACATTGGCCTTACGCCGCAGAGTATTGCACAGCTTGGCGGATTCAGGGTTCAGGGAAAAACCGCCGATGCAGCAAAAAGACTGCTCGATGATGCAATGGCCCTAGCCGACGCTGGTTGTTTTTCCATAGTTCTGGAAGCAATTCCTGCTCCTATTGCCGAAATTATAACCGAACGTGTGCACGTCCCCACCATAGGTATTGGAGCTGGTGCTGGCTGTGATGGACAAGTGCTAGTAATTCACGACATGGTTGGCCTTTACGATCGAATAACACCCAGATTCGTCAAGAAATACGAAGATCTGGGGTCACGAATGCTGGACGCCCTAAATAAATTCCACGATGAAGTGCAAAGAGGAATTTTTCCAGCAGATGAACACTCTTTCAAGATGAAACCTGAAGAGGAAGAGAGGCTCAGGAGTTTCCTCAGAAATGAGTAACAAACGCCTAAAAATATAAAAATTGCCTTCGTAGGTGAAGAAAAAGCACATTTCAGATTTCGTGCATTTGCCCAAAAGGCAGGAAGAGGTTATTCGCAGAAAAGGTGCCCCAGCTGTCAGAAAAACTCGAGATACTTTAAAAAAGCCCGATAAAAAAAGTTGATGGGAACATTCATTCTAGTACTAATTGTTTCATGTTTGCTTACCTTTGGCTTTTATACAGCTTCTTACATGCGCATACCGGTGGTTCCTCTTTATGCTCGTTCACTCGGGGCCGCCACTTCTCTTGTTGGGATTATAAATGCTATATTTTTCATGACGGCTGGCTGTCTTTCAGTACCTATGGGAATCGTAAGTGATCGGTTGGGGAGGAAACCCACTGCCACTCTTGGTATCTTTGTAGCTGCGGTAACGTCATTTTTGTTGGTTTTTACCAGAACCCCATATCAGATAATCCCTGTTTACTTTCTGTTCGGTGTGGGACTATCGGCCTACGGACCAACCATGATGAGCTATGTGGCTGATGTCTCGCCCGTTACACATCTCGGGAGAGCTTACGGGTGGTACACGACTTCGCTTTACACTGGTATGAGCATAGGGCCGGCAGTTGGTGGCTTTGTAGCAGACCGCTTCGGCTACACAGCTGTTTTTGTGTTTTCGGGAGTTGTAATGATAATTTTGTGCATTTTCCTGTTGCTGTTTTTACCTTCCTTGTCCACGTTGAAAAAACCTGAATTACCCTTGAAAGATTGCAAAAGTAGGTTCGCTTCTTTACGCAACCGTTCATTGTGGGCATGCTGGTTAGCAACACTTGGGCTGTGTTCTGGTTTGGGCATGTTCATAACCTTTGTGCCTTTGCACGCACGAGACCGAGCTATCCAGCTTTCCTCTATAGGCCTTATTTTTATCTTTTGCGGGTGGGAAGACCCCTTCCGTAAGGGAGAGGATGAAAGCCCGGAGGTGCGTTAGCACCTTGAAACTAAACAACCGTGAATGTAAACTACAACTGCAGAGATGAAAACAAAAAGAGCAATAGTCCTAGAATTAAACAACTTGACAGAAGAACAGCAGATAATACTTGGACACC
>JAFDGW010000044.1 GCA_019309115.1 Deltaproteobacteria bacterium
GCTCGCGCGCCACATCCACAATGGTCTTGCGGCCTTTAAGGATCTCCAGCACAACATCCCTCTTGCGATTGGCAGTCCATCTTTGCATCCGAACTGGCTTAACCGACTTCCCTTTCATCATTCATCCCCCTTTCACAAACTAAATCTATCGCTTATTGCTGGTCCAGTCCACTTGGGGGTCACTATATACTTTTACAAATCCTAGATAATCGCTATGAAAGAGAGCTAGCTAACTATAATTAGCAATTATTGTAATCTTTGGTACTATTTTCGTCTGCATCTCTTATCTTAAATTTTGTGTCCGTCAATATTTCCTGATAAAATAAGCTTTGAAATTTTGAAACTCCCGATTGTACGTTATGGGGCGTATCCTAGGTGCTATAAAAGGTTTAATTGAAAATTTATGGAGGTATTATAATGAGTTCTCAGAAGATTAATGAGCAGGTTCTGGAGCTCAAAAACCAGATGGATAAGGGACTGCTTTCGCGGCGTGAATTTCTGAGATATGCTGCCCTTCTTGGAGTGTCTTTGCCCGTGGCTTTGCGAATGGTAGGACTGGTAGCATCTCCGAAATTGCAGGCCGCTCCTGTGAGGCGTGGAGGAACAATCAAAGTCTCATCACAGGTTCACAAGATAACCCATCCCGCCCAAATCTCATGGCTGGCACCGTCTAATCAGTGTCGCCATATAGCCGAGTATCTCACTTTCACGGATTCAAACAATATAACCCATCCCTACTTACTCAAAAACTGGGAAGTCAGTGATGACCTGAAAACCTGGACGCTCAATCTCCGGCAGGGAATTAAATTCAACAACGGCGATGAACTGACCGCCGATGATGTCGTTTTCACCATGAATCAATGGCTGAATAAAGATGTCGGGTCCTCCATGTTGGGATTAATGAGTGGTTATCTGGATCCAACGGGGATTGAGAAGGTGAGTAAATATCAGATTAGACTACATTTGAAGCGTCCTGAAATAGCCGTACCGGAGCATCTGTTCCACTATCCGGCCATGATACTCAATCATAGAACATTTGAAGGAGATTTCATAAAGAAACCTCATGGTACGGGACCTTTTGTTCTTGCTGAATATAGAGAGGGTGAGAGATGTGTTCTTAAAGCCAGGAAAGATTACTGGCGAAAGGGTAGCGACGGTAGCCCCCTTCCCTATCTCGACGGTATTGAGTTTCTGGACATGGGAGCCGAGATGGCTCCGCATATCGGCGCGCTGAAAACTGGTGAGATACACGTAATAGAAGCCTCTGATATGGGAGGAATCGATCTTTATCTATCCTTTAAGAATGATCCTAATGTTACGGTACATGCCGTCGCAACCGCGCAAACCAGGGTGCTCAGGATGCGTGTGGACAGGAAACCCTGGGATGATAACCGTGTGAGAAAGGCTCTGAAGCTATGTCAGAACCGTGAAAAAATACTTGCTCTTGCTTATTACAAGCAGGGGTTGTTAGGGCAGGACTTTCATGTATATCCAAAACATCCTGAATACTGTCCCAAGCCGGTACCTAAATACGATCCTGAGAAGGCACGACAACTTCTAAAGGAAGCTGGCTACCCGAATGGCATTGAAGTTAACCTGGCGGTGGGTAGCGACTGGGCTGATGTGGTGCGTTATGCGGAAATACTCAAGGAAGATGCTGCGCCTGCAGGATTCCGGATAAACATCCAGACCATGCCGGCCAGCCAATATTGGGAGAAATGGACCGAAGTGGATCTCGGAATAACTCCCTGGACTCATCGCCCTCTCGGCACAATGGTTCTGAACCTTGCTTACGTAGCCGATGATCAGGGTAAGCCCGTACCGTGGAATGAAACCAGATGGGTTGACAAAGAATTTTGTGATCTTGTGACCCAGGCAAACGGTATTCTCAATGTTGAGGAACGCAGAAAGGTATTCTGCAAGATTGAGGATATCATGGTGGAGCGAGGTCCCATCGGAATATCTTACTGGCGAAACACCTGGTTGCCTGCTCGTAAGGTGGTACAAAATATAACTGCTCATCCTACGGGTTATCTGGTGCTGACGGAAACGTGGATTGCAAAAAAGTCGTGAGGTTAACCCGCTAAATCAGGTTGATATAGAAGAACGGTGAGGTCGAATGGGTTGGTTCATTCTGCGCAGGCTTGTTCTGCTACTTGTGACCATGGTAATCGTCTCCGTGGGAGTCTTCATCATCACTGAAGCGTCTCCCGGAAACGTGGCCAGAAACCTTCTGGGAAGCTTCGTAACCCCCGAGCAGGAAGCATCTTTTCTGAACCAACTCGGGTTGGATGAACCTTTATGGAAGCGTTACCTGTACTGGCTCGCGGGAACTGACTGGATTGCTTCAAAGCGCATTGGGCTGCCTCTTGAGCGTCTCACAACCGAACGTGGATTCACAGAGTGGTGGGCTAAGTTACCGTCTGGGGACCTTATAAGGTGGCAGCTGAAAGGTGAAGATCTGGTTGCTGTTATCAAACATCAGGATGGAAGGATAGAAGAGAAGCTCGATAATAGGAGGTGGCGCAAAGGCGGTGGTGGTAGAGAATTCTTTTGGGGTGTTGACCTTCATAACAGGGCCGTTCTCTGGCAAAAGGGGTTAAGCAAAAAGCAATGGGTTTATGTTCACGGAAAGGGATGGGTGGAGGCGGCTGGTGGAGCAACAGACTATATCCCTCTTAAAAAGGGTTTTTTGAGGGGAGATCCGGGAATTTCTCTCCGAACCGGCCGTCCAGTTGCTAAAAGCTTATTTGTGCGCCTGCGTAATTCCCTTGTGCTCGCATCCATTTCCTTTGTAATCGTTATGCCCATTGCTCTGGCTCTCGGCATTGTCGCCGGTCTTACAGCAGAAAGGCCGATCGATAGGGCATTGTCGATTGTGGGGATGGCCTTTTCTGTGATCCCGGAGTTTGCAATGGGAATCTTTCTGATCCTCATCTTTGCCCTGTGGTTGAGATGGCTTCCTGGTGCCAGTGTATTTGGCAATCATGCCCCCTGGGAAAGGCCCGATATGCTTATTCTTCCGGTGCTTACCCTGAGTCTTATAGAACTCGGCTACGTACTCAGAATCACCCGCGCAAGCATGGTTGAAGTGATGCGTTCACCATACATAAGAACGGCCTATCTGAAGGGACTTCCCCACCACGTTGTTGTTTTCAAGCATGCCCTGCGTAACGCACTTATCGCCCCGATAACGGTAATAATGCTCCACGTAAACTGGTTGCTGGGCGGTGTGGTTATTGTGGAAGTGGTTTTTGGATATTCCGGTCTCGGTAAGTACCTTCTGGACTCCGCAATGTACAAAGACATAAACGCCCTCGAAGCTGGCGCAATGATAATGGTTGTGGTAGCCGTGGGCACTCAGCTTGTTGCCGATATTGCCTATACTTTCCTCAATCCAAGAATAAGATTCAAATAGGTGCGGAGAGTACTCCATGGGAGATGTGTCTCAACTGAACGAATATGAATACATTGAAGGAAAGGAACGCAAAAGCCTTTTGTCAAAATCTTTAAGACCCTTTGCGCTAATCTTTTCCTCCAGAACCGCGACTGTGGGTTTTGCCATTGTGTCCTTCTGGATCATTGTTTCCGTGTTTGCACCGTTTTTAACCCCTTACTCTCCCACTTATCAGGACTGGAAAGCGCCTAACCAGGGCCCAAGCTGGAATCACCCTCTTGGCACGGATGAACTGGGTCGAGACCTCTGGGCGCGACTCATTTACGGTGCACGAATTGTTCTGGTGATATTTCCCGTAAGCTCTGGCTTATGGCTACCCGGCGGCACCGCTCTCTGGGGTGTGGCTATGGCCTTGTTGGTCGGTTCAACCCTGGGCCTTATAAGTGGATATAAGGGAGGCTGGATTGATGAGATCGTTATGAGGCTTCTTGATGCCATGATATCAATTCCTGTCATTCTTTTGTATCTTCTGCTTGTAGCAGCCCTGGGTGCGTCTGCTGTCAATGTTGTAATTGCAATAGCCATTGTAGGAGCACCCGGAATTGCAAGGCTTGTTAGAGGACTGACCCTGGATATTAAAACGCGGGATTATATTCGTGCTGCTGAAACTCGAGGGGAAAGCTCATTGTACATAATGTTCGTGGAGATTCTTCCGAACACAAAAGGACCCATAATCATTGATGCCATGCTCAGGGTCGGATATGCAGTTTTTGCAATGGGAACACTGGGTTTCCTGGGGCTTGGGTTACCTCCACCGTCACCGGACTGGGGTTCAATGGTCGCAAAGGGTCGGGAGTTTATCCTGGCAGGAGCCCCATGGGCAGCGTTGTGGCCCTCAGTGGCCATAGCATCTTTAGTGGTCGGGCTGAACCTGCTGGCTGACGGTCTTAGAGAAGAACTGACTCGATATCAATAAGGTCAAAAGGTAGGAAATATAGAATATGAACATTAAAAACAGTAAGGTTCTTCAGGTTGAAAACCTTTCGGTGAGCTACAAAACAAGAAAGGGATGGATTCAGGCTGTCCAGAACGTATCCTTCGATCTGTCTTATGGAGAAACTCTTGGTATAGTGGGTGAATCCGGTTGCGGCAAATCTACCGTCGCTTTTGCCATTGTGAATTTCCTCGGGCCGAATGGAAAGGTTACATCGGGGAGTATTAAATTCGAAGGTAAAGAGCTGGTAGGTCTTTCCAGGCGAGAACTGAACCGATTGAGAGGAAACCGCATATCTATGGTATATCAGGATCCGATGGCTGCCTTAAATCCCATTCTGCGTATTGGTGATCAACTAATGGAGGTACTCACCTATCACAGGAATTTTTCGAAGCGCGAAGCTTATGAGCACTGCATAGACATGCTAAAAAGGGTGCATATGCCCGATCCCGAAGCCGTAATGAAACGCTATCCACATCAGCTTTCCGGAGGGCAACAACAAAGGGTTGTTATCGCCATGGCAATGCTCAATAACCCAGCTCTTCTCATAATGGATGAGCCGACTACCGCGCTGGATGTAACAGTGGAGGCTGCTGTTCTTGATCTGGTAGAGGAGCTCAAGAGTGAGTTCGGAACCAGTATAATCTTCATTACCCACAATCTTGGGGTAGTAGCCCGTGTAAGTGACAGCATTTGTGTGATGTATGCGGGAGAAATTGTCGAAAGAGGGCATGTAGGTCAAATCTTTGAAAACCCTGCTCATCCTTACACGCGCGGCCTCCTGAGGTGTGTTCCTCTTCTGGGTACAAGCAAAAGCTCAACGGTACTCAGGCCTATAAGAGGGAGGGTTCCTCCTCCGGAGCGTCGTCTGCCATCCATGTGCATATTTGCCGATCGATGTGGGCATCGGGAAAATCAGTGTGTTGACAAAAAACCGAATCTTCGGGAGATAGATCCGGGTCATGAGGTTCGGTGCTTTAAAGGTGAGCGATTCTTGTACATATCCCTCCGTGATCGAAGATCGGCCCAAAAGGTCAGGAGGATTGGCAGTTCCACCTGTGCCGAAAAGGAAAAGCCTTTGCTGGACATTAGAAAACTCAGGGTCTACTACACTCAGAAGATGCGTATAGGTGTTAAACATATTGTTCGCGCCGTCGATAATGTATCAGTCCAGGTAAATCCCGGTTGCACCCTGGGGATTGTCGGGGAGTCGGGATGTGGTAAATCAACGTTGCTTAAGGCCATTATCGGGCTTGAAAAGGTAAGAGATGGTAAAATCTTTTTTCAGGATAAAGAACTTGATACTTTGGTAGTTCACAGGCCACTCGACATTATAAAAGAAATCCAGATGGTCTTTCAGAATCCGGACTCAACCCTCAACCCGGCATATCCCGTCGGAAAGCAAATAGAACGCCCTCTCAAGAGATTCAAAACGGTCCCTCGCAAGAGAGTACGCGAGGAAGCACTCAGATTGCTCCGTGCAGTAAGGCTTGGACAGGATTACTATCACAGGTATCCCAGGCAGTTGAGCGGAGGAGAAAAGCAACGGGTGGGTATTGCCCGTGCACTGGCAAGCCGACCTAGTCTAATTCTCTGTGACGAGCCGGTATCCGCTCTGGATGTTTCCGTTCAGGCAGCGGTGCTGAACCTGCTCATGGAAATTCAAAACAAATTCGGTACCACCTTTGTCTTTATAGCTCATGATCTCAGCGTGGTGCGGTATATTTCAGATTACGTGGCAGTAATGTATCTGGGTCAGATAATGGAAGCAGGTCCAACACAGCGCATATACGAACCACCTTATCACCCCTACACAGAGGCCCTTCTTTCGGCCGTTCCCATCCCCGACCCCGATATCAGTCAGCGCCGTATTCGTCTTGAAGGCAATGTACCCAGTGCCATGAATCCTCCTTCGGGTTGTCGATTTCATACACGTTGTCCCAGAAGGCATCTCCTGCCAGATGGGGGCAAAATATGCCAGGAAAAAGCCCCAGAAGAACATGTTATCGACAAGAACCACACGATATACTGTCACCTACCAATTGAAACCCTTCTAGAGCTTGATCCTGTAGTCGAGATGAAAACTTCTTAAAACCCGGGTTAAGGAAGCGGCATACCCACATTCAAGCTGACTTGAAGATAGTTAAAAACTTGAGTTTCCCTAAAAGCTTGGGGCATATTAGCTAGAAGCTCCGCAAGCCGTGATACAGAGAGAGGAAGACCATGAAGGAGAATAAAAAACTGCAGATGATTTCCTTCCTTTTAGCCCAGGCGAGGAAACTGGGGGCTGACCTTGCAGGGTTTGCATCCGTCGAAGAGCTTAAGAAAGCGCCGTCGTTTAACATTTCATGCAGTATCCCCGAATCTTTCGTAGATGCCTCGAATGCCGTCGATGAAAATGGACCAGTACAGGTGGCATCAGAAGAAGTCCGCTGGCCGGAAGGTGCTAAAACGGTTATGATTGTAGCTGTTCATCATCCTGACAATAGGCCTGAGATGGACTGGTGGTATGGTTGGACTGATCCCCCGGGCAACAAAATTCTGGCAAAAATAGTCCAGTCCCTCTGCGAATATGCATCCGACCTTTACGGCGTTGAAGTATTCCACCTTCCTTATCATGTCGAAAAAGGTGGCATATATTTGAAAGATGCCGCCGTGATTGCCGGACTTGGTTGCATTGGAAGAAACAATCTCCTGATTACTCCCGAATTCGGACCACGAGTGAGGCTTCGAGCCTTTACCCTGAATGTAGAACTTCCCTCCACGGGACCTTCCGAGTTTAACCCATGCAGAAACTGCGAGGGACAGTGTGTTAAAGCCTGTCCACAGAATGCCTTTTCCGATAATGTTTCAGACAGAGGCCTTCGTGGCGAAGGGATTCTGTATTACGGGGAGAAAATCTTTTCCAGGGCTGCCTGTTACAGGCAGATGGAAACGGATGAGGCGGAGGCTGTCGAAGAGAAAATTGAAAACTCGTCCCAAACAGTAAAGATTATTAAATACTGCCGGCGTTGTGAGCTCGCCTGCCCCCTGGGAAAGGCGATATAGACCAGCCTTGGAGTTGACGAACTTATACATGAACTATCTTATGGTGGTAAACGGACAACAAAAGGGCCATTATCTATTCTGAATGGTGAAATCAGTCATGACAAATTTACCTTGTGAATTGTGCCTCAGCTGCAACCTATTAAATTTGTAGTCTCGAAAACAGAACCAATTTCTAATGATTTCAAACCGTACGATGTCCTATAAAGCGTTGCCTTAGAATGTTTTGGATGCCCATTGCCTTGCTTCGCAATTTTCCGAGATAACCTTTTTGTATACCCTGAAGCATCGCTGTTAATAACGCAAACTTAATTCTAAAGCTTCATTGTCACATTTACAAATCGTGAGTTATTCACTAATTTAAATTGAACCTCACGACTTTCTCCGCACTCAAGTTAATTCACCCTTTTCAATCACGCTAAATATTTAAGAGGAAGTCCTCTTTTCAAGCGCTTCAAGTTGTTTGCAACTGCTTGAGCAATATTATCTAACGAATAATCGGTCATTGCAGCAACATGCGGGGAGGCAACCACATTGTACTGGAAAATTGGATCATTCGGATCAATAGGTTCTTCCCAAAAAACATCAAGTCCAGCACCGGCAATTTCCTTTTCCGCAAGTGCCCACAAAAGCGCATCGTAATTAACCACAGAGCCTCGAGAAACATTGATAAGAAATGCCGAAGACTTCATTGCTTTCAGTTCTGATTTTCCTATTAATCCCCTGGTTTCTGCTGTTAGAGGGACTGCCAGGATTAAGAAATCAACTACCGGCAAAAGAACCTTCAAATCTGCTGGCCCACCCAGGAACTTTATTCCATCGGGCAGGCCTTGTCTCTCATCAGGGTTCTTTTTTATTCCCCAGATTTCCATTCCCATAGCTCTAAGCCGGTTGGCTATTTCACAGCCAAGGCTTCCCATGCCCACAATACCGACCTTCTTCCCGAATAAGGTTTTACCCACCGGCACTCCCAGTTTTCTGTTCCGTAGGGATTCAAGTTGTTCCCAATAATTCCTCGCGAGGGCAAGCATAAGAAAGACCACCCATTCAGCAACGGAAATCGCATTTCCAGTTTCTTTAGCCGGAACATTAGCTACTAGAATACCCTTTCTTTTCGCTGCTTCAACATCAACACCTTCGAGACCAACACCAAATTGCTGAATCAAACGCAACTTGCTTGCCTTTTCTATCAAATCTCCATCTAATCTGGCCATAAGTGGAATTGCCACATCAACATTCGCAATATTTTTTTCAATATCCTCTTTGGGACAATAGAGAATTTCATCATCTGCAAGATATCTTTTGAGAGCTTTTCTAGCGTGTTCAAAAGTGGTGTCGCAGAATAGGATTTTCATGAGCACCTTTCCTCAGTCGTTACTTATTTACCCTGGAAATTTGGTTTTCTTTTTTCGAGAAACGCCTGTACCCCTTCCTTTTGATCTTCGGTGGTAAATAGAAGTGCAAAGGCACGAGCCTCAATCGCCAGAGCAGACTGAAGATCCACATTTATTCCTCTATTTACAACATCTTTTGTTACAGTAAGGGCAATATAGGGTTGCGAAGCTAGCTCATTAGCCAACTCATCACAAGCGGCCACCAACTCATCTTGTGGAACAACCTTGTTCACCAATCCTATCCTATACGCTTCCTGAGCGTCAATGGGCTTTCCCCGGAATAACATTTCTTTTGCCTTGGTGAGTCCAATTAACCGGGGCAACCTTTGTGTTCCTCCAGCTCCTGGAATGAGTCCAAGGTTAATCTCAGGTTGTCCAAACATGGCATTTTCAGAGGCTATTCTAATATCACAAGCAAGACAGAGTTCACATCCGCCACCAAGCGCTGGGCCGTTTACTGCGGCTATAACAGGTTGAGGTATTGATTCAATTAGACGAAATGCGGGTTCTATTCTGGACAGGAACTCCTGCGCATCAAAAGGTGTCTTAATCTTAGCCAGTTCGTTTATATCCGCACCGGCAGCGAAAAATTTCCCCTCACCTGTTAATACCACAACACGAATATCTTTTGTCGTCGCTATTTTGCTGAGAAGCGAAGAAAGTTCATTCAAAAGCACATTATTCAAGGCGTTTCGCTTCTCCGGCCGATTCAGTGTAATCCAAGCAGTTTGTTTTTTTTTTTTTTGCTCGTAGCGGATTGTTTCAAATTCCATTGTTCCCTCCCTCTTTCCTTTTAACTAACTACTCATCAGTGAAACACACCTAAAATTCACACAAACACATCCTTTCTTCCGCTTAAGCTACCGCTTCTGTTTTAGTCATACCCATAGTAATTCTGGGACAGAACCTTCATTGAAAAGCTACACCTAGAATCAGAATAAGCCAATACAAGGTCAGTTCACTCTTCTTTCAAACCATTTCCAGTACTTTTCCCTCAATTCCCTTTTAAGGATTTTTCCAGCACCACTCTTTGGCAAGCTTTCCATAAAGTCAACACTCTTAGGGCACTTGTAACTTGCTATATATTTCTTATAATGCTTGACTTCTTTTTCTGTCGCTTTCATGCCAGGTTTGAGCACTACACAGGTTTTTACCTCTTCTCCCCATTTTTCACTCGGAACCCCTATTACAGCCGCCTCAAGTACTGCCGGATGTTTGTAGATAGCGTTCTCTACCTCAACTCTCTTTCTCCTTTTGGCTCAAGACAGTAACATTTGAGTATTAAACACTGCTCTAAATTCATTACCAAATATCCCCACATTGCAAATCAGACTACCGCACAATCCCAGGTTCTACCTTTTCCTGCAATCGCTTATAAATTCCGTAAACCATCCTTAATCCCAAAAGCTCCAATGGGATGCCCAAAGCATCTTAACCCACCATCATTTAACAGGGTATCTTTCCATCAAACTCAAAGAATCCTCTCTCAACATCTTCCCTTGCTTTCCCAATATATGAAATTTGGAGTACTTCACAAGTGATAAATTTGTTGATAGAAAAACAGTCGTGAAGTTTAATCAGGTCAATCTCTTCTCTCGGGTTTTTATATCTCATCGGGCCTATTGGAAGTAGTTTATTAATACTTTCTCCTGAATCCGTGAAGGAAGCATAGCGAAATATTGGTTAACCTCTTATTCTTCCAGTAAAATTTATATAGTCAGAAAACTCATCCAGTGAGCGAATTTTCTGCTCATGCAATTATTACCTTAAAAAACAAGAGATTGTTGTGTGTATGTTTACTATATTCTCCTCACGGATTCAGGTACTTCCTCATAGAAAAATAACATTTACTTCGGCTGCATCCTTATAGCTCCATCAAGTCTGATTACCTCACCGTTCAGCATTGGATTTTCGATAATATGCTGGACCAATTTCGCATACTCAGAGGGCCTACCAAGGCGCTTAGGGAAAGGAACCATTTTCCCCAGGGCATCACGGACTTTCTCAGGCAACTGACCAAGCATAGGGGTATCAAAAATGCCAGGGGCAATGGTCACGACGCGGATGCCATAATCAGCAAATTCTCGGGCAATGGGCAAGGTCATTCCCACGACCCCGCCTTTGGAGGCACTGTAAGCTGGTTGTCCAATTTGCCCCTCAAAAGCGGCAACCGAAGCTGTATTAATTATTACGCCCCTTTCTCCGTCTTCATTGGGCTCGTTTTCCACCATCTTTACTGCGGCGAGTCGTATCACATTGAAGGTCCCTACCAAATTCACTTGAAGAATCTTGTTGAATTGGCTGAGGGGCATGGGGCCCTTTTTCCCCAGTACTTTGCCTGGAATTCCAATTCCAGCGCAATTGACTACAAAATGAATCCCTCCAAAAGCATCCACAGTCTTATCCACTGCTACTTGTACACTCTCTTCGTCTGTCACGTCTGCCTTGACAAAAAGGACGCCTTCTCCTAGTTCTGAGGCGAGCTTTTCTCCGGCTTCCTCCACAAGGTCAAGTATACTAACCTTTGCCCCTTCTCTTATCAAAAGCTCAACAGTGGCCTTTCCCAGACCTGAAGCTCCGCCAGTAACTATGGCGGCATTGTCCCTAACAATCATTTCACTATACCTCCATTTCTCTAAATTTAGCCTGAATCCGCGAGGAAAATGCAGTAAATGCGCCTCAACCTCTTGTTTTTTAAGACAATATTGCACGAACGGAAATTCACCCAGCGGGTGAATTTTCTGACCATATAAATTTTACTGGAAGAATAAGAGGTTAGCCAATATTTCACCATGCTTTTTTCACGGATTCAGGTTCCCACTTCAAGGAATCTCTCCGCAACCGCATCAACGGCTTTATCAAACTCCCGGTATGTCAGCCTTTCTGGCTCGAAACCCACTAGCTTTTCTTTATTAAGAGGGTCCATAATGCGTATTTTGTCTGGATATTTATTTACATTTTCCTTGAAATAATTGATTAGTGTCTTCGTTCCCCCTGCTCCTTTTTCCGTCCATTCCTTAATTATTTTTTGTGATGCTAAAATCATTTTGGCCTCTAATTCGCCACGCATTTTGAAATTTTTCTCTTACACACATTTAGCTAAGTAAACTCTGATTAACTAATCCAGTAATTCAAGCAAGAAGCAACTGCTAGGAGATATCGAGTGCAAATGCTATTTAACCATCGCTAGTGCAAAGCACAGCTCAATATATAAAATTATATCATTCTTATTCAAAAAGGGGATTTCTATCCTTCTGACTCAGCCACATGGCAACCTCAATGATATCAGGAGATTGCTTTGTCGCTTCGTTCCTCATTATGACTCGTGACAATCAGTTCTTCAGAGGCTTCTCAACTTGATCTTTCTTTTTCCCTCAGTTTAAACCTCTGGATTTTCCCACTTTCAGTTTTTGGAAGCTCTTCAACAAATTCTATTTCTCTTGGATACTGATGTTTACTCAATCTCTGCTTTACGAAAAGCTTTATTTCTTCGCCAAGCTCTGAAGTAGGTTTATACGTAGGCTTTAGAACAACGTATGCCTTGACAATTTCACCCTTCATCGGATCAGGCTTGCCAACAACAGCCGCTTCCGCAACCGCTTCGTGTTCTACCAACGTGTTTTCTATTTCAAAGGGGCCAATTCTGTATCCCGCACTTGTAATGACATCATCATAACGGCCTTCGAACCAGAAGTATCCATCTTTATCCTTTCGCGCCAGATCTCCAGAAATAAACCAATTCTTCTTACATGCGTCCTTTGTCTTTTTTTCTTCTTTCCAGTACCCCTTGAAGTAAAACCCATACTGATTTCTATCTATTGCAATAATAGAAGGTTCACTTCCATCTGTTTCGTTACCATCTTTATCTACGAGCGCCACTCTGTGCCACGGTACAGGAAATCCCATGGATCCAGGTTTGATTTCCATGTCACAGCAATTATAATTATTTACCATCATCCCACCTTCTGTGAAACCATAGTGATCATATATGGCCGTTCCGAAGTTATTCATGGCCCACCGGACAGTATCTGCAGTAAGCGGTTCACCAGCGCTGCTGATAGCACGAAGATTTACCTTGTATTTCTTCCTCAACTCGTCTCCTGCTGCAGCAAGAGCCCTAAAAGCAGTGGGGGCATATGCCATGTTTGTAATTTTGTGTTTTTCAAGGAGCTTGTAGCATATTTCAGGATCAAACAGGCCTTCGTAAACGAGAATAGAATTACCTAACAAGAGTGGCGCAAATGCCTGTAACAGTCCATAGGCCCATGCAGGATCAGCAGGGCACCAGAATCGGTCTTCCGGTTTAAGCCAGACAGCATACCTTACATATGGGATGTGGTAGATGAAGAATTTGTAGGAAAGCATTGCCCCTTTTGGCATTCCGGTGGAACCTGATGTATAAAGTATGATCGCAAGATCATCCGGGAATACCTCAATTTTTTCCGGCTTACCCGTCGACGCTCTCAGGCATTCGTTGAAATCCCTGTCTCCTTCCTGCAATCCTTCGCCTTCTGCTCTCACCACAAATATCTGTTCCAGGCTCTTGATTCCTTCTACCACATTCTTTCTGAAGCGGCTGTGCGTAATCAGGAATCGTGTTTCACTATGTTCTAACCGATACCTGACCGCTTCCGGTCCGAACGCCGTGAATAACGGAACATACACTCCGCCTGCCTTCCAGATCGCCAGGAGTGCAATGTAGAGTTCTGGAACACGTGGCAGCAAAGTAGCAACTCGATCTCCCCTCTTTAAGCCGGATTCCTTGAGGCACAATGCGAATTGATCCGAAAGTTCAGCAAGTTCCGAAAATGTAATGACACGTTCCTTACCGTTTGCTCCTTCCCAAAAGATGGCTACCTTGTCGGAACCTGAATATCGATCACAGACTTCGTAACCAAATACAAAGCCTTTGGATACGTCGGTACTAACCCAAGTTTGTCAAAATTCCTTGTAACATATTGATATTATTAGAAGTCGGTTCTTTTTTCGACACTACAAATTTTGTTTATCTAACTTTTACAATAACTTACATAAAAACCTTC
>JAFDGW010000045.1 GCA_019309115.1 Deltaproteobacteria bacterium
ACCTTTCAGGTTTCGCTGAAAAGCCACAGGTGGCATAATCTAAGCGGAGCCTGTAGAGCAATGGCTATTCCGTGTGCATGAATGTCTATGTTTTCGGGTAGCTGTTGCAACCACGGTGGTAAAGTTCCGTAATTTCACTACGGGTACAAATGGCTTCGACGCTGGATACAAACTTTTTTATATTTGCCATGCCGTTCATTTCTTCCCTATCAACCAACACAATTACTTTGCACACTTCAAGCCCTGCGTTGAGGCACGCCTTTATAGCTTTTATTGTTGACTCGCCAGTTGTTACAACATCGTCAACGACAACAACACGTTGACCGGGCTTAAGGTTACCTTCAATTTGGCTCATTGCGCCGTGATCTTTGGGTTCTTTTCTGACTATAAATGGATAGATGGATGCTCCTTTGAGCCAGGAAGTGTACGAAACAGCGAGGGCAATGGGATCAGCTCCGAGAGTAAGTCCACCTATTCCATCAACGTTGAGGTCTGCAATTTGGTGATAAATCAGGTTACCAATGAGAAATTGACCTTCGGGATGAAGGGTAACCTTCTTACAATTGAAATAGAAAGAACTCATTCCACCATGAACCAATTTAAAGATAGGTTTTTCCGAAAATTGAAAAGCCATCGTAGCTATCATGTACTTCAACCGTTCCAACCATTCTTTCTGCATCGCTATCCCCTTTAATCCCACGTAAGCATCCTCAAGAATCTATCCCAGAATCCCTGACGCTCTCGCACATTCTCAGAGACTGCTGGAACCTGAGTAGTTGCTCGACTTTCATCGCCCCTGAGTTCCTCCAGCCGTTTACGAAGTCTTACCACTTCATCCGAAAGACGTTTGTTTTCCAATCTCAGAAACCCTATTTCTTTTTCAAAAATCTCGATTCTGTACCTCAACTCGCTTTTTAGTTTCTCCACTTCCATCTCTTTTTCCTGCATCACTCTCTCAATCGAAGCTAACCGGTCGAAAATAGCCGCTCTTTGCTCCAACTCTTGCCTTACTGCTGCCATATTTTCAACAATATGATCCAAGCGATCAACAATGGCCCAATACATTTCTTCCTGCGACGGTTTGTTTAATTTTCCCACCTTCTCTAGGGTCTCTAGGGTTCTTCGGAAAACTCTGATAGCCCAATCCGGAATTAGCCATTCTCCGTCTTCCCTTCGCGCAGTCAACATACCCCTATCGATATATTCTCTGATTTCCTTTTCGCTGAGATCCAATATTCTTGCAGCTTCCCGGATATCGTATTCCATATTTACGAATTCCTGTAAGTGTTTACGTCGATATCATATCGCTTTATCAAGTGTTGCAATGCTTGTCGTTCAACCCCACACATCCTTGCTGCCTGTGAAATATTACCTCCCGTTCGCCGAAGAAGGTTTCCTATAAATCTTTGGTGAAACTCCCGAAGCACCGCCTCCTTAGCTTCCCTGTAAGGCAGGCTCAAATCCACATGAGTACAGAATATTCCTTTTCCGTTTTGATTCTGAAAACTGACGTGCTGCAAGCCAATTTCATCGTCCATCGAAAAAAGGACTCCCCGCACAATAACATTCTCCAGCTCACGAACATTACCTTTCCATTCATAACGCATAAACATTTCCATCACTTCCGGAGATACCCGTTTCTTGGGACGTCTCAACTCTCTGGAATACTTTTCAAGAAAGTGCTCTACAAGAAGTGGAATATCTTCTTTACGTTCGCGCAGGGGGGGAACTGTTATGGGGACAACATTCAAACGATAAAAAAGATCCTCTCTAAAAGAACCCTCTTTCATTTTCTTTTCAAGATCTTGATTAGTTGAAGCGATCACCCTGACATCAACTTTGCGGGTTTTTGTATCTCCCAAAGGTTTTATTTCTTTCTCTTGGAGTACACGCAAGAGTTTTGTCTGCAATCCTGGCTCAATGTCGCCTATCTCATCGAGAAATATTGTGCCTCCATTGGCTTCCTGAAACAAACCTTTTTTGTTCTGAGTAGCGTGAGTAAAAGCACCCTTACGATAGCCAAACAGCTCACTTTCAAGAATCTGCTCCGGCACGGCCGGGCAATTCACTGCCACATACGGACCGTTCTTTCTATGGCTCAGTTCATGAATCGTTCTGGCCAGAAGATCCTTGCCCGTGCCGGATTCACCGCGCAAAAGCACCGTCATATCCGTTGGTGCTACCACTTTGATCAGTTCGTAAACCCGCTGCATCGCTGCACTGCGGCCCACGATATTGCGAAAGGCTTCCTGAGTTTGCACACTTCTTCTCAATCTGAGGTTTTCCCTCAGCAACTTCGTTCGCTCAAGAGCTTTTTTAAGGCTCAACAGGAAAACGTCCTGCTCCACTGGTTTAGTAATAAAATCATAGGCGCCCTCCTTTATCGCCTTAACTGCAACCTCTATGCACCCATAAGCAGTAATCATAATGACGGTTAACCATGGATAATTCTCCCGCACGTACTCAAGAAACTGAAAGCCGTCCACTTCAGGCATCTTTATATCAACAAAGGCAAGATCAACATGGTTATTTTTAAGTATTTCAAAAGCCAATTCGGCGGAGGTAGCTGTAAAAACTTCACAGTTGATCTCAGACTGAATCAATCGTTTCAACAATCTCAAAAAATCTGGCTCATCATCTACTACAAGGATAACATCCCTTTCATCATTGCTCATAAGACTCGTTCATTCCCTCCTTTATGGGAAACGTTAAAGTGAACACTGTGCCCTTCCCAGGCTCGCTGTCCACCGAAATTGTTCCTCCGTGTTCAGTAATAATGCCGTAACTTACCGACAATCCCAATCCCGTCCCTTGGCCTGTTGGCTTGGTGGTAAAGAATGGATCAAAAACCCTTGGAAGATTTTCCGGTGGTATTCCACAACCTGTATCAGACACCTTTATTATAACATTGCCATTTTCCAACCTGGTTTCTACTTCAATCAAACCACGGTTTTTTCCGATCGCCTGTCTGGCATTCATCAAAAGATTCATGAAAACCTGCTTCATTTTATTTATGTCCCAATGAAGTCGGGGAATCGAATGATCGAATTTCTCTTTTATAGCAACACCGTCTAGCATAAATTGATGTTTCACCACGGCAAGGACCTCAGTAATGGCTTCGTGAATGTCAGCTTCACCTTTTTGGGTCGGTGCACTTCTAGCAAATTTCAAAAGGTCTCCCACGATTGTCTTACAGTTCCGAACATGCCTTTCTATAACCTTGAGATCATCGTAAACCTCGGATCCTTCCTCACACTGCCGTAATAGTAACTGAGTATAACCAAGAATGATTCCCAGGGGATTGTTAATTTCATGGGCAACTCCGGCAGCCAACTGACCCAGCGAAGCAAGTTTGTCAGCCTGTATCAATTTACGTTCCATGTTCTTGCGCTGCGAAATATCCTTCACCCAAAAATGCAGCATCTGGCGCTCTGACTCAACCTCAACCGATCCTGTAACAAGAACCTCAAACTTTAGGCCATCGCTTCTTATAAAGGAGCATTCATAATTTTTGACCTCAGAATCCATTTTGAGACGTTTCCAAACCTCTCGAAAGTCTTCCTCGTTGAAGAAACAGTCCTGAAAAAATTTCACTTTAACATCTTCATCACCCCACCCAAGCATACACAAACCCGCTGGATTTATGCTCAAAACCCTGCCATTCCACTCAACAATGGCTATCATGTCACGTGATATCTCAAACAATCTACGATATTTCCTCTCAGACAATGCCAGTTCCTTGGTTCTCTCAGTCACAAGGTCTTCCAAGTGTTTGTTCAGATAAAGCAATTGTTCATGAGCTTGCTTCAAAGCGCGCCTGTCTTCCATTATGTGCTCGTATATCTTCCATATCCTTTCAAAGAACAGGGTGATTGAAGCAACCACAACGAACATTATGGTGTTAACTGCTCCGCTGTATGGCCGGAGCATGAGCCATAAATATTCATGACCACTGGTAATAAACACCCTTTTAACAATGTGCCCAACAGATCTGGACACGGCGAAACCTGCAAGACCATAACAAAGCCAGAGCAGATATATCCACACCACATTTTGCGGATTTTCGGATCTCAGACGTTTGACCTGCCGAATGGATAAAAAAGCGAATATGATCATTAAAAGCGAACCGTATAGATCAACGATATAGATAGGCATTACCGGCAGGGTCACTCCTTCTCACCCCTCCGATATCCGTTGTTTTCAACCTGCTGGGCAAGCGCTCTCAATCCAAGGTAAAGAAATATGGCAGCGGGCACGCAAAAAAGATGATCCATTTTACCAAAATAATAAAGCATCACCGGTATTTTATGTTGACTTGCTACAATAATATGTCCTTCCCAGGTGTGTTCGTCTATGGTTACAAAGCCTTCCGTACCATCGAAATAGTGTATAATCATTGCATCGAGGTTCCAAAGTATGAAAAAAAGGGCAGACCAATTTATGAAGCGCCAGCCTTTATATCGAATAAGCTTCATGCTCCTGAGCCAATACATAAGAATCGCAAGAGAAACAATAAAGAAGCCATGTGCCATTTGATGGACGTAAAGTCCTTCTGGAGATGAATGAACTTGAACTCCCCACACAACTGACGGAGCAGTAAAGATAATACAGCCAAACAGTAAAACACTAAGCACGACTCTCGCCTTTATTTCACTTCTCGCTCAAGACAGCAATATCCGCTCCATGTTTCTCTGAATAGGCACCACTGAGGTGAATACTATACCTGCTGAGCAGCCATATTTCTGGAAGAATCTCTGATATAATCCTTCCATCATCAAAAACCCTGACTATAGAACTTTCCGACACAACAACGGCAACAGCTGCTGTTTCCTTCGTGATAGATGCCGCCGCCATGTGTCTGGCACCAAGGCCGAGAGGCAGCTCAATTTCTCTGGACGACGCATCAATATAACGACACGCAGAAACCACTATTCCATCGTCGGACACAATAAAGGCTCCATCAAGCTGAGCAAGCTCTTTAACTGTTTCCCTGAGGTCAGGGTTGTTTATTTTCTTGACATTGTGAGGATGACCTACCAAAGGATCTAGGATGAGATTTTTCGAGCGTTTAAGAACTTCTTCATGATCAGACACCACAAAGAGCGTTCCTACCTTGCGACCTTCTCTCCCTTCCCTTGCAATTTCCAAGGCAAGGTACAATACTTCTTCAAGAGTTTCTACATTGACACCTCGCTTTGGCGAACAAATATCTGAAAAAAGATATGCGTATCTCATAATCTACCACCCTTGTACTTTCACTTTGAAGGAGAATCTTTTAACATATTGCTCTCAAATAAAAAAGTCGAGGAGCAGTAAAAATGAGAGTAGCCTTCATATCCACTTATCCACCAATAGAATGCGGCATTGCAACCTACACAAGCTATCTCGTTGATGCCATGCGCGGTAAAAGCCTTGATGTGTATGTGATATGCCACGCCGGTGGAACGGGTAACCAAGTATTTCAAGCATTTGATTACGAAGATCGGGATCTGCCTTTCAAAGCCTTTAACATGGCAATTCGGTTCACGCCTGACGTTGTTCACATACAGCATGAATTTGGACTGTTTGGACCACACCTTGGGGTAAACGTGATTCCTCTCATATTACTTTTCCGCCTGAATGGTATTCCCGTCGTTGTGACACTGCACACAGTTTATCCGGAAATACCCGAAAGCCATAGAATCCTATATGAAGGAATTTTGACCCATAGCAGCAAGGTAATTGTACACGAAGAGTATCAGAAAAAAGCCCTTATAAAACAACTTGGAAATACTAACGCCGAAAAGATTGTCAGAATTCCCCATGGTGCTCGTCTGATTGATCCGGTTCCACAGGCAAAGGAAAAACTGGGACTACCTCAGGACAAAAAAATTATACTCGTCATTGGATATTTCAGACCGTCAAAAAATTTCGAACTTGCCGTAGATATACTGCCGGAGGTACTGGAAAGATTCCCCAATGCCGTTCTGGTATTCGCAGGAAAAATTAGAGGACACGAACACATAGAATATCGAAACATGCTCTTTAACAAAATAACTCACTCGCCTAAAAAAGATTCCATTTATTTGATCCGGGGCCAGTTACCTCAGGAGGTTTTTGATACAGTGCTTTCGGCGGCAGATGTGGTTTTACTTCCCTATCGCATAACGTCTCAGAGCGGGATTCTTGCCCACTGTCTGGCTTTTGGAAAGCCGGTGGTTACGAGCAGCACTGAAGCAATGCGCATAACTATGGAAAAATCCAAATCCGGAATTGTTTGCGGTTCAAAAAAAGAATTTGTAGATGCGCTTGTTAAAATCCTTAATGACAGCGACTATGCTCGGGAACTGGGAAGAAACGCCCGTGAATATGTCCGTAACGAAATAGCATGGCCAATCATTGCCGATAAGCACATTGATATATACACGGAGGTCATGGAGCGTATTCAGGTGCAGACTCACGTAATTACTGTGGACTGATCAAAGGCGGGGGATGCTATGGAACGAGAGGACATTTTCCAGCGCCATCCGAAAAATCCTATCCTTACCAGAGATGATGTTCCTTATCACTGCAATACAGTTTTCAACGCTGCTGTGTGTAGATTTAAAGACACATATATGATGTTGTTACGCGTTGAAGAAACCAATGGACGCAGCCATCTTACCCTGGCGGAATCACAGGACGGGATTCATTTCTCGGTACATCCAAGGCCCTGGATCGTGCCGTCGGAAGATCCGGAATACGAACCTTATGAACGGTTTGGCATAGAAGATCCCAGGATTACTCAAATAGGTGAAACCTATTACATTACTTACGTAGCTTTTGGACCACACGGTCCAAGAACGGGTCTTGGATTGACAAAGGATTTCAAAAGATTTGAGAGAATCTGCTTGATGACAGAATCGGACAACAAGGACTGTGTGCTTTTCCCCGAAAAAATACAGGGGTATTATGTTCGTCTCGACCGTCCTGGAGGTATGGGAGGAAGTCGAGCTTCCATATGGATTAGTTACTCGCCGGATTTAATACATTGGGGAAGATCAAAAGTTCTTCTGGCCCCAGAGCCAGGATGGGGGGCATCGAAAGTAGGCGTTTCAACTCCCCCAATAAAAACAGAAGAGGGCTGGTTGGTTCTGTACCACGGAGTGCGCCAAACTGGAGCTGGGAGAATTTACCGAGTTGGAGCAATGCTCCTCGACCTGGAAAAACCGGAAAAACTCATCCGATACACTCCTCATTTCATTCTTGCCCCAAGGGAATACTATGAACGAGTCGGTGACGTCCCCAATGTGGTTTTTCCTTGTGGTTTCGTGTTGGAAGAAAACGTATTAAAACTTTATTACGGTGCCGCGGATACATGCATATGCCTGGCAGAAACTACCCTAGACGAAATAATGAAAGAATGCACAGGAAAACCAAACAACATTTGAAAAACAGCAACGACACCATGAAAGTAAATTCTGTTCGATATACTCCCATGATGAAACAGTACTTAGAAATTAAAGCCCAGCACCCAGATTGTCTTCTTCTATACCGAATGGGAGATTTTTACGAACTATTTATGGACGATGCTATCATTGCTTCAAGCATTCTCGACATAGCTTTAACAAGCCGCGATAAGAACAGTGAAAACCCTGTTCCGATGTGCGGTGTACCCTACCATGCGGCTGAAACTTACATCGCCAAACTGGTGGCCGCTGGTCATAAGGTCGCTATATGTGAACAGATCGAGGATCCCAAAAAGACAAAAGGGCTTGTAAAACGAGCGGTTACTCGAATCGTCACGCCAGGCCTGGTTTTGGAAGAACAAAACCTTGAAGCCAAAAGTCCCAACTATCTTGCCGCTCTGGCAGGTGGAAAAACTGGCTGGGGACTGGCCTATCTGGATATATCCACTGGCGAATTCAAAATAAGCGAATTCTCAAGAAAGGAAGAACTCCTTGAAGAAGTTTACAGGGTGGAACCAAAAGAAATCATAGTGCCCGAGTCTCTTGAAGCACAAATCAAGGAAGAAACAACAAACGGAAATTTTACCCCTTGTGTACAAGGCCTTCCTGAAGAAAATTTTGACTTTGAAAAGGCGGAAGAACTAGTAAGAGAGACATTCGGTGTATTTTCATTGGAGGGCTTTGGAATTCAAAACTATGTATGGGCGGTAGTTTCTGCCGGAGCCATTCTGAACTATGTGCGGGAAAATCACTTGCCAAGAGAACATATACGCCCACCTCAGTACTACAACAGAGATGACTTCGTAATCCTGGATGAAGTGACAATACGAAATCTGGAATTATTTTACTCTCCAAGCTTTCGCGGGCAGAAAGGTTCTCTGGTGGACCTACTCGACCAGACACAAACCCCTATGGGCGGGCGAATGCTCAGATACTGGATTAGATTTCCGCTCACCCGAAAAGACAAAATAAAAGAGAGACTTGATGCTGTGGAGGAATTCGCAACGGACTTCATGATGCTCGAAGAAGTGCGCAATATCCTTAATCACATAGGAGACATGGAACGGGCACTGAGCAGGATACAAGCAGGAACTGCGACGCCTAGAGAAATAGTCATGCTTAGAACAGCCCTAAGGCAACTTCCTACCCTTTTTAATTTGTTCAGACATTGTAATTCCTCCTTAATGAAATCCATTATGAAGGGCTGGGACAATCTCGAAGATGTGTGTTCAAGGATTGAAGAAATACTTCTGGAAGAGCCGGCAATTAATTGGACAACAGGGTTTGTGATAAAGGAAGGCGTTGATACCGAGCTTGACGATTGCCGACGCCTTGCCACAGACGTAAAAAGCTGGTTACTGGACTATGAACGCAAACAAAAAGAAGAAACAGGAATTAACTCACTGAAAGTCAAATACAACAAAGTCTTCGGCTATTTCATTGAAGTTCCAAAAGGTCAGTTATCCAAAGTTCCCGTCCATTACCACCGCAAACAAACCCTGGTAAATGCAGAACGATTCATAACGGAAGAACTCAAAGATTTTGAAGTCAGAGCCCTTCACGCAGAAGACAGACGACAGGAACTGGAACGACAATGGTTTCAAAAGCTTTGTTCCTACATTGAATCTGAAAGGCAGCGTATTCAACATATGGCTTCCACGATCGCCACAATCGATTGCATAGCCTCTTTCGCCCACGTTGCTCTAACAAGAGACTATACTCGGCCAAAAATCTCAAGAGACGACAGAATATACATCCGGGAAGGAAGGCATCCGATTCTCGAAACAATGCTTCCAGAAGGTTCTTTCGTCCCTAATGATCTGGAAATTAACATGGAAGATCAGCAAATACTTATCATAACCGGCCCGAACATGGCGGGAAAATCAACAATACTTCGACAGGCCGCCATTATAACGCTCATGGCCCACATGGGTTGCTTTGTTCCTGCAAAGGCGGCAAGTATTTGCCTGGTGGACCGAATATTCACAAGGATCGGTGCATCCGACGATTTGGCCAGAGGGCGCTCCACCTTCATGGTTGAAATGCAGGAAACCGCTTACATCCTGCATAATGCTACCTCCAAAAGCTTGGTTATTCTGGACGAAATCGGACGTGGTACAAGCACCTACGACGGCATGAGCATAGCCTGGGCTGTTGTGGAACACTTGCACAATCTGAATGGGAAGGGTGTAAAAACCCTGTGTGCAACTCATTATCACGAACTTACCGAACTAGAAGATCATCTGGAGCGGGTGAAAAATTACAACGTAGCCGTAAAAGAATGGCAAAATCGCATTATCTTCCTTCACAAACTCGCTGAAGGAAAGGCTAACAAAAGCTATGGCATACACGTGGCAAAACTTGCCGGATTACCCGATGAAGTTATCGAAAAGGCCATGGTCAAACTAGAGGAGTTGGAAAGGTCTTCAGCTCATAAAAAACAATCAAGAAAAGTATCGGCTAGAAAAACACGCCACAAAAAAGTAGGTCTTCAAATTCCTCTTTTTCAGCCTACTGAAGGCTGGTTAAGAGAAGAACTTCTGTCTCTTGATCTTGACCGTACAACTCCTCTAATGGCTCTTCAAATTCTTTATCTTCTTCAAGAAAGGTTAAAAAAAGAATCGGGCAAGTCAAAGTGATCAGAACAAGAAGGCTCATAAAAATTGCTTCCGTAGTTATGGTAGCCGGGCTGATGTGTGCTTTTATGCTACAAGCTGTCGCGGCAGGCCCTGGTGTTTATGAAAAAGCCCGCTCCTGCTACTACCGAGCAATATCTCAAAAAAAGCCCAAGCAGGCTAGGCAGTCTCTTCAAAAGTGCGCAACCCTTTTTGAAAAGGCACTCGATCAGAAGGCAGCCCCTGAAGATCGTTGTCACTATTTCCTCGGGCAGATATTTCATAAACTACACGATATCTATGGAAAAGACACGTACTTCAGGAAAGCTCTTTTTCATTACCGCACCATCGTCCAAAAGTATCACAACAGCAATTTGGCAGATGATGCCCAATTCCTTACAGGAATTTTGTATACGGCAGTGGATATCGAACAGGCTTATTCCGAATTCCTGAAGGTAGTTCAAGAATTTCCAAACGGCGATATGGCCGAAAGAGCTCAACGGTGGGCAGCAACCCTGAAGGAACGCATCCGCTCATTGAGGCCTCCAAGCCAAAAAGAAGAAATAAAAACCAACCGTCTGGCAACCTTGCAGAAGGTCTCTCACATAACCGCACTAAACTACACTCGTATCGTTCTTTACACAAACGCACCAGTCCGGTACCAGGTGCACTCATTACCTCCAGATAAAAATCAAGACCTCCCGCCTCGCCTTTACATCGACCTTTTCAACTGTAAAATGAAGGAGTCTCTTAAAGATTCTATCTCTATAATGGATGGTTTGTTGAAAGGCATCAGGGTCGGTCAATTCAGACCAAATCAAGCCAGGGTCGTTCTAGACATTGAAACCATTGACAAATACAAGGTTTTTACCCTGGACGAACCCTACAGGATTGTTATTGACGTTTATGGTGGTAGAAAGCGAAAGCAAGTTCCACAAATAACAATACTAGGAAAGGACGCGGTCAAAAATCTGCCTGAACAATTGGGGTTACATGTAAAAACGATTGTTATAGACCCCGGACACGGTGGCAGAGATAAAGGTGCTATTGGACCCGGAGGCATCTATGAAAAGGACATAACACTGGCGATAGCTAAAAAGCTAAAAAAGTTACTAGAAGCTAGAACTGATTGCGACGTGTATCTCACGCGCTATTCCGACGTCTTTGTATCTCTTGAAAAAAGGACGGCCATAGCCAACGCCAAAAATGCCGACCTTTTCATATCTATACACACAAATGCCCATCGCGATCCACGAATCGGCGGCATAGAAACTTATTATTTGAATTTCTCAACTGACCAGGAAGCAGCCCGAGTGGCCGCTTTAGAAAATGCGATCTCCAGCCGCAAAATCAGTGATCTGGAAGCAATTCTAAAAGACCTCTTATTCGTAACCAAGGTGAATGAATCCTCTCAGCTCGCTGAAAAATTGCACCACGGACTTGTCAAATATCTGAAAAGAAAATACAGATTTCTGCGTGATCTGGGTGTAAAAAGGGCGCCCTTTTATGTACTGATAGGAGCGAATATGCCTAGCGTGCTTGTGGAAGTATGCTTTATTACAAACAAAAGGGAAGCTAAACTTTTACGGACGGCATCTTTCCAAAAGAGAGTGGCAATGGGAATTGCTAGTGGTGTGAAAGATTATATTCATACGATTGAGCAGATTGCAAAATACGAGGTGAAAAAATGAACAAAGAGGAAATTCCGACTGGATCGGTGGTTGAATTCTTACAGGATCAGGCCGTCCAAACGGCAGTTGTTATTGGGACAAAAAATCAGCGACTCATGGTACTGTCTGAAAACAATAAGGAAATGAACGTTTCAAAGAACAGAATTCTCCAGATAATCGGGCCAAAACTTGATCCTACCCAAAAAAGAGATGAACTCATTTCCACGCTCCAGGAAATAAGCAAACGTCGAAAAACTTTGGCAGAAAGCGTTAATGTTGAAGAACTGTGGACACTTCTGGAAGAAGAAGCTACAGAATTCTCGGCTAAAGAACTGGCAGGGTTCGTTTTCACAGAACCTGACGTGGACAAAATGGCAGCAGTCCAGCGTGCTGTGCTGGAAGACCGTTTTTATTTTCAATACAAGAGTGGTGTATTTTCACCAAGATCCAGAGAGAACATTGAACAGCGAAAAATTCAGGCTCAAAAGGAAGCAGAAAAAAAGCGCTTGCTGGAACTTGGAGCAAGCTGGTTAAAAGATATTTCAGAAAAAGATGCAAACACAACAACTATCAATGAAGATCTTGCCCCCATAATTGAGAAATTAAAGGATTTCGCCCTTCACGGAAACAATTCAGTACACCTCGCATTTGTAAAAGAAATCTTCAAGCAAGCAAACCTCAACTTGGATCCATACCTTGCACTGCGCTTGCTTATCAAAACAAAAGTTTGGCGGGAAGACGAAAATATCCTTTTATATCAATATGATATCCGCCGAGAATTTCCAGAAGATGTACAAAAACATGCAGAAACGATTGCAGCGACCGAGCCTAAAGATCCACTCGACAACAAACGTGTGGACTTTTCGAACATATGGACAGTCACGATTGATGGTGAAGAAACCAGAGATATTGACGACGCAATATCCTTTGAACATCTGCCTGACGGCAGGATTAGAATAGGTGTACACATTACGGACGTTTCCGCTTATGTCGAGCACGACGATCCTGTGGATAGGGAAGCAAGGCAGAGGATGACGTCTCTATATTTACCTGATGAAAAAATTCCGATGCTTCCATCTGTCCTTTCAGAAAATGTTTGTAGCCTTGTGGCCACTCAGCGAAAGAGGGCCTTCAGTTTTCTCTTTACCTTGACGGAAGAAGGAAAAATTGAGGAGGCCGATATTGTTCCTTCCTTCGTGTGTGTTGACGAGCGTCTTACCTATGATCAGGTAAACCGGCAGCTAGATGATCATCCTACCCTTAAAAAACTTTACGAACTCAGCACAAGGTTACAGGAAGAGCGAAAAGCTAAAGGTGCTATCATTTTCCACGTTCCAGAAGTACAGGCTCTAGTTATGCCTTCTGGCGTAGTGATGCTCAAAAGGTACAACCAGGATGAACCAGCTCAGACACTGGTATCTGAGTGGATGATAGCGGCTAATGCACTGGCAGCATCATTTTTTCGCAAATATGGCATACCAGCTATATATCGGTGTCAAGGGGAACCACAGTCCGAGGACATAATATCCGGTTCAAGTGAACATCATCTTTTCACCGTACTTAACCAGAGGCGCTTATTACCCAGAGCGGAATTATCTGTCGATCCGTCGAAACACTGCACTCTAGGCGTTGAGTGCTACGTAAGCATAACCTCACCCATACGGAGATACGTAGATCTAGTCCTCCAGCGCCAGCTAAGACATTTTATCCTTGAACAGAAGCCATTCTATTCCCAGGACGAACTCGACTTGATAATTACAGAGATAAATTCAATACTACCAAAAGCATACTTTGTTTCTCGTAAATGGAACCGGTACTGGATTCTCAAGTATCTACAGCAGGAAAAAATCCGTTTTGCCGAAGCTCTTATATTAGATCAGAACGATCGGGTAATGCATGTAGTCCTTCCAGATTACATGCTGGAAACCTCTGTGTTGAAAAGGGGATACGAAACCTTTGCAACAGGGCAGATCATAACGGTAAGAGTTGAAAAGGTAAATCCAAGAGAGGATATTATCAGACTTCAAGTGGTCTGAGGAAGCAAAAAAGGATCGGCGGCGACCTACTTTCCCACGGGGTTTCCCCCGCAGTATCATCGGCGCTGAGGGGCTTAACTTCCGTGTTCGGAATGGGAACGGGTGTTTCCCCCTC
>JAFDGW010000046.1 GCA_019309115.1 Deltaproteobacteria bacterium
AGCATTGTCCCATTTGCTACATGCAGGTGGGAAAGAGGTGCAAGTGGTCACCTTTCAGGTTTCGCTGAAAAGCCACAGGTGGCATAATCTAAGCGGAGCCTGTAGAGCAATGGCCATTCCGTGTGCATGAATGTCTATGTTTTCGGGTAGCTGTTGCAACCACTTGGAGTTTCTATTGGCACGCAAGCAATCTATTGCTAATGAGAGTAGAGAGAATAGTGGCCGTTACCTTTTTCCTACTAACAGCTTCCTATTTCTGCTCAGATGAACATCCACTTCAATGAGCTGTGGAGTCAGACGTAACGGCTTACGTTGCCTGACACCGTCGGAGACAAGCCCCTCGGGTTGCCCACAGCTCATAAATCTATAACACCATAACTCGCTTGTGTACATGCATACAAATAAGCAAATAAAATCAAAAAATCAAGTAACTGTTAATAACCCCCATCAGTTAAAAGCACAAGTCACTTATCCAATAGGCTGTACACAAGAACGAAGAACAATGGAAATCCATTATATCTCTCAAGCTTTGCCGCACCATATCCCCAGTGTCCCGATGCAAAGGAAGAAAAGGAAACCATCTTGCCAGAGCTGTTGCGCAAGCGGGAAACTACGATAGAAACAGAGCTGCCTTTGGGTGACAATGCATATGGTCACCACAGTGAGGCAATTTTGCGATTTTGCTCAAGGGCAAAAAATAAAAAAGGGGAAAATGATTCCCCTAGGAACAAGCTCGCAGTAAAACATACAAAATTGACAATTACTCGACCATTCCTAGAAATCCAAGAAAGGCCAGGGCCAGCAGGCTGGCAGTGATAAGTCCTGACGAAGTTCCGCGAAAATGCTTGGGCATGGGTTGAAACTGATACCGCTCTCTCAAACCAGTCATCAATATCAAAGCCAATCCAAAACCTATAGCCGAAGCGAAACCAAAAACAACACCTTTTGCAAAATCGTACTTATTCTGAATTACCAAAACAGCAGCACCCAGAACAGCACAATTTGTGGTTATAAGCGGCAGGAAAATTCCAAGCATCCTGTACAGAGCCGGTACTGACTTTTGTAGGAACATTTCGACCAATTGCACCAAGGTGGCAATCACCAATATAAAGGCGATGGTTTGCAAATACTCAAGCCCGTACGGAACAAGTATAAATCTTTGCACACACCACGTAATGGCAACAGCAGCGGTCATTACGAAAACTACCGCCATTGCCATTCCCGTAGCGGTATCCATGCGATTCGATACCCCCAGAAAAGGACAATTTCCCAAGTATCTGGCAAGTAAAATATTTTTTACCAGAACCGCGCTTACGATGATTAACAGATAATCACTCATGGCTCCTCTCTCTTTATTTGCTCATTGTTTGGTCTATCTGTCGCTTATTACATTCATTAACGCCAGTATCACACCAAGGCATAGAAATGCCCCCGGAGCTTTTACAAGAAAACTCAATGGTTCAAAGGATGCCCCCATCAAAGCATGCCCAAAAAGTGTACCCTTACCGAATATTTCACGCACTCCACCGAGAAACGTCAAAGCCATTGTAAAACCAAGTCCAATTCCAAGTCCATCCGCAAGCGACAATGCCACCCCATTTTTAGACGCAAAGGCCTCTGCCCTACCTAGCACAATGCAATTAACAACAATCAAGGGTATAAAGATCCCCAACACTTTATAGAGAGGATAGAAATATGCCTGCATTACTAATTCTACAATAACAACAAAAGTCGCAATAATAACAATGTAGGAAGCAATTCGAACCTTTGACGGAATTATATTTCTCAGGAGCGAAACTATAATGTTTGACCCGACAAGCACAAAGGTTGTTGCCAAACCCATCCCCAGGCCGTTCTGAGCAGCCGTCGTTACGGCGAGTGTCGGACACAAGCCCAACACCAATCGGAAAGGTGGTATTTCTTTCCACAAACCTTTGGAGAATTCCTTCGCGAAACTCATGGCTTAAAGACCTCCTTTTTGACCTCAGGAAAAAGCTTCAGCGCCTCATTTACTGCCGTTATTACTCCCTTGCTGGAGATGGTCGCACCGCTTATGCCGTTTATCGTTCCACCTTCAGATGATAACTTTACCGGAGGCTTTGCATTTCGAAACTGCTCTGTAAAGGATGGCTCCGCTACTCGGGCGCCCAGCCCCGGCGTTTCCGAATGCCTCATTATACCGATGCCCGCAAGAGTACCATCGGGCTTTATTCCTACCATTACTTCAATTTCACCATGATACCCTGCCGCGGCTGCATCGTAAGCAACGGCAATAATATGGCCATCCTTTTTCGCCGGGAAAATAGTCTTCCCTTCTTTACCAAGCTTCAAGGTAATGCGATCCTTTATAGGGTCATTATTGTAATCCAACTTTGCAAAAACCGCTTTTATAGACGGCTCTTTTACATACTTCAGAAGTTGGTATTCCCGGGCAGCTCGAGTGGCATCATTTATATACGAGAGAGCCAAACTCGATACTGCCGTTATAGCAGTCAACACCACCACCATTTTTATCATGTCACGCAAGGCTCTCCACCCTCCCTCTCGGCTCAAGTTTTATCCTATCCAAAAGGGGCGCTAAAGCATTCATAAGGAGCACCGCAAAGGGCACCCCGTCCATATAAATACCCCAGTTTCTGATGACCATGGTGAGGATACCACATCCCAGGCCATACAGTAACATAGGCAAGGGTTTAAGCGGGGTTGTACCCTTTTCGGTTGCAAGGAAAAATGCGCCCAGAAACATCCAACCGGTGAATATATGAAAAACCGGCGATGCATACCTAGCCGGATTTATCAACCAAAACACAAGCTGGAACAGAAAAGCACCTCCAAGGTAAGCCACCGGCACTTGCCACGGAATGATTCCCCTTAAAAGCAAATACAATCCTCCCAGAAATACCGCAATGACCGAAGTTGTACCGGCCGTTCCCGGTACATTACCGAGGAGGAGATCTTTTATCGGTATATCCTTTATGACATCGACCCCATCCCACTTGAGAACTTCCAAGGGCGGATACTCTACATAACCTCCTGCAACCATCCCAAAGGCAGGGTGGGGCATTGGATAATTTGCCATAATAGCTTTATACGACACAAAAACAACAGCCCAGCCAACCAGTACAGTACTGAAAGCATTCTGACCAACACCGCCAAAAAAATGCTTGGGAACGAGAACTCCAATAACGGCTCCCAAGAGGGGAATCCACCAAGGAACGGAAGGAGACACTAAAAGTCCCAACAAAACACCCGTTACTACAGCACTACCGTCATATACAGTAACAGATCGTCCGATTGCCTTCTCCCAAACCACTTCGGCACCCACCGCGCCTATGACGGCAAATACAATAGGTTTGAGTACCCCAAATCCAAAGAAGTAAATCCCTCCCAGTACAACCGGCAAAAGCGCAAGCAAAGTTTCATAATACAACCTGCTTACACTCCAGCCGGAATGCACATGAGGTGATGGCGAAATGACTAATGAAGGCTTTTTCATGACACTTCCCTCGCCCGCTCCAATTCTTGTTTTCCATGTCGTATCAGTTGAACCATGGGCCTATGTGAGGGACACACATAGGAACAAAGCCCACACTCAATGCACTGGTAAATTCCTTTCCCTACCGCTTCTTCAAAGCGGTTGTATTCGCAACACATGCTTATTTCCGCCGGCACTAAATTCATCGGACAAACCCTGACACAAAAACCACAACGAATACACGGATCGTGCTTATAATGAAAAATTTCAGTATCCCATAAGGACAAAACGTCCACCTCACCGGTTATAGGAACATCAAGATCATAGTGGGCATAACCCAGAAAATCACCACCTAAAACGACTTTGGTAAGAGAATCCGGATTAAGGGCAAGGTGGTCGATGATGTGAAGTACAGGCGTGCCTACCGGACATTTCAAAAGGTGGTATTCCCGTCTGCCGGACAAGTTGACTTGAACCGTGACTTCCCGATCCTCATTGCTTTCCAAAACGGCTTTAACCAACTGCTCAAGTGCCATAACGTCCACAACTGCAACCCCGCACTCACGGCTATTTTTTGACGGGAATACCATTTCCTTTCCCGTTAACGCCAAGATAAGGATCGGCTCAAGCGATGCCGGGTATTTACCATTTGACACGGCTACTTCCGCCTTCAGCGCATCCATTACTTTCTTTGTTGATTCGCTATCAGCAAGATGAGACGGTACTGCCACTATAGTCTGCTTGGCTCCGGAAAGCCTTTGAAGCAATCGAACTCCGGCTACTATTCTATCACTATCGGATGCAAATATGTGGCTTCGAACCCACGACTGAGGCTGCCTGTCCAAAGCATTCACTATGAGCGTTTCTATGGCTCTATCTCGGTAAGGAATATTCCTCAAAGACTCGACAAACTCACTTTCTCCAGATTCCTTAATGTATTCTTCTATGACCTCAGGTGCTGCCACTCTCAAGTGCAATGGTAAAGCGTAATCGTCCACTTCCCATATGCCGGCGTCCATGATAGCTTTAAATACTTCAACAGGAGAAGCATCTTCACCAATAGAAACACTTTGTGAAACACTGCTTACATCTTCAGCTGCTTCGATCACGATCGCCTGACCTTCGCGAAGTTGCAACGTTGGCAGTTTTATAATTTCCCTTACCGTTCCCGAAATTGCTGTCTTTAAAGAGGGCACATACGGCAGAGACGAAGAAGCAATAACCTGACCAGCTCCAACAGCATCACCTTCTTTCACTTCTGGATACAACCACCCCCATCGATTACCGGTGGGGTACACTAACCGTCTCGGTGGGGAAACTTTCCTCACCGCAAGGGCCGGTTGACGTACTGGAAAGGACAAGCCCTTCGCTACTTTGATCGTTTTCACCATTCTCCCCCAGCTGTCAAAAATATATTACTTCCTCAGCGTGAACCATCGAACTTGCCACCATTTTTAGCTTGTGTCATTAACTAACTAGTGTTTTGTGCTCTTGTAATGATCTTAACTAGTGCAAATGTGCACAATATGTCAAGGGCATACAAAGCCTCTTCGAAAAATAGAATCGTATTTTTTCGAACAGGCTCGCTTTCACCTTGACCTGGATTGATGCGGCACTTATTATTTTAAACACATAGTTCTTTGAAAAAAGGGGGCGATCTGGGTTCGACGGGGGCCAAGAAGCTTAAGCTGCATGCCGAGCGTCCTGACGGCTCGTAAAACCAGTCAGGGTTAAACATAACCGCAGACGATTACGCTTACGCTGCAGCCGCCTAAAACCGGCTGCCGCCTTGCCGGCGATTTCCCGCTGAGCCGGTAAAGGCGTCGGGATTGCGGGATAGCTTTTCGGGAACGCCTGCTTCCCGAAGGGCGAATAATTTTGCAGGCTAGCCCAGAGGGAATCCCGCTCGGGTGGAGTCCTGAGGGCGAAAGTTAAAAACCCGAGCTAAGCATGTAGAGGCTTAAGTGGAAGGCTCTCGGACGCGGGTTCGATTCCCGCCGCCTCCACCAGAAGTAAGCTTCGGGTTGTATCAATATTATGTTCCATGCTTCCGGCTTCGCTCTTGTCATTGTAATACCCTATTCATTACTGAATTGCCTTAACGGCCTCTTCAAAACTGATAAATTCAACAGGCCATACAACTTCTTCTTACTTCCGCAGAAACTCATCTTTGTCATATTTTCTAACAGCTTTCTCCAAATGTTTTCCATGAAACTACTTATAAGAACCTCACTCAAATATACACTCTTTCGCTTTTCGCGATATAACCAGAAGCAGGAAGCCTGACTGTAAAAGTGCTTCCTTTTCCGGGTTTGCTTTCCACTGATATGGTTCCGCCAAGGCGCTCAACAATGTGTTTTACAATAGCTAAACCTAGGCCAGTTCCGCCACTTTCACGACTCCTGGATTTATCGACAACATAGAATCTCTCAAAGATACGAGGAATGTGCTCCGCTGGGATGCCTATGCCTGTATCGCTAATGGAAATAACGGCTTCTCCGCCGTCAGCTTCATAAACTGATATCTTCACCTCTCCTTCTCTGGTATAGCGAACTGCGTTATCAATCAGATTGATCAGGAGTTCTTCCATCTTCAGCGGATCTGCCATGATTTGCACATCGGAGGCAACGTTGACACTTAGAGTTAAACCTTTTTTCTGCGCCTGGGCTATGTAGAGCTCGGTTACTCTATTAACGAGCTCTCCGAGATTAACGGGGATTTCCTGAAAAGGTTCCTTCATGTCCAATGCGTGCAGGGTAATGAGGTCTTCGGTTATGCGAGACAGTCGGTTGACGTGGCGATGTACAACGGACAGGTGCTTCTTTTTCATGTCATCCTGTTCTTCTTCCAGCAAAGTTTCTACATAACCTTTGATTGCAGTAAGGGGGGTTTTAATTTCGTGAGAGATATTTGCCACAAGATCCCGCTTAATTCGCTCCGTTTCTTTCAATTTAGATATGTCGTGGAAGGCAATTATAATTTTGTTCCGCCGGGGAATAGGGGTCACTGTAACAAGATAAGTTCTTCCCTGAGAGGATATCTCTCTCGTGGCCTCTACAAGCTTCTGTCTAACTTCGAGAATAAATTCATTTATACGCCCTTCCCGAAAACATTCCCAGTAATATTTGCCCTCACAGTCCCCGTTTTGGATCAACCCTGTCCTGTGAAAGCTTTTGTTCACCATTAGTATGCGACCTTCCAGCTCAATAACCATTATGCCCACGTTGAGGCTTTCAACAATGGATTTTAGCTCTTCTCGCTCTGCTGCGAGCTCTCTGAACAGGGCCTCCAGCCTCTGGGCCGTTTCATTAACATGTCGGGCTATGGTGCTTACTTCTCCGGGCATGTCTGATGGAAGGCGTACGGAAAAGTTTCCAGAGGCAAGCTTTTCCAGTGCTTTGGCGACCGAGTTTATTGGGGAATGGAAGGATCGGCCGTAGATTAGTGCAAAAAGGCTGGCGAGAAGAATTATGAGGCTTCCTGTAATCAGCATGCGATGTTTAAGCCTGTTGAGCACGGGGCGGATCTGGTCTGCGAACAGACTTACTCTGAGAATACCCAAGGGATTGCCCCCATCATCCAGCCTTATTGCGTAATAGAGCAGAGTATGCTCGACTGTGGTGCTAAAGCGGAAGGAGGACCCATGACCTGTCTTCATAGCCTGGCGAACTTCCGGTCGACCTGCATGGTTTTCCATCTTTTGAGGATCTTCTTCAGAGTCGCCCAGTACCTTACCAGCTGGATCAATTACAGTTATTCGAATACCAAGCCGACGCCCATATAACTTGGCAAATCTGTCAATTGCTTCAGGTGAGGTTGGTTTATTCGTTAAAAGAGGTGTAAGTTGACCTGATAGAGATCTGGTAAGACTCTCAAGGTGTTTTATTAGCTGGGATTTGTAAAATCCTTCTATATCGCGAAATATTAGAAAGAGAGCAACAGGTATAAGCAAAAGAAAAATCAGAAGAACACTCCAGAAAAATCGAAAAAAGATGCTATTCCCAAAGAGCCGCATAGAAATATCCTCTGTACTAGTAAATTATGTAGCTTCAATCTTGTAACCTACACCTCTGATGCTTTTTATTAACTTTCCGGCATCTCCCAATTTATCCCGCAAGTTCTTGATATGAACATCTATGGTACGATCGACCACTATCTTTTCTCCACCCCACAGGTTTTCCAGCAATTGTTCTCTCGTAAAGACCCAGCCCTTTCTGCGCACCAGCACTGTAAGAATTCTGAACTCTGTTGGGGTAAGGCTAACCCTCTTTCCTTTGACAAACACTTCAAAACGTTTTGGATTTACGGAGAGAATACCACCTACCTGAAGAATTTCCTCAGCTTCCTCCTGCTCTAGCCTTCTCAAAACCGCTTTTACTCTTGCAACGAGCTCTCTTGGGGAGAAGGGTTTGGTCACGTAATCATCGGCTCCGAGCTCAAGGCCCAGAACTCTGTCGGACACTTCTCCTCTGGCCGTGAGCATGATGATGGGTATCCTGGAGGTACGGCTATGACTTCGCAGGAGCTTACACACCTCCATGCCGTCCATATCCGGCAGCATGAGGTCCAGTATGATAAGATTAGGAAGTTCAGTCTGAAGGACATTGAAAAGAGCTGTTGCAGAAAGAAAGGTTTTCACAGAGAAGCTGCTTTTTTCCAGATGTAGCTTTACAAGCTCGCAAAGATCGGATTCGTCATCAACAACATAAATCTTCTTTCCCATCATGAAACTTTTGACCTCACAGATGTTCGTCTCTTCCATGTTTGCTTATTTCACCCCGGATTATAAAAAGTGCATATTCAGCTATGTTTGTGGCAAGATCTGCAACGCGCTCAAGGCTGCGGATGATCCTTGTAAGGTTCATGTAGACTGCACTTTGTTCAGGGCGCTTTTTTATCTCCTCAGTGAATATTCGAACGCACTCGTCCCTCAATCTGTCCACATGATCATCTCGTGCAAGAACGTCTTCGGCAAGCTTTGCATCTTCTTTGACAAAAGCCGTGAGGGCGTCGTGAAACATTGAAAAGGCTGCATTGGCTGTAGATGAAAGTATGTCTTCGACATTACGGAAGTCATAGGGGATAACCTCGACAGCACTCTGAGATATGTTCACTGCGTGATCTCCGGCTCTTTCAATATCATAATTGGCCTTGAGCATGGTGAGAAGCGTGCGGAGGGCCTTGGGACCGGGCTGATAAAGGGCTGCGATCTGGGTGCAGAGCTTATCGATTTCTATATCATAACCGTTCACCAGGGGCTCATCCTGCTCAATGACCTCATGCAGAAGTCCGATGCTTTTTTGCAAAAGGCCCTGGATACTCTTCTGAAGCATTGATTCCACCAGGGATGCTTCCGTGATCAGCATCTCTCGCAACCGATTCATCCTCTTTTCCAGCATTGCCATTTCCTCTCGCTTTAGCCAAATTTACCGCTCAAATACTCTTCGGTACGGCGATCCTTCGGGGCGGTAAAAAGTCGTTCCGTTGGACCAAACTCCACAAGCTCTCCCAGGTATAGAAAAGCTGTGTAATCAGCAATTCTTCCAGCCTGCCCGATGTTGTGTGTTACAATTATTATGGTAACCCTGCTTTTGAGTGAAATCAGGAGTTCTTCTATGTGTGCAGTGGCTTTGGGGTCCAGTGCCGATGTGGGCTCATCCAGAAGAATAACCTCGGGGTTCATGGCAAGGGCACGGGCTATGCACAGTCGCTGTTGCTGACCGCCCGAAAGAAATGTGCCCCTGCGGTGCAGAATGTCTTTCACCTCATCCCAGAGAGCAGCACCCCGTAAGGCTCGTTCCACAATTTCGTCTGCCTCAACCCTGGATAACTTCATCCCGTTGAGCTTATACCCCGCTATTACATTGTCGTATATGCTCATGGTTGGAAAGGGATTGGGTCTCTGGAAGACCATCCCTATTCGACGCCTTACCATGATGGGATCCAGAGATAAAATATCGGTATCGCCAAGCCAGATTTGACCCTCTATTCTGCCACCCGGGGATAATTCATGAAGCCGGTTGAAGCATCTCAGCAAGGTGGTTTTTCCACACCCTGAAGGTCCCATGATTGCCGTAATGTTCAGCCGTGGAATCTCCAGGTTTATATCCTTCAGAACCAGATGATTCCCATAGTATGCCTTGAGATTTTCCGTAATCAGAATTGGATTTTCCATCTGCGGGTCCCTATTTTTGCCGTCAAATGAAGGCAGAGCACCAGGAAAGTCAGCACAAGAGATGCTCCCCAGGCCTGTTCCCACCACTGAGGATAGGGTGAGGTGGCGTAGTTAAATACAACCAATGGAAGGGCCGCCACAGGTTTTAGGGGGTTGATATCCAGAAAGGGACTGCCGAATGCGGTAAAAAGAAGGGGTGCTGTCTCCCCTGCAATTCTGGCAACCCCGATAAGCACACCCGTTGTTATCCCGCTCATGCCCGCCGGAATGACCACTTTGAGGATGGTGCGGTAGTAGGGAACCCCCAGAGCAAGGGCGGCTTCCTTCAGTGTGCAAGGTATAGCTTTCAGGGTTTCCTCGGTACTGTAAATTACCATCGGGAGCATCATAATCGCCAGAGCAATACTGCCGGACAGAGCAGAGAAGGACTGCATGGGTTTGACCACCCACAGGTACACAACCACTCCCATAACAATCGAAGGAGAGCCCTGAAGAATATCGACGGCCACACGGGTCCAGTATGACAATTTGCCTTCCTTTGCTTCGGACAGGTATAACCCTGCACCCACTCCCAGAGGAACAGCCATGAGGGTTGCACAGAATATTAGTATTGCGCTACCCACAATTGCATTAACCACACCGCCACCTTCTTCACCGACTGGCCTTGGAAGATGGGTGAGAAACTGCCAATCAATGGCGGCCATCCCTTTTTTTGCCAGATAAAAAAGAATAAGTGTCAGGGGTAGAAGGGAAATGAAAGCGAAGAAGAAAATAACACATTCCATAATTCTGCTTATAACTATCCGCCTGCTGTAGGATCCGGTTCTCATGATTCCTGCCTCACGGTCAACTTCTTTATCACAAATCGGCCAAACATGTTCATGACGGTCGTAAACAGGAACAAAAGAAGTGCTACTGCAATGAGTGCAGAAAGGTAAATGTCGTCTGAAGCCTCGGCAAATTCATTGGCGATAACACTGGCCATTGTGTTGGCTGGATCAAAGATACTTTTCGGAAACTCATTTCTGTTGCCTATAACCATTGTCACGGCCATGGTTTCGCCTATAGCCCGGCCCAGGGCGAGCAGGATTCCTGCCAGTATACCGGAATGGGCATAGGGGATCACTACATGGCGTACTACTTCCCATCTGGTTGCTCCGAGGGCGTAGGCCGCTTCTTTGAGGTCTGAGGGTACGAGTTTTATGATTTCTCTTGCAATGGAAGCAGTATAGGGCACAATCATTATGGCCAGTATTATGGATGCTGTGGCAATTCCAACACCATAGGGCATAATACCCAGCCTTATTTCAATCTTTTGCATAAAGGGCGCAACAACAAAGAGTCCCCAAAAGCCGTATATGACCGATGGGATTCCTGCAAGAAGGTCTGTGGCGCTCTGGAAGAAGATGGAAAGCTTTCCTGAAGGAAAATATTCACCTAGGAAAAAAGCGATCGATAAAGAAAAAGGCAGGCTGATCAATACTCCAAGAACTGCCGTAATAACCGTTCCTACCAGAAAGGGCAGGGCACCGAATTGTTGTCGCAAAGGATCCCAAGTGCTGGTGAAAAGGAAAGAGAGCCCGGAATGGCGAAATACTGGCATGGCGTGTATGACAAGTGTAACGCATAAACCCGATACAAGTATCAGTGTTCCTATTGCGCATGACCTGACCACAGCGTTAAATAAGGTATCCGATAATTGCTTCACCGCCTGCTACCTCGCAAAATGGTTGCAATATCGCCTATCGGGGCAGGGTACATTTCTGCCGATCCGGTTAAAGGTGATTAAAGAATCTGTTAATTTTCGGTAAAGAACGAGAAAATCCTATACTGGCATGCAGTTGTTTTAAGCTGCTCTAAAATTAAGAAACCGGCGGGCACCTGCTTTTACGACGGCCCACCGGGAACACCCTCTCTACCATGTCACCAGTGGTTGTCCTTTATAGATCATGCTTTTTATAATTGCTTCTGTTTTCTCAACTGCTTTAGATGGCAGTCTGGCGTAAAGAAGATCTTCATTGTATCTCTGCCCCTCGTGCACCATCCACCAGAGAAGCCTGGCCAGTGCTTCGGCTCGAGCCTTTGACCGGTTATTATAGGATTGCTCCTTATAGAAAATGATCCATGTGAAGGAGCTGATGGGATAGCCGTTGGGACTGTCGGTATTGGTAATGGAGACCCTGGTATCAGCCGGGAGATCCACGTCTGCGGCAGCCGAAACACTTTCAAGAGATGGCTTCACAAAGTTACCTGCTTTGTTCTTTATGAGAGCCACGGGCATATTGTTCTGCTTGGCGTAGATCAGCTCAACATAACCAATGCTGCCTTTTATCTGCTTCACCATGCCAGCCACTCCGGCATTGCCCTTTGCTCCCAGACCTGTGGGCCAGTTAAGCGATTTTCCTCTTCCAACCTTTTCCTTCCACTCAGGGCTGACCTTGCTGAGGTAGTCACTGAATATAAAGGTAGTACCACTCCCATCAGATCTGTGCACCGCAACAATATTCATATCCGGTAGCTTGACCCCTTTGTTGAGCCCGGCAATTTTTGGATCGCTCCACTTTGTGATCTTCCCCATAAAAATGTCCGCTATCAGCCTTCCTGTCAGCCTCAACTCCGGATTGCCGGGTATATTGTAAGTAACCGTAACTGCACCCAGGCATGTAGGGATATGGAAGATTTCCCCTGAGGCCTTCTGCAATTCTTCATCACTCATGAAGGCATCGGTTCCGCCGAAATCCACCACCTTGCTCAAAAGCTGCCTGATTCCACCACCGGAGCCAATGGCCTGGTAATTGATCTTAACACCCGTGACATGATGATAAATGTTAAACCATTTGTCGTAGAGAGGATAGGGAAATGTAGCACCTGCTCCCGTGAGGCTTTCGGCACCGTAGCCCAGTATGCTCGACAACATACAGGCCAGCATTACAAAAAACATCCACGTGAGTCGTTTCATCTTTGTACCTCCCTGTTGAAAAGACTATGTTTAATCCTATCTTACACATTGCATCTAACATCTATGCAGAGGGAATAAAGGGATAATGAAGAGAGTTTTAATTTTCTGTTAATGACTTGAAGTAAGTGTGAAAGGATGTTTTCAACCCACCGGAATAGACTACCGAAGGAGTTGGCCTATTACGTGATACATAAGACGTGAGGCATGAGAAGTGAGGAGTGAAAACCTTAAGAAACTACGGATACGGAAAAAGTAAATCAATACCTGAAAAAAATATATTTTCTTGCTTTTAATAAGGAATTTGCACAGCCTGCCGTGGAGGGAAGCTCTGCTTTTATTCCCTACGTCGGAAATGACCTTAAAGATATACTCTGTGAACAACATGAGAGCATAGTGGGTAACGACAACTGTGTATCTTTTCAAAAAATGAAATTACAGATTCCTCCCAATGCTTATCGGATGCATTATGTCAAAGCAAGGGTAAGGGTGCATAAATATCCCGACGGTAGTATGGCAGTTTTCCATGGTCCACGAAAGCTGGCAGAATACACTGCTGATGGAACACTCATAGGCATTGAAGAGAATAAAAAATCAGCTGCGGGGGGCGCCTCCGACGAGCTACATGGCGGGCCCATTCTCGGCGCCCCCCTTGTTAAGCAACGTCAGTAAGGAGTAGTACGATGGCACATAAAAAACACCTCCACACCTCACCTGCCATCGCTACAACCCAAAATCGGACAATTAATGTGTTGCTAACAAAGCTCACAAAAAATCTTGACACAATTTCACTCAGACTTATAATTTTAGGCACTCCTAAAATTGCTCAATAGGAGATGTAAAATGACGACAAGTGGTACATTGACAGCCAGTTTGGAAGATTATTTGGAAGCCATCTTTCATATTACTGCCGAAAAACAGGCAGCTCGTCCCAAAGACATAGCCAAGCGTCTTAAAGTAAGCAATCCGTCCGTAACCGGAGCTTTACGCTCCTTAGCTGAAAAAAAATTAATTAACTATGCTCCTTACGATGTAATAACCCTGACCGATGAAGGTAAGAAAATCGCAAAGGATGTAGTACGAAGGCATGAAGTCCTGCGCAACTTTTTCGTTAAGGTTCTCGCAGTAGAATACCACCAGGCAGATGAAGTAGCCTGTAAAATGGAGCATGCGATTCCAAAGGTAATATTGGAACGTCTCATCAGATTTGTTGATTTTGTGGAGAAGTGTCCCAGGGCTGGGACCAAATGGATAAGAGGTTTTGCTTATTATTGCGATCACGAAACCACGCAAGAAAATTGTGAGAAATGTATATCCCTTGCCCTTGAAGAAGTAAGACAACGAAGACAAAAGGGAGGTAGTAAAACAATGAATTTAGCAAAATTGAAGGATTTAAAACCGGGGCAAAAGGCAAAGGTGGTTAAGGTTAAGGCTAGAGGAGAAACAAATAAGCGAATAGTTGAAATGGGTATTACGCCAGGAACTGTTGTTGAGATAGAGCGGGTAGCTCCACTGGGTGACCCAATTGATATCAAGGTTAAGGGTTATCATCTTTCATTGCGAAAATATGAGGCGGAGGAGATTGAAATTGAGAAGTTATAGATCGAAATCGAGTATGGAGGAGCTTACAATGCCATTGGCAATAGTGCAATCGGGCAGGCGAGTAAGGATTGTTACTGTTAATGGAGGCTACAGGCTTAAAGCCAGATTAGCAGCTATGGGGTTGGTTCCGGGTGAAGAGGTTAAGGTACTACGCAGTTCCATACATGGACCATTTCTGGTGGAAGTAAAAGGCAGTAAAATAATGTTAGGCAGGGGCATGGTTCAGAAAATCTTGGTTTCATAATTTTTTGTTACAAATTTTAGGATTACCTAAATATTTACGCTATGCCAAACTTACAAATTTTTGAAAACTCCAGAAATTTCTACGAGAAACAGCTTTAGGAGTAAGGTAGTATGGCGGATAAACTTGTGACAGGAAGTACAGCCCTAGTCTTTTTCATCATCTGCCCCAGAATGGCAGCAATGCTCCATATAATTTCAAAATACTCCCGGGTTTCTGTCTACCTAACGACCCTTCTAGGTTCTTTAATATCTGCGCCTCTTGTACTGCTAATGGTAGCTGTTTTCTCCAAATTTGGCATATGGGGAGCACTTTCGTTTTGCGTTGTAACTGATCTTGCTTCTGTTCTTATTGTCAAAGAATTAAACTTCCGAGCTGGAATAGAAACACTGATTATAACCCTTTTTGTAATTGCCGGCGTGAAAGCCGCTCCACTTTTAAGCAAACTGGCATCAAGGTAAAAAGCGGAAATATTTTGCAAAGGGGAGGATGAAAGAACATGAAGTCTAAAATAATAGTAGCCCTTGCAGGCAATCCAAATTCAGGAAAAAGCACCATATTCAACGAATTAACCGGCGCTCGCCAGCACGTTGGAAACTATCCTGGCGTAACGGTAGAACGTAAGGAAGGCCTCTGCCGTTACAACGGCATAGAACTGCAGGTTGTAGATTTACCAGGAACATACAGTCTTACTGCCTATTCTGAGGATGAATTGGTTGCTAGAAACTTTATTATTAATGAAAAACCAGATGTTGTTGTCGATGTAATTGATTCATCTAACCTTGAAAGAAATCTATACCTTGCCGTCCAGCTCATGGAACTTGGCGTGCCTTTGGTGTTGGCCTTTAATATGAGTGATCTAGCAAAAGCAAGAGGGTACGAGATTGATATTAACAAACTCTCCAGGTTCTTCGGAGCCCGCATTGTACAAACAATAGGAAACAAGGGAACCGGGATAAAAGAGCTTCTCAAGGCCATAGTTGAAACAGCAGAAAATGGATCTCTTAATAGAGAACGGAAAGAAAAAGAAACTTTAACCAATGACTTGTCATCCAGAGTAAGTATTAGGGGAGCCAGAAAGGTAACACTAACGATAAACTACGGACGAGTTATAGAAGAAGAGATTGCCAAAATTCAATCCCTACTAGAAGCAGATACGTCCATTGCAAACAGGTATGATACTCGTTGGCTAGCCATAAAACTCCTGGAAAACGACAGGGATCTTTTGAAAGAGATTAAATCACCAAAAATCCACAAACAGATTGAGAAAAGCAGGGCACGTATTGAGGAAATACTCGGTGAATCTGCTGAAACGGCCATAGCTGGAGCTAGATACGGTTTTATATCTGGTGCTTGTCAGGAAGCAGTACGTTCCACAATAGAAATCCGACATACAATTTCCGAAAAAATAGATTCCGTGGTTACTAGCCGTTTTCTGGGACCCCCTATATTCCTTGGCTTAATGTACCTGGTCTTCCACCTAACCTTTACCCTTGGAAATCCTCCCATGGAATGGATTGAGAATTTTTTCGGTTGGCTAAGCAGGACAATTCAAAGGTGGTGGCCTACCGGTTCAGAAAGTCTTCTCAAGTCTTTGCTGGTCGATGGCGTAATTGGCGGCGTAGGTGGAGTTATAGTCTTCTTGCCAAACATCTTGTTGCTCTTTCTAGCCATATCAATTCTTGAGGATTCCGGTTATATGGCAAGAGCAGCATTCATTATGGATCGTTTAATGCACAAAATTGGATTACATGGAAAAAGTTTTATTCCAATGCTCATTGGATTTGGATGTTCTATTCCCGCGATCATGGCTACCCGCACGTTAGAAGATCGACGTGATAGACTTACCACCATGTTCGTAATCCCGCTCATGAGTTGTGGTGCTCGCTTACCAATTTATTCCCTTATTATTCCAGCATTTTTTCCGCAAGCCTGGCATGCTCCAATGCTGTGGACTATCTACACGATTGGTATAGTTGTGGCGATTTTAGTTGCTAAGATTCTTCGTGTCACCGTACTGAAGGGCGAATCTGTTCCCTTTGTAATGGAATTACCCCCGTATAGGATGCCAACAATTAAAGGTGTGATGATACATATGTGGGAACGGGGCTGGCTTTATCTCAAAAAAGCGGGAACAATTATTCTTAGTATTTCAATTCTGTTATGGGCGATAACCACTTTTCCTAGATTACCCGCAGAAGAAAGGGCTCGGTTTGAAAAAGAGCGTCTTACTGTTCAAGCCAAATTTGCTAACGATGACAAAGAAAAAACTGCACGCCTTACCGCCATTGACAATGCTGAAATTGAAGCAGCGCTAGAATATAGTATAGCCGGACGCATTGGTCGAGTCATAGAACCACTTTTGAAACCCATGGGGTTCGACTGGAAAATAGGCACAGCCTTGATTGGTGCATTTGCCGCAAAAGAGGTCTTTGTTGCTCAGCTAGGAATTGTTTACTCAGTTGGAGAAGCGGACGAAGAATCTGAAACCCTTAGACAGAAACTACAAAATTCTTACTCTCCATTGGTAGGTTTTTGCATAATGCTTTTTATGCTCCTTAGCATGCCATGTATGGCTACTATGGCTGTAATGAAACGAGAAAGTAACTCATGGAAGTGGGCACTTTTCCAACTCATAGGTCTTACCATCATAGCATACATGTTAACCACATCTGTCTATCAAATTGGTCAATTGCTTAAAATAGGAATTGGATAAAATACATAAATTATGTTTTGGAACATTGTTAACCGTGGCTATTCTCAGGGAAAGGAGGCCACTAAATGACAGTTTACGAATCACTAATAGAAAACTTTAAAGACATCCAAACAATGCTTAAAGATCATGAGCGCCTTTTGAGCTCTCTAAAGAAAGAAGATAACAAGTTGGTTTTAAAGCGGTGCATTTCTACATGTCCACACAAACGTAAGTTGAAAGAAGTGTTACTCGAAAGCATCCAAGTGCTGGAAGAATCGAAAAAGGCTTTCAAGTCCAAGCAACTCGAAACATTGAGAAAGAAACTAACCAGGATTCTAGCTGAAATCGATTAGTCCTGAACGGAGCGTCTAAAATTGGTCCTACGGCCCGATTGGAAGATCGGGAAGTGAGGGCGTGATGACCATGACATCGATTATCCTATTCATCACGCCCTTTTTGTTTGGAAAGCTCCATTAATAGGTAATAGGCCATTATAAAAACTGGGAGGCAACCCTGATGGTAAAGAAAAATCAACCAATCAGTGAAAATGCAAAGTCAGTTGAAAAACAAAGCAATAACTCGATCAGCGAAAAGGTTCGCCTAAAACTGTGGGAAGTGGAACTCTTTTTCAGATGCCCCCTAATAGGTATGTGCCTAACTCTATCAGAACAAAAACGTCTTCTAAGTAAAGCGGGAATTTCATTTAAACAGAAAACTCCTTTTGAAATTCACGAGATGCTGGTTTCAAGTCTAGATAGCGAAAATCGACTATCCATAAAGGTCGATAATACGCTCGAACGAAAGTTTGGTAAGAAAACAGCATTTTTGTTTGAACTAGAAGAAGAGGAATTCGTTAGAGAGTGCAGAAAATTCCTTCAAAACTGGGAAATTGGTAGTGCACTTTGGGCAATTGCTACTAAAGCAAAGTTATCACCAAAATACCGATATGAATTTTTTGGAACAGTCCATATGATAATGCACTACAGCGTGGAAGAAAATCTCAAGTTAAAGTCAAAGGTAATTGATCAGGAAAAAAAATTAGGTACCATTCAAGCCAATTTAAAAGAAAATATAAGACAGAAACGAATATTACGTAAAGAAAGTGAAAGCCTAAAACAGGAGCTTGCCAAATTACAATCCCTTGCTACAGCAGCGAAAAAGGAAAAAATCGAATCAGAATTAGAAAATCGTCTAAAAAGTTTAGAGGCGGATAATAAGAAACTCAAGTTAGAAAACGATGTGCTTTATAAAGAGCTAAAAACGTTGCGACGTCAAATAGGTTCATTCAAAAAAGAAAACATGCACTTAGTTTCAGAACTTGAGCAGCAGCGAAGGCTCAACGAAAGTTTCAGAAATGAAGCACATGAAATCATAAACGCTATTATGAATATGAGCCAATGCGATGCTAATTGTCCATCGTTTAGTTTATGTAAAAAACGTATTCTCATCGTTGGAGGGCTCGAACGAATGGAGTCACTTTATAGAGATCTTATCGAAAAAAGTGGTGGCCATTTTGAATACCATAACGGCCATATTAAAAGGGGTATAAAGGATCTTGAAAGTCGCGTTAGGCGAGCAGATCGTAAGCGATCACAGGGTGTTATATGTTGCCAGTTTCGGTTAACCATTCAAGATCAGGTTTTTGTCCTTTGAAATAAGCAGAGAACGCATCCACAAGGACATTGAAGGTAGAT
>JAFDGW010000066.1:0-562 GCA_019309115.1 Deltaproteobacteria bacterium
CCGTTTTCTTATGGACATCGATCCCGGCACACCGCGGGTATAGAACTTCCATGGGTCACCTCCTGAAAATAACCGGTCGAGGAGTGTCGCAATGTAAGAATTTTACCTGGCGTGCTCATTCACTTAAGTGACGGCGACAATTCGGGGTGCCTGGGCAACACTCGGATCCATTTTTTTTCGGGCTCACGGCACCATTAACTCTCGATCTTGACTCGACCGATCATCCACGCAGTATACCGCTTTCATTATTCGCGGGTGAGCCGTCGGCTCATGTCTATTTTTTTGGAACGAGATAATGGTTTCCGCTCGGTCCAATTGTTTCTTCAATCTTCGATTCTCAACTTCCAGTTCCCGGACTTTCCCGGACAAAGGGTTGATCGGATTAACTTTACGGCCACGTTTCTTCGGAGCTAAACCGTTTAACTCTCCTTTCTCCCTTTGTTGTCGCCAGGTGGTCAGATGCGAAGAATAAAGACCTTCGCGCCGAAGCAAGGCACCAATAGCCCCGGGGAATACCTCTGCAAGCATCAACCTGCTCAAGAATCTGCTTCTTGTATTGGGC
>JAFDGW010000066.1:618-3119 GCA_019309115.1 Deltaproteobacteria bacterium
TTCGCCGGGACTTCCGGATCCGGCGGCGCTTTTTCCAACGGACGAACCGGTGCGACGACCGATTCCGGGGGTTTTCTTCGTTGCCGGTCGCTACGCGACCCTCCACTCCGAGAACCCCCGGCCTGCGAAAAATCACCGGATGGAACACCAACCATGTCTTTGCTTGAGTCCATATCGATCACTGCTTGCTGCCTTCCTCACCCTCTTTCAAGCTACACTAATTTACAGAAGGGTGAGTGTCCAACCATTGTTGGCAGAGAGGGTTCGCCATAGTAAGGCCTCGATGTCAACCGGAATGACATGGCAGGCAGAGGCTTGCTCAAGGATCCTATTCTAGTAGCGGGCAGAAAAATTTCTTCGCTTTATCTTGGCCTATTTCTTCCATGTTCTGCCAGTTTCTATCCAGTTAGCTGGTGTTCTTATTACTTCCTCTAAGTCACATAAAGGAGGGCATCCCGAAACCCTTCACACATCTTCTCTATGCTTGCACTCTCGATTGCTTCCCGCTTTGCCTCAACCGAGAACCTCTCACGCAAAGAGTCATCGTCGAGGAGCAAAATCAACTTTTTAGCCAACGACTCGATGTCCCCCTTCGGTACGATGAAACCATTCTTGCCATCCTTAAGATACGAGATTTCAGGAGATTCATCTCCTGCTTCTGTCACTATTGGCAAGCCACAGTTAAAGGCATCGACAATGCTCAACCCAATTGCGCCGGGGAGACAAAACACATCAGCAGAGGATAGTAGTCTATACAACCGACTCCCGTACAGTGCATCGACCCACGAGACATTCCGGATAGATGGACCTTGGAGAATTCCATCACAATCTGGCCCAACCAAAATGAGTCCTACATCGTCCCTTCCCATGAGATTGTGCGCCGCTATTAAATTCTCAATTCTCTTTCTTCTCTGCATGCGGCCTACGCAAACGATGTTCTTACGGGTCTTGATTCCATAGTTCTCAAGTATTGATATTCGCTCCTCAATGTCGAACGTGTAATCAGGCGGGCAAAGGGTATTAGCTGCAATAAAGCACTTATCATGGAAACGTTCTGGAATGTACTTCATAAGGTGATCAGCATATAGAATAATAGCGTCTGAAACAGCCTGTTCAATCCAATATCCCCAATTTTTAATTGTTACTTGTGGAGCAGCCAAATCACTCCCGTGTCCCCAATAAATAACCTTCTTCGACAAGATATACTTCGCGATGAAATAGGTTGGTAGAGCATATTTGTACCGTAATCCTCCAAAAAAGATGACGACACTACATCCCGACTTAACGATTTCTCTTGTAAGTCGCAAGACGGAAAGCCGTCCGACATAATGAGAAATATCGAAGGGTTTAGAGACGCCCTTCTGCAATCCCTCTGTAACAATTGTTAAACTAAAACCAGAGGATTTTAAAAGTTCAGCAAGCTTTGTGTACACTGGAATCCGGTAATGCTGAGTTTCACCGCAATGTACTAGCATGACGTTAGTCATTTGAGTTGCTCCCCAAAAACTGGACAGGTGGTTAAGGTGTAAAATCGGCTTCTCGGGAGAGACGAGAATGACTCGAAAACGCCGAAGATTTACAGTCGAATTCAAGGCTCGAGTGGCCTTGGAAGCCATTAAGAACCAAAACACTCTTCAAGAAATTGCTTCATGCTACGAGGTACATCCGAATCAAGTAGCACAGTGGAAAAAAACAGGCTCTCGAATCACTGCCTGGGGTATTTTCACAAAGTCGCGCTCTCGAGAAGAAGTCGGACGAGGCACTCCATGACCAACTTTATCAACAGATCGGACGGCTGCAGATGGAGTTGGAGTGGTTTTAAAAAGTCCGGATTTTCAAAATGAAAACCCGACGGAACTGGATTGAGCCCTCTCATTGTTTCTTGTCGATTTCCCGCCAATGCGCCCTGGCGGGATTGAACCGTTCGAGCTGGTACTACAAAGGCAGACCGGAAAGCCGTGAGAATCTGCTTCTAATGCTATTGCTCGATGAGCAATATATGAGGACTCCGTTTTACGAAGTTCGCAGAATGACCCACTATTTACGGAACCGGGATTGGCACATCAATCCTAAGCGAGTTCGTCGCTTAATGCGTCTGATGGGTCTGGAAGCCGTCTATGCCAAGCCGCGCATTTCGAGACCAGCTGACGGTCACCGAATCTATCCGTATCTGTTGCGAGGATTGAAGATCTATCGACCGAATCAGGTGTGGGTCACCGATTCTTAATGGCCAACTAAAATGACCCCCTGGCGGACAATAAAATTGACCCCCCTTGAACTCGAATGAGCCCCTGGAAAATTGGGGCACCTGCGTAACCGGAAAGAATCGCCGGTAACGTTAGGAACCATGAAGGAATGGGTCGTGATACACACAATCAAAGCGCTTTACTCATCTTCGACACTTTGAGGTGATGCACAACCCGCAAACCCGCATGAACACTGGATTGTGTCGGTCCAGGTTGACGAAACATAGTGGCAGGATATGTATTTCAGGAATTCTG
>JAFDGW010000047.1 GCA_019309115.1 Deltaproteobacteria bacterium
AATATGGAAGTTGAGCTGATTACGCCTGTGGCATTGGAGAAGGAACTTCGGTTTGCGATACGTGAAGGTGGTCGCACCGTAGGAGCAGGCGTTATTACCGAAATTATTGAGTAAAAAAGGTGAAATCTCATGCGAGTAAATGTGACCCTTGCGTGTTCGGAGTGCAAACGACGGAATTATACAACCACGAAGAATAAGAAAACTACGTCGGCTAAATTGGCTTTTAGGAAATATTGTCCTTATTGCAAGAAACATACTGAGCACAAGGAAGTTAAATAGCCGGTTTTAGCTTTTTAATATGAGGAACAGGGGCGGATAGTTCCTGTTCCTTTTTGTGTGCTGATAGCAAGGAAAAGGACGGTTAGAGTGGCAACGAAACAGGGAAAGAAAAAACAGCGTGGCGGTGAAATTCCGAAACCGGTTCTTTATTTGAGAGAACTTCGGAAGTACCTGCGTGAAGTTGTTTATGAACTCAGGAAGGTTGTATGGCCTTCACGTAAGGAAACAATAGGAACAACAGTAGTGGTGTTGATTGTAGTCCTCGTATTTGGAATTTACCTGGGGATTGTTGACAGTATTTTAAGCCGGGTGGTTCGGTTTCTTATTGAATAGGGAGACGGTTTAAGTGGTGGAGCAGGAACGAAAAAAACAGTGGTATATAGTTCACACCTATTCCGGGTTCGAGAATCGAGTTAAGGCTGCTCTGGAGGAAAGGGTTAAGGCTGCAGGGTTACAAGACTACTTTGGTGAGATTCTTGTTCCTACAGAAAAGGTTATTGAGGTTGTTCGTGGGAAAAGGAAATCGTCGTCCCGGAAGTTCTATCCCGGTTACATAATTGTCCAGATGGATCTCAACGATGAAACATGGCATCTGGTCAGAACAACTCCAAAGGTTACCGGTTTAATAGGCAGTAGGGATAAGCCTGTACCTATTCCTCAGGAAGAAGTAGAGCGAATCAAGAAACAGATGGAAGAGGGAACCCATAAGCCTAAGCCCAAGTATTCCTTTGAGCGGGGTGACAGGGTTCGAGTTGAAGATGGTCCGTTTGCCAATTTCCACGGTGTGGTTGACGAGGTGCTTACCGAAAAGGGAAAGGTAAGGGTTCTTGTAAGTATATTTGGTCGGGCGACTCCCGTGGAACTTGATTTTACTCAGATAACGAAATTGTAAGGAGAAAGCACCATGGCTAAAAAGGTAATTGCCACTATAAAACTTCATGTACCGGCTGGACAGGCAAATCCTTCACCTCCTATTGGCCCGGCCTTGGGACAGCATGGTGTTAATATCATGGAGTTTTGCAAGGCTTTTAATGCAAAAACGCAGGGGCAGGAGGGGATGATAATTCCTGTTCTTATTACTGTTTATGCTGATAGGTCTTTTACCTTTGTTACGAAAACTCCCCCGGCGTCGGTACTTCTTAAGAAAGCTGCCAAGATTGCGAAGGGCTCCAGTGAACCAAATAGAGTAAAGGTCGGGCAGGTTACCAGGGAGCAGGTAAAGGAAATTGCTAAGCTAAAATTTCCTGATCTTAATGCGCGCGATATGGATGCAGCTATTCGAACAATTGAAGGAACGGCCCGTAGTATGGGTGTTGAAATTGTGGATTAAAATAAGCCGATGAGGAAGGCGGGAACAATGGCAAAGCGAGGGAAGAAATATCTGGCTGCTAAGGCAAAGATTGATCCTACCAAGAGGTATTCCTTTGATGAGGCTCTAGATTTGGCTTTAGAATGTGCCTACGCAAATTTTGACGAATCTCTGGATATTGCGGTTCGCCTCGGAGTTGACCCACGTCATGCCGACCAGATGGTTCGCGGTAGCGTCGTTTTACCTCACGGGTTAGGTAAACCGGTTCGAGTGCTTGTTTTCGCCAAAGGCGAGAAAGTGAAGGAAGCTCTTGAGGCCGGTGCAGACTATGCGGGAGCAGAGGAATACATCGAAAAGATAACCAAGGAAAACTGGCTGGAATTCGACAAAACCGTTGCCACTCCTGATATGATGGGAATGGTCGGGAAGATAGGAAAAATCCTGGGTCCCAGGGGTTTGATGCCAAATGCTAAGCTTGGTACGGTTACGTTCAATGTGGCCCAGGCGGTAAAAGAAATCAAGGCTGGTAAGCTAGATTTTCGAGTGGAAAAGGCAGGTATCGTCCATGCCCCTATGGGGAAAGTGTCCTTTGGAAAACAGAAACTTCTGGAAAACATTGCTGCTTTTATTGACACCCTGATTCGCTTAAAACCAGCTGCTGCTAAGGGTGCCTACATACGAGGTGTCGCTGTTTCCACAACGATGGGTCCTGGTATCAAGATTGATCCGAATGCCGTTAGGACCTTGCTTGGTTAGGGATAAGCGATGAGAAGAACACGGTGTTGTGTTCATAATAAACTGCCGTTGGTGCTTTCACTCATCGAAGACAGTTGGCACACCGGTCTAATAAGGTGTTTAAATCCGGAAGGGTGTTGTTCTTCCGGGGCCCACCGAGATGGTGAAGGGACCGGCAGGCAGGTTGTGTCGGCCCTGAAGGGGGGTTGGCAGACCAGTGACTAAATGAGATGGAAGCACGCCGGCAGGAAAGAAAGGAGGGTGGAGCCATTTGAGTCTGACACGAAAGCGAAAAGAGGAACTGGTGGCTGAGTTGCGGGATAAGCTTTCCAGAGCCAGCACGACAATTCTTACCGATTACAAAGGGTTAACCGTCGCAGAAATTACTGAGCTTCGCGATGCCCTTGCAGAGCAAAGTATTGAGTACAAGGTTGTCAAAAACACCCTGATGAGGCTTGCCTGCAGGGATACCGAAGCCAAAGTGCTGGAGCCACTCCTTCAGGGTACCTGTGCCATAGCTATCGGCTATGACGATCCGACGGTTCCGGCACGAATTCTGAAGAAATTTGCTAAAGAGAATGAAAAGCTGAAGATCAAGGCGGGTGTTCTGGGAGGTAGGTTGCTTGCTGCAAATGAGGTGTTGGCTATTGCGGAACTGCCCACACGGGAGGAACTCCTTGCCAGACTGGTTGGCATCCTGGTTGCCCTTCCAACTGGTTTGGTAACGGTCTTGAACGGAGTTCCCAGATCATTTGTTGGTGTGCTTGCTGCGCTCAAGCAGAAGAAGGAACAAGGCGAGTAGATATCGATAGTAGTGGGAGGAGATAAAAGATGGCGGATATTACGAAAGAGGATGTTATAAAATTCATTGAGAGTATGACGGTTCTGGAATTGAGCGAATTTGTTAAGGAATTGGAAGAGAGGTTTGGAGTAAGTGCTGCGGCGCCGGTGGCAATGGCAGCAATGCCGGCGGGCGCACCGGCAGCGGGTGCAGCCCCTGCTGAAGAGGAGAAGACTGAGTTTACAGTGGTTTTGACAGGTGTAGGTGACAAGAAGATTCAGGTCATTAAGGAGATCAGAGCTATTACCAACCTTGGTCTTAAAGAAGCCAAGGAGCTTGTTGATGGTGTTCCTTCTACGGTAAAGGAAGGAATTTCTAAGGAAGAAGCAGAAGAGATTGCGAAAAAACTTACCGATGCAGGAGCTACTGTGGAAATCAAATAGTCTTGCGTCGGAATGTTTAGGGAGAAGCATCGGAAATCGGCGCTCTGTGCCGGTTTCCGATTTCATGTTTTTCCCTCCGTTTGGAGTAAAATTCAGGGAATAACAGGAGAGACCATGGCCACGGCTCTTACCCATGAATACAGGGTCAGAAAGAATTTCGGGAAGATCAGGCAAGTCCTGGAAATTCCCTACCTCATTGAGATGCAAAAGGAGAGTTACAGTCAGTTTCTACAGATGGATGTGCCCCCAGAGGCGAGAAAAGAGGTTGGACTTCAGGGGGTATTCAACTCAGTTTTTCCTATTGAAGGTATATCAAAAACCGCGCGTCTGGAGTTTGTCTCTTACTCCTTTGGTGAAGCCAAGTACGATGTGCAGGAGTGTCTTGCACGAGGGATGACTTACGGGGCTCCTCTTAAGATCTTGGTTCGTTTAACAGTTTTTGATGTTGACAAGGACAATGGCCATAGTGAGATCCGGGACATTAAGGAGCAGGAGATATACTTTGGAAACCTGCCGTTGATGACAGAGAAGGGAACATTCATCATAAACGGGACAGAACGAGTTGTCGTCAGCCAACTCCAGAGATCGCCCGGCATATTCTTTGATCACGATAAGGGAAAAACCCATTCAAGCGGAAAGGTTTTGTATTCCGCTCGTATAATTCCTCTTAGAGGCTCATGGCTTGACTTTGAATTCGATCACAAGGACATTCTGTACGTAAAAATTGACCGCAGACGAAAATTTCCTGTCACCATCCTGTTGAAGGCATTGGGCTACAGCACTGAAGAATTATTGAACTTCTTTTACGACAGTAAGCGGGTTCGCATGGTTGATGCCGACAGGGCAGAGCTGATTCTTGACGAAGTACTTGTTGGGACTAGGACTCCAGAAGATATAGTGGATCCGAGTACCGGAGACATTGTCATAAAAAAAGGGCGTAAGCTCGGTAAACAAACTATAAAGCGCCTGCATGAAATGGGAATCAATACCGTTTCAATCCCGACGGCAGGCCTAATTGGTGAAGTGCTTGCGAGTGATGTTGTGGATTACAAGACGGGTGAGATAATTGCCGAGTGTAACGATGTCGTTACGGAGGATTTGCTTGAAGAAATTGTGAAGAGGGGGATTCGCCGGATTTCTTTGCTTCACATGCAGGGACCCAATGTGAGCCCTGCCTTCCGAAATACCTTGCTTTTAGACAAGAACATAAGTTCTAGGGAAGATGCCCTTGCTGAAATTTACAGGCGAATGAGGCCAGGTAACCCGGTAACTCAGGAGGCAGCGGAGGATTATTTCAAGAACTTGTTCTTCAATCCCGATACGTACGATCTTTCCGAAGTGGGTCGTCTTAAACTTAATGCTCAGCTAGGGTTGAACGTACCTCTCAGTGAGCGGACATTGCGTAAAGAAGATATTCTGGAAGCGGTAAAGAAACTTATCTGGTTGAAGGATACCCAGGGGCCTGTGGATGATATCGATAATTTAGGCAATCGTCGAGTTAGGGCTGTGGGTGAGCTTCTGGAGAATCAATATCGTATCGGTCTTGTACGCATGGAGCGTGCCATCAAAGAAAGGATGATAGTCCAGGAAGTTGAGACCCTCATGCCCCTTGATCTCATAAACGCCAAGCCTGTCACGGCGGTGGTTAAGGAATTCTTTGGCACCAGCCAGTTATCCCAGTTCATGGATCAAACCAATCCGCTTTCTGAGATTACCCATAAACGGCGACTTAGCGCACTGGGTCCCGGTGGGCTTACGCGAGAACGAGCGGGTTTTGAGGTACGAGATGTTCACCCCACTCATTACGGTCGTATATGCCCAATTGAAACACCTGAAGGTCCGAATATCGGCCTGATTGTTTCATTAGCAACTTATGCTCGAGTGAACAAATACGGATTTATTGAAACTCCTTACAGGAAAGTGGAAAACGGTCAGGTGCAAGATGAAATTGTCTATTTAACCGCCATGGATGAAAAGGATTATCCAATTGCACAAGCTAACGCAGTGCTTGATGAAAATGGCCGCCTTGTGAACGATCATGTTACAGCTCGAAGAGGTGGCGAATATGTCCTCGTGCCTCGTGAAGAAGTGAGGTATATGGACGTATCGCCCAATCAGGTTGTCAGTGTATCTTCTTCTTTAATTCCCTTTCTTGAGCATGATGATGCTAACCGTGCCCTGATGGGTTCCAATATGCAGCGTCAGGCGGTTCCCCTTATTCAGACACGAGCGCCCCTCGTTGGCACGGGCATTGAGCGTGTTGTGGCCAGAGATAGCGGCGTAACCGTCGTTGCAAAACGTGATGGTGTGGTGGAATATGTGGACGGAACACGCATAGTAGTAAGGGCCAGCGAACCTGACGAAGAGGGGAGCCTGGTTGATATATATCGATTGATGAAATTCCAGCGTTCAAATCAAAATACCTGTTTCAATCAAAAACCGCTGGTTCGCCATGGTGATGTTGTAAAGAAAGGGCAAATTATTGCGGATGGACCTTCTACCGATCATGGTGAGCTCGCCTTGGGCCGAAATGTAATGGTGGCCTTCATGAGCTGGGGCGGTTACAACTTTGAGGATTCTATTCTCGTTAGTGAGCGAATTGTTCAGGATGATGTTTACACATCAATTCATATTGAGGAATTTGAGGTTCTTGCCCGCGATACCAAGCTAGGCAGAGAGGAAATCACTCGAGACATACCGAACGTTGGTGAAGAAGCCCTCAAGAATCTGGACGAGAGCGGAATTGTTAGGATTGGTGCTTATGTAAAGCCCAACGATATATTGGTTGGTAAGGTTACGCCCAAGGGGGAAACCCAGCTTTCCCCGGAAGAAAGGCTGCTTCGAGCGATTTTTGGTGAAAAGGCAAGTGACGTCAAGGATACCTCGCTTCGTGTTCCACCAGGAGTGGAAGGAATTGTGATTGACGCAAGGGTCTTTTCGAGGCGAGGGATAGAAAAGGATCAGAGGACCCAGAAGATTGAAGATGCAGAGGTAGCTAAGATTCAAAAGGACATGCGTGATGAGGTGGAAATAATCAGACGCATGGCCGTGAAAGAGTTGATTCGACTGCTCGATGGAAAAACGTCTGCATCGACCGTTAAAGATGGTGACACGGTTTACCTCAAAAAAGGTGATGCTTTTACGGAAGAAATCCTGGCAGACATGAGTCCGTTCATGTGGAGAAAGATTGTACCTGCGGAGGATCCGGAACTTTCCGAGCGGGTGGCCAAAATTTACGATAACTACCAGAAACAGGTGGAGAGGGTTCGGGATCTTTTCGAGAAAAAGATAGAGAAGATTAGAAGCGGTGACGAGTTGCCTCCCGGTGTTTTGAAGATGGTTAAGGTTTATGTGGCGGTGAAGCGCAAGCTTCAAGTTGGAGATAAGATGGCCGGAAGACACGGAAACAAGGGAGTTGTGTCCCGAATTCTCCCTGTTGAAGATATGCCCTACTTTGCCGACGGAACGCCGGTGGATATTGTTCTGAACCCGCTAGGAGTACCTTCGCGAATGAATGTCGGGCAGATCCTTGAAACTCACCTTGGTTGGGCCGCTCGTGAACTTGGGCGTCAGATTGCCCAGATGCTCGAAGAATTCAAAGAGCGTGAAACCATCGAGCAGAAATTACGCCGAATTTATAACAATCTGGAATTTGATAAGTATTTTAAGGACGCTAGCGATGAGGAACTTAAGTCGCTGATACCTCAATTTGAAGAAGGAATCCATGTGGCTTCTCCGGTGTTTGACGGTGCTAAGGAGAAAGAAATAGTGGAGTTCCTCAAAGAAGCAGGGCTTCCTGAGACCGGCCAGACCATACTGTATGACGGCCGCACCGGTGAACCCTTCGATACCCCGATAACGGTCGGGGTTATGTACATGCTGAAACTCCATCATCTTGTGGATGACAAGATACACGCAAGATCTATCGGACCGTACTCGTTGGTTACTCAGCAGCCACTTGGCGGCAAAGCGCAGTTCGGAGGACAGCGCCTTGGTGAAATGGAAGTCTGGACCATGGAGGCTTACGGGGCGGCTTACGCGTTACAGGAGTTCCTCACCGTTAAGTCCGATGATGTTCCCGGCAGGACGCGGATGTACGAGAAAATAGTTAAGGGAGACAACACGTTAGAGGCCGGTATCCCCGAGTCCTTCAAGGTAATGATGAAGGAATTGCAAGCACTGGCGCTTGATTTCAGATTGCTCGAAGATGTGGACGAGGAGGACTAGCAGCGGGATGGCCGGCAGTAATAATTGCGTCCGGCAGGTTGTTGAAGCAGTAAATCCTTAAAAAGGAGGACTTCCTTGAAGGATATGCAAAGTTTGTTTCCTATAAGGCGGGACCCTCAGCAGTTTAACGCCGTAAAGATCATGATAGCTTCACCTGATGTTATCAGAGAATGGTCTTTCGGCGAGGTTAAAAAGCCTGAAACCATAAACTATCGTACCTTTAAACCGGAACGTGACGGGCTGTTCTGTGCTAGGATTTTCGGGCCCGTTAAAGACTATGAGTGTAATTGTGGAAAATACAAAAGGATGAAGCATCGCGGGGTTGTGTGCGAAAAGTGCGGAGTTGAGGTGATTCAGTCCAAGGTGCGTAGAGAACGAATGGGTCACATTGAGTTGGCTGCTCCGGTGGCGCACATCTGGTTTTTGAAGAGCCTTCCCAGCAAAATAGGAAACCTGCTGGACCTCACCCTGCGAGAGCTCGAAAGGGTTTTGTATTTTGACTCATACATTGTAATAGAACCGGGCAAATCTGGGCTAAAGAAGCTGGATCTACTCTCTGAGGAAAAGTATCGGGAACTGGTGAATAAGTATGGTTCAGAGTTCAGGGCGGGAATTGGAGCTGAAGCTATTAAAGAGTTGCTCATGACGTTAGATCTTGAACAAGTGATGGAAGATCTTCGTGAGCAGCTTCAAAAGACCAATTCGGAAGCGAAAAAGAAAAAGCTTGGGAAGAGGTTGAGGATCGTTGATGCTTTCAGGACATCGGGCAATAGTCCGGAGTGGATGATTCTTGAGGTCATTCCTGTCTTGCCTCCCGACCTTCGGCCCCTTGTACCTCTAGACGGAGGTCGGTTTGCTACCAGCGACCTTAATGATCTCTATCGGAGAGTAATTAACAGGAATAACCGGCTCAAAAGGCTTCAGGAACTGGGTGCTCCGGAGATCATTGTAAGAAACGAAAAGCGGATGCTTCAGGAAGCTGTGGATGTTCTCTTTGACAATGGAAGGCGAGGAAAGGTCGTCCTTGGTAGCAATAAACGGCCTCTAAAATCGCTGAGCGATATGTTGAAAGGTAAACAGGGGCGCTTCCGCCAGAATTTGCTCGGAAAGCGAGTAGATTACTCGGGGCGAAGTGTTATTGTAGTGGGTCCCAACCTGAGACTTCATCAGTGTGGCTTGCCCAAAAAAATGGCCTTAGAGCTCTTCAAACCCTTCATTTACAGTAAGCTTGAAGAGAAAGGCCAGGTTTCTACCATAAGAGCGGCAAAGAAACTGGTAGAAAAGGAAGCTCCGGAGGTATGGGATGCTCTGGACGAGGTGGTGAAGGAGTTTCCCGTTTTATTGAACCGAGCGCCCACGCTACACCGTCTTGGCATCCAAGCCTTTGAACCCATTCTCATAGAAGGAAAGGCAATACAACTTCATCCGCTGGTATGCACGGCTTTCAATGCGGATTTTGACGGCGACCAGATGGCAGTACACATTCCGCTTTCTGTGGAAGCTCAGACAGAAGCTCGCGTGCTCATGATGTCGAGCAACAACATTCTGAGCCCGGCACATGGGGATCCGATAATTGTGCCGACACAGGATATTGTTCTCGGTCTTTACTACATGACTAGGGAAAAACCCTTTGCCGAAGGGGAAGGCCAAATATTTTCGAGCAGAGAAGAGGTGCGTCAGGCCTATGATGCTGGCGAGGTTGAGCTTCATGCCAGAATTCAGGTTCGGATGAACGGGAAGTTCGTACAGACAACTGTTGGCAGGGTGCTCCTGTCCGAATTGCTACCGCCACAAGTCGATTTTGAATTTGTAAACAAGGTCATGACCAAGAAAGCTCTGGCACGCTTAATTGATGAATGTTACCGCAAAGCCGGTACCAAGGCGACGGTTATACTGGCTGACCGTTTGAAAGACCTCGGATATGAGATGGCCACACAAAGCGGGCTGTCCATATCTATCAAAGACATGGTTATCCCGGAGAAGAAGTCGGAGATCATTGAAAGGGCCTTTGAAGAGGTTAAGGAAATTGAACGTCAGTATAATGAAGGGCTTATTACGGAAGGCGAGAAGTACAATAAGGTGGTGGATATATGGGCAAAGGCCACTGAGGACGTTGCATCGGAAATGATGAAAGAGATTGCCGTTAACGTCGTCGAAGGGCCTGAGGGCCAGAAGGAGGAGATGCAGTCCTTCAATCCGATTTATATGATGGCCGATTCGGGTGCTAGAGGTAGTAAGGATCAGATGAGGCAGCTTGCCGGAATGCGAGGTCTTATGGCAAAGCCATCGGGCGAAATTATTGAAACTCCGATTACTGCAAACTTTCGGGAAGGCCTAACAGTGCTTCAGTACTTCATATCCACCCACGGTGCCCGGAAAGGCCTTGCAGATACAGCCCTGAAAACGGCAAATTCCGGGTATCTTACCCGCCGCCTTGTTGATGTCGCTCAGGATGTAGTGGTTGTGGAGGAAGATTGCGGTACCCTTGATGGGATTGAGGTTGAGGCTTTGCTCGAAGCTGGTGAGATTATTCAGCAGCTCAGGGAGAGAATCCTCGGTCGAATTGCTTATGAGGATGTAGTCGATCCGATGACGGGAGAAGTGCTGGTCCAGGCTGGTGAGGAGATTGACGAGGAAGCCATTAAAAAGATAGAAGATGCTGGTATTGAAAAGGTCCCGATCCGCTCTGTTCTAACCTGTAAAAGTGCCCGTGGCGTATGCGTGAAGTGTTATGGACGTGATCTGGCTCAAGGTAAGCCCGTGGAAATAGGCGAAGCAGTGGGTATTATTGCAGCACAATCTATCGGTGAGCCTGGTACCCAGCTTACAATGAGAACCTTTCACATCGGTGGAACGGCCAGCAAGCGCATTGAGCAGACGTCGATCTCAAATAAATACGCCGGTAGCGTGAAGTTCGTTAATCTTCACACGGTTGTGAATCGCTACGGAGAGTTGGTTGCAATGAATCGAAATGGCGAAATAGCCGTTGTAGGAGATACCGGAAGAGAGCGTGAGCGCTACAGAATTATTTACGGAGCCAAGATTAAAGTTAATGACGGTGATTTTGTCGAACCAGAGACGTTGTTGGCCGAATGGGATCCGTTCACCACGCCTATTCTCACCGAGGTGGAAGGATCTGTTAAATTTGGAGACCTCATTGAAGGGCAGACTCTTCAGGAGAAGATAGACCCTGTGACAGGAAAGTCCAGCAAAGTTGTCACGGAGTACAGAGACGCCGGCGACCTTAGACCTAGGATCTCGATAAAGGACGAAAAAGGCCGGACTGTCAAGGTCGGCGAAAGCGGGCATGCAAGGTACTATCTACCTGTTGGGGCGATTCTTATGGTCAATGAGGGTGATCATGTCTACCCGGGCGATGTTCTTGCAAGAATTCCGAGGGAGACTACAAAAACGAAGGATATTACGGGTGGTCTTCCTAGGGTAGCAGAGCTCTTTGAAGTAAGAAAGCCTAAAGAATATGCTATCATTTCGGAAATAGATGGTGTTGTGCACTTCGGCAAAGATGTTAAAGGTAAACGCAGGATTATTGTCGAACCTGAAGTAGGTGAACCCAGGGAGTACCTCATTCCGAGGGGTAAGCACATCACGGTACATGAAGGCGACTATGTACGGGCAGGTGAAGCTCTTATGGATGGTTCCCCGGATCCCCATGACATCCTCAGGGTTCGTGGCGAAAAGGAGTTGGCCAAGTACCTGGTAGATGAAATTCAGAAGGTTTACAGACTCCAGGGGGTTCGCATAAATGACAAGCACATAGAGATCATTGTTCGTCAGATGATGAAGCGGGTAAAAATAACGAACCCTGGAGAATCTGAATTTCTGCCGGGTGAGGCTGTGGAAAAACACGTTTTTGAACGGGTGAATGCAAAACTGGTTGCAGAGGGGAAGACGCCTGCTGAGGCGGAACCGTTGCTTTTGGGTATTACAAAGGCATCTCTAAGTACGGAGAGTTTCATTTCGGCAGCCTCATTTCAGGAAACGACAAAAGTTCTTACGGATGCTGCGGCTGCAGGGAGAGTGGATAGACTAAGAGGGCTTAAGGAAAATGTGATAGTCGGTCGTTTAATACCGGCTGGGACAGGACTTCCGAAATATCGAGCTATACGCGAAAAGGCTACGCTTTTTAGCTGATTAGGTTTGAAAAAGCTGTTGACATAAGCCTAAGAAATTTGTATGGAAGCGAGGCTTCGGCAAGATGGTGTTTTAGTTGCGTTGCAAGTAAAATGCGGAGTTGAAGATATGCCGACCATCAATCAGTTGGTACGAAAAGGTAGAGAAAAGATAAAAGAAAAATCGAAATCTCCTGCATTGCAAGGATCTCCACAGAAACGAGGCGTTTGCGTTCGCGTGTATACGACTACGCCAAAGAAGCCAAACTCTGCTCTTCGTAAGGTGGCAAGGGTGCGCTTGACCAATGGCTATGAGGTGACCGCATATATCCCGGGTATTGGCCATAATCTTCAGGAGCACTCAGTGGTGCTTATAAGGGGTGGTCGTGTAAAAGACCTGCCTGGTGTCAGGTATCATATTATCCGTGGGACTCTGGACGCAAGCGGTGTCGCTGATAGGAAAAAGGGTCGTTCTAAGTATGGAACGAAGAAGCCCAAATAAGTGATGGAAAGCGGGAGAGGCCATGGCTTTTGTTTTGGTCATGGCCTCTCTTTTGTGCCAAATGAGGGGAGTTGAGGAAAGCCCATGCCAAGACGTAGAGAAGTAAAGAAGAGAGAGATTCTTCCTGATCCGAAGTACAACAGCAAGGTGGTGGCTAAGTTCATAAACCACGTGATGCGGAAGGGGAAGAAGAGTGTTGCGGAAAGGATAGTTTATGGGGCTTTTGATTTGATTGCTCAGCGCACTAAGAAGGATCCGCTAGATGTTTTTTATAAGGCGTTAGACAATGTAAGACCGGTGCTGGAGGTTAAGTCCAGGCGGGTAGGTGGTGCCACGTATCAGGTGCCGGTAGAGGTTCGGCCTGAGAGGCAGGATACTCTTGCTATGAGATGGATTGTTGCCTATGCGAAGCAGAGATCTGAGAAAACGATGATTCAGAAACTGGCTGGAGAATTGCTCGACGCCTTTCAGAATAGAGGTGGCGCTGTTAAGAAGAGAGAAGACACACACCGAATGGCCGAAGCCAATAAGGCTTTTGCGCATTATCGCTGGTAAAAGCTGATGATAGCACAAAGGTCGGGTAAGAGGAGAGAGTGATGGGGAAGAAGAAGTTTGAGCGGACGAAGCCGCATGTGAATGTTGGGACGATAGGTCATATAGATCATGGTAAGACGACGCTGACGGCTGCGATAA
>JAFDGW010000048.1 GCA_019309115.1 Deltaproteobacteria bacterium
TTCTGTGGACACAGGCAGAAAATCTCTCTTTCGGAGAGAATCTTTAAGTGTCAGAAATGTGGAAGAGAGATAGACAGAGACATTAATTCGGCAAGGAACATACTGAAGTTAGCGGTAGAGAAACTTAAAGGAGAAGGAAAACTCTTAAAAACCCTACCTGTGGACTGCGGGGAAGTAACGCCCGTGGAGTGGGAGATAGTCCCACAATGAAGCGGGAAGCCCCTCACCTTAGTGAGGGGAGGACGTCACTCGCTTTGAAAATATGTGAAAAAGCAGATCGCTTCTGCGAATTCTTTTTCTGTCCAGGATTTCTCCTATTAAGGTGGGCTCGGGTGTGTCCGGAATGGTGGTGTAAAAAACTCTTTCAGGTACAGCTACGAGGTTTGCCCATCGGTCGTTTTCTTTCATCGGAATGGTTCCGGCGGTAAGCCGTGGCAGGTGATCAATTACTGCGATAACACTCCAGCCAGGAGAAAACCATCCAAGAAAATTCAAGACCGCTGTTTGCAAGTCGAAATGGCCCGAGCCGTCGCCAACGAGTGCTCCAGTTTCCGTACATGCTGTCAGGACTTCCGTAATGGCAAGCTGGATAAAAGGATTGCGTTTTTTCACAAAGTCTATCTGTTTGCCGAACTTCCGTATTCCCGAAGGACGTACGGACTTTAATCTGTTTCTGGGGTGTATGGAAGCTGGATCCAGGAGAAAAAAGCCTTTTTGCAGTTGAGCATCTGGAAGAACCAGCACCTTATTGTCCATAAGGGCGTTGAATCGTATTTGTTCGGTAAAAGGATGAATTGACACATAGATTACCCTGGCTCCCCGGTAAACAAAGGTTCCCCGCAGTCTCTCCGCTGCTTGCCGAAAACCATGTTCGTCGGGATTACGCCCACTCAGAATATCCGTACGAAGTTTTCCTTTTGCGCGTTTCAATGCGTAAAATACGCGACGGTTTCGCAACCTGGGTTGGAAATGATCTTTGCTTCGCATTTATCCTGTCCGCCATTAGTTCAAAGTATGCTATCTTAAAAAAATCCTTAGAAGGCGATTGACTATACTCAATGATACAACGTTGGAAAAGGAGGTATGAAGTTCCTTTTAGAAAAATGTGTTTTCTGAGATAGAAGTAAAAAAATATGAACAAAAAATTATGAAAAGGAGAAGTGGAAATGGCAATGACGAAGGACACCAGACCTGCTAATGTTCGGAAAAGATTTCCCAACAGTATAGTTCCTCTGGTAAATGGGAAGGCATTGATCGAAGCGGCCCGGAGAAATGGCGCTATGGTGATGGCGACCAACATACGGTGTCGCTTACCGGTAGAAGGCATAATTAGGGCTTCTATGGCAACGAAGGCGCCGGTTATGTACGAGATAGCCAAATCAGAGTTGAGCTACACGGAATTTACGCCGGCTACTTTTGTTGAGTTTATCGTCAGGGAGAACGAGAGGCTGGGGAACACGGAAGTGCCCTTTGCCATTCACGGAGATCATATTACGGTGAAGAATCCGGACGAAGTAGATAACGTCAGGAAGCTGATTGCAGAGGAGATGGAGGCAGGTTTTACTTCTTTTGCCATTGATGCGTCGCACATGGAAAATGAGCTTAACCTGAAGGCTACGTCGGAACTGGCAAAACCCATAGTGGAGGCGGGTTTTTGTCTTGAGGTTGAACTGGGAGAAATAGGCGCCAAAAGTGGGAGTGCCGAAGGGTTTACCAGGCCGGACGAGGCAGAATGGTTCATCGGTGAGCTAGTTGCAAGGGGTATTCATCCAGACCTTCTTGCCGTGAACAATGGTTCAATTCACGGAACCTATTTTGGAACAGCCCAAGAAGGAATCCAGCTTGACCTAACGCTGGAGATATGGAAAGCGATTCAGCCCTGGTCGGTTGACATAGCACAGCATGGCATCACGGGAACTTCACTAGAAAAGATTTCGTCTTTCATTAATTACGGCATCCGTAAAGGGAATGTGGGCACCTTCTGGCAGAATATTTCTTTCGGGTTTGCCATGAATCAAAATGGAAATGCCCTTACGACCGAGGACAAGGGGTATATAAAAAGGCCATATAGGGGCATTCCCGATGAATTGTGGCAGGAAATCTGGGAATGGGCCAAGAAAACCGGTAATGTTGGAGGAAACATCAAAAAGGCCAATGGTGAGTTTGCGGCTAAGTTGAATGCTATTGGCAAGGAATATAAGGAGCGAATTACTGCTCATGCTTATGAAGAAGCTGTTAAGTTGTTTGAAGCGACACGGTCGATTGGGCTGGCAGATGATGTGTGGGCATGTGTTGGAAAGTACTGCTAAAGATGTCTTGAGCTGAATAACCATTCTGTTTTGGAAGGCGTGTCGCGAGTTTGCGACACGCCCATAGTGATAACAAGGTATGTCTGCACGTCAGGTTCTAATGATATGAAAGTTCTTCATGTTGGAAAGTTTTTTCCTCCTGCAATCGGCGGGATTGAAAATTTCCTTTCTGACCTTGTTAAATGGCAGGTCAGGTCCGGCATCGAAATCTGTGTGCTTGCGCATGATCACAAGGTACTTAGGCGCACCCAAATCAGCCGGACAGCGGAAGGATTTTCTTTGATTCGACTTGCCACTCTGGGAAGTTTTGCCTACGTTCCTGTTGCGCCTTCTTTCCCGGTGATGGCTTACAAAATCATGAAGACCTGGAAACCTGATTTAGTTCACCTCCACCTTCCAAATGCATCTGCTTTTTGCTTCTTGGCTTTTGCCCATCGGGCTTCCTTGGTTATTCATTGGCATTCGGATGTTGTGCCATCTAAGCACGACAGAAAACTTGCAATGCTATATCGTTTTTACAAACCTTGGGAAACAGCTCTGCTCAGGAAAGCAAAGGTTGTTATCGCTACTTCGCCACCTTATCTTGAGTCAAGTGCTACTCTAAAGCCCTTTAGGGATAAATGCGTTATTGTCCCCTTGGGCGTTGATCCAGCCAGGCTTGAACAATTTTCCCCTTTTCCTGCAATACACAGTAGGAACGGTAGGTTAATGGTTTTTACGGTGGGCCGATTTTCCTACTACAAGGGATTCCAATATCTGATAAAGTCCGTGACTTACAGCAATAATTTTTTCGTAGTCATAGCGGGTGATGGGCCCTTGCGAAGGAATCTTATGAAGCTAAGAGACAGATTAAATCTTCGAGGTCGAGTGTTTTTCACAGGTAAGCTCGGCATCGGTCAGCTAAATACTTTGTTGAATGGCTGCGATATTTTCTGTTTACCGTCTATTGAACGTACAGAAGCCTTTGGTCTTGTGCTCCTTGAAGCCATGTATTTTGCTAAACCGCTTCTGACCACATCAATACCTGGTTCTGGAGTATCATGGGTCAATGAAAATGGGGTTACGGGATTATGTGTACCACCGGGCAGTGCTGAAGCCATTGGAGCGGCCGTTAATGAGCTGGATGTTCATGAGGAGGTAAGAAACTTCTTTGGTCGGAACGGTAGTAAGCGTTTTAATAGATGTTTTCATATAGCCAGAGTTTCAGAAGAAATAGGTAGCGTGTATGAAGCAATCTAAATCAGCCAGGGTGATGGTCATCATACCCGCCAGAAACGAAGAAGAAACGATAGGGCAGGTTGTAGCTGAAGTTCGAAGACAAAACTTTTCGGTGCTGGTTGTGAATGACGGTAGCACCGATTCAACAGAGGCTGTAGCCCGGTCTGCGGGGGCTCACGTCGTTACCCTTGTTTATCCCCTCGGTGTGTGGGGGGCAATTCAAACAGGGCTTAGATATGCTCATTACCGGGGATACGATGTGGCAATAACTATGGACGCCGATGGACAGCACATACCCGAGTTTCTTGAAGACCTGCTAAGGCCCGTTGAGGACGGCTTTGCTGATGTTGCGGTGGGAGTTTACCCCGATCGGCTCAGTGTTGCGCGGTTGCTGGCAGTTCGATTTTTTAGAAAAGTGGCAGGAGTGTCTTTCATTGATGTGACATCGGGTATGAGGGTGTATGGGAAAAAAGCCATTGAACTGCTGGTTGACGAGAAGGTGGCCGGCATAGAGTATCAGGATCTGGGCGTGCTCCTGCTGTTAATTGAAAATGGCTTAAAAGTTGCCGAGGTACCCGTCAGGATGGAAAGAAGAGTGTCGGGGAAATCCAGGCTTTTCAGTTCTTGGTTTGTTGTGGGTAGTTATCTGTTGTATACGGGAACGCTGGCACTGGGTAAAACGAGGATCATCAATGCCCGTATAAAGGAGTGAAGTGATTGGCCCTTTATAATGTAATAACAGCTATTTCCGGATTGTGTCTTGCTGGTCTTATATTTTTTCTTATTCGCCGAGATTACTTGCACCCCTTTTACAGCTTTTGGTGGATTCTTATTGCACTGTCGGCTCTCGCTTTTGGTGTCTATCCTGAATTGTCCGATTACATAGCCGTGAGGCTCAAAGTAGGCTATCCACCGGTAATAGTAATTGTAATGGCCATTGTGGTTCTTTTTGCCAAATCACTGTTGATGGATATTGAAAGGACCCGGCAGAAATGTGCCATTAGAAAGCTGGTTCAGGAGGTATCTTTACTTAAGGGAGAACTCCAGTGGTTGAAGGAAAAGGTGGAGAAGGACGAAAAACCGGAAGAGTTTTAAAGGTTATCCTGGGCATACTCCTTGTGCTCTGTGTGAATTTTTCGGTTCGGTTGGTACATCTTCCTGAATGGCAAAAGGGCCAGAAGCTTTTTTACGCCGCACCTTCCCACCCTTTGATGACCACCCAAGATGCTTATTACTACCTGCGTTTAGCAGATGATTACCTGAAAGGAGATTTCGGTGGGCGCGATTTACTGAGCCCCATAAGTAAAAAGCCATATCCTTTTTCTTTGTTGTCTCTGGTAGCCGCTGGAGTATCTCGTTTCACAGGGGTTCCCCTCGAAATGGTAGCCTTTTACATGCCGGTATTTATGAGTTCTCTCATGGTCCTAGTATACCTTGGGTGGGGCATCGCTCTTATGGACATGAGGCTTTTCGTTGTAAGCGGACTTATAGGGAGCGTAGTCTTTTATTGGTATACCAGGACATGTTTTGGCAGGTTCGATACGGACTCACTTATACCTTTTTTCGTTTACATAATTCCCTACTGCTTATTTCGCTTCTGCGTGGATAAGAGATGGCAGAGCCGATCGGCCTTTGCCGTGCTTGCTGTAATACTTAGTTCTCTTTTTTACTGCTGGTGGTTGCCGGCAAGATATCTCCTATTTCCGCTCCTGTTTATAACCTACGCCGTTAGTGTTTTTTTTGTTCCATCCTCAAGGTTTGAAAAATACCTTAAAATTGGCATTCTTGTCGTAGTGGCAATCGGGGTGACAACCCTTTTGCTGGCTTATTTCTCGATCATACCACGAAGCGGGTGGATCGGTCACGTAATGGGGTACGTTGAGCTTGTCACTCACAGGGGAAAATCAAGCTTGCCTTCCGTTGCATCTTCCATTAGCGAACTGATTCCTATTGGTTACAAGGGACTGGTTGGTAAAATCGCCGGAAACGCGGTCATGTTGGTTGCATCCCTGGTGGGACTTGGGTGGCTCGTAATGACCAGATTTTCTAGGTTTGCTTTTCTCGGCGTTCCTTTTCTTCTGGCCGGGGCCAGTCTTTTTTCTCGGCGCTTTCTCATTTTCCTGACGCCGCTATTTGCGCTTGGGCTGGGTTTTTTCATTTGCAAGATTGTGGATTTTCTTCCGCAACGGAAAGGAGACTTATGGAGGAGAAGTAGCCTGATCGCCGCCGTTGTGCTGTGTCTGTGCATGGTAGGAGATAGGGCTTGGAATACGTTTATTCCTCCAAGAAATCTGTCTTATCATGCGTGGGTGGCTTCATCGGTAAGGAATAGTAGCGGTTCGAGTGAGCTCATGTGGAGTTGGTGGGATTACGGGTACTTTCTTGAATATTATTCCGAAAAGAGGGCTTTTGTTGACGGTGGTTCTCAAGATGGATTGCGCATTTTTCTCGCTGCCTTTCCACTTACTGCCGGAAATGATGATCTATCGGCTAGCTGGATCAGATGTTTTGCCCTTAACGGGCCTCATTTTTTCTGGTCTGTTGCAAAGACTTTTGGTTCCACTGAAAAGGCTATAAATTTTCTTGCTGATGCATTCCAATCTCCTTCCGAGCTTTCGAATTTATTAAAAAAGTACGGCGTAAATTCTCAACCGCCCTGGCTCCGCAGGCTTTTCCCTGCTGGCAGAGTTTACCTTTATCTCCCCTTCGAGATGCTGGGCACTGCATACTGGTGGTATTACTATGGCACGTGGAATTTTGCTACCCAGAGCGGAAAGCATGTGGTTGGCATGGTGCTTCCGTCCAATCTGCCCATTGACAGAAATAATGGCCTTTTGAACATTCGCGGTAAATCTTTTCCTCTAAAACACATCATGACCTATGCTATCAAACCAGAACCGAGTCTTTTTCTTGTCAAAAGCTTTGAAAAGCCTTCTGGTTACACTCTGGTGTTGGGCAAGTTGGGATCGTTTTTGGTTGATAATAATCTGGAACAATCGACTTTTTTCAGACTTCTTTTTGCGCCGAAATCGTCCCCTCGCTTTCACCTTATTCGGTACGTACCTCACTATGCAGGCATGTGGGAAGTGCTTCCTGTTCGATGATGGTTTCAATAAACTATTTGCATGTCGCTACAGCAATCACTTTCCGCATCGGATGCTTTCTTAGCTACCGGAATTTTGGCTATTCACATTTTCCATTGTTCTTTGAAGCCACAACAGGCTGCGCAGTTTTTTGTGTGCTGTCACCTCGAACCACGTGGAAAGATTATGCAGTAAGGTTCTCTGTTTGCTCCTCGTTATTTTGATGTTCCACAGCTTGTCAACAGGCCATTGGGGAATGTTTTGGAGGATTTTCAATATCTCAAGGTCCCATTCCCACTTCAGAGACCCCGAAAGGCGATGAATGGCACATGTAGTGCGGATGGGAACGAGTTGCCATACCCAACGTTCGGTTTTTTCAAGCTCTTTTCCACATATTGAGCATTTATCAAACGGGGGCATATATCCAAGGAGAGACATATAACGCACAAGAAATATACAGAGAATCCCCGCAGGTTCTAGCTTCTTCTTTTTATCCAGTACTGTGAGGCACGATATTACGAGATCGAAAAGACCTTCATACCGGTCATTTTCTGGTAGCAGTTTTAGCAGTGCTTCTCTGATAACGTGTTTTGTACCGAGCAGTTCGTAATTTTCCCTACCAACTATGTAAGGACGTATTAGCTTCGACTCCTGCAACCACGATCCTGAGGGTGTAGTTTTGTACTTCAGGGTGATGTAATTAAGAGGTTGTAGGGTGTTTACAAATCTTTTATGACTTTTTCTGGCACCCTTAGCAAATCCGGCAAGTTTAATGCCCGGTTTTTTTAGGAATATCACGATTTGGTCAGATTCGCTCACATCCTTGACATCAAGGACGAGCACGTTATCCAAGATTTCTGTCATGGGACTGGTTTTTTTTCGGTCTTCATTGGAAGAGTCAATCTTACAACCTGTCCACGCTTACCTGGTGGTGGCAGAACAGTTCCATCCCAGACTAGCTGTGTGCCCCCGGCATTACCGGTGATAATTTTCGCTGATTTTTCAACTGTTACCTTAAGTTCCTCGCCTCGTTTAAGCAGCTTACTTATGGGTTGGTTGTTATCCGGCCAGACCTTGACCCACGCTTTTTCGATAGCCCTTATAACGAGATCGTGATGTTTAGGCCTTAAGGTTTTAGACCCAGCCTCCGGAAGGTTCATAGGAATGGTGGTAGGGCCTGATTCCGACAGGGTGTTATGCGGGCCTCTGACGGTAGAAAGCTTTCTTTCTGGTGGGGTTAAAGCAATCGTTTGGGTAGGTTTTTTTTGCAACACAATGTTTTCTGGTATTTTTACTTCCGGCTGAGATACCAGGTCGGGAGGTGGCTGTCTTTTCTTGCTTTTCAACCGGTAAGTGTACACACTGCCGATAGCCAGAGCTAGGCAAATACAAATAATGACAGTGTAAAATAAAATCTTGGCTATGTTTCTTTTCCCTGGCCTTTGCCGAGCAAATATAGCCCTGTAGTGCTCATCACATCTGTATGTTTCTGCAATCTCATCAATGACTTTCAATAAATTGCTACAGGAAGTGTTTAATGCCCTACAGTATGACTTAACAAAACTTTTGACGAGAAACCGTGTTCCGAACCGTTCCCAGCACCCGTTTTCTAAGGCATTGAGCATATCCTGTGAGATGTTCGTAGCTCTGGACAGTTCTTCCAAACTCAGTCCCTGTTTTTCCCTCAGGTCCTTTAGCAGATTTCCGATGTCTTTCGGAGTGTTTTTCATCCCTAAATCTGTCATGCCTAGAGGGAAACCCTGATGTAAGAGCGTTTCATCAAGCCGTTTAACCATTCCCTGAATTTTCTATTAACTTCCCTTTTGAAAAGAAAGCGCCGGATCTTCTCACGCTCGGCTGGAGAGATTTCTGCCCCGATCTTTTGCCGTTCAATTGATTCGAGTTTCACTATGAAGTAACCAGCTTCAAGAGGAACGACAGGAGATACTTGTCCCGGTTTCATGGTAACCAGCACCTTTTGAAGCGGTTCGGCAAGTTCACCGAGCTCAATCCATCCGAGCTTACCTCCTTCCGATGCTGCAGGCCCCTTGGAATACTTCCTGGCCATCTCGTAGAAATCGGCACCTTTCCTTATTTCTTCCAAAATCTCCTCTGGCGATTTGTCAGTCGCCTGATCTTTAGGGATAAAAATTACAGACAGATTGACTCGCACAGTAGGTTCGTTATTCTGGCTTTCATTCAGATATTCATCTATTTGCTCGTCTGTTATAACCGTCTTTGACTGAAATACTCGTTCTATCAAAAGATTCCTTTCCAATTCTTTGCGCATTTCCTCTTTAAACTCATCGTAGGTCATATTTCTTTGTTGCAGGATATACTGAAACTGTTCGTCCGTCCATCCATTGTCCTGTTTGATTTTTTCAATGGCCGATTCAACCGCCGAATCGCTCACCGAAATCTTTAACCGCTTCATTTCCTGATCTACCAGTTTTTCCTGAATCATGCGTTCTAGCACCTGACGTTCTATAACAGATTCAGGAAGAGGAACTTCCTCACCCCTTGTTCGCATAAACCGTTGCACTTCCTTTCTCAATTCACTGTGGAGAATTATGTCGTCATTCACAACAGCAACTATTTTGTCTAAAACTTCAGCGCCGACCTTTGTACAGGACAGAGCAATGGCTGCGATGAAACATATAAGGACCTTAAATCGCCTGTTTGTTATCATTATCCGGTTCCTCCTGCTAGGCTGTTAGCTTGACTGTTATCACGCATAGAGTATGCCTGCAATAATCTCCTGAGAGTCACCAGTTCGTGGAGTGTTTCTTTTCGGTCAATGTTAAGGACCACGCCACCTTCAGGATGAAAATTGCACTGTATGTTGGAGTTGTTGATTACCCATTCGTGAAAATTAATTTCCTCTGCCGAACTAGCAAAAGAGAGCCTCAACCAGCTTTTATCTTCTTCAATCTTAAGTATCCGGTTTTTTCGCATTAACAATCGAATCTGTGCAAGAGCCACGAGGTTTTTTGCTTCAGACGGGAGGTTTCCGTAGCGGTCTCTCCATTCCTTCAGAATTCCTGCTATTTCTTCTTCATTTCGAGCAGATGATAGTTTTTTGTAAGCTACGAGCCTTTGAGTTGTATCCGGTATATATTGATCTGGCAAAAAAGCAGGAATGTCCAGTTTTATTTCGGGATCAAACTCTCCTTCATAAGTATCTCCTCTCAGTCTCTGTATCATTTCCTGGACCAGCTCAAGGTAAAGCTCATAACCGACGGCTGCGATATGTCCGGACTGCGCCGAGCCGAGAATTGTACCTCCGCCCCTAATTTGAAGGTCGTTCATTGCAATTCGAAATCCGCTGCCCAATTCGCTGAAGTTCAATAGTGCTCTGAGTCGTTTCCTAGCGTCTTTGCTTATCAGGTGTTCACCCGGTACTATAAGGTAGGCATAGGCTTGAACATCTGATCGGCCTACTCTGCCCCTCAGCTGATACATCTGAGCAAGTCCAAACCTGTCCGCTCGGTTTATGATTATGGTATTGGCTCTGGGTATATCCAGGCCTGACTCTATAATTGTTGTGCAAACCAGCACATCGATTTGACCTCGTACAAAGGCCAGCATAACCTTTTCGAGCTCTCTTTCCTTCATCTGCCCGTGGGCGACGGCGATGCTAGCTTCAGGCACAAGTGAGCGTATTAAATCTGCCATCGAATGTATTGACTGAACATGGTTGTGAACAAAAAAGACCTGTCCTCCTCGGTTTATTTCCCTTCGTATTGCGTCCCTGATAGCATTCGTGTCAAAATCCATTACGAAGGTTTTTACTGCCTTTCTGTCTTCCGGGGGAGTTTCGATAACTGAAAGGTCTTTGATTCCAGAGAGCGCCATATGAAGAGTTCTTGGAATGGGGGTAGCCGAAAGGGTGAGGACATCCACCGATACCTTCAGTGCTTTCAATCTTTCCTTGTGCCGAACCCCGAACCGGTGTTCTTCATCTATAATCAATAAACCCAAATCCCGAAAAGTAACGTCTTTTTGTAACAGCCTGTGAGTCCCAATGACTATGTCAACGTCCCCGTTCTTGAGGCCTTGTAGAACTTCTGTTTGTTCCTTTCTGCTCTTGAAACGGCTCAGGAGTTCCACCTTGATGGGAAATGGCCCGAATCGTTCACTAAAAGTTCTGTAATGTTGTTCAGCAAGAACCGTGGTCGGAACAAGCACCGCTACTTGCTTTCCGTCCATAACAGCCTTGAATGCCGCCCTGAGGGCTACTTCCGTTTTCCCGTATCCCACGTCTCCACACACCAGCCGATCCATAGGACGAGGTGACATCATATCCTGCAGAACTTCTTCAATGGCCTTCATTTGATCCGGGGTTTCATCGAAAGGAAAGGCGGCTTCAAACTCGTAATAGAGCTTATCCGGTGGAGAAAAGGCATAACCTTGTTTGAGTTGGCGAAGGGCGTATATTTGGAGTAACTCTTTTGCTACTTTTTCAGCGGCTTCCTTTGCTTTGCTGCGAACTCTTTCCCAGTGTCTTCCTCCAAGTCTGTCAATTCTTGGAGGTTCCTCCTTAACCCCGATGTATTTTTGCACCTTGTGCAGATTGTGCACGGGCACATAGAGCCTGTCTTCGTCCATGTATTCGATGAGCAGGAAATCTCCTTCATATGAACCGGAAGTCAAATGTACCAGGCCCCTGTAGATTCCAATGCCGTGATCTACATGAACTACGTAGTCTCCCTCTTTCAAATCCTGAAATGAGCTTATTGCTTCGGATTTTACTGGCAGAAACGATCGCTTTCTGTGCTTCTTTCCAAATAGTTCTTCCTCGCTAAGGATCGCCAAGTATTCCGCAGGCCAGCAGAAACCGCTGGATAATGAGCCATGAGTGACCACCATTTCCGTGCTGTAAAGAGGATTATTTCCAAAGGCAGTATCGGTGAGCCTTACCGGAAGTCCGTAATCTTCCAGAAGATCGGCTATGCGCTGAGCCCTCGATTGCGTAGTGCAGACCATTATCACCCTGATGCCATCTTCACGCCAGCTTCGAATACGCTCCGCAAGCGGTTCCAAGAGACGTCCCTTGTTCATGTTCAAGAAGAGTTCGCTCTTTAGGCCATCCAGCCCAAAGGCTCCCATGACGAATGTAGGGATATCCTTAGATTCTGATGGTCCTATGTCGTGACCCCCGGACAGAACATCACACCAGATCTGATGGTACCTGACGGTTTTTTCGCGGAGCTTGCGTGGTGTTATGACCCAACGTTCCAAAGGTTGAAACCATCGTGTTTTATCATTTCTCAAAGTTGACTCTTTTTCCCGCATGGATTGAAAATAATCTTGCAGGGTTTCGGCGGTAGTGTCAGCATCCCACCAAATCACCGTTGTATCGCTGGGCATGTAGTCCATGAGTGTTTCAGGTTCTTCGTAAAAAACGCCTATTAGTTTATCCTCATCAGAGCATGTGCCATCGCTAATGTGTCTGAGCCACTGGGGTATTTGTGCTGGATCTACCAATTCTTCCTTTGCGTCTTCCAGAAGTCTTACCTTTGCTCGTTCCTTCGTTTCCTGCGTGTAAACAATTTCTCCCGCCGGCACTAGAAAGATTTCCTCAACCTTGGCAATGGATCTTTGAGTCGCCGGGTGAAAAAAGCGAATCGATTCGACTTCTGTTCCCCATGTTTCAAACCTGACCGGCATGGAATAAAGGGGTATGTAACAGTCTATCACGTCACCTCTTCGGCTCCAATCTCCCGGTTCTTCCACGAGGGCAACCTCCGTGTAGCCCCACGAATTGAGAAGCTCTCCCAGATTGTCGGGTAAATTGTCACCCGTTCTTACGTGAATGGTCGATGAAAAAAGCACATCACGAGGGGTTGTCTTTTCCAACAGAGACTGAACGGGTGCTATTAACAAAAAGGGATCTTCGTTCCAGATTGATCGTGTCAGAACTTTTATTCTTTGGGCTGAATACTGAGCTTTATCCGACCATAGTCCGCTGTGCAAAAATTTTGGGGGAAAGGTAAGCAATCGGTCATGGAGAGGATCTCCTAGTTTTTGCTTGGTTTCCAATCCGGAGAAAAAAGACAGCATTTCGTGAAATCGCTCCATTTCTCTTTCGTTTGGAACGACAAGAAGGTAGTGTTTTCTTTCTTTTGTAAAGAAATACCAGAGGAGGTATGCCATAGCAGATGGGTGAGTTTGCTGGAGAATTAAGGCTTTGTGCTTTGTTAGTGTTTTCAGGATTTCTGTTGCGCTCTTTTTCCCCATGGCTAAAAATTCTGTGGGTTTTGTCATAGAGCTTTACTCCACACATATAAATTTTATCTTTTGCGGACGGGAAGACCCCTTCCGTGAGGGAGGGGATGAAAGCCCACAGGTGCGTTAGCACCTTGAAACTAAACAACTGTGAGTATAGATTACAACTGCAGAGATGAAAACGAAAAGAGCAATAGTCTTGGAATTAAACAACTTGACAGAAGAACAGCAG
>JAFDGW010000067.1 GCA_019309115.1 Deltaproteobacteria bacterium
TCAAAGTACACAACCAAGACTTAAATTTGTGCAGCTCAAAATAGACAGGTGTGAAAATACAACTTGTCAACTGCACGAAATAACGGAACAACTATTTTCAAGGCAAACTAAATCGTATCGAGCATCACCTCTTTCTAAGTACAAAATGGTTTTACTCTAGTGCAGGGCTTCTTCCCTTCCAGTTTTCATACCACCTGAGCACACAGTCATCAATATGTTTAAGAACCGCATCATTTAATATTTTAATCAACGCTAGAGGTTCAGGTAAACCAAAGGTTTTACGGAACAACTTGTTGAGTTCTGTATCTCTTGCAACTGCATAGGTTTTAACCTCCAAAGGTAAAACCTGACCTTCAACAAGCAGCATATCCCCCATGCTTTCCTGTATCTTCTTTTCCGTAGTCTTTATCCCTGCCTCGGCTGCATAGGAGCGCAAAAAGGCCAGCACAAAGTAGGCTATCACCTTCAAAAAGATATAAGCGTCAATCCGTTGCGGTATTTGGTATATAATTTTCCCCATGTCCAATAGCCCTTTCATGCCCTTGAAGTCCACTTCTACCTGATCTCGGCTGCGGTACTTTGTGACCAACTGGTTCGCATTTACTTGCTCTTTGGAATAATTAGTGAGCAGAGCAAATACCCCGTCATACTTTTCTTCTGCTGCTAGAGCATCCTCATCCCATGACCATTCCATAGTTATTACGCCGTTTTCGGTTTCAGAAAGATGACACTGCAGGAATTTCTTGGTGTTTCTATAAGCCTTCAGCAGTTCGCCCAGTTTGGTCTGACAATAATCAAGCTCTCGAAATTTTCGTTTGTTGAGCTTTAAGCTAAAGTCTTTCAACGCCTCTTCCAGTTGAGTTTTTTCCGTTTCTCTTCTTTCTTTCTCTCTTTCAGCATTTAATTGGTGACGATAAAATACACACCGCACTTCTATTTCCACGGTTTGAATTGAGCCTTTGGGCCGCCTCTTTTGCCCGGGTTCAAGCTCTGGTTTTATGGTGTCCTTTAATGTCCACGTAGTTTCAAACGCTGTGAGTGGTGGCTCTATTTTTTCTCGCACTTCTTTTGTGGAACGGTAATTTATCGGTTTCCATCTATCTTGTTCCCATGCATCTTGAATTCGTTCCCGGACTTCTCTCTTCGAGAGACCCATTTTAAGCGGCGACACCCAGTAGACCATCCGTTCCTCCTGATGTTCCTTCAAAAATCGTATATTGCTTGCCGTAGGATATATCCTGTCCATCAGAAACTCTACAGGGCCTTCATCCGCAATTTTGTTGACCGTGTTATAAACGCCGGGTAATGTAGTGGAATCACTCGTGTTTCCGGGAAGAACACCAAAACCTACAGGAATCCTTGAGCCCGATGCAATCACAAGGCTGACTATCAATTGGGAGAAAGAATCCTTACCGCGTCCTGGAACCACCTTGGGCGCTTTTTCAAATTCTCCTGACAGCTGTAAAAGCATCGTATCCAAGATAAACTTGTTGAGGGGTATCCCGGCTTTTTCACCCGCTTCCATCACCAGTTTATACAGTACTTCCTGCATGGTCTGCGGCTCTGCTCCCAATGCACTCATTGCCCTTAATATGCGGTCATCATTTAATAGTGCCGGCTCTATCCCGAGCAATGGCCCTGTCTGCCACTTTTCTGCCATTTCCTGAAATTGATATGCCCGTGTAATATATCTTGGACATGCGATCATATCAGCAACAATCAGGCTGAGTAAGATGCCGGTACTGGGTATTGGAGGCTTTTCTTCAGGCCTTCTTTTTTGGTAGTGTTGTTTTAAATTCTCGATGGACGTATGCTCTTCCCCCAACAGCTCGTCCACATATCTTGCAAAACCTACATATTCCAGTACATGCATGCCCATTAGTATTGCTCCGGCTGGGGAAGCGTCTATTTCTTTTGAGAGCTTCAACTTTTGGATGAGTTCAGCCTGTGCTTCCTGAGGTAGTTGTTTCATAATCGATTGAACTACTGCACCTAATTCCTCCATAATGCACACCCCACTGTACAACCCTTTTGACATTTCATGCTTTTTGTTCTCATAGTCCTGCCTCCTTGTATTTTTGACAGACAGTATTCTGAGAATCATCCTATAATACTTTTTTTGAGTTGTCCAGTGAGCGAAATACATATATGTCAATATATTACATTTTGCCAGTTTTTATCTGCGAAATGCAGGATACTCATAAATAAACCAGGATACATTTCTTCTCCCCACCACGGTTTATTCTTCGGACGCTCCAATAGGACAAATATGGTAGTACCTAATTTTACTTATTCATTTCCTTTTGCTTATTCGATTCCTTCCTGGAAATTAAGGCCGCCCTCTTTACCGCATCCCTGCCGTATCTTTCCCGGAGTTCATCTACAACTTTGCACAACTGCCTCTCTTT
>JAFDGW010000068.1 GCA_019309115.1 Deltaproteobacteria bacterium
ACGTACTTCCTTCCTTTTAACAAGGGATTCAATTTTGGTGCAGGCAATCCAGACAATCCTGATGGTTACAAGACATCCTATCTTTGGGAAGAGGTGCTGGAACGCCATAGCTTTCTGGATATCCTGGCTAGATTTATCCATCTTCAGATTGAAAAAAAGAAGGTTGGAGGAAAGACTGTCAAGCGTGAGAAAATGATATTTCCCCGATATCATCAACTTGACTGTGTACGGAAGATGATACGGGCTGCCCGCGAACAAGGCACAGGCAATAATTATCTGATACAGCATTCGGCAGGTAGTGGAAAAAGCAACTCCATTGCCTGGCTTGCCCATCGTCTCGCAAGCCTATATGACGAAAAAGATGAAAAAGTTTTTGATTCAGTAATTGTGGTGACAGATAGGATAGTGCTGGATCAACAGCTTCAAAATACCATTTACCAATTTGAACATAAGGAGGGAGTTGTAAAAAAGATTGATAAAGATTCCACTCAACTAGCCCATGCTCTTGCAACTGGGGTCCCCATCATAGTTACTACTCTACAGAAGTTTCCATTTGTGACAGAAAAGATTGGGAAACTACCAAAACGCAAATATGCTGTTATCATTGATGAGGCACATAGTTCCCAGGGAGGAGAAACTGCTGCTGAATTAAAGGGCGTGCTTGGAGGGGCAGCTATTAAGGAGGAGGTACAAAAGATTGCTGAGGAAGAAGGACTCCCTGACTATGAAGAAGAGATTCTGCGTACTATGGCCAAGCGTGGCCGTCAACCGAATATAAGCTTTTTTGCATTTACAGCTACTCCTAAGTACAAGACTTTGGAAGTTTTTGGGCGGCCCGGGGCAGATGGCAAACCAGAACCTTTCCATATCTATAGTATGCGGCAAGCCATTCAAGAGAATTTCATACTTGATGTCTTAGAACACTATATTACCTACAAGACTTATTATCGGTTAGTAAAGGCGATCGAAAACGACCCGAAAGTGGATAAACGAAAGGCTGCTAGAGCCCTTGCTCGCTTCATGAGCCTGCATCCTCATAATATCGCACAAAAGACCGAAGTTATGATTGAACATTTCCGCCATTTCACCATGCATAAGATCGGTGGAAGGGCAAAAGCCATGGTGGTCACCTCATCACGCCTCCATGCTGTAAAGTACAAAAAGGCTTTTGACAAATACATTGCTGAGAAGGGTTACAAAGGGATCAAAACGCTGGTGGCCTTTTCTGGAACGGTAACCGATCCCGATGTTCCGGATATGGAGTATACAGAAGTCAGTATGAATAATGGTATTCGGGAGAAAGAGCTACCAGAACGTTTTGCCACAGATGGATACCAGGTGCTTATTGTAGCCGAGAAGTATCAAACCGGGTTTGATCAACCTCTCTTGCACACAATGTATGTGGATAAGCGCCTTTCGGGAATCCAGGCAGTGCAGACGCTTTCCCGGCTGAATCGGACTCACCCTGGCAAGGAAGACACGTTTGTCCTGGACTTCGTGAACGAACCTGAGGAGATTCTAGCTGCATTTCAGCCGTATTACAAACGAACACTAGTTGGCGAGCGAGCAGATCCCAAGCAGCTTTATGAACTGCAAGCGAAATTGGACGCATATCAGGTTTATTACAAGAGCGAAATTGAAGAATTTTGCAAGGTGTTTTATAAGTCCAAGACAAAGCAGACCGCTTCAGACCATGCTAGGATGAATGCCTGTATTGATCCAGCGGTAAGCCGGTATAACTATCTTGATGAAGAAACACGCCAGGAATTCCGCAAGACACTGGTTGCGTATAAGAATTTGTACGCGTTTCTTTCCCAGATTATTCCTTTTCAAGATTCAGACCTTGAGAAGTTATACTCTTACATCCGTTTCTTGCTGGCAAAGCTCCCAAAAGGGGACCGGGGACCGGTTTACAAGTTCGATGATGAAGTAGCCCTAAAATATTATCGACTTCAGAAAATTAGTGAGGGTTCCATAGTTCTGGATCCTCAAGCAGAATATAGTAGGGTTGATGGCCCAACATCTGTAGGAACTGGACTCGCACGAGGTGAGCAGATAGAACTCTCAAAACTAATTGATATCCTCAATGAGCGGTTCGGTACGGAATTCAAACCCGCTGACCAACTCTTTTTTGATTCAATCAAGGAAGATGCAGTGGCGGATTCAGACCTTCGGCAGGCAGCACTGGCTAATACAATGGAGAATTTCGGATACGTGTTTCTCAAAGCGCTGGAAGGACTTTTCATTGATCGGAT
>JAFDGW010000021.1 GCA_019309115.1 Deltaproteobacteria bacterium
AAGGGGCTTGTCTCCGATGGTGTCAGGCAACATAAGCCGTTACGTCTGACTCCACAGCTCATTGAAGTGGATGTTCATCTGAGCAGAAATAGGAAGCTGTGAGTAGGAAAAAGGTAACGGTGGTTGTTCATCCTGCGGGTAATTAGCCGTGTCGGGGGTGTAATTACATACACCCCCTAACTGCCCTTACGTCACACTTTACGAGAAATCAATTCCCAGGCCCGAAGGGTTTGTGTGGCTATTCGGACTGTTGCTCCATCAACCATCTTTCCGTCGATGGCAACAACACCTTTTCCCTCTTTCCGGGCTTCTTCATAGGCATCTACTATAGCCTTTGAGCGTTCCACGTCGTCTTCGGACGGAGAAAAAACTTCATTTATGATGGGAATTTGATCCGGATGTATGGCCCATTTACCGTCGCATCCCAGCGCAGCGGCAAGTTCACAGGATCTTCTTAAACCTGCTAAATCTCTAAAAAATCCATAAGGAGCATCAATAGCTGCAAGTCCCGCGGCCTTAGCGGCCATCACCATCCTGCTTATGGGAAAATGCCACCGGTGACCGGGATAAAATTCTTCTGCATCACCATGTCCGCTGGTACCTTTCACCCTGGCAGAAACGGAAGTGGCATAATCAGCGACACCGAAGACCAAGCTTTCAAGGCGAGGTGAACTGAAGGCGATTTCCTTCACCTTCAACAATCCCTGTGCCGTTTCCACCGACGCTTCAATTCCAATACGGCCAACCTCATAACCTTTGTTCATCTCAATTTGTGTAAGCAAGTAGTCCAAAGCTTTCACTTCACAGGGATCATTCACCTTGGGTAGAACTATGGTATCTATAACGTTTCCGCTGGGTTCCACAACATTTATCACATCCCTGTAGGCAAAGGGCGTATCCATAGCGTTGATCCGCAGAGAAACCGTAACACGCTCGTCCCATTTACCTTCACCAAGGATGTGATTTACCAGTGCCCTAGCCTGCTCTTTCTGATCCACGGGCACACTATCTTCAAGATCAAACATAATGACGTCGGCCGGAAGAGTTTTGGCCTTTCTAAGCATCTTTTCTGAACTGCCCGGGACGGAAAGAACCGATCTCCTCAGACGAAACGGACGCACTAGACCCTCTCCTTTCCTTCGCCGGGGACAACCATTTTAAAAACAGCGTCCCCGCTTTTCTCCTTTTCAGTCGTTTTTCTCTCTTATCGCTGCCTGAGCAGCCGCTAGTCTGGCAACGGGAACACGAAAGGGCGAACAGCTAACGTAATCAAGGCCAGCTTGGTGGCAAAACTCAATCGAGGTGGGTTCCCCGCCATGTTCGCCGCATATTCCAATCTTCAGATCGGCACGAGTAGATCTACCCTTTTGAATGCCTATCCTCATAAGTTCCCCGACCCCTCGACGATCCAAACGTTCAAAGGGATCGTGTTCCCAAATACCCTTTTCGAGATATTCATGTAAAAACTTGGCAGCGTCGTCCCTGCTTATGCCGAACACGGTCTGCGTAAGGTCATTGGTTCCGAAGGAGAAAAACTCAGCCACTCTGGCAACTTCGTCGGCCGTAATAGCTCCCCGAGGTACTTCAATCATGGTGCCTACGTGGTAAAATACTTGTTCACCTTGCTCCTCAAAAACCTGACACGCCACCTCGTCTACGACTCGTTTCTGATCTTCCAGCTCCTTGACATGTCCAACCAGCGGGATCATGATCTCCGGCTTTACATCAATACCTTGCTTTTTAACTTCGCAGGCCGCCTCGAAAATTGCTCTGGCCTGCATGGCCGTTATCTCCGGAAAAACAATTCCCAGACGACACCCTCGGTGGCCCAACATCGGATTGGCTTCGTGTAACGCCTGAACTTTCGCCCAGATTTTTTCAAAAGGAACACCCATGTTTTTCGCAACCTCAGCTACTCCAGCTTCATCATGAGGCAAAAATTCATGCAGCGGTGGATCCAAAGTCCTGATGGTAACAGGTAATCCGTTCATCACCTGAAATATGCCTTTGAAGTCCTCCCGTTGCATAGGAAGTAATTTTGCAAGAGCTTTTTCACGTTCTTCTCTTGTTTCTGCAAGGATCATCTCTCTTACGGCAGAAATTCTGCGCCCTTCAAAAAACATGTGCTCTGTCCTGCACAATCCAATCCCTTCGGCTCCAAAGGCAAGGGCTACAATACACTGATCCGGTTTATCGGCATTTGTTCGAATACCTAGACGTCTGAACTTATCGGCCCATTCCATGAGCTTGCTGTAATTGCGGTAAACTATTGAATCTTCCGGTTTTAGATCTTTATCTACCAGGACCCTCAATATATCTGATGGCTGGGTGGGAATTTTCCCTTCGAATACCTCCCCTGACGTACCGTCGAGGGAAATCCAGTCACCTTCTTTCAAGACCTTTCCTTTAACCGTGAACTGGCGCTTCTTGTAGTCAATCTCAATATCGCCGCAACCTACCACACATACCTTGCCCATTTGTCGTGCAACTAAAGCAGCGTGAGATGTCATTCCTCCGCGGCTGGTCAGAATACCCTGTGCAGCATGCATACCTCGGATGTCTTCCGGCGATGTCTCAATCCTCACAAGAATCACGTCCTCACCTTTGGCAGCCCACTCCTCAGCATCGGGAGCATTGAAAACTATGCGCCCGGTAGCTGCACCCGGCCCGGCATTCAAACCCTTCGCCAGCAGTGCACCTTCTTTTGTCGCCCTTTCTTTTGCGGCCATATCAAAGGTAGGACGAAGAAGCTGGGTGAGTTGTGCAGGCTCTACCCTCATAACCGCTTCTTCTTCGGTCAAGATTCCTTCTTCGACCATCTCAACGGCAATTCTCAGTGCCGCGAAAGCCGTCCGCTTCCCCGACCTAGTCTGTAACATCCAGAGCTTACCTTGCTGGATCGTGAACTCGATGTCCTGCATATCACGATAATGACGGTCTAATACCTTCCGGATCCGTTCTAGCTCGGCGTAAACTTCCGGCATGGCCTCTTCTAGAGAAACACTGTTGGGATCAGTTTTTTGGGCTTTATTTATCGGCTGTGGAGTCCTAATTCCAGCAACAACATCTTCACCCTGCGCATTTATTAGGTATTCCCCATAAAGCACATTTTCTCCGGTGGCGGGATTTCGTGTAAAAGCAACGCCCGTTGCCGAATCCTCGCCCATGTTACCGAATACCATTGCTTGAACATTTACAGCCGTTCCCATGTCGTCGGGAATGTCGTTTAATTCACGGTAGGCAATCGCCCTAGGGTTATTCCAAGATTTAAAAACAGCACCAATAGCTCCCCAGAGCTGTTCCATGGGAGTTTCAGGGAAATCCACACCCAATCGCTCTTTGATGAGTTTCTTATAAAGCTCGACCAACTCCTTCAAGTCTTCTGCACTGAGCTCGTTATCGTATTGCACTCCACGATCTTTTTTGAGTTTATCAAGAACTTCCTCAAAGGGATCAATGTCGTCCTTTGCTGCCGGTTTAAGCCCCAGAACCACATCACCGTACATAGCGACAAATCGTCGATAGCAATCGTAGGCAAATCGTTCGTCATTAGTCTTTTTTATAAGGCCCTTTACGGTCTCGTCGTTGAGGCCGAGATTTAGAACTGTGTCCATCATACCCGGCATGCTGATTGGTGCTCCAGACCTTACCGAAACAAGAAGAGGATTATCGATGTCACCGAACTTCTGCCCCATGATTTCTTCAACCTTATGCAGGGCTTCCTCAACCTGCTCTTTCAATTCAGGAGGGTATTGCTCATCGTGCGAGTAAAAGTAGGAGCATACTTCGGTAGTAATGGTAAATCCCGGCGGCACGGGAATCCCCAATCTAGTCATTTCCGCAAGGTTTGCACCTTTACCACCAAGCAAATTTTTCATAGAAGCATCGCCATCGGCTTTTCCTGCACCGAAGAAGTAAACAAACTTTCGAGACATTTTTCCCCCCAATGTCCGATTTGCGTTCCATTACCTTAAAAAGACAAAAAACCACAAAACCCCATCTGACTTTCAGATGGGGCTATTGGTTATTGTCGGTATGCCAATTATAATGGTAAATCAACCGAAAATTACAGTTCCAGCCAAGAATCAGAATAGAGGGTGTGGCCAAGGATAACCCGGGCCGTTTTCACAAAATCTCGCTCTTCTTTGGTCAGTGAATCCATATCAATCGGTTCGCCATCTTCTACTTTGTGAACAAGGGCTTCCAGTTCGGGACGTTCACCACGCGCAATGGCGTGCAATTCTGTGTCAAAACAATCTACTATCGCAGATTTCATGCCCCAGCGCTTCCAGATGATAAGCATCACTTGATTCAATATGGGACGCAAATGTTCAGGAGCACCGTTAGAGACATTGGACAGACCAATCGTAGAATTGCAACCAGGGGCAATGTCATTAAACATTTTCATGAAGGCCAGCGCCGACATGATCTGATTCTGCTGTACATTGACCGGGGTTTGAATAGGGTCAACGTAGATTCTCTCAGGAGGAATGCCCATTTCCGTAGCCTTGTAAACAATTTCAGCACAAAGTGCACCACGTTCATTTTCATCCCTGGGCATTCCCTCAGGTCCCCACAGCAAAGCCACAAATTCGGCATCATATTCTTTAGCAAGAGGCAAAAGAGCATCCATCCTTTCGGGACGAACCATAATGGAATTAATCATGGCACGGCCCTTCTTATGGGCCTTCAGACCCGCTTCGATTGCCTTGATATTCGAAGTATCAAGAGCACAGGGTAAATCAACTACTTCATGAATAACAGGCACAAGCCAGCTCATCAATTCTTCACCATACTTTCCAGCAGGGCCAATATTCAGATCAATATAATCCATCCCGGCTTCCGCCTGTTGTATAGCCAACTCCTGCAATGTCTTGGCATCCCTTTCCTTAAGGGCTTTGCCATATTTTTTGCTTACAATGTTCAAATTTTCACCGATTAACTTCATACACCATGCCTCCCTTAATTAGAGGTGAAACGCAAACAAAACTCACTACAAGGGGATAATTATCCCCTTGCGTTATAATTGCAAAAACTTTTGAATTACTCGGGCTTAAAGACCTTCAGGAACTTGGGAATCTGGCTTGCTTCACGCGGACCAACAACTACATTCCAGCCGGGAAGTTCTTCTTCCAATTCACCGCTGATCGCTGCTGCATACCCGGGGATTACAACGCTTTTGTGCTTAATCTTGTCCGCAATGCCACACTTGTTAATAAATATGCCTACATCTTCACCGCTGAACTTGCCAGCGGCCCATGCGGTCATAACCGACAATCCCTCGGTATCCTTAACCAGCAACCAAGCCGGTTCACGACAGGCTTCGACTTCACCGGAAACAATAAAGTATGTCAATGAAAAGTTGCAAGTCACAAGCACCGGCGAGTTCTCGTCGGGGTTGTTGATCGGGTAAATACCCGGCTCGGCTGTCATAGGTCTCTGAGGATCTGTAAAAATGTTCAGTCTCTCAAGAAGGAGCGGGTATACGCAATGAGGCTGCAAGTCACTAAGCACCACAATTCCACCGTACTTGGCTATGAATGTGGCAGCAACAAGGGTTTCCTCTTCGGGGGTTTCTGCCATTTCATTGGCAAAAACGATGCTCGGGAAACCAAGAGGACGAAAACGATCAATCAGGGCAGCTCGACGCATGATAACATTTTGGACAAACTGTGTCTTCAATTCACGAGCACCCGTGTCGATGACAACGTCCTTGATGTCCATCTTGAGAAGGTTCTGGGTGATTTTGATAACGGTATCAAGCTTACCATCTCCTCTGGCTACCACGGGACAACCATACTTCTTGGCCAAAGGTGCCATCTTGGGACCATTTTTCATCGTAACAGCGTAAATCAATGGCTTACGATCCTTGGCCACCTCAAGAGCAGCCTCCATGACAGCAGGGTTAGGACTCATCAGAATCAAACTCGCGTCCGTCATGCCCATTATCTTCTCGACAAAAGCTTTATATTGAGCAGGATCGTTACTCTTGTCAAGAAGGGCAAACAACTCCGGACGCATCATGACGCCGACGCGCTCGAACTGCAATGCTTTGAGCTTATCGATTTTCCCCTGAATAGAACTGTCATCCTCATCACTAGCAATCAAGCAGGCAATTCCCGTCGGATTGTTAAAGGTTTTCTCATGGCGGAACTGCACCAACTCTCCACCAACCTTGATCGCATAATCTCCAGTCCCAATATTAACCGTGCGAATCGGTGGTGCCGATTGCTCAGCTAGTATCTTTCTAGCCTCTTCCGATACATATGGACATTGATCCAGTTCCGCCTTACCCGCTGCAAGGTTCATAGCAAAAGCAAGACAGGTAGCAACACCACACTCCCCACAATTTGTCTTGGGCAGTAACTTAAAAATCTCAATTCCGGTCATTCCCATAGCCGAATCTCCTCCTCACCATTCCAGCAGAAAAATAAAGGGCAAAGCCCATGAATGGGCCTCGCCCTTACTATTTATCTCTTACCAACCTTCATCCTCACCTTCACCACTACCCCATTCAGCTTCGCCTTCCTCTTCACCCCATTCAGCCTCACCGGCTACTTCTTCTTCAGCCGGAGCGGCGGCTTCTTCTTCAGCCGGGGCTGCTTCAGGCATTGCTTCACCAAGAATCGGCGGCATTGACAATGCTGGATGACCTACTTCTTTAAGGAAGGGCAGAATTTCGTCTTCCGTAACTCCCTGTTCCTCGGTGGCAATCATATCTATCAAATTCGGTATACCGATTTCTTCACCACGCTTGATAAGGCGCTCGCGAATTTCTTCCTTAAGCATCTTCGGCATCCACACAAGACGTTTGATTCCACCATCACCAGCGATGAACTTACGCTGGGTTATGTTGTACTTACTATGACCAACGAAGCCCGGTGTCACGGCACCTCCACCGATGGTCCCCGCCAAGGTTGTGAATTTCATACCACACGGGGTCATACCTGTGTATTCACGATTGACTGTCATGACCCCATTACAGAGCGGAAGCACAGCGCAAATACATTCACAACACCCGCAGGTAGTCATCGGATCATGCACAACACTGTAGAAGTTGTAGCTTTTTACCGCCCCTCTCGATGCCTTTTCAACAAATTCATTTACTCCCTTGAAATTACCCAGCACTGGATCCAGCACTTCACCCTTGGGCACCGGCTGATTCGGACCCGTTGGGTTAATTTCATAGGAAGCTTTGCAATCAAGCCAGTTGTATGCTCCGCACAACCCTGTTCGTTCGGGACTTACCACGCAAACGTGTGTCGGTGCAAATGACTGACAGAGCGTACAGGAGTAGAAAATCTCCGTGGTTTCGTCGGTCATTCCTTCAATACGCTCATCACGGATCCTGTACCTTTCCTGAGCTTCCTTCAGCAATTCACGCACCGTGTCTTCTTCGGTGTAAATCTTAACCTGACACTTGTCAAAAATAGCTCCAAAATCCTGGTGCAGTTTTGCATGTAGAATCTTTCCAATGTGCTCGAGCGTAAAACCCTTCTCAACGGCGGATTTGCTGATTCGATACCAGGCAATATCACGCTGTCCTATATGCATGACACCCTGAGCATAGTTTATCAAGTGGTGAATCTGACGCTCAAGTATCGGCTCGTAATCTTCCTGCATCTTCCTACCAGCAATTTCGACAACAACACCAAGGGGTAGTGACGAACCAGGTTCCACATCCTTAATGTCCGGACCAACAATCTCAACCTTACCGTCCTCAACCGACTCCATATCGGCTATCTTAACCAGCTCAAAGCAAGGACTCTTACCCCCACCGCATTCAAGATAGACATCATCTTTCCTTACTCGCTCACCCTCAAAGGCCGGACCGTAGGCAACAGGTACAGGCACTTCTGTGATTGTGACCTTGAGACCCCTGACCTCAATTGACTTATTGACAATCTGATCATGAGGCACATTAGCAACAACATGCTCGTAAGTACATACACCGTAGGGTATAACTTCCGGAATATCCGTGTCTGCAATGGTCGGAAAGCCCCAGTTAATTGCACCGGCAGCATTGGCTGCCCATTCGGCGTTTACCTCACCCAGAGCGTTCACAAAGGCAAAAACTCGGTCTTTGTTATAAAGCAAAATTCTCTTGTAATCACCAGGACTAACCCCACCAAAGGCCATAGCCACTCTGTTGGCAAATCCCAGAGCAAAAACAGCGGCAGAAATATCGGGACCAAAAGGAACAAGCCGTGTAGACCAACCTATCTGCACGCCCGCTTCAATAAGCTGATCCGTAAAAGTCGTGCCGTAGTGATTAGCACACATGAAAACATAAAGATTCTTTTTCTGATACTCCTCGGCAATCATCTTAGCAGTTTCGGGGTCTGGCGCAGCACCTACAATGGCAGCAAACCCAGGAGCCGTACCATCGACGAACTCAACACCGCGTTTTCTCATAATAATATCATCTGCAGCTCCAACCCACTTCTTACCATTTTCAAGGTCAGGATCTTCTTGAGGATAATAAAAATCAGGGTCTTCGAGATACCTGATAGCTTCAACCACTTCTTCTGCCAGCAAAGTTGCCATACCAGCGTCAAGCATATTCCCCAAAAAGGGTGTATGAACTCGCTTGCTCAGGTGTGGAGGAAGTAATTCACGGCATCTCTTGAATACAAACTCGGCATCTCCGAGCTTTTCAACCTTATGTCCCAAAATGGAATAAATTATCGGCAGATAGTAAGCTGTATTCGGGAAACCAATGGGCTCGTTAGGCCCATACTTATCCATTGTTTCTTTCCACTTACTCTCCGCCCTCGTTACTATGTTGTATGCTCCCTGAATGGCAGCAAAAGCTACTAACCTGGACATACCTTACTCCTTTTCTTAAGGATATTTTCAAAATCTTTAAAGTTCCTTCTCAACATCCCTTCTCATCGATCCGCCCAACCTTCGCTGGTTGGACTTATCGCTCTTCCCCAGGGAAGCAGCCTTGAAATCACGCCGCTTCCCCCCTTACAAATTAAACTACATCAAGAGCTCGTCTGTCTGCCATATCGAAGAGTTTGCGCTCCCTCGGTCCGGTGATACCGAGAGCTTCACGCTTCTTATCGATATGGGCGATCATCATATGAGCCATCTCAATCGGATCCTCAGCAAATCCCCACTTGCCAAGTCCCAGTTCTTCCAGTTCTTCAAAGAGATGCTTATAGAACTTCGTTCCTTTAATAGCCGGGAATGTAACACCGAATACTGTGTAAAGACCCGATGCAACAAAGTAGTGACCAATCGAAATAGCTTTTTCACTCATCCATTCGGGCGCCGCACCTGCCGCCGGCAGATCGGCAATACTCTCACCAAGGCCACCTGTTTTAACTATTTCGGCACAAGCAATAAGAATTCGGCTATTATCAACACATGAACCACAACCCAGCACAGGTGGCATACCAACGGTTTCGCAGACTTCGGCAAGCCCGTCACCCGCAAGCACAGCCGCATCAGGTTTCAGGAGTCCTGCCTTGGCAAGTGCAATCTGAGAACACCCTGTTTGAACCACAAGCACATCATGCTTGATGAGCTCTTTCACCAGTTCAACATGCACCCAATCATGTCGCACACGAGGATTGGTACAACCGACAACACCGGCTACACCTCGGATCTTGCCGTTGATGATGTTTTCATTCAAAGGTTTATAAGAAGCCCTGAAGGTACCACCCAGCATGTAATTGATATATTCATGGGAAAAACCGTGGACACCCATATCCACTCGTTGAGGAATAACTATCTTCTCAGGCCGCTTGGACTTAAACCTTTCAATCGCTTTCTCGACAATCTTGTCAGTGCACTCTCGAGGATTTTTTTCATCCAATTCAATGTGTTCTGCCCCTTCGATCCAACATCTGGGGTTGGTGGTAAACAGGTAGGTACCATAGCACTTAGCAACCGTTGCAAGCCCTTGCTTTATGCACTGAACATCAACAGCCATAGCATCAACAGCCCCTGTTACCAGCACCGCTTCCGTGCTCATAAAGTTTCCAACATGAGGAACTCCATGACGACTCAACACCTCGGTACCAGAACAACACATTCCAGTAAGATTAATACCGGCCGCACCCGCCTCCTTGGCTTTCTCTATCAACTTCGGATCATTAACCGAATCAATCATAGATTCGAACAAGTTAGGCTCATGACCGTGGACAATAATGTTAACATGGTCTTCCTTCAAAGCACCCATGTTAACAGGAGCAACAAGGGGCTTCGGAGTACCGTACAGAATGTCAGATATCTCAGTTGCCACCATAGAACCGCCCCAGCCATCGGACAGAGCCGTCCTGGAACACTGGCGTACAATATTTTCATAATGTTGATCAACACCTATATGAGTACGGTGCATAAGCTCCATGATTTCTCTCATGGAACCACGAGGTACAATCCCGAGTTTTCGCCAGGTTTCCACCGTCTTAGGAGGCACTCGCTTAACAAAGGGGATTTCTCCCTCCACCTGAGTGTAGGTTTTCTCCAGTTCCTCACAGAGCTCCTTTGCTATCTCAAGCGTATCTCTAGGCTCTTTAACTTCAACTTCTCTACCATCCCGTTTAACCTTCTTCTTTATTTCAACCTCAATGCCTATACTCTTCGCCACTTCACGAAGCTTCACTTCATCTTTTATCTTGTAGTCTTTGATAGTACCGTGTACTACCTCACGGAAAATATCGAGCATGCTCATACCATGGTCAGTATGAGCAGCAGCACCACTCGCAACCATTCGAGCGAAATTACGAGCTGCTATGGTGTCAATGGTAGCACCACACACACCTGTCCTAGAATAAGGATCCTTTGGATTAAGGCGGCAAGGCCCCATTGAACAATGCTTACAACAAGCGGAATCAGCTCCAATGGGGCATGGTTTCATTTCAGCCGCACGAACGAAGGCCGTTTCCACACCATCTTCTGCGGCCTTCTTAAGCATCATAACGGTGGTTTCACAGATACTGAACTCATTCCAGTTGTACTCTTTTTTCTTTTTTTCCTTTGCCTCTGCCATGTTACACCTCTTCTCCCCTTCTGGGGTTTATTGTAATTACCCTGTTTCCTCCAGAACCAAAATCCACCTAAGCCATCATCTTCTCAATGTAACTCTTAACAAGCTTAACCGAATCGGGGTGCCTCAGAATAAGAATGTCCGATCCGGCAAGCAGGAAACATATAGCTGTAATAGCTTCCATCAAGACAGCCCTGGTCTTTGGATCCCCAAGCTCAGGCGCTTCTTCTGCAGTCTGACCAGCTTCCTTTGTTTTCCACACCTCGATACCAATGTTGTTCACCATCGGATTGGCCAGTTTATCATCACCTTGAGTCAATGCCGCCTGGGTAATACGCTCCATGACCGAATATGAGTACTCCATCCCGTATCCGAGAGCACCAGTTGTCGGATCTATGAGGATTTTATCTTCCTTAACGCCAAGATTGCCTAACAATACATTCAACTGCTTTGCGAGATTCACATCAATGGGAGTAGATGCCACAACCACATGATCATACCCCATGCACGCTGCACCGATTTGTTTATGATCGCCTTCCTCAACGGGCGCTAGGGCAAGATTCTTGCCAGAGCACTGCTCTGCCACCAGACGCATAACTTCAGTATCCTTTTCGTGACTTGCAACTCCCCAGACAATCACCGGCACATCAACCGCATCAACAACCTTTTTTACAACAGCGGCTACTTCCTCAGCAGGCTTGTCGTCAGCATTAGGATCGGCGCTTCTGGTCTGCAAAGCAACAATTTCCGCACCGTACTCGTCCACGCATTTCTTTGCCCACGCTACAGGGTCACCCAAAACATCCTTAAAAGGCTCTTTTGCTGTTTCAGGCCAATCGTCCCCAGGATCTTTATCCCACACCTCCATTGCTATCCGCGGCGGATGGGGCATTTCACCTTCAAATGTGTAAAAAGGGAAACAAGACCTTCCCCCCACGGTGACAGCCTTATCTCCGGTTCCGATAGTTACTTCCCGGATTGCTCCTGTATATTTCTGCTTTGTCGGTTCGAAAGCCAAGGCTATACCTCCTTTCTGGTTACCTTTTGATTTTGCCCATTATTACCCATGCCTCCAATTACCATCTACATCACGTAACCTTTCCCCTCGTCTCGCCCCTCAGAAATAAAAGAAAAGCCTGAGCCTACCTCGAAGCCCAGGCCATCCGAGTTAATGCAGAAAAAATTTACTTTCTCTATCAACCTGTGGAACAGATTGATTCTTCTCTCTAACTCTTTGTGACTTCATGCACTCTACTCGATTACCAAGCCAACACAGCCTATTAAGCTATTCTCCAGTCTCTAATCCTTTAAAGAATTCCCATTTCTGTGTCAAGCCAAATTCTTGTGAATGAAGATTCAAATTCCCAATTTTCAAAAACCAAGAGGGATAATTCTGTCTTTTTTAGCATCAGACAAAGTTCTTATAACGGGATCGTGCTTTTTTTCACGATGTATCTTTTCAATAACAAGCTTGTCCCCCTTCCATACCAGCCTCACGGTGTGATAAGGTGCGCACAAAATTGCTTGCTCTTTTGGTAATCGATGCCAGGTAAAATGTTCCACAAGTTTACGGGACCAGTGGGATGGATAATAATCATAAGGGTTAAATTCAAAGCACCCGCTAAAGAGGATTGAACGAACAACAACATGGCGAGGTGGAGCCGGTATGGCTTTTCTTAGCCGGTATTCTACGATCTTTTTTTGAGCATTTGTAATTTCTTCCGAAACTATCTGTGTCGGAAAAATATCTCCATCAGGATCTTTGCCGAAATTTCTTCTGACACTTATCACATCTAGCAAATCCTTTAGTACCTTCCTGGTGTCCCAAAAATCCAAATCGGTGTATAAGTGAAATTTGTATCCCCTCTTTCTGGGATGCGCATAAAGTATCTTAGCCATTGCCTTATAACCTTTCTACCACACATTATCTACATCATCTACATCCGCAGCCACAGCCACAACCATCACCATCCTTATCGCCTCCAAGATAACCAATGAATTCAATTTGATACCGCTCAACTAGGTTCTTAATCTCTTCACTATAAACAAAATGAATTAGGTATTCAGCTACCGAGGGTACTCTGTCAACAACGGGTTTTACTACCTCTTCTAGAGCAACATAATTAGAAGATACACAAAGCGTATCCAAGAATTCTTTGTCCTCAGAGCTTAAAATACAAAAAGGAAACCACGAACCTTTAGCGCCCTTTAAAAATGCTACGTAAAAGGTTTTCCAAGGCTGCGTACGTTCTACGAATTCTTCAAACTTCATGATTTCCATACCAATCCCTCCATTTAATGGATTTCATAACCCCAAACTTCCATGCAGGCAACCTTTTAAATCTAGAGTTTCATTGACTTCACCGTGTCCTTTGGGTTAAACCATGGCCGTTCTGAAATAGGGTTGAAAGATTATCAATCGGGAGGATAGCATGGCAAGACACAAGAAGATAGAAAGAAGACGCGAAATAGAACGGAGGAGGCGTCGAAGACGGAAAAGGATGAAAATGCGGGCAAGAATGATGAGAGAACAGGAACTATCGGTGGTCGCAACCGATGAAAAGCCTTTGGAGTCCGAAAACTAAAAGGAAGAAATAAGTATGGGGCTTAAAAGCGGTAGCGTCAATGTCACCTTTTTTTATGTTCCAGAGCCTCTGACAGAAGATTTCTGGAATTTTATACACGAAAAGCTTACGGAAGGTAGGTTTCGTCCGTGTAGCAATGATGACGTTTCCTGTCATGGATTCACAACCTGGGAGGACATTTTCAGTGTTGATTTTGAAGATCTGGGCTATCGTAAAGGCGAATATTTGGCCTTTTCTTTCAGGCTGGATAAAAAAAAGGTCCCTCCCATGGTTGTAAAACAACACCTGAAAGAAGAAGAAAAAAGGTTTTTTGAAGAAAAGAAACGTCCACCATCAAAAAAGGAGAAGCAGTTCTTAAGAGAAACTGTCGAAAAGAAACTCCTGAAAAAGGCTTTTTCCTGTCCAATGGGGTTTGAGATTGTCTGGAATCCCATGAATCATGAAATGATGGCCGGCACCACGTCGCAGGGACTTCTTGAGGCTTATCTTGAGCATTTCGAGCGCACCTTTCGTCTATATCCGATACCCCTTTATCACCTTCAGTGGGCTATTTATATGGACGGAATTCCAAAATCTTTGAAGGATTCTATATCACAAATGATAAACCCGTCGTCCCCATCCGCAATCAAAGAGGGTCGCTTCATAGGTTATGATTTTCTACTCTGGTTGTGGTACATATCGGAAAAGGGTGAGAATGCAGTGGACATCCACGATAATAAAAAGGCTTTCATTAATTTAGGCGACAAACTTGTGCTGACCGATCCAAAAGAAGGTAAAGAGCGAACCGTGTGCACAACCCCCAGTCACCGGCTGGAAGAAGCACGTCTTGCCCTCGCAAAAGGAAAGCAACTAGACGAAGCTCAGTGGGTTGTATCCGTTGATGACAGGGACTATTCATTTTTACTGGACGCTTCCCTGTGGACCCTGAGAAATCTAAAGCTCCCCATGACCGATAAAAAGTACGATCCCAACGATCCAGATGGTTACTTCTTTGAACGCATCTTCCTCCTAGAAGAACTTCGGCAAGTTTTGACTGAATTTTACGGCAAATTTTTAAGGCTTAGATTTGACAGCGCCTGGGGCACTGATGTCATGCCGCATATCAGTGAATGGGTGAACTTGATTCAAAGAGTCTGAGTTTCTTTACCACCTGTAGAACTGTGCAATACACCATATTCCTTGAACAGCTCAAAGACTCGATGTGCTCCTCCTAAGAATCTTTCTATGGAAAGCAATATCTGTGTTGAACTACGCCAGCGTTTTTGAGGTCTAACCTCAAGGCACTTCATGATTATTTCGTTAAGTTCTTCGGGCATATCGGGACGACAGACCTGAGGCGGTATGGGCTTTTGAGCACAATGTAAAATCTCACACTCCTCCACAGACTCACCTTGAAAAGGGTTTATTCCCGTCAACAGCTCATAAAAAATAACCCCAAAGCTATAAACATCGGTGCACACTTGAGACCGTTTTTCTCCCCACAAATACGTTCTGAACTGCTCTGGCGCCTTATAAGGAAGAATTCCAAGAGGTAGGTTGCGGGGATTGGTGTATTTACCACACCGACTTCTAAATAGTTTCCACAGTCCCCCCAAAGCAACCTTAACTCCTATGGAATTTCTTAACATTATCCGCGACGGACGAAGGTCCAAGTGATATATTTTACGTTTTTGCTTATCTCGTCCCAGATGTGTGTGGAGATATCCAATTCCCTCTAGAATTTGATATGCAATCAGGCACGCTTCTTCATAAGAAGGTTGGGGATTCTCTGACATGTATTCTATAAGTGTTTTTTCATAATAATCGCGCACTATGAAAAAAAGATTATCCAACATCGCCACATCATAAGGAATATCAACATAATCGCTCATCATCATTTTGCAAACATGCGCCCATTCGATTATATCCATTATGGAAAGGCAATCCCGCCATGGGATCATAAATGTATCAGCAGCATAAGTTTTGCCCGTTTGCTTACAGAAAACTTCAAAAACAGCCCTTGTTCGACCTATGTGCAAGAACTCCCTGATTTCATACTCGAATATATCACCTGCCAAGGTCCATCCATTATTAGCATCGCTCCAGGAATTGGCCACTCTACCGACGAAATTGTAAAGTGTGCTAACGTGTTCAGACACAAAGGCTTCTGAAAATCCGGTCCACTTAGTATGTTCACCCGCTACCTGAGGAATTTTCTCCTTTCTAGCCATTCTATTGCGAAATTTTTTCTGCTGGCATCTTGACATCTTGGCTAGCAAACGTTCCCTATCTTCAGGGCGGAGGCCGGGCTGGGAATAAACAGTTTCATAATATTTTAATGCTTCCGACCATTTCTCGGAGTTGGCAGCACAATCTCCACACAACTCATAACACTCTTCCAACCGGTAGCCCGTCGCAGCAACAGCCTTTAAAACATCTATAGCTCGATCCCAATCGTGGATCTGCATCAATGTCTTGGCATACTGGAACTGGGATTCTGGATCGCTTTCCTGATCCTCTATGGTAACTTCAAACGAAGCGATCTCTGACTTGCCATCCCCATCTTCAGTTCCATTCACTTGAACCGCATCTTTGACACCCACAGACCAGGGTGCAATCGACTCAATAACTTTTATGTACCTAGCCTTTTCCTCCTGGCTTAGATCGCTTTTCGCTATTTCCTCACACAAAGCCACTGCTAAATCCTGAGCAGCATCCTCTAAACCCTGGGATGCATAAACTTCCAATTCAGCAAGTTTTTCTTTCAAATGCTCACGAATATCATTACTCATAGCACTACTTACACAATTGATATCCACCGTTAGCTTGATAGCTGCCTTTAGCTATATTCCTCTATTGACGGCAAAATAGACCCAATATCCAAAACCTCAACTCTTTTTCCGGTAAAGGTGTCAGCAACGCCAAGGACATGTTCCCTGTCTTCTACAGCCCTGAATGCCATAACCGTTTCAGGTTCTTCTTCAGGTAAAGCATCCGCAAGAAGCAGTCCATAGCGATGCCCGTCGGATATAAACACAACAGCGTCTTTCGTTTTGGAAAATTCATCCCGTAAAAGAAGCGGAAATTTGATGTTTTTTAATTCCCGAGCAGAAAATCTATGCCACCGATCGGAAACCCCATAGTAGATACTTCTAAAAAAGGGTTTTACATCTTTTAATGTACCATAACCTCTTTTTACTATACGCACTAGTTTTTTGCGTGACACCGTACAAAACCTGACCACAAAGGCGAAAGGAATTCCAACAAGCTTTCCATCCACCTGGACGACTAGAACCCGCTGCACATCTTCAGGAATAACAATGGATTCTTCGGTTCCGATTTTTTCAGAAACAGGTTCCACTTTCTTTAATTTTACCATCTTTTGCAATTCCGAAAGAGTTACAAGAAGATCCTTTTCCAGATTTTTCAATTGATCCGCATATTTTGCGTAATTATTCTCGATTCGAAGGAGATAATCGGCTACCGACTTCAATTTTGATCTCTGTTCAAATACCTTCCTTATCTTGTTAAGGACCCTGTTTTCTCGTTCCAGGCTCGATCGAACCTGAGTTATCAATGACGCTAGGTGATTCAGCCGATTGAAGATTTCCTCAAGCTCGGCGCGAGTTTCTGAACTACGATCAGTCCTAATATACTCTGTAGCCTCTTCTATTTTTTCTTCCCGACCTGCTGCCTCTACCTTATGTACTATGCCTGATTCCGCCTCTTCAGCCGCTTCCAACTCCCCTTCTAACTTTTCCGATTCACCTCCGCTTAACTCTCCGCCCTCATCCACATCCCTCGAAACAGACGGAACCTTTAAGCTCAACTGACTTCTGTACCTGTCGAAACGTCTTTTTAGCTGCGTCAAAGCAAGCCTTTCATCAGCTCCCGCTTTTCTTTGAGCAATTTTGGAGAGAAGATTCAAGGAGTCACGCAGAATGGCCATGCTGGTATAAGAAACGTTATTTTCGTCTTGTGCAAACAAATCGAGTAACGTATCCAAGATATTGTAAATATCCTCTACTTCCTCTGCAGGCTTGAGACAATCCCTAAGGTGATCCAAAGCCTCCCGTAATTTTCGAAGGTTTTCCTCTGAAAACTCCCAATCTAAAGCAAGATATGCAATATGAACCTGCTCTAAAGAAAGGGAAATCTCGTTGCTCGGTTCTACCTTTCTCACTTCCTGGTCTGCTAGGGATTCAGGTAGATCTTTGAAAGCTTCCGGTGCTTTGACTGCCTCCACTGAATTTAAGACTTCTGAGGAGGTTTCCAGTTTCTCTTGAGTTTTTTCCTGTTCTTTCTCTTTTTGCTCAACACTTAAAGCACTCTCAACTTCGTCAGCAGGCCGAAACAGTAGGTCTATCCTTTCATCTATAGCTTTAGTTAAGTTTTCAATATCCAAATCCAGATCCTCTTTCAGTTTGGCAATATCAGGTTTACTCACAGCAGCGCCCAGATCAAAATAATTGTCATGCTGTTTATCTTTCATGTCATCTTTTGCCATGCGGGGCTCCTTGGTTTACTTTACAAGCTTATTTGCCACTACGCGTATTGTTCTTTTAGTAATTTCTCGAAGTGTTTCAAACACCCCTTTACCCAGTACCGCACTAGCCTCAAAAGCCGGAACTTTCAGCGTTGAATTCAAATCTTCTTCCATTTCGTCTACACTTAAAATTGGCACTCCCGCTTTGGCAAGATCTCGTTTATTGTACTGAAAAACCAGTGGAATTGTTCTTATATCGATGGCATAAGAGTTAAGATTTTCTGTGAGGTCCTTAAGGCTTTCTATATTTCTCTGGCGCTGTACCCGCAAGGAATCGGCAACGAAAACGACACCATCCACTCCTCGAAGCACTAAACGACGAGTTGCAGCGTACATGACCTGACCAGGCACCGTATAAAGCTGAATCCGAATGCCGAGGCCTTTTATCTTACCTACGTTAACAGGAAGAAAGTCAAAAAATAGCGTGCGGTCACCTTTCGTGTCAATTGTCACCATTTTACCAGTGACTTGTTTATTCATTGTTTTATAGAGATAAACCACATTGGTAGTTTTCCCGCTTCTTGCCGGTCCATAGTAAACAATTTTAACCTGCAGCTCCCGTCTGGCAAGATCTATCAATGCCACTGTACTGCCCCGTTTTTAAGCTCCCAGAATTTCCATAATTTTCTCGGCTGCTTTAGTAGATTTCAATCGGATCAGACCAAGTGAAACACTTTTGTCAAACACAACTATGAGTATATATTCTTCGCCAATCTTGCTGAAGTGCAGATTCTTCTTTTCTCCTTTATGGAAAAGAAGGGTGAAATCTTCTTCTCCGACGAGCTTCGCAATTTCAGCGGTCGCGCCAAAATTTGCTGCAGATAAAGCAGCTAAAGGGAGAATATCTTCCAAAGGATAATTTCCACAATCAACGATCAAGGAACCGGAAGAATCTACCAAGATTACATGCTCAGCCCCATTCGCCAGTAACTCTGTCCTTATCACGTCTTCAAGCTGTCTTTGCTTTTCAACCGTTAATATCATGTCCATAGCCGTTCCTCAATTAACGTGTTACTTCCAGCTTACAATATCTGCATTTTCTCCCTCACCGCCTTCCTGGCCGTCTGCCCCCAGCGAGTAGAGATCATATTCTCCATGTTCACCCGGACATTTATAAACATAGTCATGGCCCCAAGGGTCCTTGGGAATATCTTTTGGCAAATACGGACCATCCCAAGTTTCATATCCAGGATTTTGTCTGAGGGCTTTGAGCCCCTCTTCGGTAGATGGGTACTTCCCAACGTCAAGCCTATATGCATCCAGTGCAGATTCAAAGAGGGCTATTTGAGCCTCGGCGGCTTTTTGCTTGGAAAAGCCAACTTTCTTAAACAACTTGGGCCCCACCAACGCAGCAAGCAAGCCAAGAATGATCATTACAATTAAAAGTTCTATTAATGTAAAACCTCTGGATGAACACATCTTTCGGAATTTCATCATCGTGATCACCTCTCCCTTGAGTCCATGCAAACCATTCTCAAACACTTAGCTTCGTTCATACAAGACCCGCTATAATACCGTCAAGCTAGTCTATCATATCTAAAATCACCCCTACCTTCATCATCCTCTCTAGGTTGTAAATCAGCCACAAGGAAAATCCCTACCAGCTCGAGGTTTGCTACAAAACCCCTATTCCACAAAATGAACGGTCATTATTTCTTCTAATGCTTTGCCTAACAGACTTCCCTGAAAAAGGGAATGATCGCGCATGTATTTGATTATACTTTGTATGTTCTTGTGTTTTTCCATAGCCCATGCAGGGGCGACCAGCTCATGGCGATGAGGATCTCCTGTTATTCGCTGAATGACAACATTGGGTGGAAGCATTGCCAGAAACAGCGACGCTATCTTAACATAATTTTCTCGCTCCATGCATGTATAACGTCCCTGTCTGTACCATTGTTCCAGCACTGTGTTTCTTACCACATAGAGAAGATGAATTTTCACCGCCTGAATATCCAGATTTGCGAGAAAACGGGCAGTCTGCAACATATCTTCTGGCCGTTCTCCGGGAAGCCCCAAAATAACATGCACACAAATAGGGATGTTCCGCTTACGTGTTGCTTCCACTGCTTTTACAAAAGTGGCTACATCGTGCCCTCTGTTTATCAGCTTAAGGGTTCTATCATGGGCAGATTGGAGGCCATATTCGAGAGAAACATAACAACGTTCGCCAAGTTCCGCCAGATAATCCAGCTTTTCATCATCCACACAGTCAGGCCTGGTACCAATTGTCAGCCCAACCACATCAGGAACTGAAATAGCTTCTTCGTACATTACTTTTAGTTTTTCCAAGGGTGCGTAGGTATTGCTATAGGATTGGAAATATCCCAAGAATTTTTCGGCTTTGTATCGCTTGCGAAGATAACCCTGAGCCTGAAGAATTTGATCTCTTATTGATATCGAACGCAAAGCCGCTCCAGTACCGGATCCTCTCGAATTGCAGTATATACACCCACCATAACCCACTGTGCCATCTCTATTCGGACAGGTCAATCCAGCGTCGATGGTCACCTTGTGCACTCGACATCCAAACCTTTCAAGCAGATAACTTTTGTAATCCCTAAAAGGCTTTCCCTCGCTCAATTCTACGCCCCCTGTCCACATTGTGTACGGAATTTTCACCCCGTTAAATTTTTCGGTCAAGCTTTATAAGCGTGAATACATATCCAATAATTTTCACTTTCATCAAACAGGATTTTGAAGTATCAAAAGATATAATATGGTACATGCTGAACAGGGCGTCAGAAAAGTGAATTTCAGGGAGGAAGTGTTATGGAACCCTTTTTTGAAGAGCAATTACATCAGGTGAACATGCTCGAAGTTTTCAAATCCAGACCGATTGTTTACGCTCACCTTTCGAAAACCCATCTATCAGACTACCCCAGATTGTCAGATATGATGGACGCAGAAGTTTACGTAAAACACGAAAACCACCTCCCCACCCATTCTTTCAAGGTAAGAGGAGTGGTAAACTTTGTTTTTCGTGCCGATCCATCGTTGCTTGAAAATGGCCTTGTGGTGGCCACAAGAGGCAATCACGGTCTCGCCGTCGCCTGGGCATGTAAACAAAGAGGCATTCTCTGCAATGTAGTCGTTCCAGAAAACAATGATCCCATGGTTAACGAAATGATCATGGCCTACGGGGGGCAACTGATAGAATATGGAAGTGATTTCTACGAAGCTCAAGGCTATTGTGAAGAACTGGCTGAAAACGCAGGGTATTACTATCTCAGGCAAGGTAATGAACCGCTGCTCCTTACCGGCATCGCTACAATGGGACTGGAAATTTTCGAAGATCTGCCAGATGTCGACACTATCATAATGCCCGTAGGAGGAGGCACGGGTTGCGCCGCCCTTGCCTTGGTAATCAGGCATATTAACCCATCCGTTGAACTGATCGGTGTGCAGGCGGAAAGAATGCCATCTTTTTATCAGTCGTGGAAACAAAGGGAAAAGGTAACCGTCCCACCGGCAAATACCATAGCTGCAGGACTTGCCGCAAGAAGTGTATTCGATATTCCCTATTACCTTCTAAGAGACGCAATATCTGATGTAGTTCTACTGACAGAAGAAGAACTTGCTAGCGGTGTAAAGCTTGCTATTGAATACACTCAAAACTTAGCCGAAGTAGCGGGAGCCGCTTCGCTTGCCGCTGCTTTTAAGATCAAAGACAGGCTACGAGGCAAAAAGGTTGTGCTGGTCATGACGGGAGGAAACATAAGCTCAACTATGCTCTTAGAGCATATAAAGTAAAGGATCTCAGGATTCAGCAATAACCACCTGATCCACACCGTCCACTTCTTTTAGAAAAACATGGACGTGCTGGTTTCGTGTGGTTTTGATAGTGAATCCTGTGTATTGAGCACATATTGGTAGTTCCCTATGTCCTCGATCCACAAGGACGGCGAGGTGAACCAATTGGGGTCGCCCAAAGTCAACAAGAGCATCAAGAGCCGACCTGACTGTCCTTCCTGTAAAAAGCACGTCATCTATAAGAACAACATCTCTGTTGTCAAGAGGTACAGGTATATGAGTGGACCTGACAATAGGGTATCCATGCAGTTTTGTCCAATCGTCCCGGTAAAGCGTAATATCCAGCGTTCCCACAGGGACATCAACACCGGTTCTAAGCTGAATACGTCTCTGAATCCTCCGGGCAAGAAAAACGCCTCTGGTATGAATTCCTACAATTACAAGGTTGCCTACCACATTGAAATCATTAATGATTTCATCAGCCATATCACCTACAGCTTTCTTTATTTCTGATTCGCCACAAACAATCGCCTGCTTCTTCATGGTCTAATTATCACCTCAAAACAAAGAATTTAAAGGATACCCCTCGTGGGGTATCCCGCCAAAGAGCCAAATTACAAGTACCAAAAGGAGACTAAAGTTTACTGTTAACCTACGAAAGGATCAATATATATAAGAAGGGAAATCCGAAAATAACCTTACTTTTTATGACGAATGCCCTTTAAGAACCGGCCAGTCCAATTTAACCAATGCCGTACTTCCTGAGCTTCCTCCAGAGTGTTGTGCGTGGAATGCCGAGAATCTGTGAGGCAACTGTTTTGTTAAAATTTGTTTTCTTCAAGACTCTTTCGATGTATCTTTTCTCCATTTCCTGAAGGGTTACCATATCGTCACCGTCAAGCATCTGAAATTCTAGATGACTCAGATCGGGTGGAAGGTCACGAACGGTGATTTTGTCCGTCTCTGCTAAGGCAACGGCTCTTTCGATAATATTTTCCAATTCTCTCACATTTCCGGGATAATCATAATGCATGAGGATTTCCATCGCTTCTGGCTCGATTCCTGATACGGATTTTCCAAAAGCTCGGGAATATTTGTGAACCATATATTTCACCAAAAGAGGAATGTCCTCTTTACGTTCCACAAGGGTGGGCAACCTGACGGAAATCACATTGAGCCTGTAATAAAGATCTTCCCGAAACCTTCCAGCATCCACTTCTCTTTTCAAGTCTTTGTTCGTAGCTGCTATAATTCTTATATCCAAGCTTACTGGCGCCGTGCCACCTACCCTGAAAATTTGCTTATCTTGAATAACATGGAGCAGCTTAACCTGCATGCTAGGAGGCATCTCGCCAATCTCATCAAGAAACACCGTGCCACCGGCGGCCGTTTCCAGAAGACCTATTTTCCGTTCTACAGCACCCGTAAACGCTCCCTTTTCGTAACCGAATAATTCACTACTTATCAACTCTTCGGTAAACCCACCACAATTGAAAGACACGAAAGGAGCATCTCTTCGGGGACTCATCCGATGAATAGCCCTGGCAATTAGAGCCTTCCCTGTCCCGCTGGCACCTTCTATGAGAACGTTGCAATTCAGAGGTGCCACCTTGCGCACAACAGCAAAAACTTCTTGCATTACCGGACTGTTGCCAATCACGCCGTCGAAAAAACCACTAACGCTGAGCTCCTTTTTGAGTCTGCGGTTTTCTTCCTCAACGGCTATTTTTTCCAGCGCCTTGCGGGCAAGATTTTTGATCTCCGTTAAACGCAAGGGTTTGGTAACGTAGTGAAATGCGCCTGCCCTTGTGGCTTCAATGGCACTGTTTATGGATCCATACCCCGTGATAATTATCACTTCCGTTTCGGGATAGTTGCTCTTGAGTTGCTTCAGGATCTGCAATCCGTCACCGTCCGGCAGCCTGAGATCAAGAAACACCAAATCGAAACTCAGTGATTCCAAACGGCTCCAGAAACTGGAAGCATTTAAAAAGGTTTCAACTCGATGTCCCATCTTTTCCAGGGACTGCTTCAACCTCCTGCAGGTAAGCTCTTCATCATCCACTACCGCTATTAACCGATCTCTCACCATTTTCACACAATTCCGGTTTGCACCTGCGCAAATACACCGAAAATTTGGATCCTCTACCAATCTCACTCTCTACTTCTATATGACCACCATGCTTTTTGACAAGGGAATATGTAACAGAAAGTCCAAGCCCCGTTCCTCGCCCAACCCCCTTGGTAGTGTAAAAAGGTGTGAAAATATGCTTCAAATCTTCCGGTTTAATACCTTTGCCTGTATCAATGACGTCGACTCGTATAAACTCATTCGAATCTTCAACAGCCCTGACCGTAATAGAACCATGACTCTCAATTGCCTGAATTGCATTAAGAAAAAGATTCAAAAATATCTGCTGAAGGCTTCTAAAATGTCCTAAAACCTTGGGTAGATCATCGGGAATGTCCATCTCAAAACGAATTCCCGCCAGCATGATTTGGTTTTTCACAAGCCTATAAGTTTTCTGAATCACCTCCCTTAGGTCAAGGCAACTGAGAACAAGCCGGTCCGTGCGTGAAAAATCCAGAAGATTCTTTACAATGTCTGCAGCCCGCTCTGCCTGTTGAATGATATCGAAAACTAACTCTCTCACTTCAGGAGAAAGTTCGTCGGCGTATTCTTCGATGAGCGTGTCGGCGCAAAGGCAAATGTTGTTAAGGGGATTGTTGAGTTCGTGGGCAATGCCGGCCGTGAAAGTACCGATTGCCGCAATTTTACGCGATTGTATCAAGGCTTCCTGATTCACCTGAAGCTCGTGGGCCATGCTGTTGAAAGCCCTGATAAGCCTCGATATTTCGTCTTCTTCTGACCACTCACCAGGAATGGGGCTGAAGTCTCCACGCCCTACTCTTTCTATAGTATCCTCTATGACTTTCAGAGGCTTTAACAGCCTTTGGAACACAAGCTGCACCATCAATGTTGCAACTATAACAAAAACCCCAAGGAACACGAAGGGGACCGCTGCTGTATGTCCGAAAGTTTTACGGATCAACTTGCGCTTTCGCGAAACCAGGCTGTTTGCAATATCCACTAGCTTTTTACCGTAAGTTCTGAGTTTTTCCGCATCCTCGGAAGTAATGCTCTTATTTTTCAAAGAATTGTCGACAATAAAGCTGTACTTTTCCAACAGGTTAGCAAATTTTACATAGGTGCCCTTGCCCATAACGCGGTCTATGTCTTTGGCCAGTGTTTTTATGGTAATCCTAGTATCCTTAAGGTAAACAAGGCTTTCCGTCAGGTTTTTGGGGTCACCATAAAGAAGAAAGTTTTTTTCGTACCTGCGCACCTCAAGAATATCATTTAAAAGATCTTCAAAACGCTGAGCGTTAAACAACATGCGGCTCAGGTTCATGATTTGCCAAACGTATATAAGACTCACCATGCAGGTAAAAAGAAGACTAACAACCGTAATCGCCAAGATTTTGGCTCGTATGGTTCGCGCCATGCCGTCACCCGTTACCGAAGAACCAGCACAGAAGTTCTGCAAGTGCCTATAAAATGCTCGACGGAATCACGATGAAAAAGCCGGCTCAACAGAGACTTCTTTCCCATCCATAAAGCCAGCAAACCGTGTTGAACCTCTTCCCTTATGAACCTCTCAAACTCATCAATCTCCTTAAACTGGCTTGTTACATCAAGTCCCTTCTTTCTGTAATAGGCATAAACCTCATCAAACCACGGGTACACCTCTGCCTTGATCCCTCCACCCTTGGTAAGGGCCACCAAATTTAGTTTTGCATCGTGCAACACAGCAATCTGATTGACCATTTCTAGAGAATCTTGGGTAATATTGCTTTCGTCCATACAAGCATGAATTTCGCTTATTGGGTGAGCTTCCTTAACGAGTAAAATCGAACAAGGCACTTCCTGAACAAGCTTTTGCGGAAATGTTGGATCATCTCGCCACAAACACCGGTCACCTCGAGTACAACCAAGCACCACGAGGCTCGCGCCTTCTTCCTCAACAGCACTCAATACTTCGCTGACGGGCTGTCCAAACCTAAGCCTCACTTTAAGGTCCTTCAAACTGCCTCTACAAATCAGCAACTGTTCGCACACCCCTTCACCCAGGAAAAACCATTCATAACGTGGCTCTTTCCTTTCATAGGGTGAGTCGCCCTCCTTCCAGCGAGACAAAAAGCTCTCACGATATTGTTCAAGTGCCTCCATCATGGGATGGTCCAGGGCTATGTCGCAGGGCCTTCCCGGACTCAGCGACCGTGCCATATCTCTGGGCAACACTCCCAGCATGGTTACGTCAGCAAAGGTGTTTCTGGCAAGTTCGGCAACCTCTTCCAGTGCGTACGCACTGTAATCATATTGATCTGCAACGAACAATATTCTCATTTCAATCCTCCTTATTTATTCACTCCAAGCGAAAAGCACAGAAGCATTAACGTTTTCCAACACTCGGAAATAGCTTTCCGAATATCCCTTGTGTCTGTTAAATTCAGTTATTATAAGGGGATACTCGCTCGGTAATTCACTACCCGGGTATCTGTAAACGTTTCGCACGGAAAAACCAAGAGATCTCAACGCTTCTATCGTGGCAGCATTATCCCCCACTTCGGCTTTCAGAAAGCAGACGTCCATTTGCAGGTCCTTTTTCTCAAAGAGACTCTTCAGAACCTCACTTACCTGATCACTCAGAAAATCCCTGTCAAGCACCACCATAACCCTATCAACCTTCATAAGGTTTCTCACTAGCACAACAGGAACCGGGGCATTTTGGTACAGCTTCGAATCTAGACGCTCCTTTACAACTTCCATTTCAGGACTTAATGCCCCTTCAACAAAAAGGTCATACTCTCCGGTACGTAACCGTTCAAGCACCGCCTTATCTCGTTCGCTCGTCGTAACAATTGGCTGAATAGTAACAGGGCAAAACCGTTCCTCAGTTTTTATTAGCTGACTGATTTCGCGTTCAAATTTCTCAATGAGCGTCCTTTCCCAGGTCCGTCGTGCCCAGCCAAAATCAGTATAACCTCCGGGAACTTCAGGCTCTTTGGCATATATTGCCTGAATACTCATTTCACAAAAATGCGCCAGTTCACAGGCCAGCCGAAGTGCTATGCTGGATTCAATATCTGGTGAAACCGCAACAAGGGTGCGCACCATTTTCCGCCTCCTCCAAGTTTAACCCTCACATCGATGCTGCTTCCTGCCTTAATTTTTTCTCCGCCCTTCGCACAATCTCGTGAATTTCACTTAACTTAAAGGGCTTTGCCACAAAATCAAAAACTCCCTTTTGAAAAGACTGTTTCGCCGTCTCCATGGTGGCAAACCCAGTAATCACAATAACCTGTGTTGACGGCGACTTTTCCTTAACCCTGGTCAAAAAGGTCATGCCGTCAATGCCTTCCATCTTCAAATCAGTTATCACTATATCAAAGTCCCTTTCCTCAATTCTTCCCATCGCCTTCGAACTGTCGGTAAAAGTTTCGACTTCGTAGCCGTTTTTTTCCAAATAAGGTTTCAAGCGCTTGCACACAATTGGTTCATCATCAAGCAAGAGAATTGTTGTCTTCCTTTCCGTTGTTTCCATTGTCTCCTCCTTCCTTTCGTGTTATTTGAATTACCTTGCCCAGTCGCTCCAGAAATTGAGTTACAAAAAAATCCACGAGATCGTCTGAGTGCATTTGAGTATCCAGTTGTCTTGTATATCCAATAAGAGCACCTATGATTTTCATCCTTTCCCCCATCTGTTCCTTGCTCAACTTCTTCACGCGGCCGACAATGAGATCACCCCTGGTCTCCGTTTTAAAATCAAAGTGATCTAAAATCTCCGCAATACAGGCAGCTCTTCTGGAACGACGTATGGCATCGGTGACACCTCCTGCAAATCTAAAATAAGCGTAATTATCATTCGGATTATCAACTATATAGGCATCTACAATGTTGAAATGATAGCCAAGCCTGAGGTTCATATTCATGTAATTTTTGGAAATCACAACAAGGTTACGCCCGATCTGGTGTGGTCCGGCATTAGAAGGTGAAAAGGTTCTGGTTACACTGGACATTAAACTCCTAAAGTCAACTACAACTGGCTGAGTATCCCACATACCCGGAATGAGTAATCCTTCGCATAGAGCTTTCAACGGAAGACACGCGATCTGTTCCAGCGTTACCGATTTGTCTTCTGGTAGTGATTGCGTCCCGTCCCCTATGTCTATCAACATAAGTCCAAGCGGTATAGGAAGGTCGAGCCTCTTGGGCCGCGACCCCATCTCGTGAGGGTAGGTTTCGCTTATGCGGATGATCTCTTCAACGGCTTTTTCGTGAACATAGCGTGTTATGTCATGGTAGGTGGCGCAGTTTTCCGGGCTGAATGAACGATCCTGAGGATCCACAAGGTTCAATGGGCTCATCCGCTTCAGGATGCGCCTAAGCAACCTGTATTCATAAGACTCCTCAAAAACGGATTCCTCCGTTAATTCAAAAAGGCACAACTCCTGAATCCGCCCTTCGTAAATGACATTTTGCGTCGCATCTACGGTTATTTCCATACCGTGCTTCAAAACCTGAGTGGCAATGCCTGTATCAACAATGGTAGGTACTCGAAATTCACGAGCTACCGTTGCCATGTGGCCGGTTGGGGATCCATAGTCAGTGATGATAGCTCTCACCTTCTGGATTACACGAGCTAAGCGCGGCGATGTGTAACGGGTTACTAACACAACTCCATGAGGAACACGGGATATATCGGTATCATCGTCAATAACGAACACAGGGCCAACAGCAACACCCCTTTGGACAACCGTCCCCTTGCCGGACATTATAACGCTGGACGACTCCACGAGACCGCTGAGATCGCGGGAGGTAACAACATCTGGACGCTGTATGGCAAGAGGTCTAGCCTGAAGGATGTAGATATTCCCTTCGGCATCAATAGCCCACTCTATGTCCTGAGGCCTTTTAAAATATCGCTCTAGCAGCATACCCGTATCGGCCAGCCGCTTAAGCTGGTCAGAATGAAGGCAGGATTCATATTGCCTCTCTTCAGGCACACGTACCCACTCAATTCCACCCTCCTCTGCCGGAGTAAGTTCCTTTTCCTTACGAACCACTCTCATTGAAACGACTTCGTGTGGTGGGTTCCTGTCAACCCGGTACTCATCAACCCTGGTCATTCCATCTACCACGGCAGGACCAAGTCCCCAATGGGCACTTATCAGCATGAGTTCTTTCTCAGGTTGGGTAGGATGCAGGGTGTAGAGCACACCACTGCATAACGGCTTCAGCATTAGCTGGCACAGGACGCCCAGCATAACCTCGTGTTCTTGAATCCCTTTGTTGTAACGGTATCCCCAGGCATCACATGAATAAACGCTGGCAACTACCGTTTTGTAAGCATCTAAAAGTCCGCTCTTTCCAACGTTCAGAATGCTTTTGTGAATCCCCGCAAAACTGTGCTCAGAATCCTCTAGCCAACCACTACTCCTCACCGCAAAAAACGGCCGCTCCAACCCGTTCCGTTCGGCAACATCTTCTGCCATTTTTTCGATTTTGCTGGCTATACGCCGTGGAACCCGGCCAACCATGAGTTTCCTTCTTATACGCTGAGCTGCATCGAAAAAGTATTCTTCGTCCAAGCCATCCCAAGAAATAATGATTTTTGCAATTTCTTTGTCGATTTCATTCACCTCAAGAAATTCCTTAAAGGCTCTGGTGGTAATAGCAAAGCCATCTGGCGTACTGAGCTTCAAAACGTTGCGGATCTCGCCGATATTCGCGGCCTTATTGCCAACTTCATCCACAAAATCCCTGGTTATTACGTCAAGCGACAACACATAAGCTGATTCCGGAACGGTGGGTCGTCCGGCTAGTTCTTCCTGTATCTGTCGATGAATGCGCTCAAAGGCATCGTAAAGAGCCAAATAACGTCGTTCACCCAGTACGTTTAAATTGTAAATCAGTTTATAAACCTGATCACTGATCTCCCCACACCTGGAAATTATATACTGCTTATCGAAAATATACTCACCACCCAGCTTATCTCCCATGTCGGCTATCAATTCCAGAACGCGGTTATTCTGATCAAGAATTTGCCGAAAAGTATTGAAAAGCACAACAAAAGAATACTCCGGTTTTCTGCGTCCAAATCCCAAAATTCTGTTTAACACTCTGGCTAAAAAACCCATGTTTTTGAACCTCGGCCCACCGCTCCGTCAATCCTAGTGGGCTCCACCTTTGCCCCCAAAGATAAAACCCATGGCAAGACCGGCAAATATGGCAATTACCACTGCCAGCACTCCGTACCAGCCTCCGTGGTTAAAAGCCATTGAAGCTAGAAAAGCCGGAAAACCAACAAGTTTAACAGGGATAACTTGCTCAACTCTGTCCACGACCTGACCGTCCCTTATAGCAAAAATCTGCAGAGTGTATTTACCAGGCGTAAGTCTGGCAGGAACAACAAGATCAACGGAAAATCCCTTTTTGGTCTCGTCAACTTCCTCAAATCTAACCGATCCTACACGTTCACTGTAAAGCTTCTCGCTTTTCTTTAGCTTCAAGAATTCCAGAAAAAGCCGCTCCCTGTCAACACTGGCTTCCGTTTCAATTTCTATATCACTTTCCAGGCTTTTCAAGCCCAGCATTTTGAGGCCGTACTTACTGGACGCCTCCACTATACAGGCATTGGGAGCCATTTCAAAGGTAACTGGATCCACATTCATCCACAAAAGGCCAAGTACTTTGCCTTTTCTTTTCAAATGAACGTCTTTGCGAACACCAACAAATCGAATTACGATATCAGAATCAGCCGGCACGAAGCCGGTGACCTTCAACCTGATGCCATGATAGAAGGCGCCTATGTCAATGTGATCGGGCGATACATGGGAAACCTTCAGAACCGATGCCTGAACAGCTAGAGAAGATAGAAAGAAGATTAGTAAAGCGATCCAGAGAACCTCAAGACTCCTGAGCATCTTTTTCATTTTAATGTCCTCCTGTATATGCAAGCATGATTTTGGGCGTTAACAAAAGGCTAAGAAGCATCTTCACCATGACCAGCAAGACCAGAATGGCGAGAAAGATCTTAAGCTGCTCGCCTTTGAGCCTTCTACTGATACGAGCACCAAACTGAGCTCCAACCGTTGACCCCAGCAGCAAGAACAGAGCCAGAACAAAGTCCACTGTGTGGTTCGTGTAAGCTTGCATTATTGTAACATCAATACAGGTAAAAAGAATCTGGAACAGACTTGTACCCACCACAACATGCATGGGCATCCTCAGCAGGTAAACCATGACGGGAACCATTATAAAGCCGCCGCCAACCCCCATAATGGCCGCCAGAATTCCAACGAGAAATCCGAGACCAATGGGAAGCAGAATGCTGTGCCGTACTCCAGAGCGTACAAATTCAACCTGCCACGGAAGAGATTGAACAAGGCGGGCGTAGCGTGATGGTTTGGTAGCAGCTGCTTCAACCGTCACGACTTCAGGTCGTTTTCTCAAAGCTTTCAGGCTGTCCTGAAACATGTAAGTACCAATAAACCCGAGCATGACCACATAAGTTATCTTAATGAGAAAATCGGCATTACCTAAAGCCCTCAACACCTTAATAACCTGTACTCCAACCGTTCCTCCTACAACTCCGCCAATCAACAACAGTATTCCCATTTTGAAATCCACATTACCCAGGCGAAAGTGAGCAAGCGTTCCCGACGTGGAAGCACCAACGATCTGGTTGGAATCGGAAGCGGCAGCAACGGTAGGCGGAATGCCTATCATGATCAAAAGAGGCGTCATCAGAAAACCCCCGCCGACACCGAAAATTCCTGAAAGAAGACCAACTATCCCCCCTAAGGCAAGTATTAGCACAAAATTTACAGCATTTCCTGCAATTGGAAGGTAAAGATACCACGACATGCTCATTATTCACCCCTCTCCTTTTCAGCGTTTCATTCTTGAACGAACAAACTCAAGGCGGCACCCTGTCGTTCTCTGAACATTAACCGCCCTCTTGAATCTTTCGTCATTATCTCCTGCAAACCATACAGTAAGATCAATGTTATGCTCCATTATGAAACGTATCACCTCCCTTTCGAGTTCACCTTCCACAATGTAATATTCCAACGGAATTCCCTGGTTTCTCTGTTTATCGATAAGCGGCTCCAACATCTTCCGTGCTTCCCGCTCCAGAAACTCAGAACAGCCCGACGGTAACACCAGCAACACATAAACCTTGGCCAACGTTCGCTGAGCAAGCAAACAGGCTCGAAAAAGGACTTCACACCTTCTTTCCTGCGCTTCTATGACTGCTAGTATTCTTTCCATCTCACTCTCCGCTCGCAACTTCACAAGGCAAAATCAATTCCAGAAGCGTATGTCATTGACATTGCGGAAGATTCCCACGAGAAAACCCTATAACCCCGGATGGAAAAGCGACACATGTACCATATTGAAACATGTGATTTGGTCACCATGCTTTAATGTGAAACATTCCACAAAGTTTAAGAAGAAAAGGACACAGAAAAACTGCGCTTGCATCTGAGACGTCAAGGAAGGTTGCTTTCAGAGCACAATCGTATAAATATTACGTTTCCAAGTTTGACATTGGTTGATTTACGAAGGTAGCCTCTGGTGGAATAGTATTTTTAAAGAATGAGCATAGCATCCCCGTAACTGTAAAAACGATATTTCTTTTCAATCGCTTCCCGATAAGCCCTCAATATGTTTTCCCTTCCGGCAAAAGCACAGACCAGCAGTATCAAACTCGATTTGGGCAGGTGAAAATTGGTTATCATGGCGTCCACAACCTTAAACTCGTATCCTGGATAAATGTAGTGGTTACAATAATCTTTATGCTTCCGGACCTCTCCGAAGATGGTGGCCACCCATTCAAGTGTTCTGACAACGGTTGTGCCTACCGCTATCACTCGCCCACCGCTTCTCTGGACCTCCTTCACGGCCAATGCGGTTTCATGCGGAACTTCGCACCACTCTGAATGAATATCGTGTAACCTTATGTCTTCAGTTCTTATAGGTGCAAAAGTTCCGTAACCCACGTGCAGAGTTATAAAAGCCAAGCGAATGTTTTTCTTTTGCCGTAATTTTCCCAACAGCTCTTTGCTGAAGTGAAATCCTGCTGTGGGAGCAGCAATGGCCCCGGGTTTAACGCCGTATACGGTTTGATAACGTACACTGTCAAAATCGGCTTCCCCACGAAATGACCGTCTTTTCAATATGTATGGAGGAAGAGGAACGAAACCATAACAATTCAGCATTTCAAGAAGTGGCATAGGTGATTTGAAAACAACGCTGGCCTTACCATTTGCATAAGTCTCAACCACAATAGCCCTAACCTTGCCACCGCTATTCTCAATGGTAAGCTCCATGCCCTTTTGAACCGGTTTTGACGACTTAACCAAACACTCATGAGAATCACTTTCACGGAAAGGATCTAATACAAGAATTTCAACCCTGCCTCCTGAGGGTTTACGGGCAAATAACCGCGCCTTGACTACCCTAGTGTCGTTCAGCACTAGAAGGTCACGTCGGTCGAGGTAGTTCACAATATCGCTAAATCTTACATGTTCCGTCCTACCGTTCTTCCTATAAAGAACCATGAGGCGGGACCCGTGTCGCTTATCAGACGGACAGTCGGCTATCAGGTTTTTCGGAAGCTGGTAGTCGTAATCTTCAAGCCTGTAGGTTATTTTTTCTTTCATAATACCCCCCACCAATGGTGGAGGGTGTTCATAATCCAAAAGACGGCTACTGTCAAAAAACACCGCAGACCGATGCGGGCTATCAGGTCGCTATGCCTACAAAGCCTTCTACAAGGCTTCAATTAAACAAACCGGCAAAGTAATCTATTGCAGCTCTGATTTCCTCCTCAGTCGTAAACCTACCAAGGGATAGTCGAATTGTGCCCAATGCAACTCCCGGACTCACGCCCATTGCTTCCAGTACATGCGAGATTTTCGGTTCATTACCGTGACAAGCCGCTCCAGCAGATGCTGCAATGCGGTTTTGCATCTTACCAAGCAATTCCGCAGACGACATGCCGGGAAAACCTATGCTTAGTGTATTGGGAAGCCTTGGGGCACCCTTGCCGTGAACCACTGCATTCGGAGTTGAAGCCAGAATGCCTTCCTCCAACATGTTTCTCAGCTTCTCAAGTCGAGCAATTTCCTCCCCAACCGTTTTAGATGCCATCTCGGCCGCCTCACCAAGGGCTACAATTTGTGCAACCGGCTCTGTACCAGGCCGTACGCCCCGTTCCTGTCCCGCGCCGAAAATTACTCTTTTGATAGGCGTATCTCTTTTCACATAAAGAGCACCTATGCCTTTTGGCGCATAAGTCTTATGACCGGCGATACTTAGGAGATCGACCCCGAGTTCCCTTACATTTACTTCTATCTTTCCAAAACTTTGGGCTGCATCGGAATGAAATATTACGCCTTTCGCCCTGGTAATTGTGGCGATTTCCTTAATGGGTTGAATAACCCCGGTTTCGTTATTTGCGTGCATCACCGATACCAGTATGGTGTCGGGTCTGATTAACCTTTCAATCTCGCCTACATCAACTAATCCGTTTTTATCAACCGGCAGAAAGGTGACATCAAAACCTCGATGGATAAGTTCTACCATTGGTTCGATGACGGCCGGATGCTCAATCTTGGATGTTATGATGTGTCGTCCTTGATCCTTTAGAGCTTCAGCAACGCCAAATATCGCTAGGTTGTTTGATTCCGTTCCACCACTGGTAAATATAATTTCTTCTGGAAAACAACCTATTGCGTTTGCCACTTTCTTGCGAGCTTCTTCAACGGCTTTTTTTGCATCGCTTCCGTATGGATGGCTACATGACGGATTCCCGAACTTCTCTCGCAAGTAAGGAAGCATGACGTCAAGTACGGCAGGATCCACAGGCGTGGTTGCGTTGTAGTCAAGATAGATAAGAGATTCACTCATATTTCTATCTCCTCTATATTCTTACGAAATACTTCTCTCCTTTGTTGAACCCATCACAGGTATCGAATTCTACAGTAATGGGAACCAACATTACCAGTCATAAAGTATTTCCCAGTGCGTTTCGAAAGGTGGAGACGATGGGGTGTATCTATAGTCCATTGTTCTTCCCTTTCCCGGTTCTTTAGAGGGGTCTTCCCTCCAAAACCTGAGATAGATTGCTGGAATGAGCCGACCATTCTCGCGAATCCAGGTTTCCTTCTCTTCTATGACCTTCCATACTGTATTAAAGCGCTTGCTTCTCACCCGCTCACCGACATGAGGAAGTCCGAGCTTTTCCCTAAGTTCTCTAAACCTGTAAACAGCCCGTTTCTCTCCGTAATCGAGAATCCTTTCACCCAGAACCATGATGCCTATAGCACCCAGCGGTGCCGTGAGCAGAATAGAAAGCACGGCAATAGCCAAAATAACCTCGCCGGACTGTACTCCAGCCTCAAGGGGAACCGCACCTATCGCAGCCTGAACCGTAGCCTTTGGAATGTAGGCCACTACACAAAAAAGCCGTTCTTTCCAGTTCAGGTCGGTTCCTAAGACACATAGATAGGTGCCAACACTTCTGAAAATAAGACCGACCCCGATGACCGCCGCTCCGGCAAGTCCAGCCTTCCACGCAACATGTATATTCACCTGAGCACCAACGAGCACAAACAGCAACAGTTCGGCAAAAACCCAGAGTTTTTTCAGCTTTTGGGAAATGACGTGAGCAATGGGTTCTGCTTTATCAAGGATGACAAAGCCAATGGTCATTACTCCGAGCAGGCTGGCAAAGTGAATTCCAAAATTTTTAGCTTCCTCTTCAAACCACGTAAGAAGAATGGCAATGCCTATCACGATGAGGGTTCTCTTTGGGGGCCTCCAGTCGTACTTCGCAAATATCTTGTAAAGAAAGTAGCCTGGAATTGCTCCAGCAATAATTCCAAGAATGATAGATATGGGCACTTCTGCAAGCTTTGCAGCGATGTTTACCTTGCCCTGGGTGTACATGCCCAGGAAAATTGTGAAAATTACGATAACGAAGACGTCGTCAATTGAGGAAGCAGCCAGTACAAGGGTGGGAATGCCCTTTTTTGCCCCCCTGCCACGATCCATAAAATCAATCATCAGTGGAACGACAACGGCGGGAGACACAGCCCCGAGAATGGAGCCGAGTATTGCCGCATCAAGCCGGGATATGTGCAACCACTTGGGAGCAACCAGAACAACACCTATTATTTCAAAAATTGCCGGAACGGCTGACATAAGAAGCGCTGGGCGTCCTACCTTGAAGAGGGTATCTCGATGTAATTCAAAGCCTGCCCTGAGCAAAATCACAATAAGGGCGATCTTTCTGAAATCGGCAGAAACATGCATCATTTCGGGTCGCATTATGCCGAGCACATAAGGGCCGACCAGGATACCGACTATCAGCATTCCCACGAGGCCGGGAAGCTTCATTTTTCGGAACATATAATCGGCAAGCAGCCCTAGTATGACGATTACAGCTAAGCTGAACGCCATTAGCACCCTCCTTCCCGATAATGTTTTAAAAAACAAAAAACCCCGCTTCTTTAATCCGAAGCGGGGCGCTGAATCTAGCTGTACAAATCTACCACCCTGATGACTTCCCCGCCTCGGTAGTTCAAGGCGGCACAGAAGTCATCAGCCTGACATGTTTAAGTCATCAGGCATTTCGGGCAGACTTCATTGCCCTAAAGATTCCAAAGAACTCTCCTACGACTTTCCGCAAGTAACAAAATTCACAACTCCTGTCAAGGGACTGTCAAGATTGTTGAACAGGAACATAGTAGCACTGCTATTTCTTTGTCACATTATCGTTGCGCTCCTGTAGAATTATGCGAGTCAGGTTTTCAAAACACTTTCACTATCTCTTTAGATTAGATGTGTTCTAGTATAGCCTTTCGCATCTCCTCCATTTTGCCTTCGCCGTAAGGTTTGCCGGGCCAGCTCGTGAGGAATCCATCGTTTTCAAACCGTGGAATCAAATGTATGTGAAAATGATCAATAATCTGACCTGCCACACGGAAATTGTTTTGAAGCACATTCATGCCATCACAGCCGGTCGCTTTTCGCACTGCACGAGCAACCTTCGCAGCGACTACAGCACATTCTTTAAGGTCCTCTTCATCCACGTCAAAAATGGACGTTGCATGACGCTTGGGTATAATTAAAGTATGCCCCGGGTTTATGGGATTGATGTCAAGAAATGCAAGGACAGAATCTGTTTCATAAAGCTTTGCCGACGGAATTTTCCCTTCGACAATTTGACAGAAAACACAAGAACTCATTCTTGCCCTCCTTTAAGGGTTGCTCATACAATATTGGTGATTTCCCTTTTAGTAATGTCATATTGGAAAAGTTTTCTCTCGAGGTCAACAATTCCAAAGGAGCACAGGATGAAACTGGTGGCTATTTACGGTTCTCCAAGAGTTAATGGAAACTCAGACCTTATGCTAAAGAATTTTCTGGAAGGAGCTGCCACGGTACCAAATGTTACAATAGAAGAGATCCGAATAAGAAGGCTGAACATCAAGGGTTGTCTTAGCTGCGGTTACTGCGACACAAAAGGAACATGTATTCAAAAAGACGACATGCACAAATTTTACAAAGCCCTAGCAACATGTGATCGCATAGTGGTAGCAAGCCCTAACTACTTTTATAGCGTACCGGGACAGCTCAAGTGTTTTATCGATCGAACTCAGGCCCTCTTTATGGCACAGAAACTCCCGGCAGATGTCGATGCCGGCTTACGCCCTCTGAAATCCCAAAACCGCAAAGGTTTTTTCCTGGGGGTAGGTGCCACGAAAGGAAAGAGGCTTTTTGATTGTTGCAAAAAGACGATGTATTATTTTTTTGATGCAATCGGAGTCGAATACGGTGGTGATTATTGTGTAAACCAGGTGGATAAGAAGGGCGAGATTAAAAAATACCCAGAAATCCTGAAAAAATGCCGCGAATTCGGATTTAATTTTGTGAATTCAGATTGAAGGTTGGAAACGGCAAATTGCACCGCTTCCAACCAAAGAGGTTCTTTGTGCTTACACGCTTTTCTTTTTGAAGGCTGACATTCCGGCATAAATGGCCGAAGCACCGAGCTCTTCCTCAATTCTAAGCAACTGATTGTACTTGGCTACCCGGTCAGTTCTGGAAAGAGATCCAGTTTTTATCTGGCCTGTTCTGGCAGCTACGGCAAGATCAGCTATTATTGTGTCTTCTGTCTCACCCGATCTATGGGACACTACAGTTGTGTAACCGGCCTTGTGAGCGAGGTCTATAGCTTCTAGGGTTTCTGTGACAGTGCCTATCTGGTTGAGTTTTATAAGTACCGAATTTGCCACACCTTCTTGAATGCCTTTCTCAATGATCTTTGTATTGGTTACAAACACATCATCACCCACAACCTGAATACGACCACCCAACCTTTGGGTAAGCAACTTCCAGCCCTCCCAATCGTCTTCTGCCATACCGTCTTCCAGTGAAATTATCGGATACTTGTCCACTAATTTCTCGTAGTATTCCACCAGTTCGGCCGGTGTTTTTTCCGGTTTTGCCTCCGCTGCCATCTTGTAAACACCGTTCTCATAAAATTCACTCGCCGCCGCGTCCATACCGATAAAAATATCTTGTCCCGGCTTATAACCGGCCCTTTCGATGGCTTCTACTAGCGCTTCAAGTGCTTCTTCATTAGACGAAAGGCTTGGCGCAAAACCGCCTTCATCACCCACAGCAGTGTTTAATCCCTTAGATTTTAATATCTTCTTGAGGTTGTGAAAGGTCTCTGCACCCATCCTTAGCGCTTCTTTGAAGCTTGGAGCCCCGACGGGAACGATCATAAATTCTTGAATATCCAAGTTATTGTCAGCATGTTTCCCACCATTGAGAACATTCATCATCGGAACAGGAAGTAAATATGCTCCCACGCCTCCAAGATACTTATAAAGGGGCAATCCTAACTCCTCAGCCGCAGCTCTCGCAACGGCCATGCTTACTGCCAGTATAGCATTAGCACCCAGACGGCTCTTGTTCTCCGTCCCGTCCAGTTCAATCAGAAACCTGTCGATTCCAACCTGATCCTGGACATCTCTACCAACAAGACGAGGCCCAATCTCGTCGTTTATATTACCCACCGCTTTTGTAACACCTTTGCCCAGATAACGCTCAGAATCGCCATCTCTTAACTCCAGAGCTTCCCTAGAACCCGTCGAAGCCCCGGACGGCACAGCAGCTCGTCCCACGAAACCCGTTTCAACCCAGATTTCGGCTTCAACAGTTGGATTTCCGCGTGAATCAAGTATCTCTCTTGCCTTTACCGCTACTATATCGCTCATTTGTTACCCCCCATACGCTTAAAGGTTAAACGATCTCATAAGGATGCTTATTTGTCCGCTGGTTAAATATATTAAGCCTTTCCACACGTTAATGCAAAGGGCTTGACCACATGGAAAAACTCTCAATATATTGCCCCCACTAGGAGTGCATAAGAGTTCTGAAAACCAGACAAAAATACAATAAGGAAGGTGTGTAAATGGGTGCAACACTTAATGCAGGAGACTTGAGGAAAGGGCTTAAACTGGAAATAGATGGCGAGCCGTACCTGATTGTGGACTTCGAGTTCACAAAGCCGGGCAAAGGCCAGGCTCTTTACAAATGCAGGTTGAAAAATCTTATCACCGGGGTCCAATTTGACAAAACCTACAGATCTGGAGACAAGTTCGTGGAAGCCGATACGGACGAACAAGAAGTCGAATACCTGTATAAAGATGGAAACAATTATTACTTTATGAACATGACCACCTACGAACAGGTGGAAATGACGGCTGATCAGTTAGGTGATGCCGCAAATTTTCTTACGGAAAATCTTAAAGTTAACATGTTGTTTTTTAAAGACCGCCCGATAGGAATTACTCTGCCAAACTTCGTAGAGCTAAAGGTCATAAAAGCAGAACCCGGTGTTAAGGGAGACACAGCTTCGGGAGCCACAAAACCAGTAACCCTGGAAACTGGCTATAAAGTTCAGGTCCCACTTTTTGTCGAAGAAGGAGATGTACTGAAGATTGACACCAGAACAGGAAGCTACGTGGAACGTGTATCGGCCAAGTAATGAAAGACAGTAGATATTTTGCAGAACGGCGGAGAGATATTGTTTTAACACTCCGCCGCTTTTTTTATGAAAAGGGTTTCTTGGAGGTAGAAACTCCTCTCATTATTCAGGCTCCGGCACCGGAAATGCACATAGAACCTGTAAGGTCAGAAATCGGGTTTCTGATAACCAGCCCAGAACTCCACATGAAAATGCTTATTGCAAGAGGTTTTGGAAATATTTTCCAGATCTGCCGCGTTTTTAGAAAAGGCGAGTTCGGCAAGGTGCACCTCCCGGGATTTACCATTCTGGAATGGTACCGTACTAATGCGGATTATACTGATCTGATGAAGGATTGTAAGGAGCTTTTCTCCTACATCGCCAACTGCATTAATTGCTTCAAGGTATCATTTCGCCAAAGTATGCTCACACCATCGGAACCATGGAAAATCATCACCGTTGAAGAAGCCTTTGTAAAATGGGCAGGCTGGAATCCTATTAAACAGTGGAATCGGGATCGATTCTATATCGACCTGGTCGAGAAGGTGGAACCTCATCTTGGCTTCCCACAGCCGTGTATTCTGAAGAACTACCCGGCTTCGGAGTCTGCCCTTGCCCGGATAAAAGAAAGCAATCCTGAGGTATGCGAGCGATTTGAAGTCTATTGGGGCGGCATCGAACTGGCTAACGGTTTCAGTGAGTTAACCGATCCCGTAGAACAAAGAAGACGGTTTGAGGATGTTATTCGATGGCGCAGATTGCATGGCCTTCCGAAGCTCCCAATGCCGGAACAATTTCTTGAAGAACTGGAGCAAATGCCGAAAACAGCAGGCATCGCTCTGGGGGTTGACAGGCTTGTTATGATATTTAGTGGAGCTGATTGTATTCAGGATGTGGTGCTTTTTTCAGAGGAGTTTTTGCCACATGGAAATACCTGAATATCAGAGACACATTTACGATTATTTCATCGACGAATACGGAAACTGGTTCTGCGAAGGTAACCCTGTGGAAGATCCGGATCTTTTCAGACTGCTGAGCCGCAGCCTATTCGAAAAAGGCGGAAAATACTTCATTCGGTGCGAAGGTGAAGTTCACCCAGTAAGGGTTGCTGATGCACCACTTTGGATAAAGTATTTGCATAAAACCGTGGACCCGAAAGGAAATCTTGCAGAAGTAACCATTGAACTTACGGATGGAAGAAAAGAAAAACTGGATACGAATTCCCTTTGCATCAGGGGTGACTCGGCGATTTACTGCCTCGCCACCAAAAGAAGACTTCTCGCTCGTTTTGGAAAAATTGCTTACTACGAATTGGCACAGCTGCTGGAATGGGACGAACAGAAGAACAAATACTTTCTGCCTATTGGAGGCAAAAAAATCGAAATAAAGAAATGCATGAAAACCGGTACTTTACAGAAAAGTTGCTAAGAAAGCCCTGCTTTTTAAAGCGGGGATGAATTAGGGGAGGTGGGTGGGGTATAATCAAAAATAGCGATGAGAACGGAAAAAGCTCAAAAGATTAAAGACACTCTAAATGCAACCAGACAACGCAGAAAAAACCAAGTCTCCAGAGTCTATCAGCTTAAGCTCCAGAATTTCTCTAAAGAGAACGAAGAAAAGCTAAACAGACTCTTCCTTGAAGCCAAGTGGCTCTACAACTACATTGTAGCGGACATTGAAAACCGTCTAAACGGTAACACTTGGAAACTTAAGGAAGTGGAAATCAAAACACCACAGGGACTTGAGAAGAGAGAAATAAAACAACTCTCCTCCCAGATGAGACAGGGAATAGTGGAAAGGATAAAAAGAAGCCTCTTCTCCCTCAAA
>JAFDGW010000022.1 GCA_019309115.1 Deltaproteobacteria bacterium
GCTGGAGAGTTCTCAGAGCAGTCCTCACCATCCCTCTTCTTGGGAAGTCCTTCACGAGGGACTTCTCACCCTTGAAACCTATATTGGTTGCAGGGGATTGGAAGAGGGTGGTGAAGCGACGAGTTCCTGTGCCTGGTGCAGGGACGACCGCACAATCCACTAATGTGCAGTTTTGTTAACCAGGGCAACAGCGAGGTCCTATGAGACAATCCAGTGCAGTGAAAGCAAAAGCCGAAAAGATGGCTTCAAAACTGTTGTATGTACACACCTTCGGGTGCCAGATGAATGAATATGATTCCCTCAGGGTGCAGAGATTGCTCGGACTTGAAGGATACGCCGTTACGGAAAACCCAAAGGAAGCCGACATCATTTTTGTGAACACATGCTCCGTGCGAGCAAAGGCCGAGCAAAAAGCGTATTCCCTACTTGGCAGGCTCAAGGGCATAAAGGTTCGTAATCCTAATGCGCTGCTGGTAGTGGGTGGTTGTGTGGCAGAACAACAGCGTGAGAAAATCATTGAGCGTTTTCCTCACGTGGATCTGGTCATAGGTACGAGGGCAATATCCAGATTGCCCGACATGATAAAAGAAGTTCGAAGAACCAGGACCCAAAAATGGTTATTCCCGGAAAGTGAGGAATCATGCGGTATGGAATGGCTCGATTCTTCCTCGCCGATGTGGAAAACGGGAATTGTCGCATCAGTAACGATTATGCAAGGGTGTGATAATTTCTGCACCTATTGCATTGTTCCCTATGTCAGGGGCAGAGAGCGAAGCAGGGCGCCGCAGGAAATAATAGCTGAGATACGGAGCCTCATCGCCAAAGGCGCAAAGGAAGTTTTACTGCTGGGGCAAAACGTAAATTCTTACGGTAAAAATCTTGATCCACCGATTTCCTTTTCGGAACTTATAAAAATGATCGCCTCTGAAACCGACGTGCTACGCATAAGGTTTACCACATCCCACCCGAAAGATCTTACGGAAGATCTTATGAAGTGTTTTGCCGAAGTGCCTGAATTATGCCCTCAGCTTCACCTGCCCTTCCAGGCCGGCTCAGATAGGATCCTTAAAAAAATGAACCGCAAGTACACCCAGACCGAATACCTCAGAAAAATTGAGCGATTGCGCGATATCAGGCCTGATATTTCCCTATCAGCCGATGTTATGGTCGGATTCCCCGGAGAAAGGGAAGAGGATTTCCTGGAAACCCTAAAGGTTGTGGAAAGCGTTCAGTTCGACAATCTATTTTCTTTCAAGTACTCGGATCGCCCCTTCACCGTGGCATCGCGCATGGAACCCAAGGTTGATGAAAAAACGAAATCCAGGTGGCTGAGCACACTGCAGGCACTTCAGGCTGAAATAACACTCAAGAAGAATCTTGCGGAAGTTGGGTCGTTACGTGAAGTACTCGTAGAAGGAAAAAGCAAAACCGGTAGAGGCCAGCTAACCGGCAGAACCCCTCAGGGAAGAATAGTAAACTTTGTCGGTCCATCTTCCCTTGTGGGCAAGATTGTTGCCGTAAGAATCGTTGAAGGTTATGCTCATTCGTTAAAGGGTAAACTTATAGAGGAGTGACATAAAAATTTTTAACAACTTTATCAAAGGGGAAGACCCATGCTCTACGAAATGACTGTATCAGAGCTTGTTATGGATCCGCAAACAAACACCCCCATTGTGGTGTTGCGGGAAAAAGACGGAGAAAGAACCCTGCCCATTTGGATAGGAATTATGGAAGCAACGGCAATTGCTATGCAAATGGAAGACATTCAGTTTCCCCGCCCCATGACACATGATCTGATGAAAAATATCCTGGAGCATTTAAGTGCGGAAGTCACGAGAATCGAAGTTCATGACCTCAGGGATAATACTTATTTCGCCTGGATTTGCCTGAATGTGAACGGCAAAGAAACGCAGGTGGATGCTCGTCCAAGCGATGCCATTGCTTTGGCGCTCCGTACGGGATCTCCAATTTTCGTAAGGGACAGGGTTTTTCGAAAGTCCGCAAAATCTCAGCCCTCCGAACATCCGCCCGTTGTAAATGCTGATGACCGCGATCGCCTTGCCAAACTCCTCGAGGATATGGATCCAGAAGAGTTCGGAAAATACAAAATGTAGTACCTCGGTCGCAGCAGAGTCTTTTGCGCTATACATCTCGGAATAAAACAGGCACTTTTAATTACAGAAGGAAGTGGAGAAGATTGTTTTCAGTAGTAATCGCCAACGGCTTCCATGAAGGAGGTATGAGCATGAGCAGAAGGTCAAAACCTGAGGAGCTGACAATTACCCAGGATGGTCGCATTATGATCGGAAAGGCTGAAAGGGATGGTATTGAGACAGTGTGGGACCGTTACCAGAAACAGCTACCTCAGTGCGGATTTTGCGAGTTGGGGTTGAGTTGTCGGAACTGCGCGATGGGCCCATGCCGCATTGACCCTTTTGGAGAAGGCCCTCAGAAGGGGGTTTGCGGAGCTGATGCTGATATTATTGTCGCCAGAAACATCGGTAGGATGATTGCCGCTGGAGCGGCAGCACATTCGGACCATGGCCGAGACCTATTGGAAATTCTTAGGGCTGTTGGTGAAGGTAAGGCGCCGGGTTATAAAATAAGCGACGAGGGAAAGCTGCGCCGTATTGCCGTAGAATTGGGTATTGAACCGGAGGGAATGGACACACTGGAGCTGGCCGTTAAGGTAGCGGAACAGCTTGAAGAAGACTTCGGTACACGCAAAAAAATGATTTCCTTCGTAAGCCGTGTCCCTGAAAAGAGACGCAAGGTCTGGGAAAATCTTGGAATTATGCCAAGGGGAGTTGACCGCGAAGTCGTCGAAATGATGCACAGAACTCACATGGGTGTTGACAACGGCTGGGATAATATTCTTGCCCACGGTCTGAGAACAGCACTGGCCGACGGCTGGGGAGGTTCGATGGTCGCAACGGAGATTTCAGACATACTCTTCGGGGTACCAAAGCCTATATCATCGATAACGAATATGGGGGTTTTGAAAGAGGATCATGTCAACATAGTTCTGCACGGTCATAACCCCCTGGTGTCGGAAATGATAGTCCAGGCGGCACAGGGCGAGGAACTGGTGGATTTGGCGAAGTCTAGGGGTGCCAAGGGTATTAATCTTGTTGGGCTTTGCTGTACGGGGAACGAAGTTTTGATGCGCCGTGGTATTCCGATGGCCGGTAATCACCTTATGAGCGAACTGGTTCTGGCAACGGGCGCGGTGGAAATGATGATTGTGGATTATCAATGCATAATGCCGTCCCTTGGGGATGTTGCAAAGTGTTATCACACGAAAATGGTTTCTACGTCCGACAAAGCCAAATTTCCGGGGATGGAGCACAGGGAATTTCATCCCGAAACGGCTCGTGACCTGGCCTATCAGCTTGTAAAAGAAGCTATTGAAAATTTTGAAAATCGCATCCCAGATAAGGTTTACATACCGACAGAACCGGTATCACTCATAAGCGGATTCAGTGTAGAGGCTATACTGGAAGCTATGGGTAATAGCCTGAACCCGCTTGTTGATGCCATAAAGAGTGGAGACGTGAAGGGAGCGGTCGGGGTTGTGGGATGCAACAACCCGAAGATTAAACATGACTACGGCCACGTAACCCTAACCACAAAATTGATTGAAAACGATATCCTGGTGCTGGATACCGGATGTGCTGCCATAGCGCATGGCAAAGCGGGACTGAAGCAACTGGAAGCAAAAAGCAAAGCAGGTCCCGGGCTAAGGAAGGTATGCGAAGCTCTATCCATCCCACCGGTGCTTCACGTGGGAAGTTGTGTCGATAACATACGCATACTGGTGATTGCCGCGGCCTTGGCCAATGAACTGGGCGTGGACATTGCCGACCTACCTCTGGCTGGCGCCGCACCGGAATGGTATTCGGAAAAGGCCGTGTCTATTGGATGTTACGTCGTAGCGTCGGGGATTTTTACAGTTCTCGGGGTTGCCCCACCTGTGCTGGGAAGCAAAAATGTCGTATCATTGCTTACCGAGGGATTGAAGGACCTTGTTGGAGCGAACTTTGCGGTAGAACCCGATCCGAACAAGGCGGCTGATCTGATAATAAAGCACATAGAAAATCAAAGGCAGAAGCTAGGATTGCCGTAAACTGGAAATGGTGGAGAGGAATTAGGAAGTGGAAAGAACCTACATGGAATGGACTGAGCTACTCGAGGTAGCCCGTGGTGAACTTGTTGCTGAAAAGTGTTTTCGCAATGCCAAACTGGTCAATCCGCTGACGGGACAGATCTACGAAACGGACTTCGCAGTTCATCGCGGTGTTGTAATAGGGTGTGGAAGCTATGATGCCATGGTCAATGTAGATTTGGGTGGTGCGTATGTGTGCCCCGGCTTCATTGAAGGCCACATTCACATTGAAAGCTCGATGCTAGGCCCGGAACGATTCGCCGAAGCCGTTGTTCAATGGGGGACGACCACCGTGGTGGCCGATCCCCATGAGATAGCAAACGTTCTGGGGCATGACGGTATCGAATATTTTCTGAAATGCGCCGAGGCCGTTAGCATTGTTGACCTTTTTTTCATGCTCCCCAGTTGCGTTCCTGCATCGCATCTGGAAACATCCGGTAGTGTGCTCACTGCAACGGACTTGCATCGGTATCTAAATCACGAAAGAGTTCTCGGATTGGGCGAAGTTATGAACTTCCCCGGCGTCGTTAGTGGAGACAGGACCGTGTGGGACAAGATACTGCTTTTTCGGAATACCATTATAGACGGTCATGCTCCACTTCTTACCGGTAAAGCCTTAAACGCCTATGTACTCTCAGGGATACGATCGGATCACGAATGCACCACTCCCCGGGAAGCCCTTGAAAAGCTGGCAAAGGGTATGACCCTCATGATTCGTGAAGGAAGTCAAACCAGAGACCTTGAAAATTTAATCAGCGTGGTTAACGATACCACCTGGTCTCGGTGCATGTTCGTGAGTGATGACCGCCACCCTGATGATTTGCTGAAGCTTGGTCATCTGAACCTGCAGGTAAACAAAGCGGTGGAATGCGGGCTCGATCCCGTTCGAGCGCTGGCTATGGTCACTCTTGTCCCGGCTCAGTATTTCGGCTTCAGGGATCGTGGTGCACTTGTTCCCGGCGCGCTTGCAGATTTTTCGGTCAGCCCTACCCTAACCCCATGGAAGGTTGAAAGGGTTTTTAAAAAAGGGCGTGAAGTGGTGAAAGAGGGACAGCTGGTTGAACGTGTTTCGGTTATGGTGCAGCCGCCGGAAAGCCCTATGGCTCTGGCAGAAATTTCGGCTGAAGACCTTGCACTTTATGCTCGCGGAAAAGGTGGCAAACCCCTTATCCGAGTGATTGCTCTTCAAAAGGATTCAATAATCACGGATCACCTTGTTGAAGAAGCCTCAGTGGAAAATGGCCTCGTTGTGTCAGATCCTGAAAGGGACGTCTTAAAAGTGGTAGTGTGGAACAGGTACCGGGAAAAAGAAAAACCTGCCGTCGGATTCTGTAGGGGATTTGGTCTGAAAAAGGGAGCAATAGCATCGACCATTGCCCACGATAACCACAACCTCATTGCTGTGGGGGTTGATGACGAATCGATAGCCAGCGCGGCGGAAGCTGTAAGAAGCTGCAGAGGCGGACTTGCGGTCGCGGAAAGAGCTGGCAAAGTAAGGGTTCTTCCGCTTCCTATTGCAGGGCTTATGTCGGATGAGCACGTGGAAAGGGTAGCCGAAAAGATGCAAGAGTTGAAGGAAGAGGCCGCACGGTTAGGCGCGCTTTACGAAAATCCATTTATGGCCCTTTCGTTTTTAGCTCTTCCGGTCATCCCCAGATTGAAGATAACGGACAAGGGTATTGTGGATGTGGAAGCCTTTAAGCTGGTTTCTGTATTCGTTGATGATAACAACCAGTGAATCGCGAGGTAGAGGGGATAAAGATGGGTATTGAAGTTATTCAAGTTCCTGTCGGTGAGATGGAGGTGTTTTGTTACATTGTTTATGATACTGATGTGGGAGACGGAGTAGTGATCGACCCGGCCGGAGAACCTGACAAAATCCTGAAAATCGTCTCAGATAGAGGCATTGAACTTAAATACATTATTAACACTCATGCCCATTCAGATCACACCCTGGCAAACGAAGATATCCGGAAATCTACAGGGGCTCAGATCGTAATGCACAAAAAAGATGACGAGTTTGCAAAAGACGAAGAGAACATAGCCTGGAATAGAAAACTCGGCTTTGAGCCTCCAACACCAGCAGACATAACTGTGGAAGACGGTGATGAATTGCCTCTGGGCAATTATGCAATCCGTTTCATTCATACTCCGGGCCATACACCCGGATCATGTTGTATACTCATTGAAAATAACCTTTTTACGGGAGATACACTTTTTGTGGGAGCTGTTGGAAGAACTGACATTCCCGGAGGATCTTTTGAAACTCTGCTAGAATCAATCAAAAATAAGATACTCACTTTACCTCCAGACACCATAGTATGGCCGGGCCACGACTACGGTGATTCGCCACATTCCACCATAGAAGAAGAAATGAAAACCAATCCGTACATTACCGATTTCATCTTGGCGGAATAACATAATGAGCCAACGCAATCTTTCCACACTCACGATAGAATCTCCACTGGGATCGCTGGAAATACACTTTGATTCCGATTTTGTTTACGAGGTTAGATGGATCAAAGAGAAAAAAACTACGGCTTCGGTAATTCGTTATTCTCATCACGAATCCCTGGCAGAAGAAATTATCAGGCAGTTCAATGGCTACTGGAAGGGATCTTTGTTTTATTTCAACCTTCCATTGAACATTAGTAAAGCTCCCCCATTTTACAGACAAGTGTGGTCTGCTTTGTGTGATATACCCTATGGAAATACCGTATCTTATAGGGATATTGCTCGAAAGGTGGGAAAACCCGAAGCTGCACGGGCCGTGGGCAATGCTTGCGCAGCAAATCCCTTCGCGGTAGTTATCCCCTGCCATAGGGTTGTTAAATCCAATGGCTCTCCAGGAAAGTATTCTGCCACCGGAGGGACAGAGTTAAAGAAAAAGCTCATTCTTTTTGAAAAAAGACATCTTCCGAAAAAACACAGTATTTAAAAACCATCAATTGCAACGCAAGCGGCGGTACTGGCGATGTAATTATCGCCAGTACCTCACGCCGGTAAAGTTAAGATATAAACATATTTTGGGTGTGCTCTACTGGACTTCTAAACCTTACACGACTCCTTTTTGCTTTAGTGAAGCAAGCGTGGTTTTACCAAGCCCCAGATATTTCTGATAAATAAACTCGTTGTCTGCTCCTACCGGGCGACAAAGCCATTTAATTCTGCCCGGAGTAAGGGTCATCGCTTTAAAGCTGGAATTCTGCACAAGAAGTTTGCCATAGTATGGATCGTCCACTTCGACAAAAGTCATCCGCTCTTTCCAGTGTTCCCTTTGGAGCACATCTTTCGGTGTTTCCAGCCTGCCTGTTACAACTGTGCCTTTTTTATCTGGCCTCTGATTGTACTCATTGAGCATCTGGAGAATTTCATCAGATGTGAATTTCTCCGTAAATTTTTCGATCTCGTGCTGAATTTTGGGCTGATTTTCAGGAGTCAACCGGTCTTTTATGGTCGGAAATTGTTTATGTAAATCCGGACGGTTCATAATCTCACACAGAGCTGTCCAGTTCGGGTCGGTAAAACCTGACATGAAGGTGTAACCATCCTTGCACCTTACGTAGGTGTAGGGAAAAACGGCGTAGTCATAATTTCCGGCTCTGGGCATTTCATCGCCAGCCATGTGAAAATACTGAAGCGCATAATTGGCAATGGTAACAAGCCCCTCAGGTGGGGAACAATCAAGGAATTGTCCCTTCCCTGTTTTTCGCTTGTAGAACATGGCCAACCCGATTCCATAAGCTGCCCAAGCTCCACCGGTATACCAGCCCATCCAGTTTCCATGTTTTAAAGGCCTTTTGTACTGTGGAGGAACCTCCGGATCTAGATCAGGTTCACCCGTTATGGACATGATAACTGACCTTGCTTGATCGATGATATCATAGTCGGGCTGATTTCCGAACTTTTCTGCATCCTCACCAAAATGTCCATAACTATGAAGAGCACAATAAATAAGGCCTGGGTTTTCTTTCCTTAGGTCTTCATAACCAATTCCCCTTGCGGCAAGATAACCCGGTTTGAAAGTTTCAATAAGCACGTCCGCTTTTGCCACAAGACGCTTGAAAATCTTCTGCCCCTCTTCCGAGTCTAGATTACAGGTTACATGATACTTATTACGTCCTCCTTCCACCAGATAGGGCAAGCCGGTATCTTTAATCATCATGCCGTATGGGGACATCTTGCGAGCGATGTCTCCTCCCGGTGGCTCCACTCTTATCACCTCGGCACCCATTTCAGCCAGAATGGAAGACGCAAAAAGGCCCGCAAAGCTCCCATAACTGGCGTCAATGACCAACATGTCGTCAAGGGCCTCGGGCTTTTTGAAAATGTCGGCAGGGTTAGTCTCATAATAAGCCCATTTTGCATATTCCCTATGCACTCCAAGGCCAATAATCCTTCGTTCCAATTCAGATTCCTGGTCTAGATCTTCACCTTCAAACTGCGTAACGCCCTGCTTTTTGCTTTCGTCCGCCATTTGCTCCTCCTGTTATTTGCAAAACCGCCATGTGATTACTACTTAAGACTTCTCCATCAAAACCTTACGGCAGTTTCAAACCGCTCTTTCCGTCCCAATCCGGTGGCGGGCAGTGAGACGGTATGTCGGGATTCCACTGGAAAATCACACCTTCTTCTTGAAGTTTCTTAATCTCCGTGTCTGAAAGCCCCAACATGGTCTTGAGTACAAACCTGTTATCAAATCCAAGCGGTCTGCACGCCCACTTGAGCCTGCTAGGTGTTTCGCTCATACGAGGTGGATAACACTCTTCTCTTATGGTTCCATAGACAGCATCCTCGAACTCCTGAATGGTTTGACGCTTGAGAAAATGAGGGCTGTGGTATGCATCTTTGGCAGTTATGACATGAGCGGCAGCAAAACCGTATTCCTGACCAAGGGCCTCAACTTCGGCTACCTTTTTTGTTCTTGTCCATTCGTCAATGGCTTTTAGAATCGTAGCAGCATTTTCTTCCCTCAGGCGAACGACAGGATCGGCAAACTTTTCAAAGAGATCCATCCTATTCATTGCGGTGCATAGGCCTTTAAACTCTTCTTCAGTGAAAGCAGCAAGTGCCACCCATCCATCTTCACAATCAAAGAGGTCAGACGGGCATATGGCAAGGTCGCGATTTCCAGACCTTGGCCTGTCATTTCCTGTAAGATAGGTGTAAAGCCAGGTCCAATCCAGAAAGCGAATAACATTTTCCACCTGCATGTAATCTATGAACTGTCCCCTACCCGTTCTTTCACGGTAATTTAAAGCATTCACTATTGCGATGGCACACATAAGGGCTGTTATCCAGTCGGCAATCCACACACCCGACTTAATGGGGCCTCGATCGGCAAAGCCGGTAATCCACGAAAGCCCTCCCATGCTTTGCGCCACAGCATCGTAAGAAGTTCTTCCGGTCCAGGGCCCCCAGCTCCCATAACCGGACACATGAAGCTGAATAATGCGGGGATTTATTTTGCTCAGTTCCGGGTAACTCAAACCCCATGCCGCCATGCGCCCTGGAGTAAGGTTGTCTACGACAACATCTGATTTTTTAACCAAATCCAAGAATAGTTCTTTCGCTTTGGGATTGCCCAAATGCATTCCAACCCAGTATTTGTTGTGATTCTGGATTTCCAAACCAGGCGACATATTTTTCCAGAAATACGCATAGGGTGTAACAAAACGCATTTGATCACCGCGTTGGCCCTCGAACTTGATAACTTCCGCGCCAAATTCGGCAAGGTAATCACAACAGGCCGGACCCAGCACGACATAACAAACTTCAAGCACCCTGACCCCTTTCAGGGGCTCGGGCTTGTCAAAAAGCCGCTCACCATCAAAAATCTGCTCCACCCTCTTGACATACTCTTTCAACTGTTCCATGAAACCCTCCTCATTGTGAGATGAACACCTTAGACAAAACAACAAACCAATCGGCAACGAGAAAACAAAGGGGGCTCATAAGCCCCCGGATTGCCTGTTAGATCATTTGTATCACGCGCAGCATAATCGTGTCGCAAATGGTACAGACTCCATTAGAACGAATAGATTATAATTCATTGAAACCACTGCTAGAAATACCACCTTTGGAAATACACGCTTGCCCTTTTTGGATGTGAGTTACTATGCGAGTCGTTACGGAAGTTACCTTAAGACATTCTTCGGTTAGCAAAACCTCGACGAAGCGTCAAGGATATTTTTTAGCTCTTCAAACAATTTTCGCAATTTTGAGACAATGACAAACCTTCTTGAGTAAATAAGAAGACCATTATGACAGAACAACGGGAGCAGACAACTTGGGATAAATACCTTCAAAAGTTCCTGTTGACCCATCAAAGTTTATATTGCATAGTACATACTATGCAATATGGACGATTAATGGGTGATTTTGGTTGAAAAGCATGACAAAAAAAGAAATTCAGGGGCAAGAAACACGCTATCGCATAATCAGAAGTGCCGTGGGGCTTTTTGCACGCTTTGGCTATTACAGGACCACTGTTTCAGAAATCGCCCGGCTTGCAGGAGTTACAACTGGAGCGGTATTTCATCACTTTCCAACCAAGGAGAAACTCCTGATGGCGGTTATAGAATGGTTGTCCAGAGGAATCCGAACCTATGTTGAACTGCTGGAAAGCGTGGACCATCCGTCAAGTGAAACCATATCCCGTGTGCTAGATCTGATGTGCGAACACTACGAAAGGTATCCTGAAGCTACAATATGCCTTGCCACGCTGGCTACCGAGCTATCCGGATCAAATCATCCTGCAGAGCAAACCATAAAATCGGTTTACGAGATTTTTGTGCGGGCTATGGCATCGGTTCTGGCAAAACATCCAAATGTCACCAATTCAAGGGCGGCAGCGATATCTTTCGTTGGTGCCGTGCAGGGAATAGCCATTCAGGGACTTATGAGGGAAAAAGAGACGAACATCAGAACCCTTGCAAAAGGGTTTTACTCAATGCTGCAATCATGGTGAATTAACCCAAAAGGAGAAGAATGGCCATGGAAATCAAAAAGGTTTGTGTACTTGGCGCTGGTATAATGGGATCGGGGATTGCCCAGGTGACTGCCGAAGCAGGATTCCAGGTGTCCATGCGCGACATAGACACCCCATTTGTGGAAAAAGGCCTTGCTACAATCAAAAAGAACCTAGAAAGAGCCGTCACCAAGGGTAAAAAAGAGGCGGCAGAAGCAGAAGCCGTAATGAAGAGAATCAAGGGAACCACGGACTTGAAAGAAGCCTTGGATGGTGCAGACCTGGTTATTGAGGCAGTTGTAGAAGTGATGGACGTAAAAAAGGAAGTCTTCAAGGAGCTTGATAATTTATGTCCAGAGTCCACCATCTTTGCTTCCAATACGTCCGGGTTGTCAATTACCGAGATGGCATCGGTAACGTCTCGACCTGATCGATTCATAGGTATGCATTTCTTTAATCCGGTGCCTGTAATGAAGCTGGTCGAATTAATCCGAGGGTTTGCCACTTCTGACGAGACTTATCAAGTTGCACGTCAATTCGTCGAAAAGATTGGGAAAAGTCCTGTTGAAGTAAAAGAGGCCCCAGGTTTCGTTGTCAATCGCATACTCTGCCCCATGATTAACGAAGCTATCTTCGTCTATTCTGAAGGCCTCGCGTCCGCCGAAGACATAGACAAAGCCATGATGCTGGGTGCCAACCACCCCATTGGACCACTGGCTCTTGCCGACATGGTGGGTCTCGACACGCTACTCCATGTACTTGACGGATTGCACAAAGAACTGGGTGAAGATAAGTACCGCCCTGCTCCGCTCCTGAGGAAAATGGTTCGCGCCGGATACCTGGGACGAAAAAGCGGCAAGGGCTTTTATGATTACTCAAAGAAATAACATAGGAGGGAACTGTTATGAGTCATCAGTATGAACTCACGGAAGAACAAAGGATGCTCAGAGATATGGTGCGACGTCTTGCAAAGGAACAAGTTGCACCAGGAGCGGCAAAAAGGGATGAAACAGGTGAATTTGATTGGGATATGGTAAATCTCTTGCGGGAAAACGGCCTTTATGGAGTAGATTTCCCTGTGGAGTACGGTGGATCAGGAGCTGGTGTTCTCGCAATGGCTATCGTGGTAGAAGAGCTATCAAAGGTTGATGCGGCATGCGGATTGCTTATTGCCGATCACGAATTGGGGTCTCTACCTATACTGCTGGCTGCTAACGAAGAACAGCGCAAAAAATATCTGCCCAAGCTGGCAAGTGGCGAGTTTCTGGCCGCATTTGCACTTACTGAACCGGCGGCAGGTTCGGATGTTGCGGGACTGCGTTGCCGTGCTGTCAAAGACGGGAATGAATGGGTACTCAATGGATCAAAAACCTTTATAACCAACGGTGGTGTGGCTGATGTAGTAACGGTCTATGCCATAACCGACCCTGAAGGGCCATCTCACAAGAACGCCGGCGTTTTCATTGTTGAAAAGGGAACACCGGGGTTTTCCGTCGGTAAGAAGGAAAATAAAATGGGCATCAGGTGGTCAGACACCGTTGAGCTGGTATTCGATGAATGTCGAGTGCCCGCCGAAAACTTGCTTGGATCGGGAACTGACGGCTTCCACATCATGATGAAAACCCTTGATTTTTCCCGCCTGGGCATAGCCGCTCAGGCACTTGGCATAGCGGCGGGTGCTTTTGAATATGCAACAAATTATGCAAAAGAACGCATTGCCTTTGGAAAACCAATCATTCAGCACGAAGGCATTGGCTTTAAGCTTGCCGATATGGCCATGAAAGTTGAAGCTGCACGGCAGTTACTGTACAAAGCCTGCTCCATGTACGACCACCTTCCAAAAGATATGAGTCGACTGAGTCCTGAACTTATCCGGATAAGTGCAATGGCCAAGTGCTACTGTGCCGACGTGGCAATGGAAGTTACTACCGAAGCGGTACAGGTTCTTGGAGGCTACGGATATATAAAAGAATACCCAGTAGAACGGATGATGAGAGATGCAAAGATTACACAGATATATGAAGGAACCAATGAGATTCAGCGCCTTATTATCTCGAGAACTTTATAGAGGTAAACAGGGTCAGGAGGGGAAGTAGTTTTAACAGATGGAGCCGCTTTGAGGTTAAATCCTTGAAGCGGCTTTGTTAACACAGGAGTAAGAAACAGTGCATAACAAAGATGATGATATCATCATCGCAGGAGCAGTCAGAACAGCAATTGGAAAGTTTGGAGGTGGCCTGAAAGATGTCAGAGCGTCACACCTTGCTGCTCATGTTATGAAAGCCGTGGTGGAGCGCACAAAGATAGACCCCGGCATTTTGGATGATGTTATAGCGGGAGACTGCTTGCAGAATATTGACGAGGCTAACACGGCTCGAACGGCGGCTCTAATGGCAGGATTCCCTGCCCACGTGCCGGCTTACACGATCCAGAGGCAATGTTCTTCATCTATGCAAGCCGTTGCTTCAGCAGCTCAGGCCATAAAGGCGGGTGACGCAGAAATAGTGATGGTCGTTGGTGTTGAATCCATGAGTTCGGCTCCCTATTGCATGCAAAAGGCTCGCTGGGGATTCAGGCTGATGCACCAGGAAGTTACTGACGCCTTGTGGGAAGTTTTACATTCGGGGAGCAGGTTACTGGGAAAGCCCATGATAATGGGAGAAACGGCCGAAAATCTTGCCGAAAAATATGGCATAACCCGGGAAGAGCAGGACCAGGTGGCGCTGGAAAGTCACCACAAGGCTGAAGCCGCGATCAAGGCTGGAAAATTCAAAGAGGAAATCGTCCCTATTGAAGTCAAGGGACCAAAAGGTAAAAGTTTCATCTTTGAGCAGGATGAACATCCTCGTTTTGGGCTAAAGATGGAAGACCTCGCTAAACTCCCGCCAGTTTTCAAAAAGAATGGCACGGTAACCGCGGGAAATTCATCGGGCCTCAACGACGGTGCAGCTGCTGCTCTGATTACCACGCGGAGAAAAGCCAGAGAACTGGCTATAGAACCAATGGGACGCATAGTGGCAACAGCCGTGGCCGGCGTTGAACCCCACCTCATGGGCTACGGTCCGGTACCGGCAACTCAGAAGGTATTGAAGAAAGCGGGGGTGAGCCTAAAAGATGTTCAGCTAATAGAGTTGAACGAAGCCTTTGCCGCTCAGTACATTGCCTGTGAGCGAGGCCTCGGTATAGACCGATCCATAACAAACGTGAACGGAAGTGGCATAAGCTTGGGACACCCTATTGGCTGTACTGGACTTCGCATAATTGTGTCGCTACTTTATGAAATGAAACGAAGAAATCTGGAACTCGGTCTAGCCACCCTATGCGTAGGTGGTGGAATGGGCATGGCAACATTGATAGCCAGGGATTGATATTTTCTTCAGAGGTACACCTTGATGGTAGAGTAAAACAATGCAAGCAACAGAAATCAAACAATACTTGGAACCGACGTCAATTATCGACAGTAACAGTGGCGAAATTCGGTCGCTTGCGTGGCAGATTGCTTCTTCCGATACTCCCGATAGGGAAAGAGCTGTCAGGCTGTATCTATGGGTACGTGATGAAGTAATTTATGATCCATATAGTCCTTTTTACAAACCTGAACACTACAGGGCCAGTGAGGTAATAAAACGAAAACGGGGCTTTTGCGTTCCCAAGGCCTCGGCGCTGTGCGCACTCTATAGAGCTTCAGGAATTCCAGCGCGCCTGGGATTCGCCGACGTAAAAAACCACCTAGCTTCCCGCCGTATTGTGGAGTGGCTTGGGACCGACCTGTTCGTTTATCACGGCTACGTGGAGCTTTTTATGAACGGCCGATGGATCAAGGTTTCCCCAGCATTTGACAAGAACTTATGTGCTCGGTTTGGCGTGCCACCCCTGGATTTCGACGGAATCCACGATGCCATGCTTCAGGCTTACGCTCCGCCTGTTGATGACGAAACACCTGACCAAGAGAAGCTCGTCGGTGGTAAAGAGAGGCGTTTCATGGAATACGTGCGCTATCACGGCACCAGAAAAGACGTTCCCATAGACGAAATTTTAGAGGCCTGGAAAGCTGCCTATGGAACTGAGCGGGTAGAAAGCTGGATACGTGAACTTGAGCAATCGTCCCATTCCACAGGTGACATCTAAACCCTCACGAAAGACTTCGCACAAATAGGTAAACCGAGGGATCATAAAAGTGCTGAGTGAAGTAAAAAGTGTAATCAACCGCGTCATTTCGAGACAGCGGGAAAAGATCTGGCTCAGCCCTATCGTAGCCTGTGCTTCTGCAGAAGACCCTTTATTTGAGGAACTCAAGAAGGTCGTAGCTCCTGACCATGCCCTGCCTCAAGATCTGTTACCCGAAGCAAAATCAGTAATAGTTTACTTCCTGCCTTTTCAGCACGAAATATGCTCTGACAATGCCGGCTACTTTCCAGTAGCGTCTAGAAAGTGGGCCGAAGCATACGTTATTACAAACCGTCTGATAACAGAAATTAACGAAAGGCTAAAAGAATTTTTCAAAAAATTCGGGTACACTTCTTCTACCACTCCTGCAACACACAACTTTGATGAAAAAAGATTGGTAAGCAGGTGGTCTCACAAGCATGTCGGATACATAGCTGGGTTGGGAACCTTCGGTATTAACAGGCTCTTGATAACGATGTCCGGTTGTTGTGGAAGACTTGGGAGTATCATAACAGAAGCTACAATCGAACCGACAAAAAGGCCAGACAAGGAATATTGTCTGGAAAAATCGGGGCAGTCGTGTCTGAAATGTGTAAGACGCTGCCCCGTAGAGGCACTTTCCGGTCGTCAATTCGACAGGCAATCCTGCTACAAAAGGCTACTTGATAATGATAAGCTCTATCCTGATCTCCCCCTCACCGACGTGTGCGGACAGTGTTCCTGTAACGTGCCGTGCAGCCATACTGCGCCAGCTATTCAAAGTGTTTCAGAACTGACCTTAGATGATCAAGCCAAACGTTAACGATTTCGGGGTAGGCTGCCATGCCGGTTAGAACAGCTTCGCACTTAAATCCCTGCGATTCAAGGATTGATTTCCAGCTATCTTTCTCATCACCGGCCATGTCGTTGCGAGCATGGTCCCCTGCAACACTCATAAATGGCATTAGATAAACCTTTTTTACCTTCTTGGCTTTTAATTCAGGTATGACGTCATCAATGGTCGGATGCCCTTCGACGGTTGCAAGGAAAACAAGTGGATCTTTCTTCTGGAAGACGCTGGCCATAGCCATGTATATGGCATCTGCTGGATGTTTTTCACTGCCATGCCCCATTAAAACTACAGCCTCATTCTTTTTTCTGCTATTGGGGAAATGCTTGATAACAGCATCAGCAACCCTTTCCATATCTTCATATGAAGAAAGGAGAGGGCGAGCTACCAGCAATTTTTGGAATCCCCCTTCCATCTGACCAAAAAGGTGGGCGTTTACATAGAGATTATGGAATTCTTCGCCGGGAATGAAATGTAAAGAAAGCACGGCCACGTGAGTGTAATCGTCTTCCATGAGGCGAGCTAAAGCTAATTCTGGAGAATCCAATATTTTACCCCGCTTCGCTAGTTTTTTTCGGATTATCTTAGATGTGTAAGCCCAACGTATCTCCACGTTGGGAAAAGCTTCGCGGGCCATCTTGTCAATGTTTTCGTAAACATGTTGAGCTTCGGGAATACTCGTTCCGAAAGCAACCAAAAGAACAGCTTTTTTCATTGGTGCCTTTTCTCCGTGACCTGCCAAAAGCTGCCGGGGGAAAACGAATGATATCATCAGAACAAGCACAAGAGCAAGCATTCTGGGATACAAGCACTTTCTCATAGCACTGCACCTCCTTTTTACTTGTCTTAATTCCGGGGTGTCCTTTATAAAGAAGACACCCCGGAGGTTAAGGGTTAATAATACGGTGAGGAGGGATCCGGTGCAAAAATAAAAACCCCAGAGCCGACTAAAGCTCTGGGGATTGCACCCGTTTTTCTTCATCCACCAGCAAGCCGCATAACCTCGTGCGGTCTTCGGACCAGGCAGGTCTTCTGGCTCTCGGTTCATCCTACTTGCCGCGCCTTCCCGCTCACCTCGCGGCGAACAGTGGCCTTTTGCGGCTTTCGTCCCCGATCACAGCGGCGGGACCGCTCCCGATTTTCACGGGATTCCCTATTAAGCCCAACCAGGGCACCTGATCCTGTCTGTTTATTACTTTGACAAATCATAGCTATCATAAATTGGTATTTGACGATCTGTCAAAGACTTTTTTAGGTTGCTTGAAGTTATTTTTTGAATACCCCCGTCTTTTGCTGGACAGATAAAGTGAGTTTATGTAATATTTGCATAGGTCGGGACGTGGCTCAGTTTGGTAGAGCGCTGCGTTCGGGACGCAGAGGTCGCTGGTTCAAATCCAGTCGTCCCGACCAGCTTTTGCTTCCGTTCAGCCAGATGACTATCATGCCCCGCAAAGAAGGTGCCGGTTTGCTAGCCTAACTCGTTTAAGGCCGGCGCTGAGTGCTGCATCAAGGCAGGATTCTGCGTGAGCCTTTGCAGTTGTAGAAAAATCTCGCATTTCAAACTGGGGTGCAAAACCAAGGAGTGTATAAGGAATATCGGGGTCAATCGATGCAATGAGCTTCGCTATTTGAAACACTTCCTCTTCCGTTACATACTCTGGAACCAGAAGTGTACTGAACACCACAAGCGGAGGATCCCGCCTAATTCTGAATCTCTCCGCAAGATATTTTACATTTTCGATAACCTTTTCGTTGCCGACACCACACATAGCCATGTAAACGGGATTACTCCAGGCTTTAATATCAACTTTGATGCAACCGCCAGTCTTGAGCGAAAATTCAAGCATCTTATCAAGCCAGGGACGTGATGCCATGCCGTTTGTTTCCCAGCAAATTCTAAGAATACTACCTTGCTTTTGCCTTAGCATTTTCTTTATCGCCCTAAAGGCAAAAGGAAGTTGGGGAGATGGATCACCTCCGAAAAAGCAGACGCAACTGGTTCTATCGTTTATCTCACCTACCAGCTCATCCACACTTCTCCAGCCACTTCGAAGATGAGCGAGCTTGAAAGACCAGTTCTGGCAGAACAAGCAATTGAGATTGCAGGCTTCAAAAAACACTGCAAGGTTGTAATAACCCACTTCTGGACCCCGTTCATAAGCAAACCTCGGATAACCGCTTCCGGTGCCTCCAGGGCATACCCAATCAGCTACACAATTGGTCGGAAGGGGATCCAAATACGCAGAAAACTTACCCCTCAAATTGCCATCTAGAGCGAACGATTTAGGCTCCCCCTTTCTAATTCCGCAAAAGCCGGTCTCAGACGGCCCCAGAGAACAACCCAGCACGCAGATTTTACATTTCCTACCATTGGAATTCCTTGGTACCTCTTCCGGCAAATGGAACCGTTGCCTACTTTTTAAATGGACGTTTCGGATCCTTGATTCCACATCGTGCCACTTGTTAAGGAGGCACTCCCGGCAAACACCCAGCACCGAACCGGCATTTTCTACAACTTTACCACATAAGGAGCAAACCAGCATCTTCTACCACCAATTGACTTCCCCGTAATGTTGGTCCAACTCACTTTCCAACCATTTAACCCATTGGGAAATCCCTCGACCGGTTTTGCAGGAAATTTCAAAGATAATCTGATGGGGGTTAAGCTTCTTACATTCCTTCCTGATTTTTTCAACGTCAAAATCGATATAAGGTAAAAGATCGATTTTATTGATCAAAAGAACGGAAGACATTCGAAACATAAGGGGATACTTTAAAGCCTTATCATCTCCCTCCGTTACACTGAGAATCATAATCTTGCGATGCTCGCCCAGGTTAAATTCGGCAGGACAAACAAGGTTTCCCACATTTTCGATAATCAGAAGATCAATAGATGATAAATCCAGAGCATCCAGTGCAGATCTTATCATTGACGGATCCAGATGACATGCCCCACCTGTATTTATCTGAACCACAGGAACATTCGTTTTCTGAATGCGCTCAGCATCTTCGGAAGATTGAATGTCTCCTTCAATAACCCCAACACTTATTTGATCACTCAGGGCTCTTATCGTTTGCTCCAGCAAACTGGTCTTCCCTGCACCCGGGGAACTCATGAGATTGATAACAAAGACCTTCGCCTTATCGAAAATTCTGCGGTTTTCCTGAGCCAACCTCTCATGAGCTTCTAAAATATTTCTAATTACCGGAATTTGAACCTTCTCCATCACATCTTCCCCTGACTCCCTCAACAGAAACAACCATAAGCTCTCTGCCACTCACGCACTCTGTCGCAACAAAAGAACATTCAGGACATTCAAAGGAAAAATTTTCCACTTCAAACACTTCACCACAATTCGAACACCTTGCAACAACAGGGGTCACTTCGATAATCAATTTAGCCCCGCTGGCGGCGGTGTGATTTGCCAATATGGAGAAACAAAACTCCAGAGACTTGGGTACCACCGCAGCCATTTCCCCAACTTGAACTACTACTCGATCCACCATAATAAGATTATGATCTTCCGCTTCGGCCAAGACAACATCCAAAAGTGCTTGCGCAATGGCCATTTCGTGCATTTGTCCTACCCTACATCCGCAAAGCAAGACCATTTATGTCTATCAAAAGGGAATGTCGTCTTCATCGGCCGGTTTATTCGGATCTGGGGGAAGAGGTGGCAATGCTTCAGCAAGTCCTCCGTCTGCCTCCGGGGCTTTATTAGTGTCCGGCGTAGTTGACTCAACACCGCGAGTTCCTGCACGTTGAGACGCACCACCCGCTGAATCCAGAAACTGTATTTCCCGAGCAACCACTTCAGTGGTGTAACGCCTTATTCCCTGACTATCTTCCCATTGCTGAGTTCTTAACCTTCCCTCAACGTAAACCAGCCTGCCTTTGCTGAGATAATTTCCACAGGTTTCGGCCAGTTTTCCGAACACAACAACCCTGTGCCATTCCGTTCGGTCCTCCCAATTACCTTCACCGGCAGGAACCCGATCCGTTGTAGCGATGTTAAACCGCGCAATGGCCGTCCCATTGGGTGCAAAACGCAAATCCGGATCGGCCCCCAAACGCCCAACCAGTATAACCTTGTTGATTCCCCGACTCATCTTTATTCATCTCTCCCTTCGGCTAGTCTCCAAAGTCGTAACGCCACAAAACATCCACGCCACTATTTCCAGATCCTCCTATTTGACTCTGGATAGAAATGTGACGGTTAACTCTGTATTCTATGTCAACCTTATCTTCTCTCCCCTCTGTTACATCTTTTTCATAAGTAACATAAAAATCCGGCGTCAGGTATTTACCTATTTCCAGAACCTCTGAACCCGATTCTCCGCGTCTGAAATTCAAAATATCCGGTGTAAAAGGGGTATTACCAAGAAGTTCTTTAAAAATCCTCGAAGCCTTTGACCCCAGCAGCAAAGCTGCCTGCTCCTGCATACTGACGCTTTCTCTCGCCGTAAGCTGCCTGGCAGGTCTGCCAAACAACAAATATGACAACGCATCTACCTCACTCATACTTGGTACACCAGACAGATGAAACTCTGGTTCCGTAACCCTACCTTTTATCTCAACCCGAACCACCACCTCATCAACCTGCTTCTCCCCCACAATATCAAGCCCAGGATCTGGTGGATACACTCCCCTAAATTCAACCTGCCCTTTTACAATCTTGAGTCTAATGCTCTGGAAGGAGTACCAACCCCGCTTACTGGCAATTCTTCCAAAAAGATGGAGGTCATCATTCGGCCTTTTCACAACGCGTATGTTACCAGATACCTCAGTTTCAATTCCCAAACCCCGCACCCACGCATTTCCTCCGGAACAATCAACGTTCAGATCCATGTCCAGACGTTCAAATACAGTACTGGAGCTTTCTTCAACGAGCTCCCCTTCACCTTCATCTTCAACGATCTCTACTTCTGGAAAGCTTTTATTTATGGCATCGCTCAATTCGTCCAAATCAAGAACCACTTTGATGGTTTGAAAATCACCCCGCAACGAAATTACATCGTTATCTTTTATCAATAACTCCGACTTTCCCGAAACTACTCCATCAATCCCGTAAAACTTGGGAACGTGCAATTTCTCAATTGTCATGGAAAGTTCTGCACCACGAAGTCCCTTGGCAAAGGGTAAAAACCCTGTCGCTTTAATACGACCATCCAGAGAGCGGGCCGTCAGAGAAGTCAATGTTACACCGTTATTGGAAAGTTCAAAACTCCCGTTAATGTTGGAAATAGAATATTGGGCCCGGTCTGACAGTGCAAAGCCAGCATCTACAATCTTTCCCGCACCCCGAATTTCCGGCTCAACGACCGTGCCACTCACATCAACGTCGACCGATACCGTCCCGTGTAAACTAACCTGACGATGGATAATCCCTTTGAAATCACCAAGGTCAATTCCTTCCATAACCAGTGACCCGACAACCGGCCTTTCCTTCTCAATGACAAAAGATCGAAAACCTAATTCACTCGGCTTGAAGGCTATATGAGCCGGAATTTTTAAAGACCCCATACACTTGCCATTACACACAGGGGTATCTATCTTGAAGCTAAAAGAAGTTATACCTTCAGAGGTCGAACAACTTGATAAAGTTATGCGGTTCCAGCTGAACTTACTATTCTGATCGGAAATGACCAGCGAGCCGTTATTGACCGAGATATCGGCATCCCATATGAGTAAACCGGATTCAGTTTGTGCCTCTATACGGCCGCTCAAAGAAAAAGGAGAAAATCTCATACTGGAGAATTTTAGAATCTCTCCGGGAATTACAAATTTATCGACATCTAAACGGCACGCAAACGTTTTATTAGACAATAAGCTTCCACTTGCTGTAAGAAATCCACCCTTTACTTGTTTCACATCAAAATTTTTTAAAAGATAACCCCTTCTCCCAACCCGGAGATTCCCTGAAACGTGATACCTTTCCTTCGAGCCCCATTGGAAAAATCCATCTTCAACTGTGATTTCAGGCGTACTCCAGATATCGTTAACCTTTCCCTTTAAATGAAGGCTCTTAAGGCGAACCCCCTTCCCCAAAATATTAAACCTTAGCAAACTGTTGATCTGTTCCAACGTGGCGGAAAGATTAATTTTTTCGCCATACCCCGAATAGCCAAGACCATTCGCCTCAATGCGTATTTTTCGCGTTCCCTCCCGATTGATTCCCTTACTGATGCCTTCAAAATCAACAGCTGTAGCCCTGATATTGTGGAATTCAAATCCCGATATGCGACCGGAAGCATCGATCACCGGATTATTCAGCTTTCCCTCGAATTTAACGACTGTGCCCAACGCTCCCTTCAAGCCAGCTAACTGATGAAAGATAAGGGATAGTTTTTGCAAATCCAAGTTAGCAACTTTAAAAAGACCATCTAATGTTCCGTTTTTAACAATTAGTCCCAAATTACCGGAAATGCTTCTGGAACTTGCTTGAGCCTTTGCCTGAATTAACCATTTATCGAAAGTCGTAAGACACCGCTCCCGGCATGTGCCGCGTAGGCTACCTCGGAACGCAAGGTTAGAAAAATCATGCCAGTTTATCAAAGTATTCCAATTCACCTTAACAAAACCAATGGACGAAGCTAAATCGCCAGCACCATGTCTCGTCAATGAACTCCGGAAAGAGGCAAGCCCAGATAATCTTCCACTGACGAAGCCATGGTCGGCCAACGCACCTGCCACACGCAGAAAAAGCAGATCCGGAAAGAACCTTGCTTTGAAACGGAGGTGCGACATTTTATGATTGCTCATAAATACAGCACTTCCTAAATCTGCTTCAATATCCAGCCGAAAGTCCCTGAGGCTGTGCCATTTTCCATGAAACGATGAATGACCTTTTGCTTGTAACAATGGCTCCCTTATGTCGGCCATCAACTTGCCCAAAAAGGAAAATCCACCCCGATCTCCAGGCTCTTTCAGTACTCTCATGTTCAACTCAACACGATTCCTCTTGCCACTCCATAACTGAATGTCAGTTTCAACCATTTCCTTTGAAAAATCAATTTCGGCACCACCTGCAAAGGTTCGTGCACGCTTAAGATAAGGACTTAAGTATCGAAAATGACGCGGATTCACTCGATGCAGGTCAAGGGCTAGCGTTCCCTTCCGTTCCGCAAAAACGTATTTACCAGAAGCAGATAGCATCAGGGCCGGCACCATCCGCAGATTAACCCTCTTGAATGAAACGCCCTTCCCCGTAAGCTCAAGTTCACCACTTGCCGAAACCGTTCCCAACAGAGGGTTCCGAATACTGGCAGAAAGCCGCGCAATATCGAGCTGAAGCAGGCCTTTGTTCATGTTCAAGTTTGAATTCAATATCACGCTAATGTTTCTGACACCCGTGGTAACTCTACCGTCCTGAATTACATAAAAGCTTCCATCATGAATTAGTACGGAAGGGACAAAGTTTAAAAAGCTCGAAAAGCCTTGAAACCTCCCTTTGGCGTTTTTATCCTTCCGGGCTGGTAAAAAAGTGAACTCTCCCGACTTTGATAATTTACCAATAAAGACTGGCTTTTTAAAAAAGATACGATCAACCATTATATAAGGCTTGTTCCTGGTCAATCCGCAGGAAATGACAATTTCGTCCCCTTGAAAGACCTCTGTGCCGCTGTATGTTACAAATACTTTCTTTATAGAGATGCCTTGCCACGGGTTTATAGAAAGATCACGCCATTCAATTTTCCATCCAGTCCCGGCCGTTATGCGATGAACGACTACTCTAAGGATTCTATTTTGCACAGGAGGTAACAACAACACGAAAACGGCAAGAAAAAGCAGAAAAAGCGTTCCCAACAAAAGCCATCGAATTTTCACCGAAAAACCTCATTCCGTTTACACGAGCACTTTTATTTGTAGTTTGAATTTTAGTATGATACCCATGATTTGTCGATAGCGACTCATAAAACGAACTGAAGTAAGGAGTTTCTCGGATGAAAGCAATGATTCTTCGCGAATGCGCTCCCATTGAAACGTCTCCTTTGCGATTCGAAGAAATAGAAGACCCCGTTCCCGGCAAAGGGGAAATCAGGGTGCGGGTCGAAGTGTGTGGAATTTGCAGAACGGATCTTCATGTAATTGAAGCAGAGTTACCACCCCTTGGCCGTCCGGTTATTCCAGGTCATCAGATAGTTGGAAAGGTGGATATGCTTGGCGAAGGTTGCAAGCGCTTCAAGGTAGGCGACAGGGTGGGAATAGCTTGGCTGAGACACACCTGCGGAAGGTGCAATCACTGCGTTAATGGTCAAGAAAACCTCTGTGAATCTCAATTATTTACCGGCTATCATGCCGATGGAGGCTACGCTGAGTACGCGGTGGTCGAAGAAGACTTTGCCTATCCCATACCGGACAATTTCTCCCCCATCTTTGCTGCTCCGCTGCTGTGCGCTGGAATTATCGGCTACCGCGCGTTGAAACGAAGTGGGTGCCAGCCCGGTGATTCCATCGCTATATTCGGTTTCGGTTCGTCAGCCCACATTGTGATGCAGATTCTCAATCACTGGAAATGCGATGTTTTTGTTGTAACACGGGGCAAAGAACATCAAGAACTGGCCATGTCAATGGGAGCAAAATGGGTTGGCGCAAAGGCTTCTGAAATGCCGGGAAAGGTGAAGTCGGCCATTATTTTTGCCCCGGCTGGGAATCTTGTACCGGACGCACTTGAACAACTAGAAAAGGGAGGCACCCTTTCTCTTGCGGGAATTTACATGACCCCAATACCGTCTCTGGACTACGAAAAGCACCTTTTTTACGAGAAAAACGTACATAGCGTAACGGCCAACACCCGCCAAGACGGCCTGGAACTTCTCAGGCTTGCTGCCGAAATACCCATACAACCTCATGTGGAAACCTTTCCACTGGAACGAGCCAATGAGGCGTTGCAGGCTCTCAAAGCGGGAACCATCAGAGGAACCGGGATATTGCTGGTGGGTTATAATGACGAAAAGCTATAGTAAGCCTGTGGAGGGTTCAACTTTATGAAAAGAAAAGTAATTATTCTCCTTATCTTGCTTCTTGTGGGAGTCATCTCATTATCCAGTTGCAGAACCCCGGCTGGCAGAACTCCAGGCGAAGTCATAGATGATGCCACCATAACCGCTGCGGTAAAGGCAAAACTTTTTCGGGATCCTTACTTGAGCGGGTTTGCTATTTCCGTAACCACGTTCAAAGGGGAAGTAACCCTCACGGGCGCAGTAGGCACGGAATTCCAGCGGGAACGAGCAACCGCCGTGGCACGCTCTGTTCCAGGCGTACGGGCAGTACACAACCTTCTTAAATTAAAATACTGACAACAAATAATGGGTAATTTGTTGTCCAGGTATTGGGGAGCACTTCATTGTATTGTGGAGAGACGAATGCAGTATGGAGGGGTGCGGAAAAAGTACAAACATGCGGTAAGTGCTATCGGAAGCGTGGTATTATGCAGGAGAATCCAAAATAGGATTCGCTCCATGCGCACCGCATGTGGTGCTGCTCAATTCCATCGTTAATCTCCCGAATCAGGATATGAGAAAGCCGACAGGGAGAACCTGATGGCGCGAAAAAAGAAGAAAGAAACCAAGCGACCGATCGAGTTTTACGAGCATCGGGACAAGGAGCGCGTCAACAACCCGCCCGTGGGGCTGGTGACGCCCGATACCGATCCAGACGCGGGGCAAAAAAAGAAGCGCTATTCCTATGATCCGCACCTGTCACCTGAGTTGAGCTTTGATTCCCGGAAGGTGCGCGATGATTTCACAGCCGAGATTGAGCGCGGCTTGCAGGCTAAGACCCTAGACGAAGCCAAGGCCGTTCTCGGGAAGTTCAAAAAAGCTCAGGAACCATTCTTGAACTGGGCCGGCAAGGCCGAGCACACCTCCTTTGAGGTGCCCACGGTTTCCCTGCACGTCCACGAGCGTATCGACCCGCGTACCATCATCGACGCGGTACGCAAGAAGGATGGCCAGCGGTTGGTGCAGAAATCGTTTTTTGACATCGAACGCATGGAGCCACTGCGCAAGGCTATCGAGTTCTACCGGCATAAGCATGGCTGGACCAACCGTCTGATAGCCGGCGACAGTCTGCTGGTGATGAACTCGCTTCTGGAAAAAGAGGGTATGGCCGGCAAGGTGCAGATGATCTACATCGATCCACCTTACGGCATCAAGTACGGCTCCAACTTCCAACCCTTCGTCAACAAGCGGGACGTCAAGGACGGCAAGGATGAGGACCTCACCGCCGAGCCGGAGCAGATCAAGGCCTTCCGCGACACCTGGGAACTGGGCATCCACTCCTACCTCACGTATCTTCGTGACCGGCTGCTTTTGGCGCGGGAGCTTCTGACCGAGAGCGGTAGCATCTTTGTGCAGATCGGTGATGAGAACGTGCACCGTGTGCGATGCGTCATGGATGAGGTGTTTGGGGCGGGGAATTTTGTGAGCCTCATTAGTTTCTCAACAACGAGCGGTTTTGAAACATCTATACTATCAAGAGCTGGCGATCACATATGCTGGTATGCAAAGGAAAAGAAGAAAACCAAATACCATCAGTTGTTCAAGGAGAAGCAACTCGGCATAGAAGGGATGACAGGATATGATTATGTGGAGTTATCTGATGGCACCGAAAGAAAGCTGACCTCTAACGAAAAACAGAACCCTGGCTTGCTTTCAAAATGTTCGCGGCTTTTCGCTAAGGGAGATCTTCAATCACAGGGAGCAGCGTCGGAAGATCAGACGTTTGAATATCAAGCAAGAATCTTCAGACCAAATCCCAACGCACACTGGAAGCCAAACTTCCCAGATGGATTGCGGAGACTTTGTTATGCTGGGCGAGTTACCGTGACGGGCAATACACTTCGATACAAGAGGTATGATAATGACTTTCCCCTTTTCCCTTTGACAAATTTGTGGCATGAGCAATTGTCTGAACAAAACAAACTGTTTGTAGTACAGACATCAGAGATGGTCATCCAACGCTGCATCCTGATGACCACCGACCCCGGTGACTTGGTCTTTGACCCCACCTGCGGCAGCGGCACCACGGCATATGTGGCCGAAAAATGGGGCAGGCGTTGGATCACCTGCGACACCTCGCGCGTGGCGTTGACTATCGCCCGTCAGCGCCTCATGACTGCGGGCTTCGACTACTATGAGCTGGCGCACCCGCGAGAAGGCGTGAGCTCTGGTTTCAAGTACAAGACCGTGCCACACATCACACTCAAATCTATCGCCAACAATCCTGAGATTGACACCATCTACGCCCTTATGCATCCGGCTGTTGAAAAGACCCTGGCCGACCTGAACGCCGCGCTCAAGGGCAAGCCAGTGAAATTCAAGATCACACAAGGCGGTCGCAAGGGACAGTTTGTTTACTTTGCTGCGCCAGATTCTGCAACCTTCACCATGCCCTCCGGCCAGGTGGTGAAAGTCAACGAGCTGGTGGAATGGGAGGTTCCGTACGAGTTTCCCGCCGACTGGCCGAAGGAAGCGCGTGCGCCTTTTGAGCGTTTTCATCAGGCTCGCCGCGCCATGCAGAAAGAAATCGATGATGTCATCGCCCGCCATGCGCCGCAGGAGACGCTGTACGACCAGCCACTGGTGGACCGGAAAAAGGTGCGCGTCACCGGACCTTTTACGGTCGAGGCCGTGCCCGCACCGGTGGTTAAGTCGGTGGACGAGATTCTGGAAGATAAGCCCCAACCTGCTGACGCTTCCATCGCCCGTTCCGGCGAGACGCTGCGCCAGGCGGAATGGCGCGATGAACTGCTCAAGACCGGCATACGTGGTAAGGCCGGGCAATACATACGGTTTGCTCGATTGGAGCCTTTGCCCGGCTGCCGGTGGCTCCATGCCGACGGTGAGACCCGCCCCAGCGACGAAGGTGCTGACAGCGTGCGGGAAGAGGCCCCGGCCTACAGCCCAATGCGGGTGGTGGTCTCCTTCGGCCCGGAGTACGGGCCGCTGGAACAGCGCCAGGTGGCCCAGGCCATTGAGGAAGCACAAAACCTCGTGCCCAAGCCGAAGATTATTGTCTTCGCCGCCTTCCAGTTTGACCCGGAGGCAGCCAAGGACATTGACGAGACGAATTGGCCGGGTGTTACCCTCCTCAAGGTGCAGATGAATGCTGACCTGCTCACCGAGGACCTGAAGAAGAAACGCGCAAGTAACGAGTCATTCTGGCTTATTGGCCAGCCGGACGTGGAGGTGCGCAAAGAGTAAGGATAGTAAATACGTGGTCGAGGTCCACGGCTTCGACTACTATAACACCAAGACCGGCCAGGTTGAACCAGGCGGCAAGGACAAGATTGCTGTCTGGATGCTGGACACCGACTACGACGGCCGCAGCCTCTACCCGCGCCAGGTCTTCTTCCCGATGGCGGGGCCGAAGGACGGCTGGGCTCGGCTGGCAAGAAGCCTCAAAGCGGAGATCGATCAACAACTGATCGAAGCCTATCGTGGCACCGTGTCGCTGCCCTTCGAGCCAGGCGAGCACCGCCGCATCGCCGTCAAGATCGTGGACGACCGGGGCATTGAGAGCCTGAAGGTGCTAGAGCTGGAATGAAATGACTGGAACTCGAAAGGACATAATCATGAATAAGAAAATACCGGTGAGGTTGAAAAAGGAGCCGCTGATTGAGGCAGTGTGGGAAATTCGCTTTACAAGCATAAAGCCTTTTGTGGCCGACTTGCTTCCTGGACTTGTGTTCAAGGCTTTACCGGGCAAATACCCTAATCTTGTTCGCCTTCCCTCTGCGGATATTCCGGCGCCGATCGTAGAAAATGATCCTAAGTTCAGATATGTTCCCAAAATCCGACTGGAGGGGGAAAATCAAGCGGTCCAGATAGGTGAACATGTAGTTTCGTTGAGCTGTCGTCGTCCCTATTCAGGATGGAAGACATTTTCGAAGGATATCCGGACGCTTATGGCGATTGTCCGCGATACAGGGTTGATTGATCGTCTGGAGCGCTTTTCCTTAAAATACATTGACCTTATTGATCTGGAGCAACCACCGAGCGTCAATTGCTTGAATGTCGAACTCAAAATGGGAGAATACGAGATCGCTACCCGGCCGGTGCAACTTCGCACGGAGATCAAAGAAGGCAACCTTATTCATATCATCCAGATCGTATCGCCAGCGGAGGCCTCCATCCCAGGCGAGTCCGGAAAAGTCAGTGGAGTTTTGCTAGATATAGATTCCATCAGGCCTATGAAACAGAACGAGTCCTGGACCGATGTTGATAATGACCTGGACCTCGTTCATTTGTCGTCGAAGAATATGTTCTTCAACCTGTTGAAACCGGATACAATAAAAAAACTCGGTCCTGAGTACGAGGAGCAGTAGTCATGACGTTAACAGAAATTGCTACTACGGATTTGGCCGCTCAGACGAGCCAGGTCCGTTTGCCAGAACACTTTGGGGAAAAATACTTTGAGACGGAAGCTGGTCAGCGTAAGTGTGATGTTCAGGGCTGGCCCATGCCTGCTCCGTGGGTCAGGCTGGTACTGTCGGCACCTGAAGAAAACATGAGTTACCGAAGCACGGAAATCATATTCCCGGAAGTAACGGAAGATTTTGTTCCACGCACCCCACTTGGAAGGAAACTCCTGTCTCTTCGTATGCAGGCAATCCAGGCGGGTATGAGATTGTTAAACGCCGATGAGGTACTGGAAGAGGTAAGACGGCGACGTGGGGAGGTTCAAGACAATGAAGCGGACTTACGTTGATTCAAGTGTTTTAATTGCTGCATTTCGAGGCAACGAGAGTATTTCTCGCTGCGCAATGGAGGTGTTGGACGATCCCAACCGCAAGTTGGTGGTGAGTGATTTTCTGCGGCTGGAAGTACTACCCAAGCCGACGTTTCTTGGACGCAAAAAGGAAGTGGAGTTTATGAACGCAATACTCACAAACGCGGCAGAAGATGTGCCTTGCAATCCGGATGTAACAGCACAGGCTATAGCACTCGCCTCGCAATATGACATAGCACCGATGGATGCTCTCCATATCGGCGCCGGAGTTGCTGCCAATGTTGACGAGTTTGTAACTTTGGAAAAACCAACGAAACCGATATGCAGGGTTTCAGAAATTAGAGTAATTTCCCTGCGCCAGGATGTTGAAGAGGAATGACAGCCAGGTGGACTACATGCTAACCGAGCATGCACGGGATGCGCTTGGCAAGCCTCGGAGATCCACCTTCAGCGGCTGTTGTTGGAGATCACGTCGGAAGGCGCCCGAAACAGGGAGTTGCTGCAATGCACCAGACCACCATTGATCGCCTCATAATCAACTCACCCTACGAGGAGCCGAAGTACTACTGGCGCTACGATAGGGAGACCCGAACATTCGATCTGGTGGAGGGCCGTCGTCCGGCAGGGTACGTGACGGCAACGCCAGGTTCTTGCTCCTTCGACGATCCCGGCATATTCGTCGAAATCCCGCTGGTGAACCGGATCCGCCCGCGTGTTAAGAAGTGGCGCGAGGCAGGATATCCGGGCGTCACCAGCATCACCAAACGCCTGCTGGAGTACTGGCAAGATCCAGAGACATACGATATACGCCGCTTCTTCTTTTGCCAACTGGAGGCGGTCGAGACGCTGATTTGGCTGGCTGAAGCATCACCCGCCGAGCGCGTTGGTATCGAGATTCCCAGTGACGGCGGCGACTTCGTGCGTCAGTGCTGCAAAATGGCCACCGGTACAGGGAAGACTATCGTGATGGCAATGGTGATCGCCTGGCACATCTTGAATAAAGTGGCTAATCCCCAGGATGCGCGTTTCTCCAAAAATGTGCTGGCAATTGCCCCCGGACTGACGGTGAAGAAGCGGCTTGAAGTACTGATCCCGGCGGCGAAGGGCAATTACTACGAAGCCTTCGACATCGTGCCATCGGCTCTGCTTGACAAATTACGCCAGGGCAGAGTCCTGGTGCGCAACTGGCACGCACTGGCCTGGGAGAGCGAGGAGCAGATCAAGAAGCGGCGCAGCGTAGACAAGCGTGGCGTCAAGAGCGATGAAGCCTACACCCGGGAGGTGCTGGGCGAGATAGCAGGTGCCCGTAACCTACTGGTTATCAACGATGAGGCCCACCACGCCTGGCGCATGAATCCGGAGGCGGTGGGCAAATACCGGCGTTCCCGCGACTTGAAAGACAGCGCCGAAGAGGCCACAGTATGGATTGGCGGGTTGGATCGGCTGCACCGCTCCCGCGGTATCCTCAAGTGCTATGACTTTTCAGCCACCCCCTTTGCACCTTCGGGGAAGCGCAGTGGTGAGGAAACACTTTTTGGCTGGATTGTCAGCGATTTCGGGCCGAATGATGCGATCGAATCGGGGCTGGTCAAAACTCCGCGCGTGGTGGTGCGCGACGACGCCGTGCCGGATGCCAAGACCTACAAGTCGCGACTGTATCACATCTACAACGATCCCGAAGTCAAGGACGACCTGAACCGGCGGGCGAAACCTGAGGAGCCGCTGCCCGATCTGGTGTTGAACGCCTACTACCTTCTGGGCTATGACTGGCGCGAGGCATTGAAGGCTTGGCGGAAGGCAGGCCTGCCGACGCCGCCGGTGATGATCACTGTGTGCAACCGCACCGAAACCGCCGCGCGGGTCAAACACGCCTTTGAAACACGGCACATCCACATTGACGAGTTATGCGACCCAGAGCGAATTCTGCACATTGACTCCAAGGTGCTCGAGCAGGCTGAAGCGCAGAAAGAAGTGGCCCCACCGCTGGAGATACCGGGCGAGAATGAAGAGGAAGGAGAGAATGACGCTCCGGTCAAACGCAAGTTGACCAGGGCCGAGCAGGCAGAACGGCTGCGCCAGATGGTGGACACGGTGGGAAAGGTCGGACAGCCAGGCGAGAAGATCCAGAACGTCATCTCTGTGGGGATGCTTTCTGAGGGTTGGGACGCCAAGACCGTGACCCACATCATGGGGCTACGAGCGTTTACCTCCCAGCTTTTGTGTGAGCAGGTCGTGGGGCGTGGGCTTCGGCGCACGTCTTACGAAATCAACCCGGAAACGGGGCTGTTTGAGCCGGAGTACGTCAACATCTTCGGCGTACCCTTCACCTTTATGCCACACGAGGAAACAGAAGGTGGCCCACCGCCGCCACCGACTCCTAAAACAGCCGTCGAGCCAGACCTGGCAAAGGCCGAGTTTGAGATTCGTTGGCCGAACGTGGTGCGCATCGACCGCGTGTTTCAACCCAGGCTGACGCTGGATTGGTCGAAGGTCCGTCCGCTGGAACTGGATGCAGCCCAGACTGCCCAGGTGGCAGAGTTGGCCCCGATTCTGGAAGGCAAGCCCGATGTGACCAAGATCAGCCGCATCGAACTTGAACGGCTCGCGCGCGAATTTCGCACCCAGCGCATCATCTTCGAGACGGCGCGAGACGTGTTCGATCAGACGAAGCACACGTGGCGGGGTAGCTGCGAGGTCTTGCTGGCGCAGTTGGTGAAACTCGTCAAACAGTTTATCCGCTCCGACCGCATTGTCATCATACCGAATTTCTTCAATCAAGACGAATTGCGGCGACGGTTGATCATCACGCTGAATATGTCTCGCATTGTCCAGCACGTCTTTGAAGCGATACGGCAGGAGAACACCGAGAAACTTACGCCGGTCTTCGACAGCGATCACCCTATTCGGTCAACTGGGGACATGCGCACTTGGTACACCGGCAAGCCGTGCGAACGCACTAGGAAATCACACATCAACGTTTGCGTCTATGACAGCACCTGGGAGGCGTCGGATGCCTTCGTTCTTGACAACAGCGACGCCGTATCCGCATGGGTTAAGAACGACCACTTGGGTTTCGAGGTACTCTATATCTATCGGGGCGTGGTGCGCAAGTACCGGCCTGATTTCCTGGTTCGTCTGATAAATGGCGACATGCTCGTTCTGGAGACCAAGAGGCGGGACACTGAGCAGGACAAGGTGAAACGGGGCTACCTTGACGAGTGGTGCCGAGCTGTCAATATGCATGGAAGCTTTGGACGTTGGCGCTGGGCGGTAGCGAAGAACCCGGGCGAGATACGGAATCTTCTGGAGCGCCGAAAAAAGGAGCTGCAATGAAACCAATTAAAGGTCATCCTTTCTTTTGTTCCTGGAGTGGTGGCAAAGATTCTTGTCTTGCACTTTACCATGCTATGCAAAATGGCTGGACGCAACTGACTTTTTGAAAAAGTTAATTATCTCAGATCAGCAAGAGCCGATTCAAAACGGTCCAGCCCTTCCTTCAACTCTTCTGTAGATAGGGCAAAAGATAATCTTATACATCTATCATCACCAAACGCAATACCGGGTACGACAGCAATCCGAGCATGATCAAGCAGGAAATTTGCCATTTCAGTTGAATTCGAAATAGTCTTGGAATTGTAAGCTCTACCGTAATAAGCACTCACGTCCGGAAAAACGTAAAAAGCACCTTTAGGTCTGACAAAGCTAACATCGCCAATAGCATCAAGACGGTTGCACACGTAAGCAGCTCTCTCCTCAAAGATTTTAACCATCTTGTCCACGCACTCCTGATCCCCCGTGAGCGCCTCCAGGGATGCCCATTGAGCTATAGAGCAGGGATTACTCGTTGACTGACTTTGAATTTTCGACGCAGCATTTATCACTTCATCGGGACCTACGGCGAATCCGATGCGCCAGCCGGTCATCGCATAAGTTTTGCTCACCGATTGAATAATAATGGTTCTATCCATCAATTCCCGGTTGGCCATCACAAGGTTGGCCCACTGAGCACCATGGAAAATTATCCGGGAATAAATATCGTCGGATATTATGAATACATCCCTCCGAGGGGCCAGTACGTCGGCAATAGCGTTCAGATCATCAATATCGTAATGCACGCCCGTCGGATTAGAGGGACTATTAAAAATGATGGCTTTGGTTTTTTCCGTCATAGCATCTTTCAAAGCATGAGGGGTAATTTTATAATCATTTTCAATAGAACACGGCACGACAACCGGAACTCCACTGCACAACGTAACCATAGCAGGATATGAAACCCAATAAGGAGCAGGAATAATCACTTCGTCACCTTGGTTCAGGAGGCATTGTAAAATATTGAATATCGCATGCTTGCCACCGCAGGAAACAAGCACATCATGAGGCTGATACCTCAGGCCGTAATAACGCTCAATCCATCGACAAACAGCTTCCTTAAGCTCTGCAATTCCACTTGCCGGGGTGTACCGCGTCTTCCCCTCTTCCATAGCCCTGATTGCCGCCCTTTTTATGTGCTCAGGGGTTTCGAAATCCGGCTCACCAACGGCAAAATTTATCACCCTAAGCCCCATTTGCCTTAACTTCTGGGCCTTGGCATTTATACTCAGGGTTGCTGATGGCTTAAGCGTTAGAACACGATCGGCAAGTCTCATCTAGCACTCCTCCCGGTGAACTCTGGTAAAAAAGAAGTTATGACCCTCAAGGCATCATTTTCCCCAGCATCCTTACTCTCATCATATATAACCTTCATCAGGTAAAGCCCGTGAGCAGGGGCTGTGCGACCCGCCTGTAATCGATCCAATGACTTTAAAATAGCGGGGATATCTCCAGGGACCCGTTTGCCAAGCCCCACCTCAACGACAGTCCCGACCATAATTCTAACCATGTGCCTGAGAAAACCATTGGCTTCAAAAGTCATCACCAAGTTTCCACTCCCGAATTCGTCAAGTTCGGCTTTAAAAACCGTGCGAACTCGCGATTTCACCGAAGATTTAGAAGCCATGAAAGCTGAAAAATCGTGCTCGCCAAGGAAATGCTTCAACGCATCTCGCATTGCTTCAATATCCAGTTTTGCCGGAATGTGCCATGCGTAGTTACGAAGCAGCGGGAAGCGCAATCTGCGGTTTAGGATTCTGTAACAGTAAACCTTTCGCTTCGCCGAAAAGCGAGCGTGAAAAGACAGGTCCACTTCCTCGGCTCCGACGACAACCACATCTTCTGGTAAAAGGCTGTTTAAACCGTTCTGAAAGTCTTCTGGGCTCAGATTGGTAGCAGCATAAAAATTTACAACCTGCCCAAAGGCGTGAACCCCAGCGTCAGTCCTTCCTGAAGCACGCACCTTAACAGGCCTGTCAAGCATAATGCCCAGACACGATTCAACGACTTCTTGCACTGTTATAAGCCCCTTCTGACGCTGCCATCCATGATAATTGCTGCCGTCATATTCAAGAATAAGCCTAAAGTTCCTCTCGCCTTCTCGTCTCATTTAGGGTTGCCAGGGTGGAAAAGTTAGTCCCATCGTCTCGTCAAATTCGAACATGATGTTCATATTACAAACGGCCTGCCCCGATGCACCACGAGTAAGGTTGTCGATGGCAGAGATCACAATCAGTTTGCCAGTACGAGGATCAAGCTTCCAGCCTATATCACAAAAATTACTTCCCCTCACTTGTAGGGTCGTTGGAAACCGTCCCTTTTCGCAAAGCCTGACAAATGGTTCATTATCGTAAGCTTCATGAAAGGCATCTTCTACATCACTTTCTGACACACCTTCAATAGGGGTTAAATACAGTGTGCTTAATATCCCGCGAGACATGGGCACCAAATGAGGTGTAAAGGTTATACGGATGTCGGATCCGGCAAGTTGCGACAGCTCCTGCTCCATTTCAGGGATATGGCGGTGAACTCCACCGACCTTGTAAGCACCGAAACCTTCGTTAACCTCGCAAAAATGCGTCGCAAGCGAAAGCCCCCTACCCGCTCCGGTTACGCCAGACTTGGAATCGGCAATAATATTATCTGATTTCACCAGTCCTCTTTGCAAAAGCGGAGCAGCGGCAAGAATTACACTCGTCGGATAACAACCCGGGTTTGCCACAAGTTTCGCACCCGCAATCTCTTTGCGGTAAAGCTCAGGAAGCCCGTAAACGGCTTCTCGAAGTAGATGGGGACAATCATGCTTTTGATACCACTTCTCGTAAACCGACACATCCTTTATTCTGAAATCCGCACTCAAGTCTATAACCCTGACCCCCTTGTCCAGAAGTTTTGAAACCATTTGCATGGAAGCTCCATGAGGAAGTGCGGAAAAAACTACGTCAGCTTCTTCAAAAACGGGCGATTCAGGTGACAGAAATCTCAAATCCACAAACCCCTTGAAAGCCGGATAGTGAGCTGCGACTGCTTCTCCTTCCAGCCCTCTTGAAGATAGGGCAAGTAAAGTCGTTCCCGGGTGATTCACAAGAATCCTAATAAGTTCAAACCCCGTGTAACCTGAAGCTCCCAGTATTCCAACCCTTATCATTATAACCCCCGCAAAAGATAAAAAGGCACCTTCTAAAAGGTGCCCTTCCTGGCCACTGTACTGATGACAATGCAACAAGCAAAACGCAAAAATATTAGCGTTTGGAAAACTGACAGGCTCTCCTTGCCCCCCGAAGTCCGTATTTTTTCCGCTCTTTTACGCGAGCATCCCTCGTAAGCAAACCTGCCTTTTTGAGGACATCCCTGAATTCTGGATTATACTCAACCAGCGCTTTCGCAATGCCATGCCTCAACGCCCCGGCCTGACCGGACTTCCCACCCCCCTTTACAGTGGCATATATATCCACCTTACCATAAGTTCCAGTCAACATCAGGGGCTGACATACGATCATGCGGCTGGTCTCGCGCTCGATATATTCATCAAGGCTCTTTTTGTTTACCACAATGTTTCCATTGCCGGGAGATACCCACACCCTTGCAACGGCTGTTTTTCTCTTCCCGGTGGCATACACCCTTTGCTGTTCCGTCATGCCCTTATCACTCCCCTTCTCGATTATCTTAATCTCATAGGTCCACTTTTACAGGTTGTTGAGCCTCGTGAGGATGGTCCGGCCCGGCGTAAATTTTCAGTTTTTTGAGCAACTTTCGCCCAAGTCTATTTTTAGGCAGCATTCCCTTCACGGCAAAATAGATAAGCCTTTCGGGATGTTTTTCCAGCATCTGCCTTGCCGTGGTAACCTTCAATCCACCAATATAACCACTGTGGCGGTAATACTTTTTCTGTTCCCACTTGCGACCTGTGAGCCTAACCTTGTCCGCATTTACAACCACTACAAAATCCCCGACATCAACATGAGGCGTAAAATAAGGAAGATGTTTGCCCCTTAGACGCACAGCTATCTTGCTTGCAAGCCTCCCAAGCACCTGCCCTTCCGCATCCACTAGTATCCATTTTCGCTTTTCTGGTTCGAACCTTGCGCTTTCCGTCCTCATTGCATCGCTCTCCACTTACCGGTTTTTATATCTATCATACGGAGCACTTGCTTATAGGCAATGGCCATTCCTTTGTCAATCCCTTCTTTTCGTCAAAAAGCCATTCCAAAAATGAGTGAAACACCCACAAGTCAGTGGCCAATAATTCTTTGTCCAAGCCCCACCAGATTAACCCCGACAAAAAATCGCCTATCCTCACCTTCTTTTTCGTAGGAAACCGTAACGGCCCAGCAGTTACGTCTGTAGATTACTCCATAACCCTGCTTTAACATCTCACCCCTATCGAATGAATAATCGTGGTACATAGACACCGTAAGCCAGGGTGCCACGTTCCAGCTGAAGTCGGCGATGAACTCATCGGTTGTGGATTCCTCCCGATACCGATAGTCAAAGCGTGCAGTTTGACCCGTAATGGTATTAATAGCCAGCATAATGTCGTGGCGCCTGATGAAATCTTCTTCGGGAGACACGGCCAAATCGTAGGAAAGCTCAATATACCTGTGCGGCGTAACATCTAACTCCACATAAACATCAGAAAAGCCGTTATCTTCTTCCATTTGAGTAAACTCGTAAGCGACAGGATCCTCTGTTATATAATCAGCTTGCTCTCCAAATTGGTAATATTGAAACATTTTGAGACGTAGCCATTCTTCGTAAGTGGTAACTTTACTAGAGTCGCCCTTGAAAGTTTTCTCTGCTGTAACAAAGGAAGAGAACCCGTAGCGAATACGATTATGGTGAGGAACATAGTCAAACCTGTCAAAAAAGGGTACCTCGTCTTGTCCAATGTCCGGCGTAAATTCATAGGACAGTTCCGGTATGATCACATGCTTCAACTTTGACACACCTCCTAACGAAAGGACAAAATCTCGCTCCATTTGCATATTCGCATCAAATCCCACCGATGGTACCGCCCGGTATTTTGTTGAATCGTCCAGGGTTCCTTTGTCGTAGAGGTGATAGGAAGCAAAGTTAAAATCAAGCCGAGGCGTAATGTTTAAGAATTTTATATTTGCAGGATAATTGAGGGAAGGTGCAATCCGAAGCCTGGTACCCGCCGTCCCATCTTCCCTCCAGAAATGAGCCAGAGACGAGTCCATACTGTAATAAGCAGACAAAGACGGAATAAAGGTTTCCGGAATCCAGAATCTAACTTCTGGCAAAGTTTCGATTGTTTCGTCCTTTAACCAACCTGCATTTTCATCCCAGTAGTGTAAATTCAAAGACAGTTCCGCCCCCTCCCAGAATTTCGTAACATAGAGATTAGACTCCCTTGCTGTCATGGTTTTATCTTGAAGAATCCCGGACCCCAGAAAGCTCGTAAATGCCCTATCCGTGTAATCGTAAGACGGCGATCCCTTCTCAAATTCCTTCAAGAAATTCTTATCGCTCACAATGTCCAGCTTCATCCTTGCCAGCAAATCGTCAGCTACATCAAAAGAAGCTACACCCCTAATCCAATATCGATCCTTTCTCTGGAAAGGCAAACGCTGAGAAAGCAAATGTTTCTTGTCAGCTTCATCGTGCAGGTAATTGGCAATGAATATTCCTTCTCCCCAGTCGGAGGTACTCCAGCGGTATTCTGTTCCCAGCATGACACCTCGCTTTTGAAGGTAGTGAAGGAACAATGTCATATCTTTACTCTTATCTATTGCCCAGAAATAGGGAACCTCTATTTCGAATCCCTGAAGTTCCGATAGTCCGACGGTAGGTGACAAAATACCCGACTCCCTGTCTTTTCTGACCGGAAAAATTCCCCATGGGACATACACAATCGGAACAGATCCTACCCTGAATGTTACACCTCTTGCCTTGGCAAATCCTTTCCCGGGCACTTCCAATTTCCGGTATGTTATTTTCCAATCAGGCTTAACGGGGTTACAGGTGGTAAAGAATCCGTTTTTTAGCACGAAAACACCATCCGGTTGCTTTTTCAGCGATCGTGCCCGAACGTAAAAGTGGTTCTTAGAAAAGAAAGCCAGTCCATTTTTCACATAGCCAGATTCAGAATCGAGGTTCCAATGAACCTCCTCACCCTTTATCCAGTCTTCTCCATAACGGATAAAAACATTCCCTTCCAGAAACACACTTCCCGATTTCTTATCGAATTTGGCGACATCAGCCCTTATGAGCTTTCCGTCTGACTCAAGAACCACATGCCCCTGAGCCACATAAACCATCTCCTCTTTATGATATTCAATCTTATCAGCTCTAAGTCTCCACGGACTTTTCTGCTCTTTGACCAGTTCCTTCGAGTTTTCTAAAATAGAAAAATCAGCGGGAAAAACCGGATAGCTGAAAGAAAAGGCTACAAAAATTGCGACGAGCAGAAGCCCTACAAATCGGGTTTTTCCCCAAAAAGCTCCTTTACTTCGCCTGCAAAATAAAGTGATCCGGTTATACATATTAAATCCTCCGGATCGGCTTCTCGCTTAGCCTGCTTTATTGCCTCGGCAACATCAGGAATTACATAGAAACGAGATACATAAGGACGGGCAATTTTCTTGAGGTAATCGGGATCTGCAGCACGAACATACCTTGGCTTGGTAAAAACCACCGTATCCGCTTCAGGAAGGAGCCTCCTTAAAATGCCCTTGATGTCCTTATCGGCCATGATTCCAAGCACAAAATGCAATCTTTTATATTTGAAGTTTTTTTTCAGGAGGTGTTTTAACGACTCCGCCCCTGCCGGATTGTGAGCGCCATCAAGCAAAATAGTTGGATTAGTATCCAGCACCTCCGCTCGGGCAGGCCATTTCACATCAACCAGCCCCTCCCTGACCTTACTTTCTTCAATTTTTAGCATTCCATACCGCTCCAGCACCTCCATAGAAGCCAGAGCAACCGCCGCATTCACCTTTTGGTGTTCCCCCGCTAGAGACAGGCCGAGATCCCGAAAAATCCTGTCGATACCAGCATAATGAAAGGTGCTTTCATTTTCTTTTCGAATCCGAAAATCTGATCCGTAAAGAAAAAGTTCCGCCTTTTTCCTGAAACATGTAGTTTTTATAACTGCTTGCGCTGCCGGTTGTTTAACTGCAGACACTACGGGAACACCGCTTTTTATAATCCCTGCCTTTTCCCTGGCTATGGCTGTTATGGTTGTGCCCAAAAATTCCTGATGGTCCATAGATACGTTGGTAATAATGCTAACTGCCGGAACAATGACGTTGGTTGCATCCAGCCTACCACCCATACCGACTTCTATTATCGCCCAGTCCACCTTTTCTTGAGCAAAATAGTCAAAAGCCATGGCCGTGGTGACCTCAAAAAATGTTGGGACATCACCCTCAACCATTGCCCCCTTCACCCTGCGATACAATTCCACAACACGCTGCGGTAAAATCTCCCTACCGTTTATGCAAAACCTTTCGGTAAAACGGACAAGATGAGGCGACGTATAGGTGCCGACGTGGAATCCATGTTTTTCCAGCACAGCTGCCAGCATGGCGGCAACAGAGCCCTTTCCGTTCGTGCCACCAACGTGAACACAGTTCAGCTGTTTATGGGGATTCCCTAGCCTTGCGAGAAGATTTTCTGTTTTGTTCAGGCCGAATTTTATGCCGAATTTCTGCAGGTCGTAAATTTCTCGCAGGGTTTCGGCATAACTTTCCTTTTCAAAACTTGAATCCTTCATCTCACCCTTGCCACCGACAATGTAAATTCTCAAAAGACAGAAAATCAAACTGCTTTTTCAAACTGGCACAGAGACACGAAAAAAGCAAGACGGCCGTTATGGTTCTGTTAGAAATTGTCGTCAATTTCGGCGTTTAACGTTCCGGCGCTTGATAAGTGAAAGATTTGGCACTAGAAGTTACTTTACCAGTTCGTCAGATCCTGCTTCAATCGAAAGTCTAAAGGAGGCAGTTGTGGTTATGCATAGTGTGCATACACCGGTTTTTGAAGCCATACTTAACAGAAGGAGCATACGGTCTTTTACGGAAGAGGCAGTGGATAGAGAAACCCTGCTTCGGATAATCACAGCCGGAACCTGGGCACCTTCAGGACTCAATAATCAACCCTGGAGGTTTGCCATAGTGTGGGATGGAAAACTTAAAAGAAAACTTGCCAAATTGACCAGGTATTCCAGTATAATTGAAAATGCTGCCGTACTTGTTGCCGTATTTCTGGGTTTTGTAATATGTATCTAAACATAGACACTTGACATAAATATAGTTAAGTCATAAACCATACTTGATGGAAGAGAGATATCTTACACCAAAGGAAGCAGGAAAGCTGTTAGGTGTTTCTACGAGAACCATACAGAGATGGGACAAGAAAGGTTTAATCAGAGTTGTTCGCACACCAGCAGGAAGAAGACGTATTCCCTTATCTGAAGTTAGAAGGATTCTTGGAGAGAGGCAGAAGGCAAAAAGGGCTGTGATTTATGCAAGGGTTAGCTCTCA